>JAZNSX010000085.1:0-23174 GCA_045591425.1 Acutalibacteraceae bacterium | reverse complement strand
GCTTTCTGCATATTGCTTTCCTCCTGTTAGGTTATTGGTTGATCGTTTTCCGACCAACATGACCTGCATTTGTTGAAATTAAAGTTTGATTTCGATTTCAACGCCTGCGGGAAGCTCAAGACCTGTCAGAGCTTCAACTGTTTTAGCTGAGGGTCTGATAATGTCGATAAGCCTTTTGTGTGTTCTCTGCTCAAACTGCTCTCTGCTGTCCTTATACTTGTGAACAGCACGAAGGATTGTAACAACTTCCTTCTCTGTGGGAAGGGGAACGGGACCCGAAACCTGAGCGCCTGTTCTCTTAGCTGTTTCAACAATCTTTTCCGCTGCCTTGTCAACAAGGCTGTGGTCGTAGCCCTTGAGTCTGATTCTGATTTTTCCCTTTACTGCCATTTTGGAACGCCTCCTTAAAATTTGGCGGGCTGCAAATTGCAAATTCGTGAAAACCGACCCGGGTGTTTCAACCCGTCCGATTTAAAAACCGGAAAAACATATTTCCGGGAAAGCTTTCGCTCATTTGCACATAGGTATCCCGCAACAAGGCTGCCCGGGAACGGCAAACCTTTCGCAAGGACACAATTCGCCCGGTTTAAAATCGGACATACTCCGCAGAAATTTCCCGCTTCGAAGAGCGGCCACCTCCTGCATCAACGCATATCTGCAAGGATTCATTTGCGGGCATACTTGCCCCTTTGTCAGAATCCGTGCCTACACATAATAACACAACGATATACCGTTGTCAACACTTTTTTTATATTTTTTTCATTTTTTTCAGAGCCCGAAACCCAAGCATATCAAGGGTTTCGGCGCTTTACTGCGATAAACTGAACCGCGCTGCAAAAGCACATATATAAAATGTATATATAATATATAATTAATACCACAATATAATGTGGTTTCCCTGTGGCTTATCCACAATTTTTTGAAAAATTCTTTAAAACCGTTCCGCCTGTTCAGCGGTTTGACGCAAAAAAATCTTGTAAATCCGAAAAAAATATGCTAATATATAACCACAACCTACAAAGGTGAAAGGAGATTATTATGATCGGATTAGGCAAATGGGCATGTAATGTTAACACAATGTTTTTCTCCGGCGAAGTAAAAATTAATGTTTTTGATGATAACGGAAGCTACGGTTTTGAGCTTGATATCCCCGGAATTCAGATTCCCGATATCAATATTAAAAAGGTTGAAGAAGACGTCGACACAATCAACGCCGTTGCACAGACAAGTCTGCTGCCCGGCAAGGATGTTGAGTTAACAATCACTTTCGACGGCGACGAATTTGACGGCTTCCTCAAAATCCCCTTCCTCGGCAAGGTTAAGTTCAAAGACGGTCACAGAATAACAGAATAAGCTAACAAAAAATTAACCGCTTTTGCATATGCAAAGGCGGTTTTTCATCAAATAATCCTGCCTTTATCGGAAATACTTATTTTATCATGCTTGGCTTTTCTGCATATAATATAATGTAATTTTCACGAAAGGGCGTTATTATGTATACTTATCACAGCCGTTCAAGGCGGATTCTGGATTATCTTTCGCGCTCATGCCCGAGCGCATCGGCTCAGATTTGCGGAACAGAGGATTTTCCGACCGTTTGCGGAACTCTTATGCTCTATCAGACACAGGCGGGGGTCTTTGTTGTGGTTTCGGTGGGCGGAATACCTGCCGAAATCGGTCAGGGCAACGTTCTCGGAATGCATATTCATGACCCCGCAACCGGCAAGCACTATAACCCCGGCAACACGGCGCATCCTCACCACGCAGGCGACCTGCCTCCCCTTTTTGTTGACGGCTCGGATGCCTGGTGCGCCCTGCTCGCCGAACGCTTTCAGGTTTGCGAAATAATCGGCAAAAACATTGTTATTCACCGCCGCCGCGACGATTTCACAACCCAGCCGTCGGGTGATTCGGGCGAAATGATTGCCTGCGGAGAAATAAGAAAATACGGCGCATGAAAAAGGGAACGCTCGGTTGAGCGTTCCCTTGAATTTTATGATTTTCTTACATCGCCGCAGCAGTTCTTATATTTCTTTCCGCTGCCGCAGGGGCAGGGATCGTTGGGGCGTGCCTTTTCTTTCTTTCTGACGGGCTGCTTTTTGTCGGTGCCGTCGGCTGCGCCGCTTGTTGCGGTGATTTTCGCAGTCTGCTCGCGCTTGGTTTCTTCCTGGCTCTTAATCATAACGGTCAGAATCTGTCTTGCGGTATCCTCGCGGATTGCCTCGGTCATGCCGTCAAACATTTCTGAACCGACGTTTCTGTAAGCAACAACGGGGTCGGTCTGGCCGTATGCGCGCAGTCCGATACCTCGGCGGAGCTGATCCATGGCGTCGATATGGTCCATCCACTGTCTGTCAACGTTGCGAAGAAGAATCTGCTTTTCGAGTTCGCGCATAATGGGTTCGCCGTTTTCGCCGATGCCGAAAAGCTCTTCCCTTGCTTCATAGCTCTTGTGAGCTCTGTCAAGCAGCAGCTCGCGGGCATCTTCCTTGTCAAAGCCGTCGGTGAAATCATCTTCCTTGGTCAGCCAGCCCTTGAACTTATCTCTCAGACCGTCAATGTTCCAGTCGCTCTTTGAAATGCTGTCGGAACAGAAGAAGTCAACGGCTTCGTTAATGCTGCCCTCAATCATGCGCATGATAACGGGCTTCAATTCCTCGCCGTCAAGCACCTGATTGCGCTGCTTATAAATAAGCTCTCTCTGGCGGTTCATAACATCGTCATACTGAAGAACGCTCTTTCTGATGGCAAAGTTTCTGCCCTCAATCTTCTTCTGTGCGCTCTCGATGGTGTTGGTTATCATCTTTGCCTCAATGGGCATATCCTCGGGGGTCTTGAGAGTGTTCATGATTGTTGTGATTCTCTCGCCGCCGAAAAGACGCATAAGGTCATCATCCAGCGAAAGGAAGAAACGGCTTGCACCGGGGTCGCCCTGACGGCCTGCGCGGCCTCTGAGCTGGTTATCGATACGTCTGGATTCGTGACGCTCCGTGCCGATAATGAACAGACCGCCCGCCTCGCGGACTCTCTGTGCCTCCGGCTCGATTTCATCGTCATATTTCTTTTCAAGAGCTGAATATTCCGCCCTTGCCTGAAGGATTTCTTCGTTATCCGTTTCGGCAAAGCCCGTTGCCTCGGCAATAAGCTCCTCCGAATAGCCCTTTCTGCGAAGCTCGGATTTTGCAAGATATTCGGAGTTGCCTCCGAGCTTGATATCCGTACCGCGGCCTGCCATGTTGGTGGCGATGGTTACGGCATTTTCTTTACCCGCCTGAGCAACAATTTCGGCTTCTTTTTCGTGATGCTTTGCGTTGAGCACCTCATGCTTTATTCCTCTTCTTTTGAGGAGCGCGCTCAGAAGCTCCGATTTTTCAATCGAAACCGTGCCCACAAGAACGGGCTGACCCTTTGCGTGGCATTCCTCAATGGTCTGAATAACCGCAAGATACTTTGCCTGCTCGGTCTTATAGACCACGTCGGGCATATCCTTTCTTATCATGGGCTTGTTGGTGGGGATTTCGATAACGTCAAGATTATAAATCTGATTGAATTCGGTTTCTTCGGTCATTGCCGTACCCGTCATGCCCGAAAGCTTTTTATAAAGGCGGAAATAGTTCTGGAAGGTAATCGTTGCAAGAGTTTTGCTTTCATGCTCAACATTTACGTTTTCCTTTGCTTCGATTGCCTGATGCAGACCCTCGTTATAGCGTCTGCCCATCATGATTCTGCCCGTGAATTCATCAACGATAAGCACCTGATTATCCTTAACAACATAGTCAACGTCGCGCTTCATAACGCCGTTTGCCTTGATTGCCTGGTTGATATGGTGCTGAATGGTCATGTTTTCGGCATCCATGAGGTTTTCGAGATTGAAGAAAGCCTCTGCCTTTGCAACGCCGCTCTTTGTGAGGGTTGCAGTCTTTGCCTTTTCGTCAACAACGTAATCGCAGGTTTCGTCAACAAGGTCGTCAACCTCTTCCTTGGACTGCACTTCCTTGATTCTTGTGCACTTAAGGGAAAGAGCAAAACGGTTTGCCATCTTATAAAGGTCTGTGGATTTTTCACCTCTGCCCGAAATAATGAGCGGAGTTCTCGCCTCGTCAATAAGAATGGAGTCAACCTCGTCAACGATGGCAAAGCTATGACCTCTCTGAACCTTGTGCTCCTTATAAACAACCATGTTGTCACGAAGATAGTCGAAGCCCATTTCATTGTTTGTGCCGTAAGTAATATCGGCGGCATAGGCTTCTTTTCTCTCGGGATTCTCTTTTTCATGGATGATAAGACCGACGGAAAGACCCATGAAACGGTAGATTTTGCCCATCCACTCGCTGTCGCGGCGGGCAAGATAGTCGTTTACGGTAACGATATGAACGCCTTCGCCCGAAAGAGCGTTAAGATAAGCAGGGAGAGTTGCAACAAGCGTTTTGCCTTCACCCGTTCTCATTTCGGCGATTCTGCCCTGATGCAGGATGATGCCGCCGATAATCTGAACGGGGAAATGCTTCATGCCGACAACGCGCCACGCAGCCTCGCGGCAGGCAGCAAAAGCCTCGGGAAGAATATCGTCAAGGGTTTCGCCGTTTGCAAGACGCTGCTTGAATTCGGGGGTTTTTGCCTGAAGCTGCTCATCGCTAAGCTTTGAAAACTCCTCCTCAAGGTCGAGAACCTTGTTGCAAAGCGGGCGGATTCGCTTAACCTCTTTCTGAGAATAGTCGCCAAAGATTTTCTTTAAAAGACCCATAATACACCTCTGTTTAATTCGTAATGCGTAATTCGGAATTGTTTTTTTCTATTGTAAAATTTAATTTTATATGTTAGAATTTTCGTAGATTAAAAATAAGGAGAATATCTGACATGCCGAAAAGAGAAGATTATATTTCGTGGGACGAATATTTCATGGGTATCGCCATTCTTTCCTCTTACCGCAGCAAGGACCCCAACACACAGGTCGGCGCATGCATAGTCAACAACCATAATAAGATTATGTCCGTCGGCTATAACGGCTTCCCCAGAGGCTGCAACGACGATGAATTCCCCTGGGAGCGCGCAGGCGAAACATACGACACAAAATATCCCTATGTCTGCCACGCCGAGCTCAACGCAATCCTTAACAACGGCGGCTCAAGCCTTGAGGGATGCAAAATTTATGTTGCCCTTTTCCCCTGCAACGAATGCGCAAAGGCAATCATTCAGTGCGGAATAAAAGAAGTTTTCTATCTTTCCGACAAATATGCCGACACTCCCGGCACAAGAGCCTCAAAAAGAATGTTTGACGCCGCGGGAGTAAAATATACCCAGCTCAAGCCCGCAAAGGAAGAGCTGACAGTTGATTTCCGTGAGGAAAATGTATAATCATAATTGTATGGCGTGAAACGCCTCCCTTTTAAGGGAGGGGGACCGCTTGCGGTGGAGGGATTCTTAACCTCCGCCGTTTTTTTGCAAAAGGGTCGATGTAGGCATCGACCCCTACATTACAAATTAAAACGTATAAACAACGCTTCCTGCCGCTGCGCCCGTGCCGTCAAGCGCTCTTACGCTCATAACGCTTGAACTATCAAGCCAGACAAAGCTGCCGCTTTCGGCAAAGAGCATGGGCTCGGTATAAACAACAGGCTCGGCAGAGCCGTCTGCCGTGCAGTAAATCAAGGTCTGCACAACCGCTCCGTTTGAGTTTGCCTCTCCGTTAACCGCAAAAACAGCCTTTTTGCCGTCAGGGCTGACGGAGAAAGAATCCGCAAGAGTAATGTCAATATCCTTAAGAGTCTGAACTGCGCCGGTCATAAGGTCGGTCATTTCAAGGCTCTTTTTGTTTATCAGATATTTGCCGCATTGCATATACTGAGCAAAATAATCACCCTCAAACTGAGTGAGCACCTGCTCAGTGCCGTTATTGAGAATGTTTGCGAAACCGCCGTCATTCTTTTTCAGATAATGCATGCCGTTGGCATCGTTGACAAACCACAAGCCGAGAATATCTTCAACAACGATTTTCGGGCGGTAAGCATTGGAAAGCTCCATGATATCCGCTCTTCTGCCCTTGTCATCCTCGTTATAATATCTTGATGAAAGAAAATATTTTGCGCTGCCGAGATTTGCAACAAACTCCTCAGTCAGCAAAGTCCAGTCCTGACGGAAAGAGCCGTTTTTATCGATAAGGCGGGTGTTGTTTGAAACATATGTTGAGGTTTTGCCGCTTGCAAGGTCAAAATTATAGATTTCGGAATAAAGCTTATCTGCCTTATAGAAATTATCCTTGTCAAAATCCGCAAGAAGCAGATATCCTTCGCCATAGCCCGCGGGCTTTGCCGTGAGCTTAACAAAAGCATAGGCATAAACATCAACATCGGCGCTCATGTCGGAGGTGAAAACGCCGTAGCCGCAGGCTTTGCCGTCTTTTTCGATATAATTGACCGTTACGGGGATTTTCTCGTATGTTGCGGCAAGAGTTGCCTTAACCTGCTTAACGGGCAGAGCACTTGCAGCCATCTGACCGCCGGCATATTCAAAGAATTTTACTGAACCGTTAAGGTCGGCAGTATAATATACATTTTCAAAATCCGTCGGCAGATAAATTTCGCCGTTTGCGCCCTTAACAGAAAGGGCGGCACTCAGAGTATATTCGCTGTTGTCATAGGAATAGGCAACAGGCATGTTATTAACAAGACCCGCTGAGCCTTCTTTATCTCTTGAAACAAAAAACGCAACGCCCGAGATAACGGTTGTTACTGCAAGAATGATTGCAAGGATTTTCATTGTTTTTGAATTCATTTTTTCTCCCTCCTGTGTAGGCATCGACCCCTACGAATATATTATAATTCGATTTCCAATTCAACCGGGCAATGGTCGGAGCCGAAAATCTGATTGTGGATTTTTGCGTCTTTTAAGCTCTCTTTCAATCTTTCGGAAACTATAAAATAGTCGATTCTCCATCCTGCATTCTTTGCCCTTGCCGAAAAACGGTAGGACCACCAGCTGTATGCTCCCTCAAGCTCGGGATAAAAATATCTGAAGGTATCAACAAAACCGCTCTCAAGCATTTCGCCGAACTTTCCTCTTTCCTCATCGGTAAAACCGGGATTTCTGCGGTTGCTTTTGGGGTTCTTAAGGTCAATTTCTTTGTGGGCAACATTTAAATCGCCGCAGAAAATAACGGGCTTTTTCTTGTCAAGCTGCAAAATATAGCTTCTGAAAGCATCCTCCCACTCCATGCGGTAATCAAGGCGCACAAGCCCGTCGCGCGAGTTGGGAACATAAACGGTTATAAAATAATAATTATCAAATTCAAGGGTAATAACCCTGCCCTCGGTGTCATGCTCGGGAATTCCAAGCCCGTATGAAACCGAAAGAGGCACTTCGCGGGTGAAAACCGCCGTGCCTGAATAGCCCTTCTTCTCAGCATAGTTCCAATATTGATGATAACCCGGCAGCTCAAGCTCTGCCTGACCCGCCTGCATCTTCGTTTCCTGCAAGCAGAGAATATCCGCATCAAGCGCGTTGAAGCTCTCATAAAAATCCTTGTTAAGGCATGCTCTTATCCCGTTAACATTCCATGAAACAAACCGCTTGACCGCCATATCGCATATTCCTCCATTATATATTTAAAGTATTATATCACAAATTTTTAAATCTGTCACTAATAAATATTAATAATATGTAAACATTCGCGCCTTTTTGTCCGCTTTTTTAATATCCAATTTTATTATTCACACTTGACAAAAGCACTTTAATGAGGTATTTTTATAATAAGAAATGTGCGGCTTTGTTTGACAAGCGCATATATTTTAAAACAACATATTTTCAGGAGGAAGAATCATGAAAAAACTTCTCGCAATTCTCCTCGCAGCTTCAATGCTCTTCGCATTTGCAGCTTGCGGCGACAACACAGAAGACACCACAACCACAACAGCAGCAGTTGAAGACACAACAGCAGCAGTCGTTGAAGACACAACAGCAGCAGTCGTTGAGGACACAACAGCAGCAGTCGTTGAAGACACAACAGCAGCAGTTGCTGATGACACAACAGCAGCAGCTCCCGCAGCTGACATGACAAAGGCTGAATTCGTTGCTTTCCTTAACGCAGAAACAGCTAAGGCTGCAAAGGGTTCATACAACTACAACAGAAACTGCTCATACACAAGCCCCATCGACGTTGGCGGCGCAACCGATATCCTTAACGGCATCATCAAAGCTATTGACGAAAACTCCAGCCTTGACACAGTTGTCGGCGATTTCCTCGGCATCGGCGTTAAGAAGGGCACAATGCCCAAGGATGACCTCAAGAGCGATTATCAGATTAAGGCAACAAAGCTCACAGAGGCTGACCTCGGCAACTTCTCAGCTAAAGACGGCGTTTACAGCTTCACTCTTGCAAACGCTACCAATCCCAAGAAGACAAACGCAACTCCCATTTCAAAGTTCACAAACGACTTCATCACACACGAAGAAGTTGTTGACGGTATCGCAGGCTTCACAACAGCTATCAAGGTTAACGACACAACCGTTAACTACAAGGACATCAAGGTTACCGTAACTGTTACAGACGGCAAGATTTCAAACATCAAGTATTCATATGCTTTTGATGCTGTTCTTTCACTCAAAGCAGTTGTTACAATCAACGGCAACGGTGCAGCTGTTACAAAGGCAGAATTCTCAAACATTAAGTATTAATCAATTCTCATCAAAGCGTGCCGCTTCGGCGGTACGCTTTTTTATATGTGCCAACAATCTCTTTTTCTTGACAAATTCTGCTTAATGGTTTATCTTTAATATATCCGCGATAAACCATCAAAACAAAATTGAATTTCAGGAGGAAAAATCATGAAAAAGCTTCTTGCAGTTCTTCTCGCCTTCGCAATGTGCTTTGCACTTGTTGCATGCGGCGGAAACACTGAAGATGAATCAACAACCACAACAACCGAAGATATCTTCGCAGGCATGAGCGATGACACAACCGCTGCCGCCGAAGACGAATCCGTTCCCGCAGCCGAAGATTCAACCGCTGCTGCAGTAGAATCAACAGCCGCAGTTGAAGAAACCACCGTTGCAGGTGAAACGACCGTTGCCGCAACAACAGCCGCCGCTTCCGCTGGCCTCAACTCAACAGACACAGCAGAAATCGTTGAATTCTACAAAGCTGCCGTTAAAAAGACAGGCAGAGTAACAGACACGAAGAAAATGTGGCTTGCCGCTGATATCACAGGCGACGGCTTTATCGGCGCAGCTCTCGGCATCCTGCAGCCCATTATCGAAAGCGTTCTTGACGGTCAGGGCGGCACAAAGGAAAGAGACCTTCCCGGTTCAGATGAAAGCATTGCAAGAATCAAGGCGGGCGACATTGCAAAGGCTCAGGCAACTTCAAAGGACGGCAAAACAACAATCGCTATCCAGCTCAAAGATCAAGTTGACGGACCCGAAGCAAACGGCAAGACCGACGGCCCCGTTGCAAGAGGCATCGGCACTCTCGAAGGCCTTGACAGCGCTCTTGACGCTCTCGGCGCAACAATCTCAGAAGGCAGAGAAACCGTTAAGCTTACATACAAAAACGCAACAATCAAGGTTGTTGTTGATGAAAAGACAGGCAAGATTGTTGACGGCAGCTGGAAATATGATATTGACGTTGATATCGCTGATGCAGCTATCACAATGGCAGGCATCAACCTCAACGCAAAGAACCTTCACACCGTTATCGGTTTCAGCATCGAAATGTAACTTAATTAAACAAAGAACCGGCAGATCGCTCTGCCGGTTCTCTTTTTTATTTATAATCCTTCATGTATTCGCCGTGGGCTTCGATAAGCTCGTCAACCATTGCCTTGATATCGTCAATTGAAAGCTCTGCCGCGGTGTGAGGCTCAAGCATAGCCGCCATATAAATATCCTCGCGTTTCTTTGTAACAGCTGCCTGAATTGTGAGAAGCTGAGCGTTGATGTTTGTCTGGTTCATTGCCGCAAGCTGAACGGGAAGCTTGCCGACATGGCAGGGATGAATGCCCTTGCCGTCGATGAGGCAGGGAACCTCAACGCACGCATCTGCGGGAAGGTTATCAATCAGACCCGTGTTGAGAACGTTACCGCCGATTTTATAGGGGTTGCCGGTTACGATAGCTTCCATGATGTATGAAGCATATTCGCCCGAACGCTCGTGAGTAATCTGACCGTTGTCGAGGATTCTTTCCTTCTCAGCCTTCCAGCCTGCAATCTGATTTACGCAGCGGCGGGGATATTCGTCAAGAGGGATGTTATATCTCTCGATAAGCTCGGGATACTTGTCTTTAATATAGAAGCAGTTGTATTCGGCGTTGTGTTCGCTGGATTCCGTGCAGTAATATCCGAAGTTTCTGATATATTCGAATCTTACCATGTCGCTGTGCTTTTCTCTGTCGTTCATCTCAACGGCTCTCTTGCGGATTTCGGGATAGAGGTCGTTGCCGTCTTTATCCTCAATTTCAAGCAGCCAGCCCATGTGCTTGATGCCTGCGATAAGCTCTTTTCTTCCTTCAAGCTTGTCTTCCATACCGAGTCTGTTGAGAAGGTCTCTTGAACAGCTCTGAACCGAATGGCATAGACCGATTGTCTTTATCTTTGTGTATCTCTGCATATAACCCGAAAGGATTGCCATGGGGTTTGTGTAGTTGAGGAACCATGCATTGGGGCAAACCTCTTCCATGTCGTCTGCAAAATCCTTGAGAACGGGAATTGTGCGCAGACCTCTCATGATGCCGCCGATGCCGAGAGTGTCGGCAATTGTCTGGCGAAGGCCATATTTCTTGGGCACTTCAAAGTCAATGATTGTGCAGGGGTCATAAAGACCGACTTGAATTGCGTTAACAACGAATGTTGCGCCTCTGAGCGCTTCCTTTCTGTTTTCAACGCCGCAATATTTTTCAATCTTTGCTCTGCCTTCGTTGACGTTTTTGTTCATTGCGCTGAGGATAATATAACTGTCCTCAAGTCTTTCTTCGTCGATATCATAAAGAGCGATAACACCGTCGCGAAGCGCAGGGGTGCACATGCAGTCGCCGAGAACGTTTCTTGCGAACACGGTGCTTCCCGCACCCATAAATGTGATTTTTATCATAATATAATCTCCTTTCGGATTTAATTAATTTAACTTTAACATACAATTATCGGTTTTGCAATAAGGTTTTTCAAAAGTATGCTGTCCGTTTTTCGGTACAGCAATTTTTTTATAATCAATATTGCTCCAGAGCGGAAAGGGCAAGCTTTTTAAGCTCATCAACAACGCTCTGCGGCGAGAGGATTTTTATATCCGCGCCGAAATTGATAACCCACGAAAGAAACAGCGGACTGACCGCCACCTTAACGCTGATTTCAAAATGCTCGCTGTCACAAACAGAAAGAATCGAATCCTGACCGAAGCGGTCGATTATGATATTCGCCATGCTGTTTTTGCATCTGAGGCGAACGGTTTCCTCCCTGCCGCCGAACATTCCGAAGGTCTTTTTGGAATAGATTGCCATGTCGAAGCCCTCAAAAACCTCCTGACCCCTGCGCGGGCTGTCAGCAACGGCAATTTGAAGCATTTTATCCACTCTGTAATGCTTGATTTTGTCGGCTTGGGAGTCGTAAGCGATAAGATAATAGTTTTCGTCATCCCATGTAAGAGCCCAGGGGCTGACTCTGTATTCCGCGCCGTCATGGCGCAAAACCTTTTCTTTTTTCGCATTCCATTCGAAATATTTAAACGTTATTTCTTTATTTTCGCTGATTGCGGCGTGAATCTGGTCAACCGTCAGATAGATGCTTTCGTTCATCGTTTTAATGCGGTTTGCAACAAACACCTGCCTGTGAAGCCTGCTTGCCTCATGAACGCTCGCAAAGCCCTCGATTTTTTTGATAAGCTCCGCGCTTTTCTTTCTCGTTATGAATTTTGACGACTGAACGGCATCCACAAGCAGCTTCAGCTCCGGCATTTCAAATTCGCGGCTGACAACGCGGTAGTCCGTGCGCCTGCCGTCCTGATTTTTAACAATATCCATGCCGAAAACCCTGAGCGCCTCCAAATCGTCATAGATGCTTTTTCTCTCCGCCTTGATTCCGCACGCACCAAGTGCCTGCGCAATTTCGCCAACGGAAAGACCGTGCTCCTCGTCGGTGCGCTCCAGCATGATTTTCATCAGATGAATCAGCTTCATTTTCTGGTTTGATGACTTTGCCATGCTCCACCTCCAAACAAAAAACAGGCAATTGCCCTGTTAAATTATAACAGAGAAACTGCCTGTCTGCAATATAAAAGTGTCTTAAGGCAAAACTTCAAATTCCGCAGAAACCGGATAACCGCTTACGCTGCCTTTCAATTTGTATTTTCCTTCTTCAAGCGGCTCCTTGCTGATTTGCGAAACAAAGATTCTGAAATCAACGGAAGCGTTCCTGTCTGTCTGAGCAAGCACGCTGACCTCGTCTGAAAGCACCGAAGAATCCGTGATATCTGCCCATTCCGAGCCGTTATAACGCTCCAATCCAAAATCCGACAAATCCAAAGTGAAGCCCTGATTGTCATAATCTGTGATATTAGCCTGTATTTTTTTATCACCTGCATGGGCTTCTTTAACTGTCAGCTTTAAATTCCATGCGGTTCTTTCCGCAAGGGTAGGAATTTCAAACGGCTTTCTGTCCGTATCCTGATTCGGAACCGCAACCTGCGTTGTGATTTTTGTGCTCTCTGTATATTCTGTTTCTGTGGAATGCTGCGAAGTTACAACATCAGGCGCTCCGGCTGTAAAAACCGGTGTTGTTGCGGAAGTTGAATTTGAAATATAGTTATTTTCTTTTTCATTCTCAGTTTGCTGTTTTTGATATTCAGCAGCCATATTAGTGCTGATAACAACAGTAGTGTTGCTTATCTCATCTTTGATTTCCTTTTGTTTTTCAGAGCACGCAGAAACAGAAAGCAATAAAGAAAAAACAAAAACAATAAATAAAAGCTTTTTGGTTACGCCCATCTTGCCTCAGACTCCTCTCTAGCAATAATCCTGATTCTATAATAAAAGTGGTAAATTTTTCAAAATTTGTTGCAAAATCAATTATTAAGATTCCCTTAAGATAATTCGTTTAAAATAACGGCTTAACAAGTAGCCCGCGCCTTAAAAGCGAAAGCATTTTTATGTTTTCCTTTGCCGTGCCGACATAGCCCGCCATGCCGTTTGCCTCTGCAATTTTTTTGCGGTATGCAAAGCCGCTGTTTTCGCCGATTGATTTGAGCGCGTCAACGATTGAAACCTCGTCGGCGGCGCAGGTTTTGAAATATCTTTTGCCGTCGGGGTATTCAATCCACGGGCATTTGCCCCAATAAGTCCAGCCCCTCTCTTTAAGCTCGGTTTCAACAACTCCGTAATTGAAGCCGCGCGCCTCGATAACCTTTCCTTCTCCTATATAAACCCCCACATGCCCCGTTTTAAAAACGAGAAGCCCCGGTATTTCGGGCATCGTGCCGATGCCGCCTCTTTCCCTGCATTTTTTGAGCATCGTGTTTGCCGAAACATCCTGTGATGCTTTGTAAATCGGCGTTGAAACAGGCGATTCGCTCCAGAGATAGCCCTTTATCAATCCCACGCAGTCGTGAACCCTCTGCCCTATCTGAGACCTGTATTTTTCCATCCTCTGATGCTGATAATGCGCGGGATACTGCTCCTTTTTATCCGCCAGCAAACCCGAGGTTGCCCTGTTGCCGAAGGTTCCGTACCAATAGGGCTTGCCGAGCTGATATTTGACATAATTCACAAGCCCTTCACTTGTTTTTGCCAGAGCTATTCCCCCTTTCCGCAGGCATCAACGAAGCCCTCTCCGATGATATACGAAACAACGGCTGCGCCCGCCGTTATAATCGCGGCAACCTGCGTTGTTATGCTGTCCGAAACGCCGAAGGCAAGCATAATCGGGGTCACAAAGCCGACTATTGCCGCCCAGAATTTCCTGCTGGTCAATTTCTGCTTCCAGTTTATTTTCATGAAATGCTCCTTTCAATTTCTTTTAGTCTGTAATCTATTCCGCCGACACGCTCTTCAAGCTTGCCGGTTCTTTCGATAACGCTGTTGTGCTTGTCCACCTTACGCTCAAGCTGCTCAATGCGATAATTCGTCAGCTTCGAATTAACTGCAATCCCCGCAAAGGTGCCGAGCGCCGAGCCGAGAAGAGTTATCAGCGAAACGATGATTTCAGTTTGCATCAGCCCTCACCGCTTTCGTCAGCATAAGTCACTCTCATCGCCGTTATTCCCGAGGACATTATTGAGCTGTAAAAATCATTTGTCATATCCTCGATGAAATATACAACGGCAACGCAGACCCCGTCATAGTCCTCCAGAAAAAAGCTTCTGTGCATGCTCACAAGATAGGGAAAATACGGATAGGCCAATATCATATCTCTCAAATCCACCCATTTATCCTCATATCCGTTAACATTTGCCTTGATTTCAACGCTGATAATTTCCGCACCGGGCGCAATGCCGTCAAACGCAATAAAGTGAACGCTGTTGCTGAGAGTGTGTCCGACATATGCCTCCGCCTCTCCTTCACTTACGGTCAGCTCAACGGTTTTTGTTTTCTTTGCACCGATGGCGCTGCCATTATAAACAAGAACTCCGTTTGCTTCGGAAAGCCCGTTGAGCACCTGCATGTTTTCGTGGGTATGCGCACCGATAAGCCCCGACGGCGTTTCGTCTTCGGGCGAATAAATGCCGCAGCCCGAAACTGCAGCACCAAAGGTTATATCGCTCAAAAGCGGGCTTTTGACAATCATCTTGCCCGCGCCGTCAAAGCCTTCAAGCTGAAACGCCAGCGAATATCCGACCGTCAGGCTGCTTATGACAGGGATTGTCAGCTCCTCTTTCTTCTCAAAAGGTCCGAGGCGCACCGCGCCTTTAACTGTTGCAAAAGCTGCAATATAGCTTGTTATTTCTTTGTTTTCCGCCATCTCCGCAGGCGGAGTGATTATCAGCCGCGACGCGTTTTTTTCGCCGACATTGCCGATATTTTTGCCGTCGGGAAACGGCTCTTCAAGATTAAAATTGATTCTGAATGCTCTCATTAAATCCTCCTTTTTTATTTAAGTTCATTTAAGTGTATCGCACCAGAGCGATGCCTGAAAAAGAAAATCCAGCATCATGGACAGGCGGTTTCTGATTGCGGCATATTCGGCAACCAGAGTTTCCGCATCAGGCTCTTCCGGCATAAAGATTTTAAAAAGGTCACTGCCCACCGTTCGGGTATATTCAATCTGCTGTTTAAGCTCCGAAATCGGAATTTCCCTGTCAAGCGGACAACATTTTTTGCTCATTTTTTCACCTCTCCTTCTCGAACGTTTGTTCGTTGTTGGCTTCTATGATAAACACGTTTTGTTGCTTTGTCAACACTTTTCAAAGAATTTTTTAAAATTTTGTTGCAACGGCACAACATTTATGTTATCCTAAGCTTGAGGTGATAGAGATGCTTTCCGATAGAATCAAGACACTCAGAAAAAAGGCTGATTTAACGCAATCCGAGCTTTCCGAGCAGCTTAACAGCCGCTTCGGGCTGAAAACAGACCGCGCAACGGTCAGCAATTGGGAACGCGGTGCAAGCACCCCCGTTTTTCAAACGGTTGCCTGCCTTGCAAAGCTTTTTGATGTTTCCATCGATTATTTAACAGACAGCAAAAAAGACAGCGATAAAGAATTTCTCAAGGCTGCGCTTTTCGGCGGAGCCGATAACATAACCGATGAAATGCTTGACGAGGTTGCGCGTTTTGCGCAGTTCGTGGCGGAAAGGGAGGCGAGAAAAAACGAAAACAACTGAGCTTTATTGCATAGCCGAGCAAAGCGGAACTCAAATCATCTGTTTTGACCTGCCGCAGACGGTCTCGGTTTCTGTTTTAACAGACAGCGGAAGCTGCTGCATCGGTCTTGACCCGTTCAGGATTGAAACAGCGGCGCAGGAGAGGGTGCATCTTGCCCATGAGCTGGGGCATTGCGAAACAGGCGCATTTTACAGCCTTTGTTCAGATGCGCAAATCCGCGCCCGATGCGAAAACCGCGCTGACCGCTGGGCGATAAAAACGCTTGTCCCCGCCCCCGCTCTTCTGCGCGCTCTTGAAAGCGGAACAACGGATTTGTGGGAGCTTGCGGAGCTTTTTGACGTTACCGAGGATTTTATGCGCAAGGCTGTTAATCATTATAAAGTAACAGAAAAAATAATTTACAGAGGTATGGAATGAATACGGAAGACAAGCTTTTGCTTGCTAAAATACAGGACAGGGCAAGGCAATGCAGCGAAAACTCAATGATAACAAGCAGCGTTTTTCTCGACATGAGAGAGCGTTCGGTTGTTGCCGCCGCAAAAACGGATTTTCCCGACGTGAAAACGGTTTTTTACGGCGCGTTTGATGATGCGGAGCGCACGGTTGCGCTGATGCTGCCCGAATATGTTGAAGCGGATAATATTCAAGCGGTTTTTGAATATTTTTCTCAGTGCCCCGAAGCAGACCCGCTTGCCGTTATCGAAATTGAAAAAGACAAGTTTTCGCCCGCTCTCAGCCACCGCGACTATCTCGGCGCGCTGATGGCGCTCGGCATAAAGCGCGAAATGGCGGGCGATATCATCGTCAGCGAAAGCGGCTGTAAAATTGCCGTGCTTGAAAAAATCGCGCCGTTTGTTGCCGAAAATCTCGGAAAGGCGGGCAGAGGCACGCTGAAAGCAAAAATAATTCCTCCTTCTCAGGCGAGGGAGGGCAAAAAAGCCGTCGGTATTCCCGACAGCTTCACGGTTTCTTCAATGCGGCTTGACAGCATTGTTAAAAATGCCTTCCGCGTTTCAAGAGGCGATGCCTGCATCGCCATTGAGGGCGGGCTCGTTTTCGTCAATGACCTTGAATGCACAAAGCCCGACAAAAAAATCGATGCGGGCGACAAGGTTGTTTTCAGGCGCAAGGGCAGAATCATCATTGCGGACTGCTCCTGCGTTTCCAAAAAAGGCAGAATCATCGTTGAAGTCAACAAGTTCAATTAAAAAACCGCCGTAATCTCAGCGATTACGGCGGTAATTTTATGTCTTTTATTCGATTTCTGCACTTACTGCAAGATCGTAGAGTTCTTCAACTTCCTTAGAGGGTTTCTTGTCGATGAGTGAAACAACAACAGAGAAAATGAAGCCTGCGATGAAGCCGGGAAGAAGCTCGTAGATGCCGGTAGATTCAGTGAGGAAGTTCATCCAGAGAACGTCAACAACTGCGCCGCCGACTACACCTGCGATAGCACCTTTGTATGTAAATCTCTTCCAGAAGAGTGAGAGGATGATAACGGGGCCGAAGGCTGAACCGAATCCGCCCCACGCGTTGTCAACAAGAGTCATAATGGTTGCTGCGCCTTCTGATTTGCTGCTTGCAATGAAATAAGCAACAACAGCGATAACAAGAACAACAATTCTGCCGACCCAGAGGATTTCTTTATCGGAAGCCTTCTTGCGGAAGATAGGCTTATAAATATCGCTTGTAAAGGAAGATGAAGCGACAAGGAGCTGAGAGTCGGCTGTGCTCATTGCAGCTGCAACGATAGCTGCAAGAAGAAGACCTGCAACGAATGCCCAGGGTCCTTTGAAAATATCCTGAACAAGAGCGACAAAAACAAGTTCCTGCTGACCTGCATCAACGAGAGCCTGAGTTGTTGCATAGCCTCTGCCAAGGAGAGCCATTGCAATAGCTGCACCGAGTGAAAGAACAACCCATACGATACCGATTGTTGCGGATTTCTTGAGAACCTTTGAGTTCTTTGTTGACATAAATCTTACAATGATATGGGGCATACCGAAGTAACCGAGACCCCATGCAAGACCCGATGCGATATCCTGCCAGCTTGCTGCGAAGGGATTGAGGGGGTTAACTCCGCCTTCAACTGCTTCGAAAACGCTGTAATCAAGTTCTTTAACAAAAACAAGAACAAGAGGAACTGCAAGAAGAGCTGCAAGCATCATGAGGCCCTGGAAGAAGTCTGTCCAGCAAACGGCCTTGAAGCCGCCGAGAAATGTGTAAACAATAATAATAGCTGCGAAAATGAGAAGCGCAATGTTGGGGTTGCTTTCAAGCTGGGGAACAACCTGAATAAATACCTTCTGACCTGCAACGAAACTTGATGCAACATAGATTGTGAAGAAAATAAGGAAAACAACCGCACAGATTATCTGAAGAGCAGGGCTCTTTGTAAGAAATCTGTTTGAAAGATACTGGGGAACGGTGATTGCATCGTTTGCAGCCTGTGAGAATTTACGGAGTCTGCGTGCGATAAAAATCCAGTTGGCGGCTGTGCCGAGTGCAAGACCGATACCGATCCAAACCTGACCCATTCCGAAAGCGAGAATGCTGCCGGGGAAGCCCATAAGAAGCCATCCGCTCATGTCTGATGCCTGTGCGCTGAGAGCTGTTACCCAGGGACCCATTGAACGTCCGCCGAGGAAATAATCTTTTTCGCCTGTTCCCTTCGACTTGAAGAAGAAAACAAGACCGATTGCGAGAACTGTTGCAAAATAAACTATAAAAGCCGCAATCTGAGGTGTCATAGAAATCAAAATCCTTTCTCTTTTTAATGCTGTAAACGATATATTAGCAGAAAGTTTACACACATGCAATACAGACTGCGTTATAGAATTTAGTTTATACCAAAAATAAATAAAAAAGAAAAAGCCTTGATTTTTCAAGGCTTTCAAACCGACTGAAAATTATACTAAAATTTTAAATAAAAAAAGACTTTTTATTTTTGCCTGAAACCGTCAAGAAACATAGGCAAAAGAGTCTGCGAATAGTTGCAGAGGGAGTAGTTGCCGTTGCAAAGGCACCAATCATAGAGAAGCGCTCTTTCAAAAAGAGCGTATGCCTTCAGAATTTCGTTGGTCGAAATATCTGCGCGAAGAATGCCGTTCTGCTGACCCTTTGATATGATTTTGCGAAGAAGTTTAAAGTAGGTTCTGTTATTATCCATAAGATGCTTTTCGCCCGCGGTGACAAGCTGGGTTGAATACATTCTTGCAAGCAAATCAAGAGAAACCCGGTTTTCTATCATGAAAAACAGCTCTTTGTTGAGGTCGATAAGGGTCTGAAATGCATCTCCGTCAAGGTCGATTCCGCCTTCAAGGGCTTCATATTTATCGTCGAAAAGATAAGAAAGGGTTGAGAGAAGGGCATCCTTGCCGCTGAAATGGTGATAGAACGAGCCCTTTGAGGTTTCGGAACGCTCAACAATGTCTTCAATGGTCGTGTTCTCATAGCCGTTTTCATAAAACAGCTCCCACGCGGCATTAACTATTTTCATTTTTGTGTTTCGAGAGTCTTTTCTGGGCATGGTTTCACTTCCTTAGTATTAAAAATTGATAACCCCTAAATGC
Source organism: Acutalibacteraceae bacterium (assembly GCA_045591425.1). Classification (GTDB taxonomy): domain Bacteria; phylum Bacillota; class Clostridia; order Oscillospirales; family Acutalibacteraceae; genus CAG-177. Next base: position 3,807 of record JAZNSX010000085.1, on the reverse strand, counting down.
TCGAGCAATATTTTCAATCCCATAAGAATGAGAATAACTCCGCCGGTTAATTCCGCCTTGGACTTAAACTTTATGCCGAAGATGCTGCCGATTTTAACGCCGATTGCCGAAAGAACAAGAGTAATGATGCCGATAAAGCCCACCGCTGCGCCGATGCTGACATCGGGAAGCAGCGCAAAGGTGATTCCGACGGCAAGGGCATCAATGCTTGTTGCAACGGCAAGGGTAAACATTTCTTTAACCGCCATTGAACCGGCTTTTGAGTCACAGCCGCATTCATCATCTTTTGAAAGCGCTTCTTTAATCATGTTTGCGCCGATTATTCCCAGAAGAATGAAAGCAACCCAATGGTCGATTTTGGTTATATAGTCCTTAAAGGTCGCTCCGAGCAGATAGCCGATGAAGGGCATGAGCGCCTGAAATCCGCCGAACCATAAGCCGGCTTTTGCCATCTCTTTTATGCCTGCTTTTTTAACGGCAAGACCCTTGCAGACGGCGACGGCAAAGGCATCCATTGAAAGCCCGAGAGCTAAAATAAACAGTTCCGTAAGTGTCATTTTATTCTCCCTTTTTCCGAATAAAAAAATCGGATACAAAGAGTACCCGACCAATGATTTTTATTATTTTACCACACCGATAACCTCTTGTCAATACAGTTCAGGCAGGTAAAAAACTTTTGGTAACAGTCACAAAACAGAAGAATAAATATTATATAATTTTTATTGCTGAAACTCTTGAATGAAAAAGATATATATTGTATAATTATAAAAGTTGTTTTTATAATTATTATTTCTATGATGATTAAAGGAGGATAACCATGAAAAAAGTCGGAATTATCATGGGCAGCGACAGCGATTTGCCTGTTGTTGAAAAAGCTATAAATACCCTTGCGGAATACGGTGTTCCCTTTGAGGTTCACGTTTATTCGGCTCACAGAACTCCCGAGCAGAGCAAGGATTTTGCTCAGAACGCAAAGGCAAACGGTTTCGGCGCAATCATCTGCGCTGCGGGCAAGGCAGCTCATCTTGCAGGGGCTGTTGCAGCCAACACAACCCTTCCCGTTATCGGTATCCCCGTAAAATCATCTACTCTTGACGGCATGGACGCGCTTCTTTCAACAGTTCAGATGCCTGCAGGCATTCCTGTAGCTACTGTTGCTATTGACGGCGCAGTTAATGCCGCTTTGTTGTCTATACAGATTCTTGCGGTTTCAGATGATGAGCTTGCAGAAAAGCTCACCGCCGCAAGAGCAGCCGCAACCGAAAAGGTTCTTGTTGCAAACGCAAAGATTGAAGAAAAGTTTAATAAGTAAATGAAAAATTAAGAATGAATAATGAAGAATTAATGACGGGCTTTGCCCGTACCCATTGTTATAATGAATAATGAAATTTTTCGGGTGGGCGTTGCCCACACCCGATTATAAACAGTCATAGGTGAAGCCTATCCTTAATTATTCATTTTTCACTTTTCATTCTTCATTAATTACGCATTAACTTTACCGGAGGTAAAATTTATGGGAGGATTTTTCGGCGCAACTTCAAGACGAGATGTTGTTCTTGACGTCTTTTTCGGAGTTGACTATCATTCGCATCTCGGCACACGCCGCGGCGGCATGGCGGCGGTCAACGAAAAAAAAGGCTTTCAGCGCGACATTCATAATATAGAAAATTCGCCTTTCCGAACAAAATTCGCAGGCATCACCGACGAAATGCAGGGCAATGCCTGCATCGGCTGCATCAGCGACAGCGACCCGCAGCCCATTCTTATCCGCTCCAATCTCGGAGTTTATGCGATAACCACCATCGGCTGCATCAACAATGCCGATGAGCTTATCAACGAATTTCTTTCCGCGGGCGGCGGCCATTTCACAACAATGACCTCGGGCAAAATCAACTCAACCGAGCTTGTTGCCGCTCTTATCAACCAGAAGGAAACCTTTGTTGAAGGCATCAGGCATGCTCAGGATAAAATTGAGGGTTCAATTTCAATCATCGTTCTTCTTGAAGACGGCAGCATAATCGCCGCAAGAGATAAGGTCGGCAGGCTGCCCATCCTCATAGGCAACGATGCAGACGGCAAGTGTGTTTCGTTTGAATCCTTCGCTTTTGAAAAGCTTGACTATGAGTTTGAAAAGGAGCTTGGTCCCGGCGAAATCGTGAGAATATATCCGGACAGAGTTCATACTCTTGCAGAGCCCGGCAAAAATCTCAAAATCTGCGCCTTCCTCTGGAGCTATTACGGCTATCCCACCGCAAGATATGAGGGTGTCGGCGTTGAAATGATGAGAACCAAAAACGGCGCCGTTATGGCAAGGGAAGACAAGGCGAACGGACTTTGCGACGGCATAGATTATGTAAGCGGCGTTCCCGATTCGGGCACACCCCACGCAATCGGCTATGCAAACGAAAGCGGCATTCCCTTTGCAAGACCTTTCATCAAATATACCCCTACCTGGCCCAGAAGCTTCATGCCCACAAACCAGAACGAGCGCAACAAGGTTGCAAAGATGAAGATGATTCCCGTTCACGACCTGATTCAGAACAAGAGTCTGCTCTTTGTTGACGATTCAATCGTCAGAGGCACTCAGATGCGTGAAACGATTGATTTTCTTTATACTCACGGGGCAAAAGAAGTTCATATGCGCTCCGCATGCCCGCCGATTATGTACGGCTGCAAATATCTCAACTTCTCGCGCAACACCAGCGATGATGACCTCATTGCAAGGCGTGTTATCCATGACCTCGAAGGCAAAGAGGGCGATAACCATATCGACGAATATCTTGATGCATCAACCGAAAGAGGTAAAAAGCTGCGCGAAATTATCGGCAAGGAGCTTAAGCTCACAACCCTCGGATATCAGTCAATCGAAGGTCTTATCGAAGCAATCGGGCTGCCCGCAGAATGTGTATGCACCTATTGCTGGAACGGCAAGGGATAAGTTTTGCAAGCAAAACTTAATGATATGTCTTCGCCATGAATTGACTTTCAGTCATGATTTCTCGCTTCGCTCCATGATTTGAATTGCTCTGCAATTCATTATAAAATCGGTCATAGGCGGAGCCTATCCGAAATGTACCGTCAGGTGCAAATCATGCAAACGCAGTTTGCAATTCATGATAAAATCAATTCATGTCGCAGAGCGACAATTAATTAATATAAAATATGTGAATTTTCACAGGAGGAATAGATTATGGAAAAAAGCTTCAGCGAAAGCTATGCAGCAGCAGGCGTTGATATTACCGCAGGTTACAAAGCGGTAGAACTTATGAAAACCCACATCAAGAGAACTCTCACAGCGGGCGCAATGTCCGACATCGGCGGCTTCGGCGGTCTTTTCGAGCTTGACCTCACAGGTATCTCAAAGCCCGTTCTTGTAAGCGGCACAGACGGCGTCGGCACAAAGCTCAAGCTCGCGTTTATCATGGACAAGCACGACACAGTAGGTATCGACTGCGTTGCAATGTGTGCAAACGACATCATCTGCTGCGGTGCAAAGCCCCTTCTTTTCCTTGACTATATTGCTTGCGGAAAGAATGTTCCCGAAAAAATTGCCGAAATCGTTTCGGGTATTGCTGAGGGCTGCGTTCAGTCCGGCGCATCTCTTATCGGCGGCGAAACAGCCGAAATGCCCGGCTTCTATCCCATCGACGAATACGACCTTGCAGGCTTCTGTGTAGGCGTTGTTGATAAGGATAAGGTTCTTGACAACACAAAGATGAAAGAGGGCGACGTTGTTATCGCTCTTCCCTCAAGCGGCGTTCATTCAAACGGATTCTCACTTGTAAGAAAAGTATTTGACGTTGATAA
>JAZNSX010000084.1:0-16027 GCA_045591425.1 Acutalibacteraceae bacterium | reverse complement strand
TCGAGTGAATAGCAGCCGATATCGCCGAGAGCACCGATGCCTGCGGTTTCTTTTTCGATGAATGAGGTGCCGAAGGGAGTGGGGATGCCTCTTCTTCTGCCGCCGCCTGTCTGGATATAGTAAATCTTGCCGAGCTCGCCTGACTGAACAACTCTCTTGAGCATCTTCATGTTTTCGTCAAAACGGGGCTGGAAGCCGATTGAAAGAACACCCTTGCTTGCTTTCTCTGCCTTGCAGATTGCAACAGCTTCTTCAAGAGTAACGCACATGGGCTTTTCAAGAAGAACGCTTACATCATGCTCGAGCGCATAGATGGTACATTCGGCATGTGTTGCATTATAAGTACAAACGCTTACTGCATCGCAGATGCCTGCGTCGATGAGCTCTTTGTGGCTGGGGAAGAATTTGACATCGCCCTCAACGCCGTATCTTTCACAGAAAGCTTCTGCCTTGCCGGGAACAAGGTCTGCAGCTGCAACGATTTCAACATCGGGGCATTTCTGATATGCCTTGACGTGTGCTTCTGCAATCCAGCCAGTACCGATGATACCGACCTTGATTTTTTTGCTCATATCTCTGACTTTTTCGTCAACGGGAGCTTCTTTGAACTTATCAAGAATGTTTGACATGATAATTACCTCGCTTATATTTTATTTTTACCAGTTAAGAGTTTTAAGGTATTCTCTGCTGAGCTTGACGGAGTTGAGCGGAGTATCGTTCTTTGCGGGTGAATCCTGCTCAACTACAACCCATTCCGCACCTGCATTTTCGCATGCGGCAAGGATTGCGGGGATATCCTGAACGCCGTAACCTACGGGCATGAAGGAAAAGCTGTCTTCTTCCTCTTCTTCCTGAGCGTCATCGTCAATTCCGATGAGGTCATAAAGCTTGCCGAGCTTGTCGCCGCTCTTTTTGAAATCCTTGAGATGAACAACGGGTGAACGGCCGCTGTATTTTTCAACATATTCTGCGGGGTTTACACCTGCAACGTTGACCCAGCAGGTGTCAATTTCTGTTTTGAGGAGATCTGCGGGAACGGTTGAATAGAGAACATCAAGGGCATATTCGCCGTCGATGGTCACGAATTCAAAATCATGGTTGTGATAAAGAAGCTGAAGTCCGAGTGCCTTTGCAGCCTCACCGATTTTGCGGATTCCTTCAACCGTTGCGGCAAAGCCGTCGGTGCCGGGTCTGCATTCCTCGGTCAGATAGGGAACCACAACATATTTGCAGCCTATTTCAGCGTAGTCTGAAAGCACCTTCTCGGGATTTTCAAGCATGTCATAATAAGGAACATGAGCTGAAATGGGGATGATACCGATTTCAGCACAGAAATCCTTGATTTTTGAGGGCTCTTCACCGAAAAGACCTGCAAATTCAACGCCGTCATAGCCGAGGTCCTTCATTTTCTGAATTGTGCCGTAAAAATCCTTTTCCATTTCGTCTCTGACGGAATAGAGCTGGACAGCCACGGGAAGTTTCATCTGAAATTCACTCCTAAAAAAATATTACGCTATATATAGTAGCACATGAATCGGTTTTATACAAGTGGATAGAAAAAAATTATTTGTTTTCCGCAAGATATTTTTCTGCAATTTCTGCCGCACATCTGACAAGCTCGGAGCACGGACGCTTTTTATAATATTCTTTTGTTCTTTCTTCGGGAACGGGGGCGGAATTTTTTTTCGAAAGTCCGAGAAGCTCACGGCAGACAATTGAGCCGTTTTCCTCCCTGAATTCGCCTGCCGCTTTCTGAATCAGGGCATAGAGAGAAGCCTTTTCTTCGTGGTTATTCGGGTCGGTTGAAGCAAACTTATTTGAAAGTACCATTGTCATGCCGCTGACCGCACCGCAAACCTCGCGGAGTCTGCCGAAGCCGCCGCCGAAGCCTGCGGAAAGACGGAGTGCTTCATCCTTTGTGAGATTTGTTTCTTCAAGAAAGGCACAGAAAACTGCCTGACAGCAGTTGCAGCCGCCCTCGAAGAGTTCTTTTGCTTTTTCAGGTCTGTTCATATCAAAACTCCTTATAATGCAGGTTTAATAAATAATGAAAAATCAAGGAAGGGCTTCGCCCTTACCCTAATGCTTTTCAATAATAAATGCACGATATTTTGTATTTTAGCTTTGCATTAAAAAGTATACTTTTTAAGAAGAGAAAAGTCAATTATTTTCGTTAGTATACGGATATTTCCGAAAAATTAATAAAATATTAAAAAAATACTATTCCATTTTTTGAAGGAGTGTGTTATAATCCATCTATACATCCCCTTTTTGTTTGGGGAAAAATATAAAACGGAGGATAAAAAAATGACAAAAACCATTTCAGCAACCAAAAAAATGCTTGCAATGCTTCTTGCCGTGCTTATGATGTTCTCGGGTATGGCAGTCATGGCAAGTGCAGATGTCGCAAAACCCGACAAGCCCACTTTCGAGCTCAATGAAACCGATAAGAAGGTTACAATCACACCTCCCGCAGGTGCGGAAATCTCAATCAGCCCCCTTCCCAGCGACCCCATTAAGGTTGAGGGTAAGGTTATCTACATCAACCTTGTTCCCGGAACAAAATACACTGTTAAGTCCTATGTAACAGATACTTCAGATCCGGCAAATCCGAAACTTGTTTATTCTGATGAAGTAACCTTCACCGTTAAGGTTAAGCAGCCCGCTCCCGCAGCTCCCGTTCCCAAGAAGGTAACATCAACATCAATCACTGTTGCCGAGGTTACAGGTTGCGAATACAAGCTTGAGCTTATTTCAAAGGATGCAAACGGAGCCGAAAAATTAGATGTAAAGCAGAACTGGACAGATAAGATTTTCGTTTATGAAAAGCTTAACCCTAACACTCTCTATCTTCTCTCAATCAGAAAGAAAGCTACTACAGATAAGTATGCAAGTGATGCAGTCAGCGTAACAGTCAGAACTCTCAAGGCTGCAGATAAAAACGCAGCTGCAAAGCCCGTTCTTGTTGACAAGACAGATAAGACTATCGTTGTTGCAGAAGTTGAGAATGTTCAGTTCTCAATCGACAAGGGTGCAACATGGCAGACCTCGGGCACATTCACAAATCTCAAGGCAAACACAATCTACGGCGTTATCGCAAGAAAGAACTTTGATAAGGCTGTTCAGGATCCCAACCCCTCAAGTGCTGTTCTTGAAGTTAAAACAAACACAAGAGCACGCTATACCGCAGCTCCCGGCAAGTGCACCTTCAAGGTTGCAGACGGCACAATCTATGCAGATAAGGCAATCGCAGTAACAGTTACCTCCGACGGCCCTGCAGGCAGCTTCAAGAATATCAAAATCGGTGAATACGGCGATACAAAGCTTATTCCCTTACAGGTAACAATCGGCGGAGATAACTTTACCCTTACCCATTCAAAGGATAATGTTTACACAGGCACCATCACTCCCGATGCATCTCTTGCAAACAAAAAGAATGTTGAAGTTACCGTTACCTATAAGGTAGAAAAATTCAACGGTGCAACATATGTTGCAACCGAGCAAAAACTTGAATCCAAACACACCATTGATGTCGGTGCAAAGTGGGGAATTCTCACAATTCTCGGCGAAGCATTCTCAAAGCTCGGCAACCTTTTCCTTAACACAATTCCTCAGTTTATCGTTGATATTTTCGGCAGCGAATCAGCTTCAAAGCTTTTCGGCGGAATAATGGACTTGATCGGTAAACTCGGCAAACAGTAAGCATAACAAAACCGCTCACCTTTTAGCCGGGTGCTCATAAAACAGTAATTTAAAAAATTTGTTTAGAGCATCTGTCTAACAGGGTTGGCAAAAACAAAAAATCATTTTAAAAGTCATCTGATTGACCATCAGATGGCTTTTATTATATCTATAAGGAGTTTACTTTTATGATTAATAACATTATTTCTTGTGAATTCAATATTGATACCGCCTGCGTTGAAGTTAAACTTACCGACGGTTCTATGGTATCAATCGACTGCATTGCCGTTGAAAACGAATATGCAAACAACATGTACGAAACATCCGAACTTGATTATCTCATTTACAATGAGCCTTTGAGTTATGTTGAATTGTTGTTAAGCGGCAAGATGGAAGAATATTTGAGAACCAACACTGACTACACACCTTTATCCGATATGAGATAAAATTCAAATAGTAAACTTGTTACACTTTATACTCCGTGAATAAAGTATTGGTGTGACAGCAATTTATCCGTAATACGGAACAGGTAAAAACCGAACACGGGAAACTTAAGTTTTTCTTTTGTTTCCCGTGTTTTTGCTTTTTATAAAAATGTCTGTTTCAGTTCATATTTATGACATCTTTCTGTATTATAAATAAGAGCAAGAAAAATAAACTGAATTTCAAAAAAGTTTAGATTCAGTTTATTTTTCGGTATATCATTATTAGCATAGGCAAATGCGCTTTTATATACTCATTGAAAGGAGAAAAAATATGTTTCACATTCTTGTAGTTGATGACGACAGACACACCAGAATGTTGCTGGAGGCAGTGCTTGAGGCGGAGAATTACACCGTTTTTACGGCTAAAAACGGAATAGAAGCTCTGGAAGTTATGGATAAAGAACATATCGATCTTGTTGTTCTTGATGTTATGATGCCTGAAATGGACGGTTATGAATTCACAAAAACGCTTCGGGATTCAGACAACAATTTGCCTATCCTCATGGTTTCAGCAAAGCATCTCCCAATTGACAGACGCAAAGGATTTATAGTCGGAACAGATGATTACATAACCAAACCTATCGACGAAGAAGAAATGCTTTTAAGAATAAAAGCGCTTCTTCGCCGTGCACAGATCATAAACGAACAAAAGATAAAAATCGGCGAAGTTATATTGGATTACAATTCGTTTGCAGTAACAAAAGGCAGAGAAACGCAGGTGCTTCCGCAAAAAGAATTTCTTCTGCTATATAAATTGCTGTCTTATCCCGGTCAGATTTTTACACGAATACAGTTGATGGATGAAATTTGGGGTGCAGAAAGTGACACCGGCTGGGAAACGGTAACTGTTCATATAGGCAGGCTTCGCAAACGCTTTGAAAACTGGAATGAATTTGAAATAGAGTCCGTCAGAGGTCTCGGATACAGGGCGGTTAAAAAGGTATGAAAAAAGAAGAAAGAAAACACAGACTTTCATTAACTCTGTTGGTTTCGGCAATTGTTTTTGCAATAAACCTTGTTACCGTTGCCTTATCAGGATTTTCTGTTTATATAATGATAAAAACAGGTGCCATCTCAAGCGGCAATGAATATCCGAGTCCCGTTAAAAGCCTGATGTTTATGGGAGGTATAAGTCTTTTCATAGGTGCTTGTCTGGTTGCGATTATAAGCAGATTTTCATTGAAGCCCGTAAACAGAATTGTAAATCAGATGAACCGTCTGGCGGCGGGAGATTTTAAAGCAAGATTAACTTTAGGAAAACCAATAAACTCTCACCCCACTTTTGTTGAAGTTACCGAGAGTTTTAATAAAATGGCAGAAGAACTTGAAAACACAGAGTTGCTGCGAAATGATTTTATCAACAATTTTTCTCACGAATTCAAAACTCCGATTGTTTCGATTTCCGGTTTTGCAAAGTTGCTGAAAAAAGGTAATCTTTCCGAAGAACAAAAAAGAAAGTATATTGACATAATAGAGGAAGAATCGCTTCGGCTTTCCGCAATGGCAACCAACGTACTCAATATTGCAAAAGTAGAAAATCAAACTATTCTTTCGGACGTTACACAGTTTAATCTTTCGGAACAGCTGCGCAGTAGTATTTTGGTACTTGAAGGAAAGTGGCGAAGCAAAAATATCGATTTCTGCCTCGATTTCGGAGAACATATGATTAGTGCAAACGAAGAAATGCTCAAGCATGTGTGGATTAATCTGATAGATAATGCAATCAAGTTTTCGCCTTCAGGCAGCACAATAGACCTGACCGTAAACGAAACGAAGGAACACATAAGCGTTTCTGTTCTCAACAGAGGAAGCGAGATTCCGGAAGAGCAGAAAAAGAGGATTTTTAATAAATTTTATCAGGCAGACGAATCACATTCCTCTGAAGGCAACGGAATAGGATTGGCTCTTGTTAAAGGAGTTGCCGAATTGCATAACGGTTCGGTATCCGTAAGCAGCGCAAACAATGTTACGGAATTCACGGTAATACTTCCTAAAAACACATAATCAAATAACAGACAGCACAGGCAGCTATGAAATTTCATGGCTGTCTGTTTATTTTCAGTTTAGATAACTCCATTAAAATCAAAAAACGCTACATAAAAACCGAAAGGAGTTTTTCTGATGATTCAGATTTTCAAAAAACTGAGAAAATCAGATTGGCTGTATATTGCAGTTGCAATTGTGTTTATTGCAGCTCAGGTATGGCTTGATCTGAAAATGCCTGATTATATGAGCGAAATAACAACGTTGGTTCAGACACCGGGCAACGAAATGAGAGATGTGCTGCTTGCCGGCGGAAAAATGCTTGTTTGTGCATTGGGAAGCCTTGTGTCTGCGGTTGTTGTTTCTGTTCTGGCTGCAAGGATTGCCACGGATTTCGGTGCGGATCTTCGCAGCAGCCTCTATTACAAAGTTTTATCTTTTTCAAAAGCAGAGATCGGAAAATTTTCAACTGCAAGCTTAATAACAAGAACAACAAACGATATAATGCAGGTTCAGATGCTCATTATTATGGGTATGCAATCAATAATCAAAGCACCTATGATGGGAACGTGGGCAATAATAAAAATTGCCGATAAAAATGAAACGTGGACTCTTTCAACTGCAATTGCAGTAATCTGCCTGCTGATTATTGTTATTCTTGCAATTGCACTGATGTTTCCGAAATTTCGCAAAGTTCAGATAATGACGGATGACCTTAACCGAATAACAAGAGAAAATCTCAACGGTATCCGTGTTATACGTGCATATAATGCAGAGGAATATCAGCAGAAAAAGTTCGATTTTACAAATAATAACCTTACGAAAGCACATCTGTTTACGGGTCGTGTTTCAGCGTTTATGATGCCGACTATCCAGATGATTATGAGCGGTCTCAGCCTTGCTATATATTGGATTGGTGCTGCGCTTATAAATGATGCGGGAATGACCGAAAAAATAGGATTATTTTCGGATATGATAGTCTTTTCACAATACGCGATGCAGGTTGTTATGGCATTTATGATGCTTGTTATGCTCTTCATCATGCTGCCTCGTGCTTCGGTTTCCGCAAAAAGAATTCTTGAAGTTCTTAATACGGAGGTTTCTGTGGTTGACGGAAACGAAGAATATAAAAAATCTGTCGGAACAGGCGAAATAGAATTCAGAAATGTAAGCTTTCGTTATCCTGATTCTGATACCGACGTCATACATAACATAAACTTTAAAGCAAACAAAGGAGAAACGGTTGCAATAATCGGTTCAACAGGCAGTGGAAAAACCACTCTGATTGATCTGATTCCCAGATTCTATGATGCAACAGACGGTGAAGTGCTGGTAAACGGAATCAATGTTAAAAATTATAAGTTAAAAACACTGAGAAATAAAATCGGTTATGTTTCGCAAAAAGCAACTCTGTTTTCAGGAACTGTGCGCAGTAATGTTGTGTTCGGAGAAAGCGAACACAATGCGGAGCAGAATTTTGTTGAGTCTGTTTTTACTGCACAGGCTGCAGATTTTGTTGAAAGAATGGAAAACGGATATGACGGAGCAATCGCACAGGAGGGAAGCAATCTTTCGGGCGGTCAGAAACAAAGACTTTCAATTGCACGAGCCGTTTGCCGCAGACCGGAAATCTTGATTTTTGATGATTCATTTTCTGCTCTTGACTATAAAACAGACCGAACTTTGCGTCAGAATCTTAATCGGGATTGCGACAGAGCAACCAAGCTCATAGTGGCACAGCGTATCGGAACAATACGTGATGCAGACAGAATTATTGTTTTGGATGAAGGCAGAATGGCAGGATACGGAAGTCACAGAGAACTTATGAATAATTGTGAGGTATATAAGCAAATTGCTTATTCTCAGCTTTCGAAGGAGGAACTTGAATAATGGATACAAGAAACCGAAGCCACAGACAAAATCCGGGTCACGGACCCGGAGGAATGCCGGGTGGTCCTGAAAAAGCTAAAAATACCGCAGGCACCTGGAAAAAGATATTAAAATATTGCCGAAAATATTGGGCAGGTATGATTTTTGCCATTGTTGCCGCAGCAGTCGGAACCGTTCTTACTCTTCTCGGACCGGATAAAATTTCTGACCTCACCAAACTGATTGCTGACGGAATTGCCGTCGGTATTGATATGGACGGTGTTGCAAAAATAGGCTTGACGCTTATAGCTTTTTATGCCTGCAGCTGGATTCTTTCGGTTTTTCAGCAGCTTGTTATGAACCGTGTTACACAGAACGTGTCCAAGAGTCTGAGAACGGATATTTCAAAAAAGATTAACCGTTTGCCAATGTGGTATTACAATTCAACGTCTACGGGAGATATACTTTCACGAGTGACAAACGATGTTGATATGATTGCACAGTCTCTCAACCAGAGTGTCGGAATGCTTGTTCACTCCATAACTCTTTTCGTCGGTTCAATTATTATGATGCTCATTACCGATATTAAAATGACGGTTGCCGCCATTCTTTCGGTTCTTATCGGATTTATTCTAATGGGAATGATTATGGGACGCTCCCAAAAGTATTTTTCACGTCAACAAAAAGCTCTCGGAGCAATTAACGGTCAGATTGAAGAAATATATTCAGGGCAAACAATAGTGCGTGCATACAATGCAGAGGATAATGCAAAAGAGGAATTTGACAAGATGAATTCTCATCTTCGCAACTGCGGTTTCCGTGCACAATGCATTGCCGGAACAATGATGCCTCTTATGAATTTTATCGGTAACTTCGGTTATGTTACCGTTTGCGTTGTCGGTGCTATGCTTACACTTAACGGCGACATAGGCTTTGAGGTTATTGTTGCTTTTATGATGTATGTACGTTATTTTACGCAGCCTCTTTCACAGATAGCGCAGGCAGCTCAGGCTTTGCAGTCTGCAGCGGCAGCCGGAGAGCGTGTTTTTGAGTTCCTTGAAGCAGAAGAAATGGCAGATGAAAGCCATAAAAAGAAAGTTCTTAAAAAAGCCAGAGGTTATGTGGAATTTGACCACGTTAAATTCGGGTACGAGGATTCTGACAAACTGGTTATCAAAGATTTTACCGCTTCGGCAAAACGCGGTCAGAAAATTGCCATTGTCGGACCTACGGGTGCAGGTAAAACAACAATTGTAAATCTTCTGATGCGTTTTCATGAAATACAAGGCGGCGAGATACGCATAGACGGAATTCCCACCGCCAAGCTCACCCGTGAAAACGTTCACTCTCTGTTCTGTATGGTACTGCAGGATACATGGGTATTTGAAGGTACGGTGAGGGAAAATCTGATATATTGCTCAAAGGGCGCAACAGAGAAAAAGATGATTGAAGCCTGTAAGGCTGTTGGTCTTGATCATTTTATAAACACTCTTCCAAAAGGCTACGACACCGTTCTGACGGACAGCATAACTCTTTCTCAAGGTCAGAAGCAGCAGCTCACAATTGCACGGGCAATGATCGCAGATAAACCAATGCTTATTCTTGATGAAGCAACCAGCTCCGTTGATACGAGAACAGAAGTGCAGATTCAGAAGGCAATGGATGAACTGATGAAAAACAGAACCTCATTCGTAATTGCACACAGACTTTCAACCATTAAGAATGCCGATTTAATTCTTGTTGTCAAAGACGGAGACATCATTGAAAGCGGCAATCACGAAGAACTGCTTGAAAAAAACGGGTTCTATGCCGAGCTTTATAACAGCCAGTTTGAACAGGCATCATAAATTATTCACCTGAGCATTAGTTAAAAAATCCCCCAAAAAAGTCGCTGTGTTTAAACAAACATAGCGGCTTTTGTTTAGTTTCAGTTTAGTTTTGAATTATAAAATCCGACTGTAATCATTTATTGGTATGAGTGAGGTGAACCGTATATGTACGAATGGAATCGGGAAGATGAACTAAACATTCAGAAAATTCTCTCGGTTGCTGATGATTCAACAACTGAATGGATTCAAAAGAAAACCAAAGAATTGATGACTCTGATGGTTTATTATAAATGCGCAATGATGGAAATTGAGACAAAATTCAATGTGCTGAACGAAGAGTTTTCTCTTGAATATGACCGTAACCCCATCAGCTCAATAAAAACCCGTCTCAAGACACCTCAAAGCATACGGGATAAAATGCAGAGAAAAGGTATACCTGCAACACCCGATTCAATAGAAGAAACTCTGAATGATATTGCAGGAGTTCGTGTAATCTGCTCATTTCCGGAAGATGTTTATATGCTTGCGGAAGCACTTTTGAGACAGGATGACATCATTCTTATTCAAAAAAAGGATTACATTGCAAATCCGAAGCCCAACGGATATCGCAGTCTGCATATAATTGTTGCCATTCCCATATTTTTGGCTCACGAAAAGCATTTGATAAAAGTTGAGATTCAGTTGCGAACAATTGCAATGGACTTCTGGGCAAGCCTGGAGCATCAGATACGATATAAGAAAGATGTTGATTTTACAGAAAAAATGGCTAAAGAGCTTTCGGAATGCGCACAAACCAGTGCTGCATTAGACAACCGTATGGATAATCTTCGTAAAAGTATTGCCGAATCCGAACCCAAAAAATATCAACCAAAGGAGAACTGAATCAATGAAATATGAGATTGCATATCTTAGCCTTTCGGGTAATGCGGAAAAGTTAGCCCACGGCATAGCGGACAGTCTTCCGCACAATCAAACCTTGGTAACAAACCTGGCTCATAAAAGAATAACAAGCAAAGCGGATATATATATCATCGGATTCGGTATGAATAAAGGAACAGTTCCAATTGATATAATTAATACTCTTGATGAGCTTCAAGGAAAAAGGATAATGTTTTTTGTAACATGCGGATTAGACCCTTCCGAAAAGCATCAAAAAGATGTAGAAAAGAAGCTTTTTCCGTTTATGCCGGACGACTGTGATTATTGCGGATTGTTTATGTGCAGAGGAAAAATTCCCGACAATGTTGTTAATGCAATATATGATAAGCTGATTGAATGGGGCGATAATCAATCAGCTATGAAAATTCTGGAAGAAGCTGCACTTTCAGAAAACCATCCGGACAGCACAGATATTGAAAACGCCTGCGCTTTCATAAGCAAACACATATAAATATAAATTGAGGAGAGAAATTGATGAACGAAGTTAAAACGCCTAAAAAGCCGATGATGTTTTATTACGGCATTTTCCTTGCGGTGATTATTCTTTTTAATGCATTTATAATGCCGCTTCTGAACAATATGAGAGTAAAAGAGGTTGACTACGGAACTTTTATTCAGATGACAACGGAGCTTAGCGTTGATAAAGTTGAAATTCAGGATAATCAGATTATTTTCAGCGACAAAACCGGCAATTACTATAAAACCGGTCTTATGGATGACCCTGCACTGACTCAACGTCTTTATATGGCAGGTGCAGAATTCGGAAGTGAAATTGTTCAGGAGGCATCTCCGCTGCTGAGTTTTCTGCTGAGCTGGATTCTTCCTATGGGCTTAATGGTCGGATTGGGTCAGCTTATGATGAAGAAATTTACCGATAAGGCAGGCGGCGGTCCGAACTCGATGATGTTCAACATGGGCAAGAGTAATGCAAAAATATATGTTAAGTCATCAAGCGGAATAAAATTCAAGGATGTTGCAGGTGAGGACGAAGCGAAAGAGAGCCTTGCAGAAGTTGTTGATTATCTTCATAATCCCGATAAATATAAATCAATCGGTGCATCAATGCCGAAAGGCATTCTGCTGGTAGGACCTCCGGGTACGGGTAAAACAATGCTTGCAAAGGCTGTTGCGGGTGAAGCAAACGTTCCGTTTTTCTCGATTTCCGGTTCGGAATTTGTTGAAATGTTTGTCGGTATGGGTGCATCGAAGGTGCGTGACCTTTTTAGACAAGCAAAAGAAAAAGCGCCGTGCATTGTTTTCATTGATGAGATTGACGCAATCGGCAAAAAGCGTGATAACCACATTGGAGGCAATGACGAAAGAGAGCAGACTCTCAACCAGCTTCTGACTGAAATGGACGGCTTTGAGGATAATACCGGTGTTATTATTCTTGCTGCTACCAACAGACCCGAATCTCTTGACCCTGCATTAACCCGACCCGGCAGATTTGACCGCCGAGTTCCCGTTGAGCTGCCCGACCTCAAAGGACGAGAGGCAATATTAAAGGTTCATGCAAAAAAAATCAGCGTTGGCCCGAATGTTGATTTCAGCGTAATTGCAAAAATGGCATCGGGTGCATCAGGAGCCGAACTTGCAAACATAGTTAATGAAGCCGCATTACGTGCCGTTCGCAGAGGAAGCAAGGCGGCTATGCAGGCTGATTTTGAAGAAAGTATTGAAGTTGTCATTGCAGGATATCAGAAAAAGAACTCTATTTTAACCGAAAGAGAGAAAATGATTGTTGCTTATCACGAAATCGGTCATGCACTTGTTGCCGCTATGCAAACAAATTCAGCACCCGTTCAGAAAATCACGATTGTGCCCAGAACATCAGGTGCGTTGGGATATACAATGCAGGTTGACGAAGGCAACCGCTACTTAATGAGTAAGGAAGAGATTGAAAATAAAATCGCCACCTATACGGGTGGCAGAGCTGCTGAGCAGCTTGCAGTCGGCTCGGTATCAACGGGTGCAGCCAATGATATCGAGCAGGCTACTAAACTTGCAAGAGCGATGATAACACGCTACGGCATGAGCGACGAATTTGGAATGGTTGCTCTTGAAACAGTTACGAATCAGTATCTCGGCGGAGATTCTTCTCTTGCCTGCTCGGTTGAAACTCAAACGGAAATTGACCGTCAGGTGGTTGAACTTATCAAAAAACAATATGACAAAGCAATGAATATACTCACAGAAAACAAAACAAAGCTCGATTTACTCGCAAAGCATCTCTATGAAAGAGAAACAATTACAGGCGAAGAATTTATGTGTATTTTAAACTCATAAAAAGAAAGGAAAATTATAAAACTATGAACACATTTTATAAGTATGTATATATTTTTATTGTGTGTTGTGTGGTGGGGTTTGCGGTTGAAACATTTTGGTGCCTGATAAAAAACGGTTATATTGAAAGTCGTAAATCGTTGGTTTACGGACCTTTCAGTGTTGCATACGGAATGGGCGGCGTTTTGCTTTCCGCCGTTCTTACAAATTTCACAGATTCTTCTCTTTTGAAAGTGTTTCTTGTTTCTTTTGTTGTGGGCACGGCTGCAGAATATATATGCTCGCTCGGTCAGGAAATAGTTTTCGGCTCCGTTGCATGGGACTACAGCCATTTACCGCTGAATATTAATGGTAGAGTGTGTTTGCTGTATTCGATATTTTGGGGAATGCTCGGTATTGTATGGGTTAAGCTTGTTATGCCGCTGACAGATAAATTTACAGAAATTGTTCCTGCGAATTTAAGTCATATTCTTGTTTGGTCATTTATAGTTTTCTTTATTTTCGATGCAGGGCTTTCCGCTGTTGCCGCACTCCGATGGAATAAAAGAAAAAAAGGAGCAGAGCCTTCAAACGGAATAGAAATTTTCCTTGATAAGTATTTTCCTGATGAGAAAATGAAAAAGATTTATGCAAACTCCAGAGATGTTGATGGAATTGACCGTAATACTAAATCTGTTGCCAAAACAATCAGACCGTAAGGAGCTATATTATGAATATAAAAATCAAATTCAAAGATTTTTTCTCCGTGCCTAATTTAATCAGTTATCTTCGCTTGCTTCTTATTCCCGTTATTATTTGGGCTTACTGCGAAAAAGAGAACGGATTTCTGACGGTAGTATTCGTTGCTCTTTCGGCACTTACCGATGTTATTGACGGCAAAATTGCACGCCGTTTCAATATGGTAACGGATATCGGCAAGGTTCTTGACCCTATTGCAGATAAGCTGACGCAAGCGGCAATGATGTATTGCCTGCTCACTAAATATGAGCTTATGCTGCCTGCACTTGCTATTCTTATTGCAAAAGAAATTTTTATGACCGTAACTGCAATTATGGAAACAAAGTATTCTGCTCAAATCAACAGTGCATTATGGTACGGCAAAGCCTGCACAGTTATCCTTTATGCAGTGATGCTCATTTTACTGTTTTTCACAAATATTCCGCTATGGCTTGCGAATACACTTATTATAATTTCAATAGCAGCTATGGTTATTTCAACTGTGCTTTACGGAATTCACAGAATAAAAGCTGTAATAAAAGCTAAAAAATGAGGAAATTAAAATGGGAAATTCAAAAACGAAATTTCAGTCGCTCGGTACACGGCTTGCCGTTGCGGTTGTTTGGATTGCTGTCTGTCTGATAGTGCTGCTTAAATTGCCTGTATGGGCAACGGGAATTCTTGAAACAATCGCTTGTTTCTTTATGGCAAAAGAGCTTGTGTGTAACACAGGACTTGTTAAAAACAAATTGATGTGTGCGTTCTGCATCATTCAGGCGATGATGGTTCCGTGGCTGATATATTACGAAGCGGATATATATATGTTTATTGCAATGATGTTTGTTTTTGTGTTCATTCTGTTTTTTGCTGAAATATCTTCAAAGAAAAAAAGCGGCACAAGCGCAATCTTTGCATCATTCTTCGGTGCATATGTTTTTCCGTTCTTCATCTCGCTTCTTGTTCCGATGATGAACATTGAAAACGGCAGAAATCTTGTTCTGATTCCTTTTATCTCAGCTTGGTGTGCCGATGCGGGCGCATATTTTGTCGGTTCAAAATTCGGAAAACATAAACTTGCACCGTCAATCAGTCCCAAAAAGAGTGTTGAAGGTGCATTTGGTGGAGTCGCAGGCGGAATACTCGGCATGCTCATTTACGGAATTATTCTTTATTACTGCAAAACCGATGTGCCTTGGCTGAATTTTATTGTTATGGGTATTCTCGGATCGGTTTTCGGATCGCTCGGAGATTTATTCCTCTCATACATAAAAAGGGAATGCAAAATCAAAGATTTCGGCAATTTTCTGCCCGGTCACGGTGGAGTGCTTGACCGCTTTGACAGTACACTTTTCGTTGTTCCCGTTTGTTATTTTATCTTCAGATGCTTTTAATCTCCTCCAAGTTTTTTTCATATATGGTTCCTCCTAGATGAACCGAAAACGGACAGTTCTGTTAATCACAGAGCTGTCTGTTTTCTTGTTTATGTGTTGTGCCATTAATAGTGGCATCTTCCAATTTCGGTTTCACATCTTGACAGCAACTGAAAATAGATATAGAATATTAACAAACAAATGTTTGTTAATAGTTCAGGAAAAATTTATCCGACTTCGCTCCATATATAAGTGAGAGGGTATTTTTCCTGAAATAAACCGATGTTTTTTTGAAAAAATAAAAAATTTCAAAATTCAGGAAAAATTCATTTGATTTCACTCCATATATAAGTGAAGGGGTGAAATATTCTCCGAAACGTGGTGATTGATTATGGCTGATAATGTCAAAAACAGTTTTATCGTTGTGCTTCCGAATCAGATAATAACGATTCCGCAGGACAGTAATCTTGCTTGGCTTCCGCTTTTCTATGCGTTGCCGAAAGAATTGGTTTCAAAACGCAAGCAGTATCTTGAAATTCCGAGAAGTCCGTATGATGTTCTCCGCACAGACAAATATGATAATCTCATAAAAGACGATGCGTTTCTCGAACTCGTCTGGGATTGTTATGCTTGGTCTGTATGGCAGTTTATTCAGGTTCCCCGCAGTAACGGTTACGGTGATATTCCAGGAAAGTGGACAAGCTATTCGGGTGACTTCCCTCTGTGGCGGTTGTGTTATGCAATCCAGAATCATTTCCGAAACAAATTTGAAACGGAAATGGAATGGAGCTTTCAAAAACTGTTTACTATGCCACAGGGTATGGAAATTCCGTGGCTTACATATCAGCAGTTCAGCAATCTCATCGGCAAT
>JAZNSX010000083.1:0-35574 GCA_045591425.1 Acutalibacteraceae bacterium | reverse complement strand
AACAACGTTGATTTTTGTGCCTTTATAATGAACAGATGTGTTTTTTGAAAGGATTGTTATTCCTCTTTCACGTTCAAGGTCGTTGGAGTCCATAACTCTGTCGGCAACCTGCTCGTTGTCGCGGAAGGTGCCGCTCTGCTTGAGCATTTCGTCAACCAGAGTTGTTTTGCCATGGTCAACGTGAGCAATGATAGCTATATTTCTTAAATCTTTTTTATTGGACAAATGGGGTCACCTTTTCTGTATAAATATGTGAATGAAGAATTAAGAATGAATAATGAAGAATTTCGGGTGGGCGTTGCCCACACCCGATTATAAATGGTCATAGGCGAAGCCTATCCTTAATTTTTCATTATTCACTTTAATCATTCTTCAATCATAAAGCCTTCCGCTGCGCGCTTTTCGGCAAGATCTGCAAGCATCTTTTCCTTATTCTTACCCGAAATCTTATAGAAGAACATCGGGATTGAGCAAAGCATCATGCTGATACCGGGCAGAAGCGAAACAAGGGTAAACATTGCGAATCGCTGACCGGGGTCAACATCGGTTGCAGCCATAATAGCTTCCTTTGAAAGCATTGCAGCGGGGTCCATATCGATTGCCATGTAAAGCACAATAATGCCGCAGGTTGCAAAGGCGTTGCCGATTTTGTTTATGAAGCCCTGACATGCCGAACCGAGACCGTTTTCTCTGTGGCCGGTTGTGAGCTCCATGTAATCAAGGCTGTCGCAAATCATGGCATAGGAAATAACGTTGATAACACCGAGAGGAATTGACTGGATAACAATGAACGGAGCAAGCACATAGATGCTTGAAAGCTCTGTCGCATAACCGATAACGGTTGTTACAACGCTTGCCGCGAAGCCTGCAAGACAGGTTGTAATAACGATTTTTTTATAGTCAAACTTTTTCATAAGTATGGGCATAACAAGAGTTGTGCCGAACATACCGACGATTGTGCAGACCTGGAAAATTGTTTTAACAAGGCTGATGCTGTTAAGAATATCTGCCTGTGTGGGATTTTCGGGGCCGATATAGAAGGAATAGCGTGCAACATGGATTGCCGCTGCCTGAACAAGATATCTGCCACTTGAAAGAATACCCATAATAACAACAAGCATGAGGGGCTTGCACTTGAAAAGCCTTGAAAGGCTTGAGGGCTGACCGGGAATCTTCTTTTTGTTGGGGAGAGTAACTCTTTCCTTAATGTGGAAATAACAGTTAACATACATTATTCCGCCGATGACAACTGCAAAAAGTGCGATAAGGAAATATTTTCTCTTTTCAAAATCAAGAGGGTTGGGGGCATTGCCCGACTTTGCGTAGATTGCATTGAGAATAAGCGGAATTGCAAGGAAGAGCACTTCGGGAAGAGCAGAGCCGATGCTGTTGATAATCTTTGTGAATGAAATAACGTCGCTTCTCTCTTTCGAGTTGGGAGTGAGCACGTTGGGAAGACTCCAGAACGGAACATCTGCCATTGTGTATGCCATGCCCCAAAGAATATAAACAACAGCCGAGAACACCATGAGAGGCATCTGCTCCATGTCGGGGCTGAGATACATGAGAAGAGTAAGCACCGCAATAATGGGCGTAGCCAATATAATATAGGGCTTCATTCTTCCGTTTTTCATTGTTCTTCTGTCAACAATCATACCCATCATCGGGTCATTGATTGCATCCCAAACTCTTGCGGCAAGCATGAGCACAAGAACAAACATAAGCGGAAGCTGCAAAACGTTAACATAATAGTCGCTTATGTAGCTGGACATCATGGCATAAATCATGCCCTGACCGCCTGCGCCGAGAGCATACATCCAGCGCTCTTTATTGCCTACATACTTTTTATTCTCCATAAAAACTCTCCTTTTAATTATCTTCAGAGATTTTCTTTGCCCATTCCTCTTCAAACTTTATTCTGAGTTTTTCATAGGTTTCGGCAGGAATTTCGGGATTACCCTTTGAATAACCGGGCACAAACATATCGCCTGCAACGGCGGGGTTTGTGCACTGAGTATCGTTTCTCCACTTTTCTCTATCTTCAAAATTGCGAAGGTTGGGAATGTCAAGAGGTATTCCGCCCTGAAGAACCGAACGGTAAGCAAACATGCCGGGCAGGAACATATCCATTGCTTCATAAACGTCAATGACATCCATGTTTTCTCTGCCTCTGACAGTTTCAACAACATTATGCATTACATACCAGTCTGAACCGCCGTGACCCGAGGGGGCAGCAAGGCGTGTGAATGCATCACCTGTTGACTTTTCAACGGGCTCGTTGCTGTTTTGGCCTTCAAATTCATCAAGATTTATATAAAGCTTGTTAACATGGTCTCTCTCGCAGGCATCCTCGCGGGCGCATTCCATTCTGCCCTTTGAGCCGTAAATGCTGTACCAAACGGAGTTCCTTGAAGGACCTACGCCGTGGATGCTCTTGATAAACGCACCGTTTTCGAGAGTTATGATTTCCATACCCATGGGGCCTGCCTTTGCGCCCATTCTTGCCATTCTCTCATTGTAAGGTCCTTCAAAACCGCTGACCTTAACGGGTCTCATACCTGTTATGTGAATAAGCGGACCGATTGAATGAGTGCAGTAATAGCATGCATCCATAAGGTTGCGCCAGTGGTCGGGATTTCCGAAGGTGATGTTATGCCAAATGCTTTCGCAGTTGTGCATATATTCGCCCTCGCCGTATTCAAACTCGCCGAGTGCGCCCTCGCGGTAAAGCTCTCTCATCTTTTTGGGAGCGCCCATGTAGCAATAGTTTTCGGCATAGAAATACTTTTTACCGGTTCTTTCAACCGCCTCAACAAGCTCAACCGCTTCCTTCATTGTCTGCACGGGAAGCACTTCGCTGAGAACATGAAAGCCCTTTTCAAGTGCCTTTACGGCAAAAGGTGCATGCTCTGTTGCAAAGTTTGCAAGAACAACCACATCCATATCGTGATTAAGGAAATCCTCATAATTGTCATAGAAAGTGATGTCTCTGTCGGCATAATCCTTCTTTGCCTTGTCAAGAAGAATGTCATAATTATCACAGATAGCAACTGTTTTTGCGCCCTTCACATTATCGCAATGGTTAATCATTGTTCTTCCTCTGCCAACGCCGACAACACCGATTCTCACAACAGGTGCCTTCTCAAGCTTTCTGCAGAATGTGCGGTCCTCGTAGACCATATCAACGCTGTCAACACCAAGCTCACAGAGCATCCACTCCCAACGGCCCTTCATATCCTCGCCTTCTTCGTATTCAACGGGAATGAAGCCTTCTGAAAGATAGCTCTTGACAGCGCCCTTGCGCCACTCGTCGGTTGTGAGATACATATAGTCCGCGTCCTGAGCAGCAAGCTTTTTAACCGCAACGTTGTTGAGATATTTGCCGAGACCCTTGCCTCTGAATTCGGTCTTGATGCCGACCATGTGCACCTGACCTTCCTTCTCTTCGGGATGGAAGATAGCCGATACCGTGCCGATATGTTCGCCTTCATAGTCAAGGAAGAAAACGTCTTTTTCGGGGATGCAGTCGTCAACATCCGCAATGCACTCGTCGAAAAATTCGGGAACACAATCGTCGCCGACAAGACCGTTTTTGCAGCACTCAACCCATGCTGATTTGTCTTCAATACAGTCTTTATAATTTACAATTGAATATCCTTCGGGAAGCTCAAGGTCTCTGATTGGAGTGCCTTTGAGCCAATACATTTTAAGCTGTGCCATAATAATCACCTTTTTTAA
Source organism: Acutalibacteraceae bacterium (assembly GCA_045591425.1). Taxonomy (GTDB): domain Bacteria; phylum Bacillota; class Clostridia; order Oscillospirales; family Acutalibacteraceae; genus CAG-177. The sequence goes on along the minus strand of JAZNSX010000083.1, from coordinate 31,836 downwards.
TGAATAATTTCGGGTGGGCGTTGCCCACACCTATTGTTAAATGAATAATTAAGAATGAATAATTAATGACGGTCTTTGCCCTTACCTAAAAATATTAAGCGTCGCAGACCCTTGATTTTTCATTCTTCACTATTCATTTTTCATTAGTTTGTGTTTTGCTCAAAAAAGGGGCTGTTAAAAACAACCCCCTCATGTTTGATATGTTTTTGTGTAATTCATTACGAATTATGAATTACGCATTGCAAATCGAAATTATTCGCCCTTCATTTCAAGGAGCTTGACTGTGCCGTCATAGGAAGCCTGGCTGACCTTGATTGAATCTGTGATAGCTGCCTTAATATCGTCCTCAGTTGCGCCGAGTTCAACAGCATACTTTCTGTCGATGAAAAGGTTGATATCCATGATATCTGCAAGTCCGTCAACGTCAATACCGCTTTCAATGCCCTTTGCGGCATATTCCTTCTTAACCTTGCCGAGACCCATTCTCATCATCCAGGGAGCAACGCTGAGAATCTTTCTGTTTTCGCCCATGCCTCTTGCAGCGTAAACAATCTTAAGGAATTCTTTCCAAGTCTGGTTATACATGCTGATAGGCCAAGCCTTTGCGCCCTTTGACTTTTCAGCTGCACCAACGATAACCTCGCCAACCTGACGGACTGTGAGCATAGCTGTGCCGCCGCCGGGATACATTGTGAGGGGAAGCTTATCCATCATCTTAATCTGCTCAATGAGAATAACCCAAACAGGCTTTCTGCCGGGCTGAGTTCCGAAGATATAGGGAAGCTCAAGAACGGCAACATCAAAGTTTTCATCAGCAAATGAGAAAGCAACCTCTTCCTGAGCAATACGGCTTCTGATATAGGGATGCTTCTCTGTGAGCTTCATGTCGGGTCTTTCCTTTGCGAGATATGCAAAGTATGAGCCGAGGATAACAGCACTCTTCATGCCGATTTCCTTGCAGAGAGGAAGAATTCTTTCAAGAGGCTGGATGTTATACTTGTAATATGCATCATAAACAGGAGCGGGAAATTCAACTCTTTCGTCAATACCTGCGGCAAAAACAAAGCAATCATAGCCCTGCATCATAGCCTTGATTTCATCATCTGTCTTTGCGTAAATATTGCAGAATTCAAGCTCCATTTCCTGCGGGATGGGTGCGCCTTCCGGAAGAGGGGGAAGAGCAACGCTCTTAACCTGATGACCTCTTTCGATGAAGATTCTTGCAGCTTCGCTGCCGAGAAGACCTGTGCCGCCGATCATAAATACTTTCATTTGTTATTCCTCCTTGAATAATCATACATCATTATAATATATCTTATTTTTGAAATAGTCAAGAGAATACAAAAAAACAGTCGAAATAAAATTGTAACTTTACTTTTCGGTTATTCAAAACAGCTGCTGAGTATTTGCCCGGTTTTCCGTTATTTTTGTTCTTCCTGCCGAAATAACCGTAAAAAGAAAAAGCCGAGGCTCATGGCCTCGGATTTTTCTCGTATAAAACGGGGGGGACAAAAGATGGTAGTGGTTAAATTAATAAATTATTTCTCCGCCTGCTTGGAATATTTGAGAGTGTAAACAATTCTCATAAGCCAAGCTTCTGCGGGGTTGATTGCCTTTGCCTTGCCGAAAATCTTGGTTGTGAGCAAGGTAAGGCTGCTCTTGCTCATGATCATGTCAACCGCCTGAGCATCGCCTTCGTTTGTGCCGCAGCAAAGAGCGCCCATGTCCTTGATAAGAACGGCGTTTTTGCCTTTGATTTTCTTTGCGGCATATTCGGGAGCTTTTGCACATTTAACGGTGGGTCCGCAAATCTGAGCAAAGTCATCAAGCAGGGGCTTCATTGTTTTGCCGAGTCTTGAAACGGCAACAACCTCGCTTGAATCGTTGTGAATAATATGATTGAAATTGGGGCAGGCATCATATATATCTTTGTGAGCAAGCATAAGCTCTGCACTGTTACCGATAACTGATACCGCGCCATTGATAGGCATTGAAATTTCAGAGCCGTCAGCCTTGTTGGTGAAAACAATTTCGCCGCTTTCTCTGTTGCATGTACTATTATACAGCATAGATTTATCAATTTCAACAGTTTTTTCGGATTTTGCGAACTTATCTGCCATTTCAGCACAGAAATCGCCAAGATTGTCTGACTTTAAGCCAAGCTTGGTTTTTGCGGCATTAAGAATGTAATCGGTACATACGGATTCAAGCGAATTTGCAACCTGAAAAGCCTCTTCGCTGTCCTTACCGAAGCAAAGTGCGCCGTGGTGCGCCATGATAACAGCCTTGGAGGGGCTGAGCTTGAGAGCATTGGTGACGCCCTTTCTGAGCTTCTTTGTGCCGGGCAGACCGTAGCCTCCGAGATGGATAACGCTGCCTATAAGGTTTGCGGCTTCGCCCGTTACCTTTTCAATACCGTTTGAAAGCGCACTCACTGCTGAAGCAACCTTCTGGTGGGTGTGAATAACAAAGCCGGCTTCGGGGAATTGCTTATATACTTCGGCGTGAATACCCTTTTCCGATGAAGGCTTAACGTTGCCGCCCCATTCGAGAGTGTTAATTGCAACCTCAACGATATCGTCGGGAGTCAGACCGATATAGGGCTTTCCGCTGGGAGTGATAACAAAGGTTTTATCGTCAACACGGCAGCTTACGTTGCCCCATGTTCTTGCAATAAGACCGGTTTCAACGAGTCTTTCGCCTGCTTCTATGACAAGCTTTTTAGCGGTTAAAACGTCCATATACGATTTCCTTTCATTAATGAAGAATGAAAAGTGAAAAATGAAAAATTAAGGATAGGCTTCGCCTATGACCTTTTTTATCGGATACGGGTGAAACCCGTCATTAATTCTTCATTGTTCATTTAAAATAAGGCGGGATATGGGATATCCCGCCGTTGAGTTTGTGTTATCTGAAAAAGCGTCATGCGGCGCATTTTCACATTGTTTCAATAATTGATGAGAAATGATGACGGATGGCGTTTTTCTGCCCGAAGGCGTATGCAGATACGTCGAGGGGGAAAAAGCGTCATGCGGCGCATTTATCACAATTATTTCTGTTCAAGGCAAACGATGTTCTCAAATACCTTATCAAATCTTGCGACTGCATCGTCAATCATTTCCTCTGTGTAAGCAGCGCTGGTGTAGAGACGGCTGCCTGCCAGAGTTACGAGACCTTCTGCCATGTAAGCTGCGCCCATGTGAGTCATTTCCTTCTTGCGGGCGGATGTTGCGCTGAGAACGCCGGGGATACCCCAAGGCTTGCTCCAGTTGATGGAGAAGTTAAGAGTACCTACTGTTTCAAGATGGCAGATTGAGCCCTGGTTGAATGCAACGAAGGGAAGGTTTCTCTTCTTTATGATTTCCTGAAGGCCTGCTGTGAGTCTGTCACCCATAAGAGCTGCTTTGTAGCAAGCGTCAGCCTTTTCCATTTCTTCAAGCATTGTGTAGCCTGCGATACAGCTGAGGGGGTTAGCGCTCATTGTGCCGGCGCAGAATGCCTTCTTAATCTTCTTGCTTGTGTCATCAAGGCCTGCGCCGAGATACTTCATGTATTCTCTCTTGCCGCCGAGGCCGCCTGCGCCGGGATAGCCGCCTGCCATAACCTTGCCGAATACGGTAAGGTCGGGTGAGCAACCGAAATAGCCCTGAGCGCCGCTCATGCTTACGCGGAATGCGGTAACAACTTCATCAAAGATGAGAAGTGCGCCGTATTTACGGCAGAGCTGTTCAACGCCCTTGCAGAAGTTTTTGTCAACGGGTCTTGTGCCGCTTTCGGGGCCAACGGGCTCAAGCATAACAGCAGCTGTGCCACCCTTGAGTCTGTTTGCCTTGAGCTTTCTTTCAAGGTCATTGAGGTCGCCGGGGAAGAATTCTTCTGTGTCTCTGAAGCAGAACAGAGGAACACCTGTTGCCTGAGTCCACTTTGAGCCGCGAACACGGATGCCGTAGCCAAGCTGATCTGACCAGCCGTGGTAAGCACCGCCCATCTTAAGAATCTTCTTTTTGCCGGTTGCAAGGCGTGCAACACGGATAGCTGTCATACAAGCTTCAGTACCTGAACCGAGCATACGGAACATATCAACATTGGGGATAAGCTCGGAAATCTTTTTGCCGAGTTTATATTCATATTCGTGGAAAAGACCTGTTGAAGGGCCGCAGGTGTTGAGAAGCTCAATAACCTTTTCACGAACTGCAGGAGGATTGCTGCCCAGAACTGTGGGGCCGCCTGCCTGAAGGAAGTCATAATATTTGTTGCCGTCGATATCATAAAGATATGCGCCCTCTGCCTTTGTGAAAACGAGGGGGAACGGATAGTTGAATGCAAGGTTGTGCTGAACGCCGCCGGGAATGATCTGCTTTGCTTCTTCAATCATTTCCTTTGACTTTGCGCACTTCTTTTCAAAATACTCTTCCTCATACTTTTTGAGAGCCTCGGGGCTGATTGAATAAATAGGCTTCTTGATGAGTTCGTCAAGCTGCTTCTGAACAGCCTGGGCGTCGGGGTAATTGATGATACCGTGGTTTGACATATTAAATCCTCCTTTTTGTTTAGGAATTGTTTCCAATAAGTTATTATATCATGCAATATTACAATAATCAAGGGTCACAAAGCTCTAAAAGTGTAAAAATTCAGACAAACGACATTTTTTGCCTTATTATTCCAGACCGAGCTTCTTTGCCATCTCGGCTGTTTTGAGCTCAAGCAGCTTTGAAACGCCCTTTTCCTGCATCGTTACGCCATAGAGCATATCTGCCTCGTCCATTGTGCCTCGTCTGTGGGTAATAAGAATGAACTGGGTGTTATTCGTCATGCCTCTGACATACTGGGCATAGCGGCTGACGTTGATATCGTCAAGCGCCGCCTCAACCTCGTCAAAAATACAGAACGGGGCGGGCGTTACCTTCAGAATCGCAAAGAGAAGTGCGATTGCGGCAAGTCCCTTTTCACCGCCCGAAAGCAGGTCGATATTCTGAACGTTCTTTCCGGGGGGCTGAACGCGGATGTTGATGTTGCATTCAAGAACATCCTGCGGGTCGTCAAGAACAAGCTCTGCGCGTCCGCCGTCAAAAAGGTCTTTGAAGGTTTCGGTGAAATTGTTGTTGATTCGTCTGAACTGCTCTCTGAAGCGCTCTGCCATTTTGCCGGTCAGCTCTTCGATAAGCTTTGTCAGCTCTTCTTTTGATTTTTCAATGTCGCCTATCTGACCGCTCATGTATTCATAGCGCTCGGAAACTTCTTTATATTCCTCAACAGCGCCTACATTTACGCTGCCGAGAGCTCTGATTTTGTTTTTGATTTCCTGCAGAGTACGCTGAGCCTTGGGGATATCGTCAAGAACGATATTCATGTCAGCCGCTTCGCGCAGGGTGAGCTGATATTCATCATAAAGCTTGTTCTGCGCCGTTTCAAGCTCTCTCTGCATTGAATCACGGCGTTCTTCAAGCCTTGCCAGCTCGCCGCCGAGCTTTTCTCTTTCGGCAGTCATTTCGCGCTCTTTTGCGCGCAAAGAAGTGCTTTTTGCTTCGCCCTCCGTGCGCTTGTTAATCAAGGATTCTATCTTTTCGCGGGTTTTAACCGTATTGTCGCGAATGGAAACGGTTTTTTCTTCAAGCTCTGCAATATGAGCCTGCGTTTCCTCGTTTTCCTGCTTAATCTGCTCAATTTCTTCGTTGAGCTTATCCGCTCTCAGGCTGAATGCCTGCTTACGCTCAAGGCAGCCCGCAATCGTTTCGTTATCCGCTTCAATATCCTTGCTGAGGGCAACGATTTCAAGATTCAAGGCATTCTGAACCTCTGCGGATTCTTCGCGCAGCTTGTCGATTGATTCTTTTTCCGCATTAAGCTCGCTGAGCTGAGCGTTAAGCTTTTCGCTCTGAGCCGAAACCGCGGCAATTTCTTCATCCGACTTCTTTTCAGCCTTTTCAGATTCGGCAATTCTTTCGGCAGCTCTGACCTTTTCGGCTTCAAGCTCGCCGATGTGACCCTTTGCGGCGGAATATCTGTCTTTTATGAGGTTCAGCGCGCTTTCTGCGCGGATGATATCCTCCTGAGCCTTTATAAGCTCGGCTTCGCTTGCCTCAAGCTCCGCCTGAACAAGCGCAAGCTCCTCAGATGCGATTTTGAAGCTCTCGTTCTTTGAATCAAGCTGCTTTTCAAGCGCGGCAACCTTTTCTCTGAGGCTTTCAATCTCGGTTGCCCTGCTCAGGAAGCCTGCGCCCGAGCCTCTCGAGCCGCCCGTCATCGAGCCGCCCGCATTGAGCACCTGACCGTCAAGGGTAACAATCTTGAAGCGGTAGGAATATTTTTTTGCCATGTCGATGCCGTTGTCGATGTTGTCAACAACCGCCGTTCTGCCGAGAAGCGAGCCGATGATGCCCGAATATTTTGAATCGAACTCGAGCAGCTTATCCGCCATGTCAACAAAGCCCTCGCATTTTTCAAGCCCCTTTTCTGTGAACGGTCTTGACTGAACGGAGGTCAGCGGCAGGAAGGTTGCTCTGCCCGCTCTGTTTTCTTTGAGGAAGTTAATCGCTCTTTTGGCGGTGTTTTCATTGTCGGTAACTATGTTCTGAATCGCTGCGCCGAGTGCCGTTTCAATCGCAACGGCATATTCGGCGGGGGCTGTTATGAGCTGAGAAAGAGTGCCGTGAATGCCTCTGATAGCGCCCCTCTTGGATTCTTTGATAACCTTCTGAACGCTGCCAGCATAGCCGTCAAGGTTCTTTTCAAGGTCATCAAGCATTTTGATTCTTGCGTTTTTCTGATATATATCAAGATTGAGTGCGTCAAGCTCCTTGCGGTATCTCTCAACCTTGTCCGCTCTTGTGCCGATTATCATTCTGTAGCCGTCAAGCGCATTTTCATGCTCCGCCGCTTCGGCATTGACGCGGTCAAGCTCCTTCTGAGCATCCGCCATCTCTTTTTCAAGAGTTGTTATAACCCCGCCTCTGGTTTCGATAACCTCGTTAATGTTTTCGATTCGCGCGGAAAGCTCGCGGCGCGCAGACTCAGCGGTTGATTTTTCAACCCTCAAATCCGCAAGCTTCAGAGCCGCTGCGGTTATCTTTTCGCTGATTTCGCGGGATTTTTCGCCGTTTTCGCTGTTTTGACCGAGAAGCTCGTTAAGTCTGTTAAGCTCTTCGGCAAGCTCTTCCTTCTTTGATGCAACAGCCTTTTCTTTTTCGGCAATATCTGCCTGCGCCTGCTCAATCTGAGCATCGATTTCAGCCTTTGAGCTCTCGCTGTCGCCCATGTCGCCGAGAATTCGCTCGATTGTCTGGTTATTATGCTCAATCGTGTTCTTTTTAACAGCAATCTCGCCGTTGATAACGGCTGTTTCTTCCTCGCTGTCCGCAATGCTCTGGCGAAGGCGCTCGATTTCAAGAGTCATTTCCTGACCCTCTTTGATTGCCTGCTCAATCTGAGCGATAAGGTCAACAAGCTCGTTTTCGGTCTTTTCATATTGCGACGAAGCAAGAGAAAGCTTATGCTCCTGCTCTCTAAGACCGTTTTTGGACTTCTCTATCGTGTGAAGCCACAGACCGATTTCAAGAGTTTTCTTTTCATCGGCAAAGGCAAGGAATTTCTTTGCTTTTTCGCTCTGCGTTTTGAGCGGGCCGATTCTTGATTCAAGCTCGGCAAGAATATCGCGCAGTCTGACAAGGTTTTCCTCCGCCTGGTCAAGCCTGCGGTTGGCATCGGCCCTTCTGTAACGGAAAGCGGAAATGCCCGCCGCCTCTTCAAGCATGTCTCTGCGCTGAGTTGAACGCGCGGAAACAAGGTCGGCAATTCTGCCCTGGCCGACCATCGAATAGCCGTCTCTGCCGAGACCCGTATCCATGAAAAGCTCGTGGATATCTCTCAGGCGGCAGATTTCGCCGTTGATTTTATATTCGCTTTCACCCGAGCGATAATAACGGCGGGTGACTGCGACATCGTTTTTTTCGTAATTATTCAGGCTTCTGTCCGCATTATCAAGGCGCAGAGTAACCTCGGCATAGCCCAAAGCCTTTCTCTGGCTTGTGCCGCCGAAAATAACGTCCTCCATCTTTGCGCCGCGCAGAGTCTTTGTTGACTGCTCGCCCAATACCCAGCGCACTGCGTCGGAAATATTGCTCTTGCCCGAACCGTTGGGGCCGACAACGGCGGTTATGCCCTTGCCGAATTCAAGCACGGTTTTGTCCGGGAAAGACTTGAAGCCCTGCATTTCAAGCGATTTTAATATCATCTGACTACCTCTGTATTTCAATTTCATACTTCGCAAGGCCCTCAGCGCCTCTGACGGCGCAGTCATAACCTTTTTCGCGAAGCCTTATCAGATTTTCTTTTTTCTGCCCTGTCATTTTGGAAATCTCTTTCGGAGAAACGGCAAGCACATAGCTGCCCTTTTCTCTTTTTTCAAGCTCTCCGAGCGCGTGATTATAATAAATCCTGCCCTCGCAAAGCTCCCGAAGCGCGGGATGATATGCTCCGCCCGCAAAGCCTTCGTCAACTCCGCCGCCGGAATGAAGCCCGACTCTGATAACCTTTGTGCCTGCGTTTTCAAACATCGGGATAAGCTTGGCACACAGCTCAACCGTTTCGGGTATGCCCTTCGGAGTGAAGTCGCCGTTCATCATAAGCTCGCAAAGCCTTGTGCCTTTTATTACAACCGTCGGATAAATTCTGACCGTTTCGGGCGCAAGCGCGATTATCTTTTCGGCGGTTTCAATGCTGTCCGCATCCTCGGAGCCGTAAAGCCCCGTCATCATCTGCAAGCCAAGCTCAAAGCCGTATTCCTTAAGCAGCCTACATGCATCCTCAACCTGCTTTGCGGTGTGTCCTCTTTCGTTAAGCTGCAAAACCCTGTCATCAAGGCTCTGCGCGCCAAGCTCAACCGCCGTCACGCCGTATTTTTTGAGGATTTGACAAATTTCGCGGCTTATTCCGTCGGGTCTTGTCGAAATTCGGATGCCTTTAAATATGCCTTTGCCGACATATTCATGCGCCGCTTCAAGCAGCGAAATCATGTATTCACGCTCAACCATCGTGAAGCTGCCGCCGAAAAAGGCTATTTCGCCGCCCGCCGCTTCTTTTTCGGAAAGCGAAGCAATTGCAGTCTGCGCCGCCCGGTGAACATCCGCCGCGGTTATATCCTTTTGGCTGCCCGATATGCTTCGCTGATTGCAGAAAGAACACATATGCGGACAGCCCTTGTGCACAACAAAAAGCGCAATGTTTATATGTTTCATTTTATTCCCATAAGCTCAAGAGCTTCTTTTGCCGCCTGCTGCTCGGCAAGCTTTTTGCTTTTGCCGATTCCTTTGCCAATAACGTTGCTGTTAAGATGCACCTCAACGGTAAAGGTTTTGTCATGGTCGGGGCCCACCGCATCAACAAGCACATATTCAACATGCTCCTCGCGGTTTCGCTGAATTATCTCCTGCAGGGTGGTTTTATAATCCTTGGCTTTGTCAAGCGCGTCATGCCTCGGGATAAAACGGAGCACGATTTTTGCCGCTTCTTCAAGCCCGCCGTCAAGAAAAACAGCCGCAAGAATTGCTTCAAATGCATCGGCAAGAATTGACGGCTTTTCTCTGCCGCCCATGCGGATTTCGCCCTTGCCGAGATTAAGCGCTTCGCCGACCTGAAGCTCTTTTGCAAAAATGCAGAGAGCATTTTCGCAAACCTTTGCCGCCCTGTGCTTTGTCAGCTCGCCCTCGGGGCAGTCCAGATTCTCATAAAAATACTTTGCCGAAACAAAGCCGAGAATCGAGTCGCCGAGAAATTCAAGTCTCTCGTTACAGACCGTTCCGCCACCCTTTTCGTTTGCATATGACGAATGCGTAAGCGCAGTTTCAAGCAGGGATATATCCTTGAAGCGGTAGCCGAGATTTTTTTGCAGCTGCGCCAGATTTTCGTTCATCTTTCTCTTCCTTTCTCAGGAATTACTTTCAATCATCTCAGCAAGCTCGGCAACCGTGATTTCTGCGCCGAGTTCTTCGCTGAGCTCAACCTCAAACTCATTTTCAAGAGCCTGTGCAAGTTCTTCAATTTCAAGCTCATCGCCGACAAGATCACCTATGAGAGTATCTTCGTCAACCTCATTGTCGGCGCATCCGAGTTCTTCACAAATCAATGAAATAACTTTTTCAAGCATTAAAAACATTCCTCCGTTGGTTTTGGAACCGTTTATTAATCGTTGTTAAGTTGATTTTTCAGGCTGTTCAGGCCTCTTTCGGCAAGCGCTTCATATCTGAGCTTTTTATCTCTGATTTTTTCGCCGAGGACGGGCAATAACCCGAAGGATGCGCCCATGGGCTGAAAATTCTTGACGCTGCCGTCGCTGATATAGCGGGCAAGAGCCCCCGTCATGGTAAGCTCAGAGGGAAGGAACACTTCCCTGCCCAGAACTCTGTTTGCTGCATTTATGCCGGCAAGAATTCCCGAAGCGGCGGATTCCATATAGCCTTCAACTCCGGTTATCTGACCCGCAAAATACAGACCTTCTTTTTCCCTGAAGCCGAAATCGCTGCCCAGATGGCGGGGCGAATCGATGAAGGTGTTGCGGTGCATAACGCCGTAGCGCACAAACTCCGCATTCTTCAAAGCGGGTATCATTGAAAACACCCTTTTCTGCTCGGGAAATTTCAAATTCGTCTGGAATCCCACAAGGTTATACATCGTTCCCGTCGTATTTTCCTTGCGGAGCTGCAGATTTGCCCACGATCTGTGACCTGTTCTCGGGTCAAGCAGCCCTGCGGGCTTCATGGGACCGAAACGGATTGTGTCGTGCCCTCTTGATGCCATAACCTCAATGGGCATACAGCCCTCATAAACACCCTTCCGCTTGTCGAATTCATGGGTGGGGGCGCATTCCGCGGTTATAAGCGCATTGTAAAATTCTTCATATTCCTCTTTGTTCATCGGGCAGTTGATATAGTCGTCGGGGTCGCCCCTGTCATATCTCGACTGCATGAACGCTCTTTCGAGGTCGATGCTTTCCGCCGTCACAATCGGAGCCGCCGCATCAAAAAAGCTGAGGCTGCCGCCGCAAAGCTCCTTGATTTTTTCGGAAAGGGCCTCGGATGCGAGCGGACCTGCGGCAATAACCGCAACGCCGTCGGGGATTTCCGTTACCTCTTCTCTTATAAGATCGATTTCGGGTCTGGAAAGTATTTTTTCAGTTACCAAAGCGGAGAATTTGTCTCTGTCCACTGCAAGCGCGCCGCCCGCGGGAACAGCCGTTGCCTTTGCGCATTCAACGCAGAGTGAGCCCATGAGCTCCATCTCTGCCTTGAGCATGCCTGCCGCACAGCCCAAGCGCATCGCCTTGAAGGAATTGGAGCAAACAAGCTCCGCAAGCCCCTGCGACGAATGGGCGGGAGAATACTTAACGGGCTTCATTTCATAAAGCTCAACGCCGATTCCTCTGTTTGCAAGCTGCCATGCCGCCTCAACTCCGGCAAAGCCTCCGCCGATTATTTTAACCTTTTCCATTATTTCTTTTTCTTTCCGGGAGCGGCTTTTTCATATCCGCAGCCCTCGGTCATGCACACCAGCTTGCCGGTTTTCTTCTTGAACAGAGCCTTGCCGCATTCGGGGCAGTTTTCGCCAGCGGGAGCATCCCAGCTCATAAAGTTGCATTTGGGCCAACTGCCGCAGCCATAGAAAACATGACCCTTTTTGGACTTTCTTTCGATTATTTCGCCGCCGCAGACGGGGCATCTTGCGCCCGTGTTAACGATAAGCGGCTTTGCGTTTTTGCACTCGGGATAACCCGGGCAGGCAAGGAATCTGCCGAAACGGCCGGTTTTAATAACCATCATTCTGCCGCACTTGTCGCAGGGGATATCCGTTGTGTCCTCCTCCAGCTGGATTTTAACGTTCTTCATTTCGGTCTTTGCCTTGTCGAGCGACTTTTCCAGATCGCCGTAGAACTCATCAAGCATCTTTACATAGTCAAATTCGCCGCAGCCGACCTTATCAAGATTGGTTTCCATCTGAGCGGTAAACTTGGTGTTGACTATCTTGGGAAATTTATCCTTAAGAAGACCTGTTATCGCAACGCCGAGCTCTGTCGGAACAAGCTGCTTTGCCTTGCGCTGAACATAGCCGCGCTTGATGATGGTTGAAAGAATCGTTGCATATGTGCTGGGTCTGCCCACGCCGTTTTCTTCAAGCTCCTTGATGAGCGAAGCTTCGGTGAAACGTGCGGGCGGCTGAGTGAAATGCTGGTTGGGCATAAGCTCGCGAAGCTTAAGAGCTTCGTCTGCCTTGAATTCGGGCAGAACGCCTTTTTCGGTTTCTTCCTCAGGGAGCTCATAAAGCTTTGTGAAGCCGTCAAACTTGACCGAATAGCCCGCCGCTGTAAAGATGCAGAATTTCTTGCCGCTTTCATCCTTTGAAGCAAGAATTTCTGCCTTCACTGTGTTCTGAACGCAGCTTGCCATAAGGCTTGCCATAAAGCGCTTCCAGATAAGAGTATAAAGCTTATACTGGTCGCTTGTGAGGCTGGTTTTGACCATTTCGGGGGTCAGCGAAGGAATTGAAGGTCTGATTGCTTCGTGACCGTCCTGAGCATTCGCTCTTGATTTATAATATACGGGTTTTTCGGGAAGATATTCGCCGCCATAGGTTTTTGTTATAAAATCATTCGCCGCAGCCCTTGCTTCCTCTGAAATACGGAGTGAGTCTGTTCTCATGTAGGTAATAAGACCGGTCATGCCCGTGCCCTTGATGTTAACGCCTTCATAAAGCTCCTGAGCCGCCCTCATTGTTCTTTCCGCCTGGAAGCCAAGCTTTCTCGATGCCTCCTGCTGAAGGGTTGAGGTTATGAACGGAGGAGCAGGATTTTTCTTTCTTGTTCCCTTCTTAACGGATTTGACAAGATAATCCGCGCCGTCAAGGCGGTCAAGATATTTCTTTGCCTCTGCCTCGTTGGAAATCTTAATTTTACCGTTTTCGTCAGAATAGAGGGTAGCTGTAAAGGTTCTTCTCTGAGAGGTTGCAAGCTTGGCTTCGACTACCCAATATTCTTCGGGCTTGAAAGCGTTGATTTCTTCCTCGCGGTCAACAATGATTTTCAGCGCAACGCTCTGCACACGGCCTGCGGAAAGACCTCTTCTGATTTTCTGAGAAACAAAGGGAGAGAGCCTGTAGCCCACAAGGCGGTCAAGAATTCTTCTTGCCTGCTGAGCGTTAACAAGGTCGGTATTGACCTTTTTGGGGTTAGCCATTCCGTTGGCAATGCCCGTTTTTGTGATTTCGTTAAATGTAACTCTGTTTGCCTCGTTCAAATCAAGACCGAGCACTGTTGCAAGATGCCATGAAATTGCTTCTCCCTCGCGGTCAGGGTCGGCTGCGAGATAAACAGCTTCGCTGCTGTCAACCATATCCTTGAGCTCTTTAACGAGCTTTTCCTTGCCCTTGATGAGCGCATATTTGGGCGCAAAATTGTTTTTGACATCAACGCTGAGCTTTGCAGCGGGCAAATCTCTGATATGACCCTTTGAAGCAACAACATCAAAGTCTTTGCCGAGATATTTTTTGATTGTGTTCGCCTTTGCGGGCGACTCAACTATGATAAGTTTGGACATTTGATAATCTCCTGTATTAAATCAAATTTTGTATAAATAAAAAATGAAAAATTAAGGGTCTGAGACGTTATTATATCGGGTGCGGGCTGCGCCCGCCCGAAATTATTCATTTTTAATTTTTCACCTTTAATTAAATCCGACGAATTAATCTGCTAAAGTGTAATTCTTTCCGTTTCCCTGTTTAACCAGCCCCATAATTTCAAGCTGCATAAGCGCGGAAATAACTTTCGAGGGATTCATTCCTGTTTGTGCGCTTATTTCATCGGGATGCAGCGGTTCTTCGCCGAAAAGATTATAAACCGCCGCCGTGTCAGGGTCAAGCCCCTGCGGGTTCTCTTTCTTTCGGGGCATCTGCTTCAAGGCTTCTTGTTCTGGCATCTTTCTGCTGATTGCCGCCATGTTGAGCCTGTCGGGATACATAACCGCATAGGATTCAAGTATATCCGCCGCGCAGGTAACCGCCTTTGCGCCGTCACGGATAAGATTGTTTGCGCCGCTGTATGCCGTTGTCAGCACGCTGCCGGGAATGGAGAAAACCTCCCTGCCCTGCTCAACAGCCCTTTTTGCAGTTATCAGCGAGCCGCTCTTTTCACCCGCCTCAACAACGAGCACACCGTGGCTCATGCCCGAAATAATTCTGTTCCTGACCGGAAACGTTGTTTTGGAAGCTGCCGCAAACGGCGGATATTCCGTCACAAGTGCTCCGTTTCGGCTGATTTGACGCCGCATGGCTTCGTTATCCCTCAGATAATCCGTTCCCAGACCGCAGCCAAGAACACAAACAGTTTTGCCGCCCGCATTCATCGCGCTTTCGTGCGCCGCGCTGTCAATTCCGAGTGCCCCGCCGCTGACTATCACCGCCCCTGCCGAAGCAAGGTCAAAGCCGATTCTTCTGGCAACGGAAATGCTTTCGCTGCAGGGCCTTCTTGTGCCCACAACGCCTATCATCACCTTGCCGCGAACGCAGGTTATGTCGCCGTCTGCATAAAGCACAAGCGGCATATCCGCAAGCTTCCTCAGCCCTGCGGGATAAGCCCTGTCGGCGGGCGTGACAATCTGCCACCCGTTGCGTCTGCAAAGCTCAATAACATTCTCTGCATAGGAAATTTCGGTTTCTTCAAGCTTCCGGAGTTGTCTGCGGGTAAAAACTCCCGATATGATTCTGGCATTTGCATCGGATTCGTATATTTCCCTCGGGTCGGGAAAGGCGGAAAGAATTTCATCAACCCTCGCCCCTGCGCCGATTGCCTGCGCAAGCCATATCCAGTATTTCCTGTTGTCGCTCATCTTATCAGCTCCCATGCGAGAATGGCTGCCGCTGCCGAGGCATTAAAGGATTCAGCTCTGCCGTTCATCGGTATAACAACCGTTGTCTTGCATGCGCCGATAACCTCTTCGCTCAGCCCTGAGCCTTCGTTGCCCACACAGCAGATAACGCCGCCGCGCATATCAACCCTGCGGATATCCGTCGCCGTGTTCCTGGGAACGGAAGCGAGCGTCTGCATACCCTCTGCATTTGCTTTCGCGAGAAGCCCTGCAAGATTTTCCGTCAGTATGACCGGCATCCTCAGCGACGAACCCATCGCCGCCCTGAGCGCCTTCGGGTTATAAATATCGCAGCCGCCGCTGACAATCAAGCCGTCAAGACCGAGCGCCTCCGCGCTTCTGCACACCGCGCCGAGATTTGACGGGTCCTGAAGATTTTCAAGAGCGATGTATTTGCCGCCGCTTTTCAGCTCAATCGAAGAATGGTCGCTTCTCGTTTTGCAGATGCAAAAAACGCCCTGCGGATTTTCCGTGTCTGAAAGCTTTTGCGAAACTTCCACCCCTATTTCATAGCATATGCCGCTTGCGGCAATTATGCTGTCAACATAGTCGGAATATTTGAGGAGTGCCTTTGCGGTGAAAAACGCCTGCCTGATTTCGATGCCGGTCTGAGCCGCATCGAAGCAGAGCCGTGCGCCTTCGAGAAAAAATTCCCCTGCCTCTTTTCGGAGCGAAGCACTTTCTCCAAGACGAACAGCATATTTGATTTTATCATTCGTGCGCGCGGTTATCTTTTCCATCGTCAAAATCTTTCTTTTTTCGATAATATGTTTAAATATTTGATACCTTTATATTATAAATAAAAACAAACAATCAGAGATGTAACATAAGTGCCACATCTCTGATGCCAAAAACATAATCAGTTGAGAGCTGCCTTTGCCTTTTCGGTAAGAGCAGTAAATGCTGCGGGGTCAGCAACAGCGATTTCAGCAAGCATCTTGCGGTTGAGGCTGATGTCAGCCTTCTTGAGACCGTTGATGAATGATGAATAGTTCATGCCGTTTGCCTGGCAAGCAGCTGAAATACGGGTAATCCAAAGGCGGCGGAAGTCACGCTTCTTCTGCTTTCTGCCGATATAAGCGTAGTTGCCGCTCTTCATAACTGCCTGCTTGGCAGTCTTGAAAAGAGTGCTCTTTGAGCCATAGTAGCCCTTAGCCATCTTGAGTACTTTATTTCTTCTCTTGCGAGTCATTATAGCGCCTTTAATACGTGCCATTTTTAATATCCTCCGTTAATCTTTAAGTTGTTTTACAAAGTTCCGACTTATTTATAAGGAACAAGACGCTTGATCTGCTTGCAGTTTGTAACGTCAGCAACAGTTGTCTTGCGAAGATTTCTCTTGCGCTTTGTGCTCTTCTTGTTGAGAATGTGTGACTTGTAGGCATGTGCACGCATGGGCTTGCCGTTCTTTGAAAGTTTGAAGCGCTTCTTTGCGCCGCTGTGAGTCTTAATCTTAGGCATGGTTATTTCCTCCTTAATAATTTACAAGTGATTCGTGCTTTTACTTTCCGCTTTTCGGAGCCAGGAACATCAGCATTTGTCTGCCCTCAAGCTTTGCGGGCTTTTCAATCGAGGCGCAGTCTGCGCAGGCCTCCGCCGCGCGCTTCATAATAGCGTTGCCAAGCTCGGGATGAGCCATTTCACGGCCTCTGAAGCGAATGGAAACCTTAACCTTGTTACCCGCCGCAATGAACTTGCGTGCGTGGTTAATCTTGGTGTCAAAATCGTGCGTATCGATGTTGAGAGAAAGTCTTACTTCTTTAATTTCGATGGTTTTCTGATTTTTCTTTGCTTCTTTCTCTTTCTTCGCCTTTTCAAATCGGAACTTGCCGTAGTCCATAACCTTGCAGACGGGCGGCTTTGCCATGGGAGCAATCTTAACAAGGTCAAGATTTCTGCTCTCTGCGATTTTAAGAGCCTCCGCTGCGGACATGATGCCGAGCTGTTCGCCGTCATCGGAAATAACTCTTATTTCCTTGTCGCGGATTTCCTCATTGATTTGCTGCTCTTGCTTGCTGATGTTAAAGCACCTCCAAAAACAAAATGAAAATATAAAAGCGAGGGCAGGAAAACCCCGACCTCGCATAAAATCAACGCTTTTCACGGGCACACTGCGCCCGATTAAAAAGAAGCTATTGACCGACGCGGGACTTCCCCGGAAGGTGAGAGCAAAACCTGCTCTGCTTTATTGTGCAAGTTATTTTAATACATATTCCGAAAAATGTCAAGCATTTTTTCAAAATTATTTGATTTTGCCCAAAAACATTGCCCCGGCGGAAATTGCAAGACCCGCTCCGATAAACAGCGCAGCAGTCAGTCCGTTAAATATCTCGCCCATCGACGAGCAGTAAAGCGCCATGCTGAAAACAAAGCCGAGAGCGCTCAGAACAATCTGAATTATCTTGCCGATTCTCACGCTTTCGCCCATTTTGCAGGAAGATGCAACAGCTTTGAGCATCGAATACGCCGTGCCGTCGTGAACAACTCTTGCCGGCAGTTTGTCACAGACCGCATCGCGCCTTCTCTTGAAAAGCCTGCCTGCAACGGAAGAAAGAATCTTGAAGTTCTCCTGCGGCATGCCGAAGCTCTTTGAAATAAGCTCTTCCGTAACATTAACGTCATTTGTGCGCACAAGCACCTGGATTCCGCTGCTTTCAAGCGCCTTGAGATAGCCTGTCAGATTCTTGTCAACCGCATAGCTGACAACAAACAGGGCTGCAATTTTGCCCGCAACGGCAAGATACATAACCTTTCTGCCGCTGTGTGAATATCTTTCTTCAAGAGCCTTTTCGGGCACTTCTATATTATGGTGAACAAGAAGGTTTCTGTTTCCGAGAAGAACCTTCTGGTTGTGGATTCTCGCCGCAATGCCGAGCTTATCCTCATAAACAAGCTCCTTTACGGGAGGAAGCAAATCCTGTCTGCCGTCAACAACCTGCTCAAAGCTTTCGCGCAGCGGTCCGCCGGATTTGATAACCATTGCCGCCGCATAAAGCAAAACATCGTCGATTCTGATATTCTTGAAATCCTTCATGCCGTGCATCGTGCAGCGCGAACGGTCAAAGATATCGGCGCAGTCCATAACAACGGCATTGGCGCACGCTGTTTTTTCTGCCGCATCAAGACCGGCTATCATCGTTCCTTCGGGGTTAAGCGAAGCGTTTGCTATCATCGCAATAAAGGCGGGAATAAACGCGGCAAAAACGGGGCTGCAAAGGCAGAAGGTGCCGGCAAACGCCGAAAATGCAGTCATAACGCTCTTTTCGATGATTCCCGCGGCTATCGCGGCAATTGCCGCAGCGCCGAAGGCACAGGGAACAAGAATTTTAGTAAGCTTCTTTTCACCCGAATCGGACTGAGAATTCTTGATGAAATCCGAAGGGAATGCAAGCTTTGAGGAATAAAGCAGCTCTGCGTTGCCCATCATAAGCCCTCTGCCGAGCTCGAAAATTTCCGATTCGTTTTCAATCGGATGAACGGCATACATATTATGCTCGTATTTATATGCACACACCTCGAAATTGCCGAGAGTGCGGTCTGCATCCAGCTTGTCCGCAATCTTTCCGATAAGAACGGCGGTTATTGCGGCGGCGGCAAAAACAGCGGTCTGAGTGCCTTCTCCGCCGACAACGGCAGCAAGAGTACTCTGAAGAAGAGCAACAACTATCGAAAGGCTGACAGGGGTATAGCTTGTTATCTTTTTCTTGAAAATTCCCGTCAGACCGTCAACAAACTTAACATTGTCTATCGCGGCGGCAGCTATCAGAAGCACCGCGTTTATAACGCACATTGAAGCAGAGCCCGCAACAAAAAGCTCGGCTTCTATCGAAAGCTTTTCCGCAATTAACGGAATAAGATTGAGCACAATTGCAAGCAGCTCAACGATGCCGACGGCGATAACGCCGTTTGTTGCCTTTCTTGCCTTTTCGCTCAGGCGGGTATGTATCGCGGCGCGCTCGGCGGGCGAAGAATATTCATGGGCAACGGGTCTGCCCTCTTCTTTTTCAAGCTCGATTTTCTTCTCGCGCTTTCTTCTTGCCTTTTCTTCCTTTGCGCGCTCCTCGGGCGGTGCTTCGAAATCGCCCTCAAACTCATTGTCGAGGTCAATTGCGTCAACTATCTTGAAATTCTTTGCCTTCTGCTTGCGCTTTTCCCAAAGACGCTCTTCAACATCGATTTCCTTCGCCTGCTCAGGAGCGGTTTCGTCGGAGCCGTCATCAAAGCCCGTGAGCATAATCTGACCCTCAACGTCATTGCCGTCGGCACTCTCTTTTTTATCTGATGAGCCGACCTTTTCCATTACGCGTGTCTTTTCGTCGGCAAATTCCTTAACATCTTCTGCGGCGCGGACTTTGGGCATAACCTCAAGGCCGCTTTCGGTTGCCTGACCGAATTTTTCAACAACGATTCCCGACCTGTCGGTGGGTCCGTCGTCTGAAACAGGCTCGATTTCGGCGGTCTGCTCAAGCTTGAGAGTTGTGAAAAACCTCGTTCTGTAGTCGGATTCCTTTATATGCTCCGGCTCTTCTTTATCTTCTTTCTTTGCAAAAAATTCTGCGGCGGGAGCATCGCCCTCATAGAAGGTTTTGATTTCGGGAACGGATTTTTTCGGCTCCTCCTTCTTTTTTTCGGGCTCCTGCCACGCAAATCTGAAGGATGAAGGCTCGGGAATATCCTCGGGCACAACAACTGTTTCTATCTCAAACAAAGATTCGTCAAAAATATCCTCTTCTTTTTCAAAGAAGGTTTCCTGCCCGTCAACCTCGCTGTCTGCCGATGAGGAGGAAATATCCTGCATCTCCTCTTTTTCGGGCTTTTCTTCGGTCAGAGGCTTAACGGTGAAAATTCCCGTATCAAATTCACGGCTGAGAATTCTTTCAAAATCCTCGGCGGGAGTCGGCGACTTTTTGACCGGCGGAACATATTCCTCGCCGTTTGCGTGCGCAATCAGCCTGTCAATATCGTCCATTGACCAATTCTTTGCAGGCTCATTCGCCGAAACGTCAGTATTCTGCTTTGATTTTTTAACCTCAGCCAGAATGGCATCCAGCTCGCTGTCACCCGATGTTGTTTTCAAATAATCGTTCAAAGCATTCACCTACCTGTTCTTCGCAATTTCATACATTAAAATTCCCGCCGCCACAGAGGCATTGAGAGAGTTGATTTTTCCTTTCATCGGAAGCGAAACGATAAAATCGCACTTGTCTTTGACAAGCCTGCCGATTCCCTTGCCCTCGGAGCCGACAACAAGAGCAACACTGCCCGAATAATCCTGCTTATCCCAGCGAACGCCGTCCATATCCGCGCCGTAAATCCAGAAGCCCTTTTCCTTAAGCTCCTCTATCGCACTCGGCAGATTTGAAACCCTTGCAACGGGCACATATTCAACCGCACCCGCTGAAACCTTGCCGACGGCATAGGTGAGCGCAACACCGCGTCTTTTCGGAATAATAATACCGTGCGCTCCGCAGGCATCCGCCGTTCTGATTATTGCGCCGAGATTGTGCGGGTCTTCGATTTCATCACAGATGATAACAAAAGGCTGCTCGCCCTTTTCTTCGGCATTCCTGAGAATGTCATCAATCGAAGCATATTCGTGAACGGCAGCCCAGGCGGCAACGCCCTGATGGTTTTCGCCTTCACAAATCTTGTCGAGCTTTCTTTTATCCGTTTCTTTGATAACAATGCCTCTGTCGCGGCACTGACCGATGATTTTACCGACGGAGCCGCCTCTTTCTCCCTTTGCAACCATCAGGCAGTCAATCGCTCTGCCGCTTTTAAGAGCTTCCGCAACGGCATTGCGTCCGATGATGAGACCCTGACGCTCGTTTTGCATTTCCATAAAGCAGACTCCTCCAATTTTCAGCTATATTCATGTTATTATAACACAATAGCTGCGGTTTGAACAGTATAAATATTAATTTTACAAAAAATTTTTCTTGAAATTGCAGAAAAGCATTTATAAACTGACAGTTTTTTCCGAAACTGGTCTGTAAAATGAAACCGAGTATTCGGAATGAAAGGAATTTTAACACTATGGAAAAAATAAATACGCTCCGTGAGCAGGATGTTTCGGACAGGCTGTGGGAATACGGAACAAAAATCATGACCTGCATGCTGTTTTTTGTCAGCGGTTTTATTCTGTCGGATGCAAGCCTGCTGTCACTCAATGCGCCTCTGAGCATCGGTCTTGCCGCCGCCTGCACGGGCTATGAGTTGGTTTTCGCCGTTCTCGGAGGGCTTCTGGGCGGATTTCTGCGCCTTGAAGGCGGCGAACTGATAAACGCAGCCGTTCCCCTTGCGGGCATGGCGGGCATAGTCTTTGCCGCAGAAAAAATCGGAATACATAAAAAACGGCGGGCAGTGCTTTCGGTAAGCGCATTTTTGCTTTCTTTCGCCTGCCGGACAGCCGTTATGTTTTCGCACGAGCCGTCGCTCAGCCGCCTCGCGCTCGGTCTCTGCTCTTCGCTCCTTTGCGGCGCAAGCGCGGTTTTCTATTCGGGAACGGTTGACTGCATAAAGAAAAAACGCAGCCCGTATATGCTGGATAACCACAGCCTTGTCTGCATTGTCGCAAGCCTGTGCACCCTTTTGCTGGGCGCATCGCAAGCAAGCGTTCTCGGCTTCAGACCCGCAAGATTTTTCGGCGCATTTATCATTCTCACCGCCTCATATATTTTCAGCCGTTCGGGCGGAAGCATTGCGGGAATTGCCGTTGGCGGCTGCATCGCCGTTTCGGGCACGGGAGTTGCGCTGAGCCTCTGCTACGGAATATGCGGGCTTCTTTCGGGCATTTTTTCAAAATTCGGGCAATTTGTGTGCGCCCTCATTTTTTCGCTGACGGCAGGCATTGCCGCGCTGATTGACGGCTCAAGCGAAGGCATTGCTGTTTTTGCCGAAGCGGCGACTGCTTCGGTTATTTTTGCCGCAATTCCCAAAAGCAGGCTGTCGCGCATAAGGAGCAACATGCTTAATCCTAAAATGCGCAAAATCAATTCGGAGTTTTCCTCGGCAGGCGAACGCCTTCTTGAAGCTTCGCGCGCCATCGGCTCCGTTTCGGAATGCGTTGCAAAGGTGTCCAAAGGCATTGAAACTCTCTCGCCCGCAAATGACGTTATGGTATGCATGCGTGTCAGGGAAAGAATCTGCGAAGCATGCCCTCTTAAAGACAGCTTCTGCCCCGAGGACGGAGAATTTGCCGCCGTTCTTGAAAAGCTTTCGCAGGGCGAAACCGTTGATACGCAAGACTTTTCGGTCAATTTCAACGCAAAATGCCCGAGCGCTCCGCGAATCGCCGACAGCTTCAACAGAGTCTACGGCAGCCGCAACGCACTTAACGCCCTCCAGGCAAATTCGGCAAGAAACAGAGAGCTTGCGTGCGGTCAGTTTGACTGGATTTCGACACTTCTGAGCGAGCTTTCTCAGGAAATAAGCGCAGGTGCACAAACACTTTTCAACAAAGAGAAAAGCGCTGTCCGGGTTCTTTCCGACAACGGCTTTGAGGTTGTTTCCGCAAGCTGCGTCTGCCCGCCTTCGGGCGCACTGCGCCTGAGCTGCACGGTTGAAAGCATCCCCCCTTCAACAAGCCTTTCCCGCCTGACACAAGAGCTTTCGGCAGAGCTTGAAGCCGAGCTTTCTCCGCCGAAAATAAGGGAGCTTGCAAACGGCAAAGAGCTTGTTTTCCTGAGAAAAGAGCTGTTTAAAATCCGCCTCGGCTCGGCGGCGGCAAGCTGCGGCAGACAAAAGCTCTGCGGCGACTATTTTGAATGCTTCCAGACAGAATCGAAGGCATATATCATCCTCAGCGACGGCATGGGCACGGGCGGCAGGGCGGCGATTGATTCCGCCATGACGGTTGAGCTTTTTTCGCGCCTTGTGCGAGCGGGAATCAGCCTTGACTGCGCGCTGAGCATCACGAATTCGGCGCTGTCCGTCAAATCCGAGGACGAATCGCTTTCCACGCTCGACGTTGCCGAAATCGACCTTTTCAGCGGCAACACCGTTATTCTCAAAGCCGGCGCCGCACCCTCTTTTTACACCTCATCCGGCAAGGTCAAAACCGTTGAGATTCCGTCAACTCCGCTCGGAATACTCAGCAAAGTCAGATTCAGCAAATATAATTTGAAGCTTCGCGGCGGCGACACGCTGGTTATGGTCAGCGACGGCATTCTCGGCTGCGGAACGCTTTGGGTCAGGGACGAAATCAAGGCATTCGCCGGCGGACCGGATGCAAGCGGCTTTTGCGAAAACATTCTTGATTCGGCGCGTATAAAGTGCGGCGAAAAATTCGATGACATGACGGTTATCGCCGTTGTGGCAGAAGAAATATAGGTGCAATCTGCTGTCCTGAAGAAAAAAGCTTTTTTCTTCGGGACAGCCTTTTTTGTAAATTTTGACAAACGCTCTTTACAAATATATTTTATTTGATATATAATATATACACTTATCATGTGAAAGAGGAAATGAAAATGAAAGGAAACAACCCTGAAGAACCGAAAAAAAATTCAATGAAAAAGAATATTTCGTTGATGCAAAGGTTCTTTCCGTATCTCAAAAAGCATCTCGGTACTGAAGCAATGGTGCTTTGCTGTGTTGCGGTCACAGCCGCCTGCGATATCGCACTTCCGCTGATTGTGCGTGAAATCACCAATGCGGGTGTTGAGGATGTTGCATCGCTCACTTTAAAAAGAATTCTGTTTATCTGCCTTTTTTACATAGGATTCAAGGCAATCGCCTGCCTCGCAAGCTACTGTCAGGCATATTACGGCCACATAATGGGTGTTAAAATTGAAAACAGAATGCGTGAGGATATGTTTGACCACCTTCAAAAGCTTTCATTCACGTTTTTCGACAACACAAAGGTCGGTCAAATTATGAGCCGTATGACTTCCGACCTCTTTGATATCGCCGAATGGGCGCACCACTTCCCCGAAATGGTGTTTATGACAATCGTAAAATTCTTTGCAAGCTTCTTTATTTTTGCTTCAATGGACTGGCGTCTTGCGGTCTGCGTTTTCGCAATGATGCCGTTTATGATTATTCTCACAAAGAAAACGCGCACAAAAATGCGTGACACCTTCCGCCAGAGCCGTCATCAGGTCGGCGAAATCAACGCAAGAATAGAAGACAGTCTCCTCGGCGTAAGAGTTGTCCGTTCATTCACCAACGAAACAACCGAAAAAGCAAAATTCTCCGACGGCAACAGAGACTATGTTAATATAAAAAAGAAGAGCTATGAATATATGTCCAAATTCCACTCAACCGTCACCATGCTTGACGGCACGATGTATATCGCGGTTGTCGGAGTCGGCGCATATTTCATGCATATCGGTGTCACAAGCCCCGGTGATTTTGCGGCAAGCCTTCTTCTCGTTTCAACCCTTCTCGGTTCAATCCGTTCAATCGTTGATTTCAGCGAACAGTTCAGCCGTGGAATTACGGGCATTGAACGCTTTGCCGAAATCATGGATGAAATTCCCGATATTACTGACAGCCCCGATGCCGTTGACATCACCGACGTAAAAGGCGATATCGTTTTCAAAGACGTTTCGTTCAGCTATGTCAAGGGCGAAAAGACCATTCTCAACCACCTTGATTTGCATATTCCGAGCGGTTCAAATGTTGCGCTTGTCGGACCCAGCGGCGGCGGCAAAACAACTCTCTGCAACCTTATTCCGAGATTTTATGAGATTGAAAGCGGCGATATTCTTCTTGACGGAAAGAATATAAAAGATATAACCCTTCATTCATTGCGTTCAAATATCGGCGTTGTTGCACAGGATGTCTATCTTTTCTCGGGCACAATCCGTGACAATCTCATTTACGGCAAGCCCGGCGCAACAGAAGAAGAAATTATCGAAGCCACCAAAAAGGCGGGCGCATATGATTTCATCAGCGCACTCCCCGACGGCTTTGACACATATATCGGCGAAAGAGGCGTTAAGCTTTCGGGCGGTCAGAAACAGAGAATTTCAATTGCAAGAGTTTTCCTCAAGAATCCTCCCGTACTCCTGCTTGACGAAGCAACCTCGGCACTCGATAACGAGAGCGAAAAACTTGTTCAGGAATCGCTTGAACGCCTTTCCGAGGGCAGAACAACTCTCACCATCGCCCACCGCCTGACGACCATCCGCAATGCCGACGAAATCGTTGTTCTCACCGAAGACGGCATTGCAGAACATGGCTCCCATTCCGAGCTTATGCAAAAAGGCGGCATCTACAGCAATATGTACAGCATGTATGCAATAATGTAATTCGCAATGCACAATTGCAGGTCGGATATTTATCCGTCATAATAAAATCGGTCATAGGCAGAGCCTATCCTTAATTGCGAATTGAGAATTGCGAATTAAAAGCTAAAAAATATTGTTGATTTTTAAATCATAATTGAATTAATCAGAAAGGCAGGCTATCAAAATGCTCAAGAACATCTCCCCCATCATCTCCCCCGAGCTTCTTAAAATTCTCATGGAAATGGGTCACGGTGACGAAATCGTTATCGGCGACGGCAATTTCCCTGCAGCTTCAATCGCACAGAGACTTGTACGCCTTGACGGTCACGGAGTTGACGAAATTCTCTCCGCTATCCTCAAGCTCATGCCTCTTGATACATACGTTGACGCTCCCGTTGCTCTCATGGATAACGGCGATGCTTCAAATCCTCCTCCCATCTGGGATGACTACAAAAAGACAATCCTTGCAGAAGAAGGCGAAAAGAACATCGAACTTGTTGAAAGATTTGCTTTCTATGACAGAGCAAAGAAGGCTTATGCTGTTATCGCAACAGGTGAAACAGCTATCTATGCCAACATCATTCTCAAAAAAGGCGTTGTAATCCAATAATCATTTTGTAGGGGTCGATGCCCACATCGACCCGTTAATCCCCCGAAAGGAGCAATTATGGACAAAAGAGTTTTAGCCATTGACTTCGGCGCATCGAGCGGCAGAGCAATCCTCGGCAAATTCGACGGCGAAAAAATCACCCTCGAAGAGGTTCACCGCTTTTCAAATGACCCCGTAAAGGTCGGAAAGACCATGTACTGGGACGTTCTGCGCCTTTTCTATAACATCAAGCAGGGCATCATCAATGCCAAGAATGCGGGCGGTTTCGACAGCATCGGTATCGATACCTGGGGCGTTGACTTCGGCCTCATCGACGAATTCGGCTGCCTGCTTGAAAACCCTGTTCATTACCGCGATGAGCGCACCGTCGGTCTTATCGAAGAATGCGCTGAAATAATCCCCAACAAGGATTTCTATTTCAAAACGGGCATTCAGTTCATGGAGCTCAACACAGTTTATCAGCTCTATGCGCTCAAAAAATACCGCCCCCATATTCTCGAAAGAGCGGACAGACTTCTTTTCATGCCCGACCTTTTCGGATATATGCTCACGGGCAAAATGACAACCGAATATTCAATCGCAACAACCTCACAGATGATTGACCTTGAAACAAAGTCATGGGCAGCCGACTATATCGAAAAGCTCGGTATCCCTTCAAAGCTTCTCGGTGAAATCGTGCCTTCGGGAACCGTTCTCGGCAAGGTAACAGACGATATCTGCGAGGAATGCGGAATCAAGGACGTTGACGTTATCAGCGTTTGCGGTCACGATACGCAGAGCGCAATCACCGCCGTGCCCGCCGAAAGCGAAGATTTTGCCTTCCTTTCAAGCGGCACATGGTCGCTCTTCGGCACGGAGCTGAAAGAGCCCATCGTCAACGAAACCTCACTTGCAATGAATGTCACAAACGAGGGCGGCTGCGATTCTTCCGTCGGCTTCCTCAAGAACATAATCGGTCTCTGGCTCATTCAGGAGAGCCGCAGACATTGGAACAGACACGGCAGCGATTATTCATATGCCGACCTTGAAAAGCTTGCTCTTGCAGCAGAGCCGTTCAAGTGCTTCATCGACCCCGATGCTCCCGAATTTGTTCCTCACGGAAATATCCCCGAAAGAGTGCGTGAATACTGTCGCAAAACGGGTCAGCCCGTGCCCGAAAGCGTGGGCGAGGTTATGCGCTGCATCTACGAAAGCCTTGCGATGAAATACCGCCTCACCATTGATAATCTTGAGGGCTGCACAGGCAAAACCTATCCCGTTATTCACGTTATCGGCGGCGGCACAAAGGATACTCTTCTTTGTCAGATGACCGCTTCTTCCTGCGGCAGAAACGTTGTTGCAGGTCCCATTGAAGCAACCGTTCTCGGCAATATTGCCGTTCAGCTCATGGCAGCAGGCGCAATCGCAAATGTTGCAGAGGCTCGCAAAATCGTTAAAGCAAGCGAAAAAACCGTGGAATATATTCCTGTCGATGCCGATAAATGGGCAGAGGCATATGAGAGATTTAAGACTGTTGTGGGAGCGTAAATTTTAAATTTAAACGAATGATGTCTCTCCTTCAGTCCTACGGACAGCTTCCTCGTCAGAGGAAGCCCAAGGAGTGAGCAGAATTATTGCAGAAAATTTTTGAAAAGAAGAAACTTTCTGTATAGGCTCCCTCTGACGAGGGAGCTGGGTCATAGACCCTGAGGGAGAGAAAAACAGTTTTTGCGGAGCAATAAACAGGAGGAAATAAAATGTTACCATACAACAAATCAAACATTCCTCTTGCAAAAAACCTGCGAAAAAACATGACACCTTGGGAACGCAAGCTTTGGTATGAATTTCTTTCGGGATATCCGGTAAGATTCCAAAGGCAAAAAGCAATCGGTAATTATATCGTTGATTTTTATTGTGCAAAAGCAAAGCTTGTTATTGAACTTGACGGCTCACAGCATTATAATGAAAACGATATGGCAAAAGATATAATCCGCACGGAAAAGCTTGAAGAATTTAATCTGACCGTTATCCGCATTCCGAATAATGAGATTGATGAAAATTTTTACGGTGTGTGTGAATACATAGATTCTTTTGTTAATAAATAATAATCTCTCCTTCAGTCCTACGGACAGCTTCCTCGTCAGAGGAAGCCCAAGGAGTAAGCAAGATGTATACAGAAAAAATTTTGTAACGAAGAAACTTTCTGTATAGGCTCCCTCTGACGAGGGAGGCAACTACTCACCAATTAATTTACTTATTATTTAGAAAATAATAAATATATGCTTAACTACATAGAAAGGAAGATGCTATTATGGCAAAAAGCAGACTTATCGGCGATTATCCCGTAATCGGTATTCGCCCCATCATCGACGGCAGAAGAGGACCCCTCAAGGTTAGAGAATCCCTTGAAGACCAGACCATGAATATGGCAAAGGCAGCTAAGGCGCTCTTTGAGGAAAATCTGCGCTATTCAAACGGCGAACCCGTTAAGGTTGTTATCTCTGACACAACAATCGGCCGTGTTGCAGAAGCAGCAGCATGCGCAGCAAAGTTCAAGAAGGAAGGCGTTGACATCACCCTTTCCGTTACTCCCTGCTGGTGCTACGGCTCAGAAACCATGGATATGGATCCCAAAACCATCAAGGGCGTATGGGGCTTCAACGCAACCGAAAGACCCGGCGCAGTTTATCTTGCAGCAGTTCTTGCAGCTCATGCTCAGAAGGGTCTCCCCGCATTCGGCATCTACGGCAAGGACGTTCAGGATGCTGATGACACTTCAATGCCCGATGACGTTAAGGAAAAACTTCTCCGCTTCGGTAAGGCAGCAGTTGCAGTTGCAACAATGAGAGGCAAGAGCTATCTTCAGATCGGCTCAACCTGCATGGGTATCGCAGGCTCGGTTATCGACCCCGATTTCATCGAGGAATATCTCGGCATGAGAGTTGAATCCGTTGACGAGGTCGAAATCATCCGCCGAATGTCCGAAGGCATCTATGACGAGGCTGAATATCAGAAGGCTCTCGCATGGACAAAGGCAAAGTGCAAGGAAGGCTTCGACAAGAACCCTGACTTTGTAAAGAAGAGCGACGAACAGAAGGAGAAGGATTGGGAATTCGTTGTTAAGATGATGTGCATCATCAAGGACCTCATGAACGGCAATCCCAACCTTCCCGAAGGCAGAGAAGAAGAAATGGTTGGCCACAATGCAATTGCAGCAGGCTTCCAGGGTCAGAGACAGTGGACCGACTTCTATCCCAACGCTGACTTTGCAGAGGCTCTGCTCAACACTTCATTTGACTGGGAAGGCGTAAGAGAGCCCTATATTCTTGCAACTGAGAACGACGTTCTCAACGGTATCGGCATGCTTTTCATGAAACTGCTCACCAACAGACCCCAGATGTTTGCTGACGTTCGTACTCACTGGAGCGCAGATGCAGTTAAGAGAGTTACAGGCTATGACATCGAGGGCAAGGCAAAGGAAGCAGGCGGATTTATCCACCTTATCAACTCCGGCGCATGCTGCCTTGATGCTTGCGGCGAAGTTAAGGACGAAAACGGCAACGGCATCATGAAAGAATGGTATAACGTTACCGAAGAAGACGCAGAAAAGATCATCAACGCAACAACATGGAACGCAGCCGACAACGGCTATTTCAGAGGCGGCGGATATTCTTCAAGATTCCTCACCAGAGCTGAAATGCCCGCAACAATGATTCGTCTTAACCTTGTCAAGGGTCTCGGCCCCGTTCTTCAGATTGTTGAAGGCTGGACCGTTAACCTTCCCGACGAAGTTTCAGACATAATCTGGAAGAGAACTGACTACACATGGCCCTGCACATGGTTCGCACCCAGATGCACAGGCGAAGGCCCCTTCAAATCAGCTTATGACCTTATGAACAACTGGGGCGCTAACCACGGCGCAATCTCTTATGGCCACATCGGCGCAGATATCATCACAATGGCATCAATGCTCCGCATTCCCGTTGCTCTTCACAATGTTGACGAATCAAAGATTTTCCGTCCTGCATGCTGGGGCGCATTCGGAACAAAGGACCTTGAAGGCGCAGACTTCAGAGCTTGCGAAAACTACGGCCCTCTTTATAAATAATTCCATAAATAAAAACTGCCCGCCCGGAGAAATCCGAGCGGGCTTTTGCGCGGGCAAAATGCCCCTTCATCACATGAAAAAACACCCTGCCCAAAAAGAGCAGGGTGTTCAATTTATAAAGCTTTAACTAATCAGACAAGCTCGATGATAGCCATCTCTGCTGCGTCACCGCGGCGGGGACCTGTCTTGATTATGCGGCAATAACCGCCGTTAACTTCC
Organism: Acutalibacteraceae bacterium; assembly: GCA_045591425.1. GTDB lineage: Bacteria > Bacillota > Clostridia > Oscillospirales > Acutalibacteraceae > CAG-177. The sequence continues at coordinate 1,782 of JAZNSX010000083.1, read as the reverse complement.
TTATATTTGGGGGCAATCTCGTCAAAGAGCTTCTTAACAACGTCTTCTTTTGTAACGTATGCAAGAACCTTGCGCTTTGAGTGGAGAGAGTCGTCCTTAGCAATGGTGATCATTTTTTCAGCCATTGCGCGAACTTCCTGAGCCCTTGTAACGGTGGTCTCAATTCTGCCGTTTTCCAAAAGGTAGGTAACAAGACCTCTAAGCATTGACTTACGATGGTCTGTTGCTCTGCCAAGCTTTCTGGTACCGGGCATTTAGTTCACACTCCTTTACCGTCGTTCGAATAAATGATTATTCCTCGTCTCTGCGAAGGTCAAAGCCAAGTGAATTGAGCTTTGCAACAACTTCGTCGAGGGACTTTCTGCCGAGGTTGCGGACCTTCATCATGTCCTCCTCGGTTCTGTTGATCAAATCTTCAACCGTATTAATCTGCGCTCTCTTCAAGCAGTTAAAGGAACGAACAGAAAGGTCAAGCTCCTCAATGGTCATCTCAAGGACCTTTTCCTTGCCATTGTCGCTCTTAACGACCATAACCTCTGTGTCGTATGCCTCACCTGAGAGGTCACCGAAGAGGTTGAGATGCTCGTTGAGGATCTTGGCTCCGAGAGAAACGGCCTCCATCGCACTGATGGTTCCGTTTGTCCACACCTCTAATGTCAGCTTATCGTAGTCGGTAATCTGACCAACGCGGGTGTTTTCGACTGTGTAGTTAACCTTTAATACGGGTGTATAGATTGAGTCGATTGCAATAACACCGATAATGGGCTGCATCATTGCCTTGTTTCTGTCTGCAGAAACATATCCTCTGCCCTTATCGCAAGTCAGCTCCATGCTGACATGTGCATCGGAATTAAGAGTTGCAATGTGAAGCTCGGGGTTGAGAATCTCAACCTCTGAATCGGTTTTGATGCTGCCTGCGGTGATTTCGTCGTCACCGTTAGCGTCGATATAGATTGTTTTGGGACCGTCGCCGTGAATCTTGAGGATAACGTTTTTAAGATTGAGAACAATCTCTGTAACGTCTTCCTTAACTCCGGGGATGGTGCTGAATTCATGCAGAATTCCGTCAATTTTAACGGATGTGATGGCGTAGCCGGGGAGAGAAGAAAGAAGAACTCTTCTCAGGCTGTTGCCCAAAGTTGTGCCGTAGCCTCTTTCGAGGGGTTCAACAACAAACTTACCGTATCTTCCATCCTCAGAAAACTCTGCAGTTTCAATTCTGGGCTTTTCAATACCAATCATTCAAAACCCTCCTTTAAAAGACGCAGGAGAATGATTCCTGCTTAAAAATGCATTCAAAAACGTGCGCTGCAATGCGCAGCCAAAATGCCTTGAAAGGCATTTCAGGCAGGGCATTATTTTGAATAAAGTTCGACGATGAGATGCTCTTCAACGGGAACCATAATCTGCTCACGTGTGGGCAGAGCGATAACCTTACCTGTAAGAGCTTCTGCATTGAGGTCAAGCCACTGAGGAACAGGTCTGGAAGCGTTTGCTTCAACTGTTGCCTTAATCTTTGTGCTTTCCTTGCTCTTATCAGCAATAGCGATTTCGTCGCCTGCCTTGATAAGGTATGAAGGAATGTTGACTCTCTTGCCGTTTACTTTGTAATGGCCGTGAGTAACAAGCTGTCTTGCTTCTGCTCTGGAGTTAGCCCAGCCGAGAAGATAAACAACGTTGTCAAGTCTGCTTTCGCAGATGCGGAGAAGGTTTTCACCTGTTACGCCCTGCTTGCGCTCAGCCATAAGGAAATACTTATAGAACTGGCCTTCCTGAATACCG
>JAZNSX010000082.1:0-14196 GCA_045591425.1 Acutalibacteraceae bacterium | reverse complement strand
ATTACGGCAAAAACATAACCTTTGATAATGTCAGCATTTACGGCACTTCGGGTATCGCATATATCTGCGAGGGCAACTGTTCGCATTTTCAGATTATCAACAGCTTTATCGGAGTTAATCCCGAATACAACGATAAGCGTTGCGTGTCGCTTACCGCCGATGCGATTCATATTGTAAACACCGACGGCTGTTTCAACATTTCAGGCTGCGACATAAGCGGAATGGGTGACGATGCCATTAATGTTCATGACGGTCTGGGCTATGTTTCTGCGGTGAACGGTAATACGCTTACTCTGATTGCTTCTGCAATGAGGCTTGAAGCGGGCGACACTCTTGCATTTAAAAATGACAGATTTGAGAATACGGAAATAACAGCAAAAACAGTTTCCGTCAAAGCTCTTGACTGGATAACAAAAGAGGTTGTTGTTGAAGCCTTGCCTGAAAGCGTAAAGGCAGGCTGGACTGCTTATAACACGGAATGTAACAGCGGTAACTATGTTATCAGAAACAATTATTTCCACGAAAACAGAGCGAGAGGCTTGCTTCTTCAATCCTCAAACGGACTTTGCGAGAATAACCGATTTTATAAAACAATGGCCCAGGCTGTAAAGGTTGTTATGGATATTGAGCCCACTCTCTGGCAGGAGGGCACGGGCGTTGATAATCTTGTCATCCTCAACAACACCTTTGAAAAGTGCAATTTCAGCGACTGGGGCTCGGTGATAGAAATCGGCACGAATATTGCGGGTAAATCTGCCGAAACAGCCGTTTTCACAAATGTTGAAATCACCGGAAACACATTCACCGATATTCCGTCAAGGCTTATGAGAGTGAACAATGTGAACGGTCTTGTTTTCAGCAAAAACACCGTTGACACGGGCGAATTCTTTGATAAGACAAATCAGCAGGGTAAAACTTATTTTGACGAATGCTGCAATAATATCGATTATTCCGATAATGAATATATTGACGGAGGATTCCTTGACAGCAAAAAAATAGTTCAAGCCGAAAACATATATGTCTGGGCAGAGGCTAATTCGCAGTTGTGAAACTTAAAAATTACGGAGTGAGATATGGTTAAAAAATTATTTGAAAAGCACGAAACCCTTATGTGTATACTGCTGATAATTCTCTATGTTGTGATAAATTCGTTTTGTATGCAGAATTTTGGCGTTGAGGATTACAGAAGCACGCTTATCAACACAGTTTTTTCGGTTGTGCTGATAATCCTGACCGTCAGGCTGAAAAGGGTTCAGTATTACGGGCTCACCAAGGTCGGCAAGCCAAAAAAGTTTTTATATTTTCTGCCGCTTTTGCTGATTGTTTCGGTTAATCTGTGGTCGGGAATCAATATAAACAATACCCCGCAGGAGATTGTTTTTCACATTCTGACTATGCTTAACATCGGATTTATTGAGGAAATTATTTTCAGAGGCTTCCTCTTTAAAATGATGGAAAAGGACAACATAAAAGCCGCAACGGCAGTCAGCTCGATAACCTTTGGAATCGGCCATATCGTTAACCTCTTCAACGGTGCGGAGCTGATACCGACCCTGCTCCAGGTATGCTACGCCATGTCAATCGGTTATCTTTTTGTTGTTATTTTCATTAAAAGCAAGTCGATTCTTCCGTGCATAATTGCACATTCGCTCAACAACTCGCTTTCAATTTTCAATGAAGAAAATACATTATCAATCTATATCGCACCGATTTTTCTTATCGTTTTTCCGTTAATTTATGCCTCTTATATTAATAAGACGGTCAAAAAATAAAGCAAAAGTGGTTGTAAGGTTTAATCTTGCAACCACTTTTAATTTTACTCTATAAAATCGGTTTTGAATTTGTTTTCGGAGATGTCTCGGAGCTCGTATTTTTCGTATGTATGAACGATATTTGTTGTTTTTTATTTAAAAACCGCCTGCAAACGCAGACGGTTTAATCTTTATCAAAGCTTTGAGAAGCCGTGGCAATTGATTAGAGCATCAAGCTTTTTGCCCTCTTTGCAAAGCGGGCATTCATGAGAAGGCGCGGCAAAATAACCGGGAAGGTCGTTGGGATTAAAAACCGAATTGACTGCGTAGCCGTCAATTTCATCTGCTGTTGCAAAAATTGATGCAACGCCGACAACCTCGCCGCCGTAATACTTGACCGCTTCCATCGCGGCTCTTACCGTGCCGCCGGTGGCAACCGAAACAGCAAGAACCAGAACATGCTTGCCCTGAATCATGGGAACAATGTTATCTCTGAACATAAGCTGAGAGCTGCTTGTCATTTCGGGGGTAACAACATAAATCGTTTGGTGAGCATTGATATTCATCCAATGGTTTCTGGTAAGCTCATCGGCAAGGCAAGCGCCGATAACCTCTGTACCGTCAAGACAGAGAATGGTATCAACAATATTCACCTTATAGTGACTGTTGCTGCAAAGCTCCTGGGCAACCGCCTTTGCCTCGGAAAGACGCGATTTCTGAGCCGCAACATCAATGTAATAGTTGCTGTGAGAATGGTTTGTTGCAAAATGACCCTTTGCAACGCGAAGATAAAGGTTGCTTCTTTTGGTTTTGATTTTGGTAATACTTGTTGTAGGCATAAAAATCCTCCTTGAGTCTTATAGGATCTTATTTTTATTGTATAACAGATGTATTAAAAATGCAAGAAAAAATCCTTTGCTTTCAAATTAGAATTTTTCAAAAGTATAATCGACTGTGTTTCTACTTGTATTCGGATTATATTATCCGCAAATTCAAATACCCTTTTCACGCCTTTCATCAAACACTATGCACAAAACAGGTTATCGAAAATTGTTGAAAAAGTAGATTTTTTGAGGAAAAACAAAATTTTTGTGAAATGTTTCACGATTTTTGACATATATATATGAAGTTTTTAAATTCAAGGAGGCCGCAAAATGAAAAACGAATTCAAATGGCAAAGCAACTCGGTAAAAATAATGCACGCAATCAACGACATTACTGAAGATTATGCAACAAAATATCCGGTCGAAGCTCGACACGGATTTCTAACAGAAGAAGAAGAGCAAGTATTGCACAGTATTCTTGACAACAAAACACCGCAAACACTCAAGGATATAATCGAATTAAATGAAGCCGAAAAATCGGCACTTGTAAAACTTTATGATGCTTTTGAATTAAAAAGCACCGCTAACATCTTAGGAAAAGAACAAAATATACCTGATGACAAAAAGATAGCATTGGTTCTGGCTTTTTGGGATGAAAACAGAACACATTTCAGCCGTGAAGAAGAACGAATAGTATGCCTAAACGCATTTCGCAGATTGCAATATAAAACTCAGGTAATGGTAAATTCAGCATCAGATGACCAACGCACACGATTGCTTCACTCTTTAGAGGTAGAAAAAGCCGCGAAGAAAATCGCGGTTGCAATCGGTGCAAACTGGGAATTAGCCAGCGTTATAGCTGTCACTCACGACATTGGTCACACACCTTTCGGGCACGCCGGTGAAAGAGCTATAAACGACTATTTGTCCAAAAACATGATGGGACGTTTCGCACACGCTCTTCAAGGAGTCAAGGTGTTAGACAAGCTTTCTCGCCACCCTAAAATGAAAGAATTGGGTTTAGACGGAATAGGCTTGTCTAAATATGTTCTTGAAGGTGTATTAAAACATGATGCCGATTCATTTGTTGATGACGTCTCCTCGGCCGCATACAGACTTCAATATGATTGCAAAGAAATAACAGAAGCCGTCGGATGTAAAGGCAAGTGTAAAGGAAAATCTCCAAAAGGCATACAAATCGGCAGCGTTGAATCACAAATCGTTGCATGGGCTGACAAAATCGAATATATCGGTCACGATTGGGAAGAATGCATTCAATTTGGTCTTCTTGATAAAATGATCGGAAGAATTAATAATATTGTAATTAAAATGTCTAAATATCTGAAAATCAATACAAACATCAAAGAACAAAATGAAGCCAGACAAAAAGAATTGGATATCATAGAAGAAATATTGGAAATTATTAATTCCATGGCTCCGAAATATCAAGAAATTCATAAAAAAAGCGGAACCAACAAATCCGCATTAAAAGAGTTTTTTGATGTTGACTTGAGAAAGCTCCTTGTTCGGTTAGCCATACCGGCAGACCGCATATCCGACTTGGGCACTCTTTCTTTTGAGGAAAAAAGACTCTGTGACGAAGAAAGAAAAAATTTGGAATATCCGTTCTTTTTCTCGTGCGAACAATACGGCTGCCTGTTTGATTTTTTCAATATCGTTAATGCATGGGTAAACCTTACAAATTCATATCCCAAAAACAAAGGAATTGATTTTGATATCATTTATGTGTTTTTCGATTATTTAGCCGAAACAACATCATATGTAATAACACCCAGACTGGTTGAATGCTTAATCAATGACACAAAAAAATTAATGAAAGAACGCACCAAAAAAAGCTCACCCGAAAGCAAGCCCGAAAACATCACCTATACCAGAATCAACGTTATCTCCCAGTGCAACCAACGCTGGCTTAACAGCACAGAGGAAAACGAAAAAGATGCCGTCAGACTTGCTTATTTCGCAACTTTTTCTCCGGAAAACTATAAACACATAAAGACTATTCTTAATTTCATCAACATACAATATATAAGAAGTACTCGTGTTCAAAACATGAACCTAAAAGCAAAAACAATAATAACAAAATTGTTGGATTTCTACTGTGCTTCACCTGAAATGTTGCCACACACTTTTAGAAACAGAATAGCTCGGGAAATTGCTTGTGAAAAAGAAGACTCAAAAATATCAACAATTTTGAAACAATATTTTGATAGCTTAATTGATAATTCGGAAAACGAATACAGGGAAGACATGAAAAAGAAGCTGATGGAAAAGAATCTTTATGTTAAAGGCAGTAATTCAGTCAATCCCGATGTTGTGCAAAGAGCAATTATCACCCGTGTCGTTGTTGACTACATAGCAGGTATGACCGACAGAATGGCAGAGATGAAATATAATGAAATCATTTCATCAAGCACTTCGTGGACTACTGTTTACGGAGAATAAGCAATAAACTCTCTTGCTTATTTCAAAAACAAAAATCGACTTGTTACGCTAACAGATTGTAACAAGTCGATTTTTTGCTTTTAGTTTTTGTTTTACCCGATAAAAGAAACACTTTTACGCCTTCTCCGGCTTATTTATTCCTTTTACAACATTGAATCCGACTCTGACCTTGAATTTCATTTTGCCTTTCTTTGCGTTTTCAGGCAGAGAAAATGTGTTGCCGTATTTAAACGCAGTTTTAAGAATTTTCGCCGTTTCTTTGTTTTCGGAGAAATTCTTTGTTGAAAGCGGTTTTGACCATTTCGTGCCGATTTCCTCATAGCTGTCATAGGTCAGGTCGGCAGGTGAAATATTGCCGCTGAAAAGATAATCGCTTATATTTCCCATGCCCTTGAAATCGCCGACAAGCCACGAAATACCGCAGTCATTGAGCGCGGTAAGAGAATACTCAAGATTCTCCTCTGACCTTATTTTACTGACAACAAACGGCACTCCCCTGCTCTTAAGCGCACGGATTCCGTTAACAAGCGCATCCGTTTCAAACGTTGTACGAAAATGCGAATAAAGACCGTAAGCAACATTATCGGCATGATATTCATTCACCGGGGGCAGAGTATCCGCATCGGCAGGAGCCTGCATAATAACAATATGCCTGTCATCAAGATTTCGGATCGCCTTATATATTCTTCTGTAGAATTTATGAAGTGTATCAAGTCTGTTTTCCCATTCTGCAACGCAATGAAGCGGCCGGTTGAGCAGGTCATATGCCGCAACGGCAGGCTCGTTTTTATAATGCGCCGCAACCTGAGTCCATAGCCTTACGACAGCATTCCTTGCATCAAAACCCTCTTTTGAAGATTCAAAAAGAACGCTTTTGTCGCTGCTTGCGCAGGATGAGCTGTTATTCTGAAATCCCGGAGCGGAATGCAAATCGAGAATAACATAAATTCCCGCTTTTTTGCACTTTTCAATCATAAAATCAAGCCGTTCAAAATCAATATCGCCCTTGCAGTTCTCTTTTCTGTAAAGATAGCGGTATCTCAGCGGAATTCTGACACAGTTTGCACCGAGTTTACGAAGATATTTTATATCCGAAGGCGCAAATATCCCCTCATTATATTTTCTGACAAGCTGTCTTGCACCGTATCTTCCGAAGCGGCTTTCAAGAGCAGCAAAAACATCTTCGCTGCGCGCATCCGGCTCAAGGTCAGCTTTTTGAAAATAAAACAAATCGTCATTAAGGTTAACGCCTCTGAGGCTGATACGCTCACCGCAACCGGAAACAAAGCCGCCTTTTTCAGTGTTAAGAAAATCCTCGTCTGTTATAGGTTTGGGCGAGGTTGCCTTCATATAGCCGTAAACCGTCGGGATAGCCGCCGCGGCAACACCTGCCGCACAGCCCGCAGCCATGATTTTTTCGCCGTCTGTCAACCCAATCGCCTCCTGTTTATTCTTGAAATAATTTTTGCAAATACCGTCAGGGCAGCAATTCCTATGATTGCGCCAAAGCTGTCAACAAGAAAATCCGTCAATTGGCAAGCTCTGCCTTCAACAAAAAGCTGATGAATTTCATCGCTTGCCGCGTATGCCGCCGTTATCAAAAAGGCAAAAAACGGTCTGGTTTTTCCGAACGACCAATAAAGCGCGTTGAAAACAAGAACTGAAAGCCCCATGAACTCAAGGCAGTGAGCGCAGCTTCTGATAAAATCAACGCTCAACCCGAGCCGCAGCAGCATTGCAACCGTTTCGCTCAGCTCCTGAGATTCCTCTCCGTTCTGAGCCGAAAGGCAGAAAATAACCGCCATACACACGGCAACAAGGCACCATGAAATTGCTGTTGCAAATTTGTTTCGCCTCATTTAATCATACCTCTTTGCGCCTATAAAAGACACGGTTGCTTCTGAATCAAGAACAGTTATTCCCTCAACATCCTCAACCGCAACAAAACGGCTTGAACGCGAATAAAGCGGGAAGAAAACGCCCTGCTGAAGAATATAATTCTCCGCAGTAAAGCATCCGCCGAGCAAATCGCTGTCGCTTTCAACCTGAAGAAGCCTGCCGATTATAAGGTCAAATTCCGCCGAATCAAAGCGGAATACTCCGCCGCCTTCAAGCGAAGCCAGAAAATCCACAGCGCTGTCAAACTCGGATTCAAAGCCTGCAAGCGCAAGCTGATAATCGCCGTCTGAAACCGCCGTTGAAATTTCTTCGGGAGTTTTGATTTCAAGGCTGACCGCAAAGCTGACCCCCATCGTCTGCTGCCAAATCTGAATCTGGCTGCGGACTGCGGATTCAAGCCTTTCGGGGCAGATGATTTTAACAGTTACCTTATCTTTGCCAAGCTCGCTTAAGCCCTGCTGCCAGAGCCCTGCTGCCTTTGCCTTATCAAAAACAAGCTCGGGGGTCTGCGAGCCGACAGCTGCTCTGTAATTAAGGCTGCCTGCAAAGCAGCTTTTCGGCACAAAGCCGTTCTGAATTTCGCCGTTTGCGGCATCAGCTGTGAAAAGACTTCTGTCAACCGAGCTGCAAAGCGCTGTTCTGAGATTCACATTTTGCAAAAATGAATCTGAGCAGTTAAAAACAAAGCCAAAAACGGAGTTTGAATTTTCTTTGATAACAACCGCTTCTTCGGGTATTTCGCAATCCGGCGGAAGAAGCGCTGCGCTGAGAGTCTGTGAGGAAAGCTTACCCACAATTGAAGAAAGGCTTGAATCAAAACTGAAAACAACCGAGGCAGGTATAACCTCCTGCTCCCCTGCATATTCGCTGTTTTTTCTTATCGTCAGCGAAGAAGATGAGTCCCATGAGCCGACATAAAACGGTCCGTTGCAGAGAATGTGCTTATATGTCAAACCGTAGCGGCCGTTTGTGGCATTAAAAAACTCTTCGTTGCAAGGCATGAAAACACTTTCCGCAAATCTTTCAAGCATGTCGGAGCAAGGCTCTCTGAGTTTGACGATAAGCGTTGTGTCATCAGGCGCGCTGACACCGAGCGCAGAAACATCCATTGCCCCCGAATATATTTCGGTTGCATTTTCGATTGCAAAAAGTCTGTGTGCCATGGGTGAGCTTATCTGCGGAGAAACCGCCCTCTGCATTGCAAAAACAAAATCGTGCGCAGTAACGCTCACTTCGCTGAATTTATCATAGAATTCCTGCCCGAACTGGCTTTTGATTGCCGACGGACATCTCCATTTTGTTCCCGATTTGAGCTTGAAGGTATATGTCAGCCCGTCAGAAGAAACATTCCAATTTTCGGCGATGCCGGGAATAACCTCGCCGTTTGCCGCAACGCGCACAAGGCCCTCAAAAACATTATTTATAACTATTTTTGCGCCTGTTTCGCCCGCATACTGCGGGTCAAGAGTTGACGGAGATTTATCAATGGCATAGGTAACGGACTTGCCCGCGCCATCATCCGAGCATGATGCAAGCGAAAAAATCAGCGAGATTGCCATTATTACAGAAAGAAAACGCCTCATTTGTTTTCCTCCATCCATTTTGCAAGCTGGTCGGCAAGCGGATTGCTTGATGTTTTCTGCTTTGCCTGCTGCTGCATATATTTTGCAACGTCTCTCTTGCCTGCGCCTGAGCTTTCTTTTCTCTTTTCAAAATCCGAAAGCCTTTCGCGGTAGCCGCAGACACAGAAAAACGCCTTTTTATCGCCCTCGCCGCGCATTTCGAGCTTTTTGTGGCACTCAGGGCATCTTGCATTGGTAACAACGGAAATGCTCTTGCGATATCCGCATTCCCTGTCCTGACAAACGAGCATCTTGCCCTTTTTGCCGTTGACCTCAAGCAGATATTTGCCGCATTCGGGGCAGGTTTCGCGAGTCATGTTGTCATGTCTGTATTTTGATTCGCTTGCTCTGACTGACGAAACAAGCGAGGTTGCATATGCGCGCATTTCTTCAATGAACTTTTTATCATCTGCGCTGCCTTTGGCAATGAGCGACAGACGCTGCTCCCACCTTGCGGTAAGCTCGGCGGATTTAAGGTCGGGCGGCACAATTTCAATCAGCTGCTTGCCCTTTGAGGTCGGGAATATTTCCTTTCCTCTGCGCTCAACGCAGAAGGAATCAAAGAGTTTTTCGATTATATCGGCTCTTGTTGCGGGTGTGCCGAGACCGCCTGCGGTTTTAAGCGCATCCTTGAGCGAGCCGTCGTCCACCTGACCCGTCGGGTTTTCCATTGCCGAAAGCAAAGTTGCTTCGGTATATCTTGCGGGCGGTGTTGTTTTGCCCGCAACAAGGCGCACGCCTTTCGGGAACACGGGCGCACCTTGAGAAAGGGCGGGCAAAGTCTGGGCTTTTTCATCGTCATCACCGTCATCATCCTCTGAAAGCGATGAATCATAAAGAGCCTTCCAGCCGGCGGACTTCACGGACTGACCCTTTGTATAAAACTTATGCTTGCCAATTGTGATAGTGACCTGCATTTCGTCATATTCAAACGGCGCACTGAGCACAGCAAGAAAACGGCGCACAACCAAATCATAGATGTGCCTTTCCTCGCGCGAAAGCTTATTCAAATCAACATACTGCTCGGTGGGAATTATCGCATGGTGGTCGGTGACCTTCGCATCGTTAACGATATATTTAGTCGGGATGGGCTTTGAACGCAGAACGGCATTTGCCGCATCTTTATACGGACCTATTGCTATTGCGCGCAGGCGTTCGGGCAGCGTTGCCGCAACATCCTTTGTTATATATCTTGAATCCGTTCTCGGATATGTGAGCAGCTTGTGGGTTTCATAAAGGCTCTGCATGAACGACAGAGTCTGTTTTGCGGAATAGCCGTATTTTTTGTTGGCATCTCTCTGCAATTCAGTAAGGTCATATGCCGCGGGGGGAACTTTGAACTTATACGCTTTTTTGACTTCAGAAAGAGTGCCTCTCTGCCCTTTCACCGAATCGGCAACTGTCTGAGCCGCAGCGGCATCAAAAAACCTTGCCTGATTGCGCGAATCCTTGTATATCGCGGAAAAGCCGTCAAAATCAGCCTTGACGGTGAAATAATCCTTGGGCCTGAATCTGAGAATTTCCTCTTCTCTTTTAACTATCATTGCAAGGGTCGGGGTCTGCACCCTGCCTGCGGAAAGCTGTGCATTATGCTTGCAGGTCAGCGCGCGGCTGACGTTAAGACCGATGAGCCAATCCGCCTCCGCTCTGCACTGTGCACTTTTATAAAGATTGTCATACTGCGAAGCTGGCTTGAGCGCGGCAAAGCCCTCTTTGATTGCCTTGTCGGTCTGTGAAGAAATCCAGAGACGGAGCATGGGCTTTCTGCAATTCGCCTTTTTGATTATCCAGCGGGCAACAAGCTCGCCCTCTCGCCCCGCATCGGTCGCAATAACAACCTTATCAACCTCGTTGCTGCCGAGCAGCGCACTGACTGCCTTGAACTGCTTTGAGGTCTGACCGATAACGACAAGCTTCATGTTTTTGGGCAGCATGGGCAAATCCTCCATACGCCAGGTTTTGTATTTATTGTCATAGGCTTCGGGGTCAGCAAGAGTTACAAGATGACCCAACGCCCAGGTGATTATATATTTGTCGCCGATTATGCAGCCGTTGCCGTTTTTTTTGCAGCCCAGAACGCGTGCAATATCCCTTGCAACAGACGGTTTTTCGGTTAAAACAAGAGTTTTTGCCAAAAAAATCTCTCCGTTTCGCTTTATATTATTCCAATTTATATGATATCAAAATATATATGATTTTATTTTCCAAAAAGAAAAATAAAGAAATTTTATATTTAACAATAAAATAAGGGTCGATGTTGGCATCGACCCTTACAATATAATGAGTAATTTTTTGTTAAATTAAAGCATATGCGCTCTGATTTCTTCTCCGCTCATCGCGCTGAGATATGCGGGAGGAATGTCAAACATTGTCTTGCATCCCGCTGCACCCTCCGATTTCATGCGGTAAGCCGCTCTTGCACATGCCGCAATAACACCCGCCGTAAATTCGGGGTTGGAATCAAGCTTGAGGCTGTATTCTATAATGTGGCTGTTTTCGTTGTTCCAGCCGCTCTTGCCTGTTCTGATAACAAAGCCGCCGTGAGGAATGCCTGCATGGTCGCGCTCAAGCTCTTCTTTTGTAATAAAATGAACTATTGTTTCATAATCCGCAAAATAATTGGGCATGTTCTTGATTTCGCTCTCAATACTCGCCTTGTCTGCGCCGTCCTCGGCAACAACAAAGCATTCTCTCAAGTGCTTGTCTCTGACGGAAAGCTCAGGGTTAGAGCCGCTTCTGACAGCTTCAAGTGCCGCATCAATGGGGATTGTATACTGCTTTGCATCGGCAACGCCGTCAATTCGGCGAATTGCATCCGAATGCCCCTGGCTGACGCCCTTGCCCCAGAAGGTATAGTCCTTTCCGTTAGGCAGAACTGCATTTGAATAAAGCCTGCTGAGCGAAAACATGCCGGGATCCCATCCGCAAGAGATAACCGCAATGTTGCCTCCCGCCTTCGCCGCGTTGTCAACAGCAGCAAAATGCTCGGGGATTTTAGCGTGAGTGTCAAAGCTGTCAACAACCGTGAAATTTTCAGCATATTCGGGAGTCTGTTTGGGCAGGTCGGTTGCACTTCCTCCGCAGAGAATAAGAACATCAATCTTATCCTTGAAATTCAGCACTTCGTCAGCCGAATAAACCTTTGCACCCTCGGTCAGAATCCTGACAGTTTCGGGATTCCTGCGCGAAAAAACCGCAACAAGCTCCATATCGCTGTTGTTTTTGATTGCGCATTCAATTCCTCTGCCGAGATTGCCGTAGCCCATAATTCCTATTCGAATCATATCCATACACCCCTTCAAGTATATTACGGTTTGTTATTATAACACAGTTTTTTTAAAAATGATATAACCGTATAAAAATTTTTCAAAAAAATTACGGGCGCATGATGCACCCGCAAAAATCAATCTTTATTATTATCAGTTTTTCTGTAACGATAAAGAGCTATAAGCGAAGAAATGATTCCCGCAAGCTGCGCAAAAACAGCAGTTGAGCCCAGAACGGAATGATAAACAGTCCAGGTTACCATGTTTGCAAGCAGCAAAAGCCTGATATGCTGCTCTTTTTTCTGGAGCATGGCAAGCATATAAAAAACCGCGGCAACAATTGAAAGCAAATCAATCCATTTTTCAAATCCGATTGCTCCGCCGCCGACATAAAGCAAAAGGAACACTATTTTTTCGGCAAGTGGAACTTCCGTGCCCTTTCTTTCATGCCAAAATGAAAGCAGAATCTGTAAAACTGCCACAAAGTTAATAATAACGCCGGAGCTGAATTCATCAAGAAGCAGAATATTGAGCGCCGCAAGTATATTAACAACGGCAGACACAGTAAGTATCTGATTCTTCTTTTTGAGCTGCAGGGTCAAAACCGCTCCTACGGTTACAATAATTCCCAGAGCCTGTCCTATGTAATAAACCATGATTTCACCAATTTCTTAAATATTACTGCGTATTATAACATAAACCGCCGTGATAAACAATAGAATTTAAGCTTTGTTTTTAATAATTACGGCTTGTATATTCCCGAAAAAACTGTTAACAGCCAAACACCGCTAACAGTAATACAAAAGCAGAACTCATCTCTGTTGATTAATTAACGATATTATACCACAAAAAAGTCTGACTGCGAGTATGAATTTAACAACCGCAGTTTCATATTCCCTTGATTATTTTGATTTGCAGATATGAAAATTGTGAGATTGTTGTATTTACATTTTTCTTGTGATAAAATTTTAATCAGAAAGACGGGTGATGTTATGCAATCTCTGATTTCAAAAATATTTATGTCAACCTTGCGTTTGATTTTTCATTCGCCGTTATCCGACAGTTCAAAGCTGTCCGACAATGCGGCAAAGCTGACGAAGGATAAAAAATCAAAATACAAGCCCTCAAAAAACTTTACACATACAAAACACACAACCGACGGTGTGAAATATGAAAAACTCGTAAATCGAAATTGTGAAACAGAAAAAATTATACTGATGATTCACGGCGGCGGATTTAAAATCGAACTTAATGATTTTTACCGCAGGCTTGCCGAAAAATACAGCAAAATGTTTTTCGGTGCAACGGTTATAAATGTTGATTACGGAAGATTTCCCGAGCATCAGCTTCCGTCGCAGATGTACGATGTTGCAAAGGTTTATCTTCATCTGCTCGATGAGGGTATCAATAATTCCGATATTGTTATCATCGGTGACAGCGCAGGTGCAACCCTTGCAATGACATCATCTTTGTGGCTTCGTGATAACGGCTATCCCATGCCGAATCACATCGTCTGTTTTTCGCTGTGGGCGGATGCAACATCAAGCGGTGATTCAAGAATCACAAATGCATACACAGACCCGTTTTACGGAATTGCAAAACATAAAAAGATTGAAGATAGTCTTCACTTGCTCAGAAGAATATCAAAGTATGTTCTGAATGTTGACAGAACCGACCCGTATATCTCACCGTTGTTCGGCAGTTTTGAAAATTTCCCGAAAGTCACTCTGATATGCGGTACCGCAGAACTTGATGAAAGCGATAATGACAGAGTTTATAAAAAACTGAAAACCGTTGGCATTGATGCCGAACTTCATAAATTTGAGGGCATGTGCCATTGCTTCCAACTGTTTTCGTTTTTACCCGAAAGCAAAACCGCATACCAAATTGTGAAAAGAAGAATAGCGGAGGAATAACAATGAAAATTCTCGATAACAGCGATAAATATTTATTGCCCCTTTTGCCTCAGATTGTTTTTAAAAAACTTAATAAAAAAGCGAGTAATATAAAATTCATCGGCGGCGGCAGCTTCGGCAGGGTGTATAAGGCGGAGGTTGCAGACGGAGAGAAAATTGCGATCAAGGCTTATCGTGTGCAGGGATCGCAATACGAAGAAGCGCAGCAGCTCAACATTCTTTCTGCGAACACAAGTGTAAAAATGCCGCAGGTGCTTTTCCGGGATAATCATATTCTGATCGGAGCCAATCCAAAACGTGATATCATGCGCGATGCGGCATACTTTTTTCACAAATACTGCGGCATCAAATGGACGAACCGTCCGGTCATCGGCAAACCATCCATGCCGGATCTGACAATTTATCCCTCCGGCGTCCTCAAACCGACCGACAAGTTCGACCACGACTCCCTCACC
>JAZNSX010000081.1:0-3869 GCA_045591425.1 Acutalibacteraceae bacterium | reverse complement strand
GAAACAGTCTGAGAATTAACATTCAGTTTTTCTGCAACCTGCTCTTGGGTCAAGCCTTTTGCAAGACGGAATTTTTTGAGATTGTCGCTGAAAATATTGTTCATCGTTTTCACCTTTTCATTTTTTCTCGAAGCTTCTGATATGATTATATCATTCAAGTTTGAATTTGATAAGGTCTTATTTTGTGAACAGACTCTTGATTTATGTATAGCTGAATGCAAAAACTCCCCACCGATTACTCGATGGGGAGTTCATTTTAAATATAGAGGTTAACTTCAATATCTCGCCAGTTTCTTACACGCTTTGTCGGGGATATGGAATAAGCATATTCCTGTGCATCCTCAAGCGTTAAAGTGAACTGAGCGAACTTGAAGAAGTTCTCCATTAGTCCTTTATAGCTGCCTGTGTAGAGTCCTGATCCGGTCAGGTGTTTGCGTCTTCCTGAGTTCATTTATTGATATCACCGAGCCGTAGCCCGGTAGGTTATCGCAGACTTCATCGAAAGTAATAACCGCTCTGTTCTTTCTTCCTTCAACCTCGGCATCGACCTCATAATCTTCATCATCACGAAGGTTCAGATACCACCTGAATTTGTTTTTGCCGTCGGGAACAATCCTTGAAACGAATTTCTCATAAACTTCTCGGTCAAGCTCGGGTTTTGAAAAATCAATCATTTCATTGAGCGCCGCTATGATTTTGTCCCAACAAGGCTCGTCTGCTTTCGATTCTTCGGCAAGTTTGCTTTTTTCGTAGTATTCCGTTTCAAGATCAAGGATTTCACGGTCAAGTTTATCTTTCTGCTGAACGAATTCCTCTTTTGTGATTTCACCCTCCGTTCTCATATCAAACAGAGTTTCTTTCTTTTTCTTCAGTCGTTCAATTGCCGATTTCAGAAGAGAGAGATTGACTTCAGCTTTCTTCTCGGTTTCAAAATTCTTCTTTATGATTTCACAGATGTTTTCAATGATGGATTTGCGTTCTTTCCAGATGGCTTCCATAATTTTGTGACCCATTACTTCGAACTTCCATCCCGCAATCATCGGCTGATCGCAGTAACCCGTATCATCTTCACCCGCTTCACGTCTTTTTTTAGCAGAGCCGTTGTTACGGATGTTGTAACACTGATATCCGTAGGCATCGGGGGAATTTTTATTTTTGTGCCATATATTTTTGCGGAATGATGAACCGCAGGAACATCGGAGCTTTCTTGCCCATACATCACTGCTGAGCTGACGCCCGTGTTTGTGGTTACTTTTCCTTGTCTGTATTGCTGTTTGAAGCGACTGTGTTGTACGCTTGCTTTTGAGTTTCTGAACCGCTTCCCAATCCTCTTTGCTGATTATCGGTTCAAAATTGCCCTCGACACACATATAGGTTGACGAGTCAAAATTCTTGAAACGCTTCTGGTCGAGATAATTGTTTGTGTAGGATTTGCCGTATGCCATAACGCCCATATAAGTCTGATTTGCAAGTATTCTCAGAACATTATCAGCTGTCCACTTAACCTTGCCCGAAGCATTGAGTCTGCCGAGTTTTGTCAGCTCATTTGCAATTTTCATTGAACCCATTTCGCCTTTAAGATAAAGCTCATAAATCAGCCTGACCGTTTCCGCCTGCTCGGGATTGATAACGTAAGTGTCACCGACTCTGTCATAACCGAGAATGTTACCGCAACCGTAAAGTGTTCCGTTTTCACGGCTTATTTGCTGACCCGCTCTCACTCGTTCCGAAACTTTTCGACTTTCTTCCTGGGCAAGTGTTGCCATGATTGTCAGACGGAGTTCACCGTCACCGTCCATAGTCCATATTTTGTCATCAACAAAGAAAACTTCAACGCCGATGTTTTTCAGTTCTCTCGTTGTAACAAGAGTGTCAACCGTGTTTCTTGCGAATCGGCAAACTTCTCTGGTAACGATAAGATCGAATTTCCCGAGCTTCGCATCTTCAATCATCTGAAGGAATGCAGGTCTCTTTTTCGCCTGAGTGCCCGTTATGCCCTCATCAATATAGCGGTCAACAACGGTCCAGTTCGGGTGATATTTTGCCTGGTCATCATACCATTGCATCTGATTTTTCAAAGCATCAAGCTGTGCTTCGTGTTCTGTTGAAACTCTGCCGTAAAAGACCATTTTTCTCGGTCTGTTACGGTCAAGATAATCATAGGGGTTGCCGATTCTTGCAACGTTTTCATTTCTCATCTTTTTTTGCCTCCGATTTCTTAATATTTTCAAATGTGGGTTTGTTTATAAGACCTCGTTCATATAGGATTTCAATAAGCTTCATTTCTGCAAAGTGACTGTCAATCTGCTTCAACAAATCACCCCGCATTTCGATTCTCTAAAATAAACGGTGAAATGTTTGTACAGTTTAATATTATTCATAAAACTCCTTTCTTGCAAGGATGTCGATTTGCTCCTTGCGGTTGATTTTTCAACTTCTACCCAAGTTGGGTAGAAGTTAGTTTCGGTTAACTTCTGTTCAACCTGACCAGAAGTCGGAAATTCAGACCAACTTGGACTGAATTACTTTAACTTTCAGAAATCCGGCCCAACTTGGGCTGAATTGTTTTGCATTGAGAAATTGTGTCCAACTTGGGCACAATTTTTTTACTTTCCGACAAGTTGTCGGGAAGTTGCTTATGTTCCGAAATTCTGTCCAACCTGGGCAGAATTATTTTTAACTTGTGTCCAACTTGGTCACAAGTTGAGTTTGTAGTTTTAACTTCGGCCCAACCTGGGCTGAAGTTGATGTTGTTAACCTCTATGCAATTTGCGTAGAAGTAAGATTTTTAGCTTCCGCCCAATTTGAGCGGAAGTTTTTATTCGTGAATCTGCGATGAGATTTTGCCTCTATTTTTATACGCACCGAGAATTTCGGGCGGTATGTTTTCAACTGTCTTTTTGAGTTCTTCGTACTCTTGAAGTTTGCGGGAAACCTCAAGTTTTTTGAGTGTGCTCTCTCTACTGTCATCGAGCTTTTTCTCAAGCTCTGTTATCTCTGTCTTTAGTGTCTTATACGCTGCATCATATTTTTTCAGCTTTGTCTTCATCTGCTCAACACCGGGGATGTATTCGTCAAGCAACGCTTCGATTTCTGCAACTTTTTTCTTTGCATTCAGCGGATTGATTTCCGTCAGTAAGTTCATCAGCATTTCTCTTTGTTTGTTCAGCTTTACGGCTTGTTTGAAAAGCCTCGGCGGAATATGTTCTCTGCCCGTTTCACTTGCACTTTCGCCCCGTTCCATATCGGGGTATTTCTTCACCATGTGTTTCCAGAATTCATCCTGCCACCAGGTCAGCTTTTTTCTGTTGCCGACTATGTCTTTTGCACTCAGTCTGCCGTCATCCGTTATCGGGACAAACGACAGATGCATATGCGGTGTTTTTTCATCAACGTGAATTACCGCCGATAAAATTCTTTCTTGCGGAACGTGTTTCAAAATGAATTTCAGGGCGTGTTCAAAGTATTCTCTGACCTGTGCTTTTTTCTTATCCTTGAAAAATTCGGGACTTGCTGTTATAAGTGTTTCAACAACTCTTACACTATCCGTTCTTGTTCTGCAACCGACTTCGGCAATCTGTTTTTCTGCCTCCGCACGGTATTTGCCATTCGGTTTAACAAGATGGAAATTGTATTTGCTCCTTTCAGTATCGACATCGGGATTACTCGCATAATTTTCTTTCGTGCGCTCGTTATGTGCTTCAATCCTGCCGATTTCGGGACCCTTGTATTTTGCAAATCTCAGTATTCCGTATTGCGGTTTCGTCATCTTTCACCTTCTTTCTTTTCTCTGTGTTTACGGACTCTCGCCGCATTCATAATTCTCTGAGCCTCTTTTCTGCAAGACTCGGAACAATAAACTTTTCTGC
>JAZNSX010000080.1:0-6912 GCA_045591425.1 Acutalibacteraceae bacterium | reverse complement strand
TAAGCTTTCTTTTTTATGTTCACACTTTTTGACACTTTGTCGACAGTTAAAGCAAAATATTTCAGGTTTTTTTAGGTTGCAAACGAAAAAGGCGGAAGCAATAAGCTCCACGCCTTTATAATTCTTATGCTGTTGTACTTAAATCCTATTATCAATCCAACAATCAATACTATAACCGCAATCAAGGTAATCTTTTCCGAATCTCCCAACAGACTTACTATGCCGCTGAACAAAAGTGCCGTTGAGATAACAAACATAGCTTTTCCAAAAGATTTTCCGTATGCGGATTTATCGGTAATGTTTGTTTGATGATAATCATGAATCAAATTGGTTTTTCCTCGATATATCGCAACACCAAGCACACCAAAAAGTACCGCTGTCAAAAACATAATTATCGAATATGTAATCATAATATTACCTCTGCAGATTTCTATTTACTGAACTGGCTTTTTCACAACCTGAAGCGATACGATGCAGCTCAACTATGCACTTTTTTATAAATCCATTGATTTTACAATATTTTTATCGGATGCTTCGGGTTGGCTTGTATAGTGTTATCATTAAAAACAACATTTTCTGTTTTTATCTCAACCTCTGGATAAATGATTTTATCAGCTTGCGATACGGTATCAAGGCAAAGCTTTGAGTTTTTGAAATCTATGTTTTTAAGCGTTATGTTTTCCGCAGGATAAGTTGAATGCAGCAGAATGTCCACATCATTTTCAAGAACAATGTTATCAAGTGTGATTCCGCTTTGAGGAACGCAAACACAGCCTGGATAACAGCTTCGTGCATAGGTGTCGTAATTAAGACTTATCGCAATTCCTGTGCCACGCTTTTTCTGAAGTATACAATTTCGTATTATTATGTTGCGGCATCCGCAGTTCAATTCTTCTGTGTTGCGCACGGCAACCCAATTTATGCCGTCGTATTCCGCAATTCCCTTTTCGTGGCTGGGCGGTGTATATGAAGTATAAAGCTTTCCGTCTTTCGGATTCATCAGAACACGGTATGTTTTGCCGTTAACCGCAACGGTGTCCGAGTGCTGAACCTGCATGCCTTTTTGCCATCTGCACCATGCACCGCCAAGAATTCTGCAGAAAAAGCCTGTTGTTGATTTATCATCCAAATCAACGCAGTTTTCAATTATTCCGTTTTCAATCCAGCCTATGTGAGTGTTTGAGGTAGCGTAATCAAAAGCGTTGAGAGCAATCGGGTCATCAAACGTGCGAAACTTGCCGTTACTGATAACAAATCCGTCGCCCCAGCCAAGATGAACCCCGTCTTTGTTTCCCGTTATGTATAAATCGTTAAGCACGATATTTTTGAATGCACTGACCTGAATTGCATAATCCTTTTCAAGCAATCCGTGGCACTCAAATTTATCTATTTTCAAGTCTTCAACATAAATCATTGCAACCTGTGCACGCAAGCCTGCAATACGGCTGTCAACACCAAAGTCGTCGCTTTCAATACCATTACATTCAAGATGCAGACCGATAATTTCGATGTTTCGGTTATATTCGCCGTTAATCGCACCTTTATTGATAAATACATTACCGTTAATGCCGGTCACGCTTGCCTCACGCCGAAGAATAACTCCTTCACGGAACACAAGCTTTGTGCTATCACCGATTTCGATTTGCTCGGAAATTTTATAAATACCCGAAGCTTTAATTTCAATTACTCCGCCGCTGTCAATCGCTTTTTGAAGAGCTTCGGAGTTTTTATATGCGTTGTTTTCAGGTAAAAAACCGTATTCGTTAGCGTTAATCATAGCTTTTATCCTACAGATTCTTGTTTGTTTATCTGTTCGACATATTGGAATTTGTTGTTCTATACAAAGCAGGAATTAAACGCTCAAATAACTGCCGGCACTGCGTACAGAGGTCTTGAAAAAATGATAAAATACGCTGTCCGAATGCAGTGAGCGAGTCAGCCAGATCTTTTATAAAACGCTCAAACTCAGTAAGGCGGTCGCTCTCGTCATAACCGTTTTTATCTTTATAGACACGGACATAATCAATCAGCCATTCTATTGGATAGTTATTTTCGGGCTCATCCCAACCGCTGAAATCTGAATTAATATACATAGACAAAATCATACACATTCTGTATTGCGGTGATTCCATCGTCTGCGCCACTTCTTTTCCGTCAACATAAAAGGTTATTCCTTCCGGTCTCCAATCCATAGCATAGGTGTGAAATTCATTTACATAGTCACTTGGATCGCCATCCAATTCAATCTTGTTTGCCCATTCGTCAAGATCGGGATCATCCCAAGCATGGACCTTAGGTTCAAACACTCCCGGAGATTTAAAAAAGGTTTCCAAGACATCTATTTCGCCATTCTGAACAGAGTCTGTTCCGTCGGTATCATCCTGAGCACCGATAAGCCACCACGAAGCGTATCCGCCACCGCCGGTATCGGGCATTTTCATCCGTATTTCAAAATAGCCATACTGTGTTGCATATCCTTCATAAGGCTCAACTTGCATCTGCTGAGCACCGCCCGGATGCAGATGATTCTTTTCCCAAGTCTGAATACCGTTTGCTATCCATAAAAGGTTGTCAGGGTCTGCCGAGCCGGGCTGTCCGCCAAAATAATCGGGAGAATCTTTTGTGATATACAGATTCAGATAACCGTTCTCAACTTTATATCTTGCAGTGGACCCTGCTGTGTTGGTAGTACAGTGAGGCAAATATTGCGGTAACCAACACTCTGTATTTAAATTGCCGTCATTAAATTCGGTGCTGAAATCAAGCACATAGCCTTCTTTTTCGGGAACACATTCTTCGGCATATGCTCCTGACGGCAAGCCGAGCAACATAGTTAAAACAAGCAAAAAAGCCATACTTTTTCTGAACATGATTTTTTATCCTTTCGTACAAATTCTTATTTACGAAACACAATGGCTGTGTTGATGATTTGTAAGCTTTTCTTACTCTTTTATAAATTCTTTATCCTTATCAGGTATACCTGATTCATCGGTAACATACCGTTCAACCTTCATGCTTAAACTATACTTTTCACGCAAACCGATGATTTTTGACATCATCGGTGACTTGTGGTGTAAGTCGAGTGCCTGCTGATTTTTCCAGCTGTCAATTAAAAGAACTGTTTCGCTGTCATTGAAAGGAAAAAAGTATTCATATTTCAAATTACCTTCTTCGGCGCGGATTTCATCAACAATTCCGCTTGAAATCATTTCTTCAGCAAACTTTCTTGCATTTCCGTTTGTACCCGAATAGTAAATGTTTATTGTTATTGACATATAATTACCTCTGAAAATGCTTGTTTATCTAATTAAAATATATCATATCACGGGCTGTTTTTGCTGTCAACAAATCGTTCTTAGCAAAAGAATAATACCACGAAAAATGTCAATATTTTGTCAACAAGTCGGGATATTACAGCTTTTTCGGGGTCGGTTACAAACTGCGGCAAGTTACGGCAAACACCTTTTTATTGACTTTTTGCCCGTTTGTCAACGTCAATTTGAGCGATTTTACAGATTACGGCAGGTTATGACAAGCAAAAACAAGATGCTTTAATCACACTCAAGTTCTCAAAGATATAATTTTCCCCGAATGGGAATTATCGAAAACCCTCGAAGCTTAGCTGGGTGTTCATAAAACAGTAATTTGAAAATTTTGTTTAGAGCATCTGTCTGACAGGGTTGGCAAAAACAAAAATCATTTTAAAAGTCATCTGATTCAAAAAATCAGATGGCTTTTGTTTTATCGGCAAGAAGTTTACTTTTATGATTAACAACATTATTTCTTGTGAATTTAACATTGACACCGCTTGTGTTGAAGTGAAATTAACCGACGGCTCTATGGTTTCTGTTGACTGCATTGCGGTTGAAAACGAATATGCAAACAATATGTACGAAGCATCAGCACTTGATTATCTCATCTATAATGAGCCTTTGAGTTATGTTGAATTATTGCTCAGTGGTAAAATGGAAGAATATTTAAGAAACAGCACGGACTACACCCCGCTATCCGAAATGAGATAAATTTTCAGCAGGCAACATCACACAAGAATGTTGCCTGCTGTTATTGTTTATGCTGTTGTTTTTTCTTCAAGCTTCCTCATTGATTTTCTGAACTGAACCGCAAAAAGTATTGACGTGAAAGCAATCGCAAGAAAATCTGCGGCAGGTTCGGCAAGGTAAACGCCCATTGTTTTGTCCACAACCAGATTCGGCATAATGTAGATAAACGGGAGAAGCAGAACGAATTTACGCACAATCGCAACAATTATTGAACAAGGTGCGTTGCCGATTGAAACAAAGGTCATCTGGCAGGCTATCTGTATTCCGAAAAGGAACATCGCACCGCAATAAATACGGAGTGCCTTTGCCGTGAAATCAATGAGTGATGCGTCGGGTGTGAATATTCCTGCAAATATCTGCGGAAATATCATAATCAGTGTGCAAAAAACAACTGAATATGTAAGGCAGCAAGTGAGTAATAATCGGAATGTTTTCTTTACTCTGTCAACATTTCCTGCACCGTAGTTGTAGCTTGAAATGGGCTGTGCACCTTGTGCGATTCCCTGCATAGGCAGCATTGCAAACTGCATAACGCTTGTGAGAATCGTCATTGCACCGACGGCAATATCTCCGCCGTATCTGAGAAGTGAAGAATTGAAGCAAACGGAAATCACGCTCTCGCTGCTCTGCATAATGAAGGTCGCAAGACCGAGTGCAACGCAAGGGAAAACAAGCTTTGCATCAATCTTCATATCTGTCATTTTGAGTTTAAGATATGTTTTCTTGCCGCAGAGGAAAGAGATTACCCATACGCACGAAATCGCCTGCGAAAGAATGGTTGCAAGTGCCGCACCCTTAACCCCCATATCAAATACAAAAATGAATATCGGGTCGAGAATTATGTTGCTGACGGCACCGATAAGCACGGTTATCATACCGATTTTTGTGAAGCCCTGCGCATTGATGAACGCACCCATACCGAGAGTGAGCTGAACAAACACCGTGCCGACGGCGTAGATGTTCATATAGTCGGTTGCATAGCCGATTGTGTTTTCGCTTGCACCGAAGGCAAGAAGCAAATCCTTGTTCCAAATCAGCAAAATTGCAGTTAAAACGGCTGAAATAATAATCTGAAGAGTGAAGCATCCGCCGAGAATTTTCTCTGCAGATTTTTTGTCGCCCTTACCCATATTTATTGATGCTCTCGGTGCACCGCCCGAGCTTATGAGAGCCGCAAAAGCCGAGATGATCATAATTATCGGCATACAAACGCCGACACCTGTCAGTGAAAGGCTGCCTTCTTCGGGAATGTGACCGATATAAATGCGGTCAACAATGTTATAGAGCATATTTACGAGCTGTGCAATAACCGTAGGCACAGCGAGCTTGAAAAGCAGTTTGCCGACAGACTCCGTGCCGAGGAATTCTTTGTTTTTATCCATAGCGGTCTCCTTGTTTTTGTTTCAAAGTATTATACAACCAAAATATGTCCAAATCAAGTTGTCAAATTAAAATAACAAAACATCAACAAATATTAAATATCATCAAAATAATTCCTGAAAATTTTGCAAACAAACGGAATATATAATCGGCTTGCAAAACACGAAAGGAGCAAACAAAAATGAACAGAAATGACAAAGAATTTATCGTGCAGAAAATCAGAACACAGTATACCGAGAAAGAAAACACACAGCTTGACGCCCTCAAAAAGCTTGACGCAAAAGTTAAGAAGCCTGCAAATGTGTTTGCGTATGTCTTCGGAAGCATTGCCGCAATCATTATGGGCAGCGGAATGAGTCTTGTTATGACAGATATCGGCGAAACTCTTGGCTTTTCAGAGCCAATGATTCCCGGTATTATAATAGGTATTATCGGTATGCTTATGGCAATTATCAATTATCCCGTTTATAAAAAGTTTCTTGCTTCCCGCCGCAAGAAATATGCAAAAGAAGTTATTGCTTTGAGCGATAATATAATGAAAAACTGAGATAAAACAAACCGAACAATTCTTTAAAGCAAGCAGCTTAACGGTTGCTTGCTTTTTGCTTTAACATTTCGTTAACCTTTCAAAAACACAAGCAAAACACCGAATTAATATAATTACTGCAATTATAATGTCGTATTTTGCGAAATCAACGGAGAGAAACTATGAAAAAACTGATATCTGTTTTGTTGTCGGTAACAATGCTTGTTTTCTTTGCTTCGTGTCAAAATAAAGAAAAGGATGAAAACGGAACACTGCAACAACTTACTGAAAAAAGGGAACGCCCGTCATCCGGTTACAGCGAAACACAGACTGAATCGACAGCGGTATCCGTAACCGAAAACAAATCAACATCATTCGCTATATCAACAACATCGGAGATAGAAACGGAAACAACCGTCAACAATACAGACCCTTCAGAATGGTCAGCCAAAGAAACAGTTGAATGCTATAAAGCTTCTGCAATCAAGAGTCAGAGCAAAGTAAAATCTGTTCAAAAAATGACACTCAAAGAGCTTTCGGTTAACGACGGTGACGGTGCACTCGGTAAATTCGTTGATTTTGTTACGCCGTTCTTTGTTTCGGCTCTCGAAAAGAATTCAACCGAATTTGACGGAATAACAGGCGGATACGAAAACCTTACTGCTTCAGATACTGCAAGTATCAAAGCATATAAAGACGGCAATTATACCGTTATTGAAATGACAATGAAAGAGCAGACCGACGGTATTCACGCCAACAATGAATCAGGCACGGTGGGTCACGCAATTTCGGTTGTGGGTGATGTTTCGGTTGTGGAAAAGGAGCTTCCGCAATTCAAAATCGGATTTGAGGATGCTGATATAAGTCTGCGGTATTCAAAGCCGAAACTCAAGGTTAAAATCAATAAAGACGGCATCATCGAAAGCGGTGTATGGTCATATACAG
>JAZNSX010000079.1:0-3585 GCA_045591425.1 Acutalibacteraceae bacterium | reverse complement strand
CATCAGTCATTCTGCCTGCCATCATGGACGGATTTGAGCCCATTGTTGCGGCATCTTCCATCTGATTGATCTTCTGCATATCTTCGGGAGTGAGCGTAATCGGATTAAGTGCGATGGATTCAACCGAAATACCTCTGCGGTCTGTCCACTCAGTTTTGAGAGCCTCGTTCATGGCATCTTTGAGCTCGGATGCATGAGCGGGAATCTGAGCAGGTCGGAGCTCGAGCTCGGTGAGCTTTGCAAATGCAGGCTGAAGAGCCGAAATGAACTCTGTTTTGAGCTGATTGTCAATTTCTTCTCTTCTGTATTCATCGTCTACGTTACCTGCAATCTTTGTGTAGAAAAGAAGAGGGTCTGTTATTCTGTAGGAATACACACCATTGCATCTTACCTGAACTGAACGGTACATATTGAGTCTTTTGTTGGCAACCTCAAACATAAAGGGATTGGGTGTGCCAAACTTGTTATCAAGAATTTCCTTTGTATTGAAATAGTAAACTCTCTGGTCTTTGCCTGTGTCGCCGCCGTATGTAAATCTCTTACCGACGGTTTTGAAGGTTTCCTTGATTGTATCGCCAAGCTTGCCTGAGAAGATTGAAGGCTCTGTTGATGAATCATAGGTGAATTCACCGGGCTCTGCGCAAACCTCAACAATCTTGCCCTGTTCAACGATAATCATGCACTGACCGTCTGCAACTGCAATGCCCGAGCCATTCGAGATAACGTTGTCGCTGCCTTTGGTGTTGGAAGAACGTCCGCCAATACGCTTCTGTCCCTTCACCATGAGCACGTCATTTTCGAGTGAATCGCAGTAGAAAAATTCTTTCCACTGGTCTGCAAGTACTCCGCCGAGTGCTCCTAATCCTGCTTTAATAAGTCCCATAATAAATTTCTCCTTTCAAGAAATCAGTTTAATATTTTTAAAATTTATTCTCATCCTCTGGGCAATTCGCAATCAACAACATCTGTGATTACGTAGCCGAAAGGACTGTTTGCATCGGGTTTAACGATTACTGCAAGACCGAATTCCTCATAGCCTTCAAATCTGTAATCGTCAATTCTGATTTTAACGGAATACGTTCCGTCGCCGTTATCTTCAACACCGTAGAATTCGTTGGTGCTGAATCTTTCAAACAGATACGGTGTGACATCATAATCCGAATACTGTTTCATACTGGCTTCAACATTACATTCTTCAGGAATTCCGGGATAATTTCCTTTTAACTCGGGGTACATGGAATCCATATACGATTCAAGTTCCCATGTTGTCAAAGAGATAACATCATAATATGTTTCGCCAACCATTTTTGCGTGGTTGAGCGTTACGGCATAAGCAACGGTATCCCACACAACGGCAGGGTCATCGTTTTCGGCAAAGCCGTCATAATAAATCTTCGATGCTGCACGGGC
The DNA here is from genome assembly GCA_045591425.1 of Acutalibacteraceae bacterium. Classification (GTDB taxonomy): domain Bacteria; phylum Bacillota; class Clostridia; order Oscillospirales; family Acutalibacteraceae; genus CAG-177. The sequence continues at coordinate 2,175 of JAZNSX010000079.1, read as the reverse complement.
AACGCAAAGCTGATAAAACGCTGTATCTTCGGTTGTTTCTTCGGGAACGAATTCTTCGCCCGTCATTTCAATAACATTCTTTACGGATTCGCCGTCCATCGACATATAATACTCGGATATTTTTCCGTCGTATTCCGCAACAAGTCTGAAATCGGGAATTGTTTCGGTAACACAGCAATCAAATTCATAAATCTTGTCTTTTTCTGTTGTGATTTCAAGGTATGTGCAGTCGCACTCATAATCATTGACAATCGGTGACCACATAATGCCTTCAAGCCTTACCTTGACACCGTTTTTGGGTGAAACAAATCTGAAGCCCGTCATACCGTATTCGCTGTCAATGCCTGTATCAAAGGTTTCAATTTTGCCTTTCAGAGCGTGATATTCGTCTGAATCGGAATTATAAAGAGTTATGAGCAGGTTTCCGCTGTCATCCTCTTTATTACCGCCCTTGTCGTTTGCAGAACCGTTACCCTTTGTGTTTGCTTCTTCGGTCTGCTGAACCAACGGAGCTTCGGTTGTTGTTTCGCCGTCACCCTTGCCGCCGCAGGCTGCAAATGAGAGCAGCATAATCAACGCAAGCAAAACGGCTGTTATTTTTTTCATTGGCATTACCTCCTTATCCCATTGCAGTTGTTACATAGATTGTGTAATCAATTCCGTCACCCGGATATTCATATTCCTGTGTGTAGCCTTCGTCAAGATAAACTGAAAATGCAGGGGTATCATATAAATTATTATCTGCAACTACTTCCCAGCTGTACGGAACTTCATATTCTTCGGTATATGTTACGGGATTTCCGTCTTTATATGTTTCATACACAACCGTAACGGTTTTCATTTCGCCGTTCCAATCATCAAGTACATTCATCAATTCATTCGGTTCGTTGTAAATATACTCATCTTCAACAATATATCCGTCGTTGTCGTGAACCGTTTTAACTATGTTAAGGGTTTGTTTGTCAACATAGCAAACGGTCTGAATATACAGCTCATCGTCGGGGTCGTCATCAAGATTTTCGAAGATGTAATATTCGTCAGTTTCTTCTCTCAGGCTGAGATTATCATTGATGAGCGGATATGCGATTGTGTCGTTATACCACGGCGTATCTTCATTTTCTTCTTCGCTTCCGAACATATCGAAAAATGCACGGACACCGAATCTTCCGTTATTAACAGACAGCATATTCATTCCTTTGTATTCAACAACAATCAAGTGTTCATCTGCATAGTACAGATTCTGGTCAACCGCTCTGACTGTTTCAGAATTGAATGTGAAATAAATCTCCGTTGTTGATTCGCCGTCATATTCCGTTTTGAAAGAAACGCTTTCGTTTCTTTTGAGAAGGTTTTCAAGAAGATTGGCTTCAATTACCCTTGCCAACAAATCTTCTTTGCTCTCCGTTGTACTTTCGATTGACGAAACTTGTGTTGTTGAAGTAACTTTTTCTTCGCCGCCTTCATCGGAGCAGGATGCAAGAGCGAAAGGAATAACGGCACACAATGCAAGAGAGACAACTTTTTTCAGAATTCTCATATATTACCTCCTTATTTATTCGGTTTATAACCTTTTGATGAATAGGGATTTTTGTTTTCTTTGGGCGGGTCGGGAATATTACCGACGTGAACAAGCCACGAGAAAACCGCTGTTTTGATTGCAACGCCGATAACCCATACGACAAGAGCACCGACAAACCACCAAATTGATATTTTGAAAATGAAATAAGCCGCAAGCAACATCCATGCAGGAATTGTCCATTCAAGGTCGAATACGAGGTTTATCAGCAACGCCGAAATGAATCCGTTGCCCTTTGGTCTGTTCTTCTTCATAATCATTCAACTATAAGTCTGCCGCTGATTTCACGGTCAAGAGCATTGTGAACGGAAAGATACTCATCAAGAATCTCTCTGCAAGAGGTTGAAACCATTCGGGGCTTGCCGTTCTTTGCAACCTCGTCATAGGGAACGGAGAAAAAGTTTTCAAGATTCTTGAAATGGTAATGCTGAAGACCGATTTTATAAATCTTCTCATCGTCAAGCGGCTCACCGTTGAGCACAAACTTTTTGAATTCGTGAGTGTTGCGGTCATAAACAACTCTTGTTCCCTTTGAGAACTGATAGAATTCGCAATGCGAGCCGCCCCACACCTCATCACGGAGCATAAATTTTATCATC
>JAZNSX010000078.1:0-6926 GCA_045591425.1 Acutalibacteraceae bacterium | reverse complement strand
GGTTTTTCTGTCTTCAACCCATTCATCAAAATAGTTGCAGTCATCATCGATGACATAAGCTGTTATTTTAACATTTTCATCTTCAAACTGAGGGACTTTGACGGTAAAATCAACATCGGCGGGCGCTGTATAGTCAACTTTATTTTTGAAATTATATGCCATTATACGCAGCGTGTTATCGCTTTCATCAAAGGCAGATACAGCCTCAACCTGCGCCTTGGGAACAAATCCGCGCTTGGTTTTTTCTGTCGAAACAAGCTTTGAGCCGCCAAATTCGGCAACGTTTCGGGCAACATGATAGCTGACGGTGGGATTGCCCTCGAGCAGACCGTTTGAAAGATATGACCATGCGGAAAAATAGCCGATGCCGTTTTCAAACATCTGTTTGTAAATTCTTGCATCATAAGCCGCCTGATAAGTATATCCGCAGGTTCTGGTCAGAAGCTCATTGCTGTCTGCTCCGCTCGTTGTTCCGCAAAGAATTCTGCCCTCGTCAATGCCGTAAATAAGATTGTTGAGCCCGACACTCTCTGCCGTTTTGCGAAGATAGGCAACCGTTTCGGGTAATGTTTTGCCGCTTGTGTATTTCCCCGGTTCGGAATCATAGAAAGAAGCCGAAAGATAGCAGATTCGCGTGCCTCTCTCCCCTGTTTTATAATTTGTACCGTCTGCACAATGCCTGATAAAATATGCCTCATCCCAGAGACCTTCAGTAACCGTCATGGAATGTGCGCCGACAAAAACATCGCCGATAACATCAACAAGCGCCGCAACCGTATAATCATAAAGCTTGCAGAATTCGGCGGCAGACTCGTCGGGTTCGCCGCTGTTTGCCATAAACCATGATGCATTTTCATATTCCGTCATAACGCCGAAACGCCAGCTGAGCACCTCATCTTTACCGAATTCATCAACAAGGGCGCGGGCAATTGCAGCAATATAATTGTAATATACATTATAATCATCGGGCGGATAAATGTTTGTGCTGAATTCCGCTTCAGTGTTTGCTTTTGCCGAAAATTTGAGAGGAACGCTGCCGAGCTTTAAAAACGGCTTTGCGCCAAGCTCCAGAACTCCCCTGCAATTATCGATAAGCACGGTGAAATCATAGTCGTCAAGCACGGTTCTGTCAAGCGGGTCAACAAACAAATCTCTTTCCGCATTGCCGCCCGTGCATTGCATAAACTGAACATAGTTGACAAACTCAAAAATATCATATTCTTCGTTGTTTTTCTTGCCGACAAACGGATTTCCGTCTATCGACCAGATGTTGACCGTGCTGACAGGATTTGAAAGCACATTGCCCTGCTGCGAAGCATCAACCGTAAACTCATAATTGTTTACCATGTCGGTAAAATAAAGCTCAACCGAGCCGAAAAAAGCGATAATTGACGCAAGCAAAGCAGCAAAAAACTGTTTCATAAGCACACCTCTTGTTTAAAAATTTCAAATTGTATCTTTCTATTTTAGATTAGATTAATATTTTGATATTGTCAAGTAAAAATCTCTGTGTTATTATAAATCAAGGAAGTGATATTCAATGAAAATAATGTTTGTCTGCCACGGCAATATATGCAGAAGCCCTATGGCGGAGTTCATATTTAAAGATATGGTGAATAAAAACAAGCTCGGCAGCAGAATTTCCGTTGCCTCCTGTGCAACAAGCACAGAAGAAATTTGGGGAGATGTCGGCAACCCAGTCTATCCTCCCGCAAAAGCCGAACTTGCAAAGCACGGCTTATCCTGCGAGGGCAAAAGAGCCGTTCAACTTAAAAAGAGCGACTATGAAAAATATGACCTGTTCATCGGTATGGACAGCATGAATATCCGCAACATGCACCGCATTCTCGGCGGCGACCCCGAAAACAAAATACGCAAGCTTATGGAATACACTGACAGAGGCGGAGACGTTGCCGACCCGTGGTACAGCGGCAGATTCGACGTTGCTTACAGAGATATTTACGACGGCTGCGAAGCCCTTCTTTGTTCACTTGTTGATGAAAAGGAGAACACAAAATGAAATATACAATTTATCAATTGATTAAAAAGGTGATTTCAGCAATCACAGCCGCAATAATATCATTTTCTGGCGGAATCTTCGCCGAAAAAGAACCGGTAAAGAACAGACCCGATGCAAACACCGTCACCGCTTACAACGAAGAAAACGCGGATTACTCTCTGACTGTTGATGTTGAGGATGAAATTCACGATATCAGCGATTTGCTTTTCGGAATTTTCTTTGAGGATATCAACTTCGCAGCAGACGGCGGACTGTATGCCGAAATGGTCGTTAACCGTTCGTTTGAATTTACAGAGCTTGCGGCGAATGATGCGCTTTACGGCTGGAGCACGGTAGACGGTGCAGCTGCAGAAGTCAGAAAGAATGCTCCCGACCGCCTCAATGCAAACAACCCGAATTATCTTGTTCTTTCAAATGAAACAACCACCCTTTCGGGCATTGAAAATGTCGGATTCCTTGACGGAATGGCGATTGAAGAAAGTGCGAAATATAGTTTTTCGGTTTATGCAAAAGGTCTCGACGGATATAACGGCGGAATAACAGTTCGTCTTGCTGTCGGAGGCGAAACCGTAGCGGAAAATAAAATCAATGCAATAACTGCCGACTGGCAGAAATATGAGCTTTCTCTTGTTTCTTCAAAAACCGATTTTGAAAACGCAACATTGCAGGTGCTTATCGATAACGGACATGCAGCACTCGATATGATATCTCTTTTCCCCGATGATACATTCAAGGGCAGAGAAAACGGAATGAGAAAAGACCTCGGCGAAATGCTTGAAGCACTTGAACCCAAGTTTCTGCGTTTCCCGGGCGGTTGCGTTATCGAAGGCTATGACTGCGAAACCTTGTATAACTGGAAGTATTCTATCGGCACCGGCAGCGACGGACTTCCCCTTGAATTCGACGGAAATTACGGCGACGTGGCCGCAAGAAAACAGGGAACAAATCTCTGGACAAATGTTGCCGCAACCGACGACCCGTATCCCTGCTTCATGACTTACGGTCTCGGCTTCTATGAATACTTTCAGCTTGCAGAGGATATCGGCGCAATCGGTGTGCCTGTTATCAACTGCGGAATTTACTGCCAAATGCGCGGCAGAGGTCCCGTTGATATGGCAAGTGACGAATTTAAGCAATATGTTCAGGACATGCACGACCTTATCGAATTTTGCCGCGGTGATGAAAACACCTTATGGGGCAAGGTCAGAGTTTCTCTCGGTCATCCCGAACCTTTTGAACTTAAATATATCTGCATCGGTAACGAGCAGGAGGGAGAGGTCTATTTTGAGCGTTATCAGGCATTCCTCGACTCCTTCAACGAAGCAAAAGCAAAAAATCCCGAGTTTTATGAAGGCATTGAGCTGATTTATTCCGCAGGCGCTTCCGACGGCACCCACGGCGAAAACTATCTGAAATCCTATGAATATGCAAAGGAACAGCTCGGCGATTCGGATGTAGCGGAGGATTTCGCGGGTGCAACCGACCAGCATTACTATAATCAGCCCGAATGGTTTTTGCAGAATACGGACTATTATGATGAGAACAATTACAAACGCTCCGTCGATGAAATGACGGACACAATTTACGGCGGCGGAATTCAGGTTTTTCTCGGCGAATACGCCGCAAAATCAAACACCCTCAAAGCCGCACTTGCCGAAGCGGCATATATGACCGGTCTTGAAAGAAACGGCGACATAGTCCGCATGGCGGCTTATGCCCCGCTTTTCGGCAACCTCACCGCAACTCACTGGTCGCCCGACCTCATCTGGTTCAACAATCATCAGGTGACGGGTTCAATCAGCTATTATGTTCAGAAACTTTTCTCAAAGAATGTCGGTTCAAAGCGTCTTTCATCAAGCCTTGACGGCGCAAAAATCGAACAGCAGCCTCTCAGCGGCAGAGTCGGTGTCGGCACATGGTATACATCAGCCGAATTTGACAATGTCAAGGTTGTTTCAAACAAAACAGGCAGAACTCTCAGCGAGGACAGATTTTCGCTACCCCTCAATTTCTGGTGGAATTGGCAGGATGTTCTCGACAGCGGTGATTTCAAAATAAAGAACGGAAAGCTTGTTCAGGGAGAAACCTGGATGCCTTATGTGGAAACAGGCAAGGTTGCATATTTCGGCTGTGACGAATGGACAGACTACACCTACACCGTTGAAGCAACAAAGCTTGAGGGCGACGAAGGCTTCATTATTCCCTTTGCTGTTAAAGATGAGCAGAATTGCTGGTTCTGGAATATCGGCGGATGGGGCAACACCGTTTCATGCCTTCAGGAAATTGAAAACGGCGCAAAGTCAAAATTATTTGAAACACAGAAGCCTTGCACAATCGAAGCGGGCAAAACATATGAACTCAAAATTGTTGTTTCGGGCACAACCGTCAAATGCTATATTGATAATGTTCTTTATGTTGATTTTGATACCGCACATGAAGCCGAAGCGGAAGCTTATCAGGTTGTCAGCACCGATGAAAACGGCGATATCATTATTAAACTCGTCAATGTTACCGAAACAAGCAAGGTTTTTGCAATTGACCTTAACGGTACAGCTGTCAAGAACACCGCAATTATCAATCAGGTTGCAGGTGACAGCCTCGGCAACGACAATATTCTCGGCGCAAAAGAGGACTGTATAATGGAAGAGTTTACCGTCAGCGGAGTTTCGGGTAAGTTCAATTTTACTGCCCCGCAGTATTCGGTAACAAGCATAAGAATAAACAGAGGTTAAAAATGGGCACTTGGAACGGCTTTGAATGCCATGAATTTGTTTTCGACGGACAAAACGCACGGGTTGTTATTCCCGAAATAAAAATCGAAAATCCGCCGCTTTTAATAAAAACAGAATATTGGAATGCCTTTCCCGAAGCAGAAATTGAGCTTGTGAAGCAGGGCTTTTATCTCGCTTTTATTGAAAACGAAAACCGTTGGGGCAAGGAATCCGACCTTGACAGAAAAGCCGAGTTTATAAAATATATCAGCGAAAAATATTCTCTTTCAGGCAGGTGTGTTCCCGTCGGCATGAGCTGCGGAGGTCTTATAGCAGTCAAGTTTGCGGCAAAATATCCCGAGCTTGTTTCATGCCTATATGTTGACGCGCCCGTGATGAATTATATAAGCTGTCCGTGCGGCTTCGGTATTGGCGATGCGTGTTGCGAGGATTTCCCCGAAATCTTTGAATCACTCGGTTTGAAAAACATGTCGCAGCTTATCTGCTATCTTGATATGCCGATGCACAAAATCCCCGCACTTGTCAAAAATAAAATACCTGTTCTCCTCATTGCGGGCGACAGCGATAAAACCGTGCCCTATGAAGAAAACGGATTGATGCTCGAAATGGCTTATAAAGAAAACAAACTGGATATCGAGGTATATATCAAAAAAGGATGCGCCCACCATCCCCACGGGCTCGAAGACCTGACCCCGATTATAGAATTTATAAAAAGCAGGGTGAATTAACATGAAAAAAACAGTAAAAATCATATCCCTTATTCTCGCAGTTATTATCGCAGCACTTCCTTTCACTTGCTCGTTTGCGACAGAGAAAAAACTGAACTATGTAGTTATCGGAGACTCCATAGGCTTCGGCGCAGGCATCGTCAATCCGGACGAAGCATGCTACGGCAAAATTGTCGCCGACACTAATGGCTATAACTATAAAAACCTTTCCGTAAACGGATACAATACAGATGCTCTTCTTTCACACATGAAACTTCCTTCAGTCAAAGAAGCGATCGAAGAAGCCGACATTATTAGCCTTTCAATCGGCGGGAACGACTTCCTGACAAGTAATATGGTTAAGCTCTGCGGTGAAGCAGCGTTTCTTAACAACTACTCATCTTTTGATGAAATCAGCGAAAAGTTTTATGAAAACTACTGTAAAATTATTTCCGAAATTAAATCTCTCAATCCCAATGCTGTTATTCTTGCACAAACACTTTACAACCCTATGTATAACGCGGCGCGTGATATTTATCAAGCAGGCGCAGACAGACTCAACGCGGGCTATCGCCGCTATCTGAAAGAAAATCCCGACAGCATCGTTATCGTCGATGTGGGAAAGGCGTTTGAAGGTCATGAAGAATATATCGCCAATGACTGCATTCATCCCAATGCCGCAGGAAATGTTGAAATTGCAAAGCTTGTTCTTAGAACACTTAAAAACCTCAAGCTCGGCGAAAAAACAACTCCGGTCATAAACAACGCAGGTGCCGATAATAATCTCATTTGGGGCTATAAAATATTGCTTGAAGCCGCAGCTAATTATATAATGTTCATTGCAAAAACCATTTCACCGATTCTCACAGCGATTATTTGAATCAATTATATTGTCAAGAACCGCCGCAGGCATCTCCCGCGACGGTTCTTTTTATATCTGCAATTGCTTTATTTCATGCCGTTTTCATAAGCCTCGATCATTTTCTTGAACGTTTGACCCATAGAAACAGATGTGTTTGTATCCGTTGATACGCCTTGATTTTCTGTCGGGTTGTCAGATGACGGGTTAATTTGTCCCGCACGACGTTTGAGCTTTCCGAGAAACTTTTCGGTTGATTCTCCCGTAAAAATCTTTATGCTTAGCCTCATACTGCCGTCATCAAGCGGAGTAACAAAAATCTTATCAATATAGGTATCAACAAATTCTTTGGAAATCGTGCCTTTTCTTGCATCGTTCTGTGCCGCCGATATTGCTGCACGGACTGCTGAAATATGCTTTTTGAAATCCTCACTTGATTCAAGTGCTTCATTAAGCTCCGCAATCGTCTTTTCAGCTTCTGCTATTTCACGGTTGCATTGCTCGGTCATCTCAATGAAATCTCTGTCGGTAATCTGACCTGCAACATTATACTGAAGCAACTTGGATTTCTTCTGTAAAGCAAAGTCAATAACCTTTTCCTGCTCCGA
>JAZNSX010000077.1:0-8135 GCA_045591425.1 Acutalibacteraceae bacterium | reverse complement strand
GTGGTTGATTTTGTAAAAGTTTTAAAACCAATGCACCCCCCAGTAAAAAGGGGGCGTTCGATTTTTATTTTATATCACTTCTATCAGAGTGAATCAACAAGAGCCAAATATTCCGTTACAAGATATGAGCCGATGTGTTTGCCTACAGACAGTGTTTCGTCGGCAATTCCGTCACCGATAATATGCCCCATAAACGCAAAGTTGTTATCGGTCAGAACATATCCGATAGCATCATTCGTAAGACTTACCGCATAAGTCGTAACACCGTCAACCGCTGTAGAAAGATTGTCATAAGGCCATTCTGTGCCGTCCCAATTTGCTCCGCCGGTAATTTCGTCATCCCAGAAAACCTCGGGATAAAGCTCACCGGGGAAAAGAGCAAGTGCAATCTCATTGCCGAATTCAAGATAACCCATTTCAGTTGCCATACAATATTCTTTAAGAAGGAAGCCATCATAAAAAATCTTGTTGTTTACAAGCCCGATTTCACAAGCGAGAGTAAGGATACTGTTTTCAGGCACAATAAAAAGTTCTCTATGTTTTACATTTATAACCGGCGAAAGCTCTTTAGAATAGTCAGCATCCACAATCTTTGCGCCCACAAGCTGTCCGAGTTTTTTGGCGCTTGCACCCTTTTCTTCATACTCGGTCATGCCTGTTGTATCAACCTCTATGTCACGAGAAACCTGACCCACAGCACCGGGTATCATAATAAAATTGCCGCCGTCGGTGTTTTTGATATATTCATCGGCATAGTAGATATAGTCAGAACCAACAAGATTATTGCTTGCGCTGAAGGATGTGGCATGACAGGTTATATCACTGATATATGTTGCGGGTTTTCCCGAATCGGGAACAAATTTGAAGCTTGCAGTATCGGGAAGATCTTCTTTTGAAATAAGACCGCGTTTATCCTTGAAATACTCGCTCATATCAATTGCCGAGAAATAAAGCTTGCCCTCTTCCATGTTACCGAAAGCCTCTTTGATTGCTTCGACGGATATGCTGATGAAATGCTGCTTGAACATTTCTGCCGTTTCAAGACCTGCCAATGTTCCGTTAAATCCAATCAGATTGCACCAGAATGAACCGAAAAGCTTTCTGAAAAATTCTGTGCTTACTCCTTGAGTATCAAGTGCCGAATGGGCATGAGTTGCGCTTATATTGATGCTTGCAACCTTAATACCCTGAGATTCACAATATTCGAGAACCGCTTTTCGGATTGTACGTGTATCGGTTGAAGTAACGCCGAGCGAGTCGATTGCACCAAGCACAACAGCGCCTTCGCCGCTGTTATCGTCAATCACGGCAACGCGGATACACTGGTCATCATAAACACCCTCGGCGAATTTATTTAACAAATCTCTGCCGATATTGTATTTACCGCTGTCAATATCATTGGGTACAATGCTCTTTTTTGAATAGCCAAGCTTCCAAGCATTATTTTCACCCGCTGATTTCTGATATGTATCTCTGCCTGACATAAAACCTATTTCATCGGAGTTGTAATCATCCATGCTTTTCCAATCTTTTGGATTAACATAAACAGCACAGATTGACTTTACAAGACCCTCAACAACAACATTAAGCGCATTATAGAGTCCCTTCATAATACCGTCACCGACAGATTCTTCCTGCGCAGCTGTAACGCTCTGTTCCTGAGCAGCATAGGAACAGACAGATGCTCCTGAAACCAAAAAAGCAACACACAAAACAGCTGAAATAATTCTCAAAAACTTTTTCTTCATTTTTTGCCTCCATTGTAATTTTTTATCAGTATATCATGCAAATGAGAATTCTTCAAGTGTTCTTTGTTTAATTAAATCAACTATCTTTATTTAAATAATCTGGGATTGTTCTCCGTTTCACAATACTCCAAATTTTATATTTCAGACCGCGATTATCTTACCGTTAATCCTGATTTGGCTTATATACATTAAATCATTGATTGAACAAAACAATTATTTGTGATATTATAAAACCGATAAGATAAAAACACCAAAACATCAAACGATTTTGAACGGAAGTGCAAGTGAATCAAATGGCAAACAAAAAAGTATCTGAAAAAGCAGATTTCTCAACCGGACCTGTATGGAAATGTATTGTTGCTCAAGCAATCCCCCTAACCATTGCTCAGCTGGTTCAATTATTATATAACGTTGTAGACCGCATATATTTGGGACATATGGGCAACGGTGACAGCATGGCTTTGACCGGTGTCGGGCTGACATTTCCCGTTGTTTCCTTAATCATGGCATTTACGGCACTGTTTGGTATAGGCGGTGTGCCATTGTTTTCAATAAAGCGAGGTGCCGGTGATGATAAAACAGCAGGAAAGATTATCGGAAATTCGTTTGCCTTGCTGCTTTGCGGCTCTTTGATTCTTACTTTGTCGGGATATGCTTTTGCCAAACCCATTCTATTTGCCTTCGGAGCCGGTAAAGATTCATATTTTTATGCCAAGGAATATCTTGATGTTTATTTGCTCGGCACGGTATTTTCAATGATTTCCACAGGAATGAACGGATACATCAGTGCTCAGGGATTTCCGAAAACAGGTATGTGGTCTGTTACAATCGGTGCTGTCTGCAATATTATATTAGACCCTGTTTTTATTTTCGGCTTCGATATGGGTGTTGCCGGTGCCGCGTTGGCAACAATAATCAGTCAGGCGGCATCTGCGATTTGGGTATTAAGCTTTCTTACAAGCAAAAACATACCTGTTCCATTATGTCGGGACAACATAAAAATAAACAGAGAAATCACGAGGGATATCTGCAAACTCGGAACGTCGAATTTTATTATGCAAGGCACAAATTGTCTTGTTCAGGTTGTATGCAATTCAACGCTCCAGTTATTCGGCGGAGATTTGTATGTCGGCATTATGACCGTAACAAATTCCGTACGCGAAATTTTTACACTTCCGGTTATGGGTATTGTAAACGGAGCACAACCCGTCATAAGCTATAATTACGGTGCAAAGCAGTTTCAAAGAGTTCGTTCAGGTATACGCTTCAACACTCTTATAGGCACGGGTTATACATTAATTGCTTGGCTGACGGTAATTTTGTTTCCGAAATTCTGGTTCGGAATTTTTTCGGATGATATTCAAATGTCCAGACCCGGAACAGAAGCAATGAAAATTTACTTCTTCGGCTTTGTTTTTATGGCGCTGCAATTTGCAGGTCAATCAACATTTCAGGCTTTGGGAGATGCAAAACACGCAGTTTTTTTCTCGCTGTTACGCAAGGCAATCATTGTGGTTCCTCTCACACTTTTACTACCCCGATTTGGTTTAGGCGTTTTAGGCGTATTCATAGCTGAACCCATTTCAAATGTTATTGGCGGAACGGCATCTTACCTTACTATGCACATGACCGTGTATAAGAAGATAAAAAATGAAACATTAATCACCGGCTGTTCACGCTGACAAATAAGAATTCATCTGACAATTCAATTTGAAAAGTGAGGTAACTGATATATGAAAGAAAAAAACAGTTTTTTAAGTAAGTCACAGGAAAATTTGCCTGCACTTCATTACAGAAATATCACTCCGGATATCACCGAATTTGTTGCCGAAACAAGCGACAGCGTTCTGCTCGACCTCGGTGAACATGCAGTCGGACATTTTTCCTTTGAGTTTGACAATGTCGGCGATTTTATTGATGCTCCCGTCCGTTTAATCATCAAATTCGGTGAAGACATGAGAGAGATTGAAGACGATTTTTCTCTATATAAAGAAGGGCTTTCAAAAACATGGCTGCAGGAGGAAATAATCAATCTTGATTTTCCTCAGAAAACAACCATGCCAAGAAGGTACGCTTGCAGATACATAAAAATAACGGTTGATAAAACAAACAAACCGATTAAGCTGTTTGATTTTTGTTTCCGTGCGTCAACAAGCGCCGATATATCCGTTTTAAAACCCGCAAAAACAGCAGATGCTTTGTTGAACAAAATTGACATCGTTGCAACAAATACCCTTAAAGAATGTATGCAAACCTTTTTTGAGGACGGACCCAAGCGTGACCGCCGCCTCTGGACAGGCGACCTTCGGCTTGAAGCTCTGGCGAATTACTATACGTTCAAAAACCTTGAAATTACCAAAAGATGTTTATATCTTTTTGCCGCAGGCGACTGCGACAAGCTCGGATTTCTGCCATCGTATATTTATGAAACACCGTATTATTCTTCAGGTTCGGCACATATTGCGGACTACGCGCTTTTGTTTGTTGTAACCGTATGTGATTACTTTGAGCATACCGGCGATAATTCGGTTATAAATGACCTTCTGCATATCTGCAAATCACAGCTTGAAAGCTTCAGAAGCATACTCGACGAAAATCTGATTGTAACCCGTCAGGAAGGTTGGTTTGCTTTTATCGACTGGTGCCCAGGCCTTGAAAATTTGACTGCTTTGCAGGGCGTGTATCTTTATACACTTGAATACTTTTCGGAATTGCTGAAGGCAATCGGTGATGAGGAACATGAAAAATATTCACTTCACCTTTCCGAAGTCCGCCGCGCCTGCAAAAAGCATCTTTATGATGAAAATACAAGCGCTTTTATAAATAAACTTGATAATGGACAACTCAGCGTTCATTCACAGGTATGGATGATTTTGGGCGGTGTTATTGACGGCAAAGAAGCCGAAAAACTTCTTGTTTCTTGCCTTGACAACAAAAATGCAAAACAGCCTGTCACCCCTTATATGCGCCACTACGTAACTGAGGCTATGTTTAAGCTGAATATGAAGGACAAAGCGGTGCAATACCTAAAAACTTTCTGGGGAGGCATGATTGAACACGGTGCAGATACCTTCTGGGAGGCCTATATTCCCGAAGACCTTGATTTTTCACCGTATGATGACAGGATGATAAACAGCCTTTGCCATGCATGGAGCTGCACACCGACATATTTTATACGCAAATACGGTCTGTAATTCTATTGGTATTTTTACGGTAAAAACAAGAAAGATTGCTGCACATAAAAACATGTAAACAAGAGAGCCGAAATCCTTGGATTTATTTCGGAATTCGGCTCATATATTTATTTCCGTTCTGCTTAAGCCATTGACGGCAGCGGTTATAATCGGGAAAAGCTTTTTCGATTTCCGCATAGAATTTTGCAGAATGATTCATCTATTTTCTGTGGCAGAGTTCGTGAACAACAACGCTGTCGATGATTTCATCGGGCAGCAAAGCAAGCAGACAGTTAAAGTTAAGATTGCCTTTTGATGAGCAGCTTCCCCAACGTGTACGCTGACATCTGATTGTGATTTTATTATAAGTCACACCGACTTTATCGGCATAAAATTCAACCTTCGGCGAAATTATTTCTTTCGCTCTTGCAATAAAATATTTGATTTCTTCTTCGGTATACGGCTCTGTATTCTGAAGAAGTTTTTGTTTTTCAGAAACTGATTGCAGATGCTTTTCAATCCAGCTCCTTTTTGTCTCCACGAATTTTTCAATTTCGTTTTGCTTCATTCTTGTCGGGGCCCGAACGATAATCTCATTCGGTTTTATCTGAATTGAAATTGTTTTACGTTTGCTTTTTATTACCGTCACTTCGGTATTTCCGAATACCATTCAGTCACTTCCGTCACTTTAAAATTTCATATAAACATTTCTGAAATTCAGGCAGCCACCATTCTTTATAGCCCGCTTTTGTCGGATGAATATGGTCAACAAGATAAATTTTTCTTTCCTCATCGGTGATTGAGTTTATCTCATCGTTATTCCATAAATCAATTACGGTTACGTTCCATTTCTTCTGAATTTTCAAAAGAAGGTCAACCATTTTTTCATAATCCCCGCTGTCATATTTTGCCTGTGTGTAAAACACAACAGGACAGTCCCACGCTTCTTCTGCATAAGCAATTATGTATTCAATTGCACCTGCAACTGTCTGTGTATCGAAGTCATTCATAGTGAAGCTGTCGGAGATTACGCCGAGCGGCATTTCTTTTGTTGCATCGTTGGTTGAAAGCTGACAGACAAACGCATCGGCTTTGATGTTCTTATCAATCTTTTTCATTCGTGAAACGTATGAATTGCTTTTGATGTCAACAAGAGTTGTGCCCGAAACGGCTTCTTTGACAGCGGTGATACCGTCGGTCTTTTCAAGAAAATCCGCAAAGCTGACACCGAGCGAACCGTAACCGAAAGTTACCGAACTGCCGAGGAAGATAACTGTCTTTTCGTTTATGGGACTGTCGGAAACCGATGCAGTATCTTTCAAAGAATATTCACCGTAGTTGCCTTCATTAAAAACTCCGAGCATATTGCCGACGTAACCTCCCGCAAAGAATACAAGTATCAGAAAAATTGAAAGAACAATTTTAAGCTTATTCATTTCATCACACTTTCAGTTTTGTTAATGAAATTATATATCATTATCATAGTCAATTCAAGTGTTGTAAAAACAATCATAGAGAATTATAAGGAGTTCGATAAGAATTTGTAAAGGAGAAATTATCGTATCTAATAAAAACTCTGATAAGAAGTCATTGGCTGTCCTTGCTTTGCCTATAGGCATATCGCTCGGCATTTGTGTAGGCATGATGTTTGCTTCCTTTACAGGAAGTATTCCGATGGGATTGTGCTTGGGAATAATTTGCGGTGCAATAATTGGTCTGCTTGTATTTGTTATTTTAATTTTATATCCAAATAAGAAAAACAAGTAAAAACCAATTTGTCAAATCAAACAATAATCTACTCATATTCAACAAAAAATAAAACGTCAGTTTTTTTCAGAAATCTATTGTATTTTTGTAGAGATAGGTATATAATATCAAGCGAAATAAATACAGGGGAGCTTGTGCTTGCAGGCTGAGAGGAAGTAATCAAACTTCGACCCTATAACCTGATGCGGATAATGCCGCCGTAGGAAGTCATACACAAGGATTTTTTACAGGAGGCATCCGAAAGGCTGTCTCCTGTTTTTGTTTCACCGGGGAGCTGTTATGAACGGCTGAGAGGCAGGTAAACCTGCGACCCGCAAACCTGAGCCGGATAATGCCGGCGTAGGAAGCATAGCAGAAGTGTATTGTAATTTACAACAATCAGAACTGTACTTCAAGAAGCCTTCGCCCATATCCGGCGGAGGCAATTTTTATTTTTGGAGGTAAAATTATGAAAGCAAGTATCGCAATCCAGGTTCTTCCCAAGGCAAAAGATCAGGATGATCTTATCCGCATTGTTGATGAGGTTATCGCATTTATCAAAAGCAGCAGCTTAAACTGCCATGTGGGTCCGTTTGAAACAACAATCGAAGGCGAAGAATACGTCCAGCTGATGGACATCGTCAAAGAGTGTCAGCACGTTGCAATAAGAGCAGGTGCAGAAAATGTTTCGGCTTATGCACAACCGAACTTAAACCGAAAGTTATGAAATGTCTGAACGAACTCGCCCAAAAAGAAAAGCATTTGATGGACACTCTGACCGATGAAAATAAAGAGTTATTTAACGATTACGTTGATACACATATCAGATTCTTAAGTGTTTGCAATGCGGACAGCTTCATTGCAGGCTTCAGACTCGGTGCAAGGTTCACATACGACACATTTGTTGAAACAAGAAAGGATAATGGAAATGACTGAAATAACCTACATCAAGAACGGAGATTATTATATTCCGAATCTTAAACTTAAAGAAACAGAAAACAAGCCTCTCGGCAAATACGGCAGAATGAGAAAATATTATCTAAAAAATTATAATCCGATTTTATGGAATCATCTCACACTTTCCGAAAAACTCTTTGACCATCTCCACGAAGTCGATACCACAGCTCAATCTCACTTCGATACCAACCTTCCCCTCTACGCCGAAAGATACGGTATAACCGAAGAACTCAAATCAGCTGACCAGATGGAATGGATCGGAAGAATGAATAACATTGTCAACGCAATCGAAGAAATCATTTTTAAGAGAATAGTTTACAAATAATATCATTGAAAAAGCCGACGGGATTTTAATCCGTCGGCTTTGGTGTTGTTTGTAACAAAGACAACCCCTGGCTATGCCAGGGGAATAGAAAAGCTTTTAGCGAGGGGAGACGTAGACAAGAAAAAAGCTCCTTGATATAGTAGAAGTGGTTTGCCGACCACACAACTAAAACATCAAGGAGGTCTT
>JAZNSX010000076.1:0-16236 GCA_045591425.1 Acutalibacteraceae bacterium | reverse complement strand
CCGGCAACACAAATGAGGCTTTGACGATTGCGGGCGGTATCGCCCTGCAAAATATTCCGGAAGGCATGGTTATTATCGCTCCCATGCTTGCGGCGGGAATGAGCCACGGCAAAACCTTTTTGATTGCCGTTATAACAGGCATTGTTGAGGTTGTCGGCACTTTAATCGGCTATTTCGCAGTCAGCATCTCAGCGGCAATTCTACCATTTGCACTTTCTTTTGCGGGCGGCACAATGCTTTATGTCATAAGCGATGAAATGATACCGGAAACACATTCGCACGGCGGTGAACGCGGAGCAACCTATGCACTGCTTGCAGGCTTTTGCGTAATGCTTGTTTTTGATATATTATTGGGTTAATTAAATTTAAGGAGTTTTTAGAATGATTTCAGAAAACATCAAATACGTCGGCGTTAACGACCATGAGATTGATTTATTTGAAGGACAGTATATCGTACCTAACGGAATGGCATACAATTCATATGTCATAGAAGATGAAAAAATTGCCGTTATGGACACCGTTGACGCCAAATTCGGCGATGAATGGCTGAGCAATATCAAGAATGAACTTGGTGAAAAATCCCCTGATTATCTGATTGTTCAGCACATGGAACCCGATCATTCGGCAAACATAGGAACTTTTGCACGAGCTTATCCCGAAGCTGTTATTGTTGCAACAGACAAAGCTTTTGTTATGATGAAGAAATTCTTCGATAACGATTATTCTGACAGAAGAATAGCAGTTAAAGACGGTGATTCTCTTTCTCTGGGCAAACGCACACTCACCTTCTGCACAGCTCCCATGGTGCACTGGCCCGAGGTTATGGTAACATATGACAACGAGGATAAAATTTTGTTTTCCGCCGATGCATTCGGCAAATTCGGCGCCCTTGATACAGACGAAGACTGGGCATGCGAAGCACGCAGATATTATTTCGGAATAGTCGGCAAATACGGCGTTCAAGTGCAGGCAGCACTCAAGAAACTTGAGGGGCTTGACATTCAGACTATCTGCCCGCTTCACGGACCAGTTTTGACCGAAAACCTCGGATATTATCTTAATTTATATGACACATGGTCATCATACGGCGTTGAAAGCGAAGGTGTTGTTATTTGTTATACATCGGTTTACGGCAACACAAAAAAAGCAGTTGAACTGCTTGCAGAAGAGCTCAAAAATAACGGCTGCCCCAAGGTTGCTGTTAATGACCTTGCCCGCTGTGACATGGCCGAAGCGGTTGAGGATGCTTTCCGCTACGGCAAAATCGTTCTTGCTTCCACCACCTATAACGGTGACATTTTCCCGTTCATGCGCGAATTTGTAAATGAACTGACCGAAAGAGGATATAAAAACCGCACGGTCGGCATCATTGAAAACGGAAGCTGGGCGCCGCTCGTTGCCAAAAAGATAAATAAAATGCTTGAAGGCAGCAAGGATATAACATTTACCGAAACAACCGTAACAATTCATTCGGGAGTGAAAGAAGAAAACATTGAGCAAATAAAGCTGCTTGCAAAAGAGCTTGCGTGATTTTGCAAAAAACTTCACATACTAATTTCATCAAATACAGGAGGTATTTTTATGAAATATGTTTGTGAAGTCTGCGGTTATATTTATGACGAAGCAGCAGGAGACCCCGACAACGGCATTGCGCCCGGAACAAAATGGGAAGATATCCCCGATGACTGGGTCTGCCCTCTTTGCGGGGTCGGCAAAGAGCTTTTTTCGGAAGAATAAAAATATTAAAAACGGAGCGGTGAATATCACTGCTCCGTTTCTGCTATTGATTTTGCTATTGCTTCTGCTATCGCATGGGCATAGGCATCCATGTTGCGGTCAAGCAATTCATTATCGGCTTTGCTGTTTATGAATCCGAGTTCAACAAGGCAGGAAGGCATTTCGGTGTGGCTGTTGACATAATAATCGCCCTCGCCACGCGCATAACCGGATTTTACTCCCCTGTTTTGGGATATTCCGACCGCATCAAGCGAATTCAGTATATTTTCGGCAAGCTCCGAATCTTTTTTCGTTGCTTCGCTGCTTATCCAGATTTCAACACCGCTTGCACCCTCCGCGCTGTTACGGTGGAGTGAAACAAAAAGCTCCGCATTTTTTCTATTGGCTATTTCACAGCGTTTTTCAAGACTTAGCTTTTTGTCTTTGTTTCGTGTCAGACACGACTCTATTCCCATATCCGAAAGCTTTTCATCAACAAGAAGCGCCAATGCAAGGTTATCGTCCTTTTCATATCTGCCGTTATACTCCGCACCGACATCCTTGCCGCCGTGTCCCGGGTCAATAACAACCTGAACGGGCTCATAAAGAATAAAAGCGGCAATTATGACAGCCGCAATAACGGCAAGCACGCCAAAAGCAGCGATTTTTATGTTTGTTTTCATCTCACACCTCCGATACATAATATATTATATCATAAGATTTAAATTAAAATTTCAAAAAAATTACAAATTTAATATAAAAATCTTAAAAAGGCTGCCCTTCACGGACAGCCTTTGTTAGTTATAAAGAATCGATATATCTGCAAGCGGCAAGGGCGGCAACGGAGCCGTCTGCGGTTGCGGTTGTAATCTGCCTTATCTGCTTTTGGCGGCAGTCGCCCGCAACAAAGATGCCTGCGGTTTTGGTGACACAGCTTTCATCGGAATCGATATAACCCCATTCATTGAGCCCTGCAATTTCGGCAAAGGCATCATTTTCGGGAACAAGACCGATTGCAACAAAAAGTCCGTTAACCTTAAGCTCTGTTTCGGAGCCGTCAGATTCCTTGCGGAGAGTAAGACTTTCAAGCTCGGTTTCACCGTTAAGAGCTGAAATGACGGTGCCCATAACGAATTCAACGTTATCCTTTGTTTTCAGCTTTTCAACAAGGCGGGCTTCACCTGTGAAATAATCGAGATTCTGGATAACATAAACCTTTTCGCAGCCCTCGGAAAGAAGCACTGCCTCCTGCAAAGCGGAATTTCCGCCGCCGAGAACGGCAACTGTCTGACCTTTGAAGAAAGCTCCGTCACATACGGCGCAATAAGAAACGCCTGCACCGACAAGCTCATTTTCGTTGGGCAAACCGATATGTCTGTGCTTAACGCCGGTTGCGATGATAACAGCCTTCGCCTCGTGCTCTCCGTCTTCGGTGATAACGGTTTTGGTTGAGCCGTTGTCACGGATAGCAGTTGCGTTTTCCATCTCTATCTCTGCGCCCTGAGAAATAACCTGGTCAATGAGCTTTTCGGCAAATTCGTTGCCGCTCATCTGAGCAAAACCGGGATAATTCTCAATCTGCGGCGAATAGGTTATCTGCCCGCCAAAAGTACCTTTTTCGAGAACGAGAACGGATTTATCTGCGCGCAGTGCATAGAGCGCTGCGGTTAATCCCGCAGGCCCTGCACCGATTACTATAATGTCATGCATTAAAAGTCATTCCTTAAATAGCTGCGCCTTTTGCAGCATCAATAAATTTCTTGATTTCGGCAACGCCGGCATACTTATCTGCCTCGCCGCCGGAAACAACAACAAGAGTGGGAGCCTGTCTTACGCCAAGCTGCATTGCAAGAGCTTCATTCTCATATGCCATGAGCTCCTGAACGGCAATTCCTGCCTTGTCAAGCAGAGAAATAGCTACCTTGCAGTTGGGGCAGGTTGCTGTTTTGAAAAGATAAATGCCGTCTGCAAGACCGCAGTCATCTTCGATATCATCGATATTTGCCTTTGCAGCAGCGGGCTTAACAGTGCCGTGCTTTGAAATATCGGAGCTGTTGATGTTATAAACTTTGCGCTCCTTATACTCCTGAGTCTTACCGTCGTTCCAGTTCTGAACGGGTCTGTAATAACCTGTGATACGGCTGTAAACCTCTGCGTTCTGACCGCATGTGGGGCAAGTGAAGTGCTCACCTGCGATATAGCCGTGGTCCTTACATACGGAATATGTGGGAGAAATGGAATAATAGGGAAGCTTGTAGTTCTCTGCAATCTTTCTGACGAGATTTGCAGCGGACTTCCAGTCGGGAAGCTTTTCGCCGAGGAAGGCGTGGAAAACCGTGCCCGAAGTATAGAGAGTATGAAGCTCATCCTGCATATCAAGTGCTTCAAAAACATCCTCGGTATAACCAACAGGAAGATGCGAGCTGTTGGTATAATAAGGAGTTCCGTCAGAAGCGGTGATGATGCCGGGATAACGCTTAACGTCATGCTTTGCAAGGCGATAAGAGGTTGATTCGGCGGGAGTTGCTTCGAGGTTATAAAGATCGCCGTATTCTTCCTGATAGTCGGAAAGGCGCTCTCTCATGTGGTTAAGAACATCCTTTGCAAACTGCTGGGTCTTTGCATCGGTCATGTTTGCTCTGAGCCAGTTTGCATTGAGACCTACTTCATTCATACCGACAAGACCGATAGTTGAGAAGTGGTTTGCAAAAGTTCCGAGATATCTCTTTGTGTAAGGATAAAGACCTTCTTCAAGAAGCTTTGTGATGATGGTGCGCTTAACGTTGAGCGAACGGGCAGCAATATCCATCATCTTATCGAGTCTTCTGTAGAAGTCTGCCTCATTTTCAGCAAGATATGCGATTCTGGGCAGGTTGATTGTTACAACACCGACAGAACCTGTGCCCTCGCCGCTGCCGAAGAAACCGCCGCTCTTCTTGCGAAGCTCACGAAGGTCAAGGCGAAGGCGGCAGCACATGGAGCGAACATCGCTGGGCTCCATATCGCTGTTAACGTAATTTGAAAAATAAGGTGTGCCGTATTTTGATGTCATTTCAAAGAGAAGCTTGTTGTTCTCTGTTTCAGACCAATCAAAATCGGATGTGATTGAATATGTGGGAATGGGGTACTGGAAGCCGCGACCCTTTGCATCGCCTTCAATCATGATTTCGATGCCAGCCTTATTGATCATATCCATTTCGGCTTTGCAGTCTTTATATTTGAAATCCATTTCCTTGCCGCCTACGATAGCGTTCTGCTCTGCAAGGTCAGCAGGAACTGTCCAGTCAAGAGTGATGTTTGAGAAAGGAGCCTGCGTGCCCCAGCGGCTGGGAGTGTTAACACCGAAAACAAAAGATTCGATGCACTTCTTGACCTGGTCATAGGTAAGATTATCAGCTTTTACGAAGGGCGCAAGATATGTGTCGAAGGATGAGAAGGCCTGAGCGCCTGCCCATTCATTCTGCATGATGCCGAGGAAGTTAACCATCTGGTTGCAAAGGGTTGCAAGGTGGCTGGCGGGAGCGGAAGTGATTTTGCCTGTTACGCCGCCGAGGCCTTCCTGAATGAGCTGCTTGAGCGACCAGCCTGCGCAATAACCGGTAAGCATGGAAAGGTCATGAATGTGGATATCAGCGTTTCTGTGAGCATTGGCAATCTCATCATCATAGATTTCGGAAAGCCAATAGTTGGCTGTGATTGCACCGGAGTTGCTGAGAATAAGACCGCCTACGGAATAGGTAACAGTTGAATTCTCCTTAACTCTCCAGTCGGTAACGTTAACATAGCTGTTAACAAGCTCTTTATAGTCAAGAATTGTTGATTTGAGGTTACGGAGCTTTTCGCGCTGACGGCGATAAAGAATATATGCCTTTGCAATGTCTGAATAGCCAGCCTGAATGAGAACGGATTCAACGCTGTCCTGAATATCTTCAACTGCGACAAGACCGTTCTGAATCTTGGGCTCGAAATCTGCTGTTACTTTAAGGGCGAGGAAGTCGATGGTTGAGGGATGATACTGTTTTTCCTGTGAGTCGAATGCCTTTTTGATAGCTTCAGCGATTTTTGTGATGTTAAAATCAGCTGTGCTGCCGTCTCTTTTGATTACCTGATACATGCCGTTCGTCCTTTCAAAAATATTGTATGTTTAAATTTTATTATACCCTATATATTGTGTTTGCAGCCGATATTAACCGACAGCGATTAAGATATTATCAAATAATTGCGGTTCTGTCAATGGATTTTACAAGATATTGTGCCCTATATTTAAAGTTTGTGAAAAATGCACTATATATGCAACCGTTTTTGGTTATTTTTCTCATACGCCTCTAAGTTCGCATGATTCAACATAATTGAGCATGATATTTTTCATTGATTCCATCTCTTCCTTAGGAACGGGATTAAGCCCGAAACCTATCACCTCGCCCGAATCAATAAACCCCTGAATAAAGTGTCTTTTTGCGCCTTTTATCATTTCTCCGAGACCGTTCATGCCGAAAACGCTGTGAAATTCACGGACAACTGTTGTTCTGAATTCATAATCAACCGTGCCTTCAAGCAAAAAGTTGATGCTCTCTTTAATTTTTGATATATCATAGCTGCTTATGCCGATTGTTTCAGCATAAAGCTCAGGTGAATTTTTGACATCCATGGCAACATAATCCACAAGCCCGCTTTCAACAAGCTCACGAAGCTTTTCGGGGAAGGTTCCGTTTGTGTCAAGCTTCACGGAATAGCCAAGCTCTTTCACCTGTTTAATAAAGTCGGTTATATCGTTTTGAAGCAAGGGCTCTCCGCCCGAAATCACCACGCCGTCAAGAATACCCTGACGCTTTTTCAGAAAAGCCAGAATTTCATCAACGCTGAACTCGCTCTGCTTTTGCGGATTCAGAACCAGCCTTGAATTATGGCAAAACGGGCACCTGAGATTGCAGCCTGCGGTGAAAAGAGTACACGCCATTTTGCCGGGATAGTCAAGCAGCGTCAGTTTCTGAAAGCCTTGAATGTTCATTTTAATCACCTCTGTTTCATTATCGGTTAGTTGCGGTTAATCGGCGGTGTAGTGATATAATAACACAACATATTGTGTTTTGCAATACCTAAAACCACAAAATTTTGAGTTTTTTTAAAAAAATTTCACTAAATATTGTGTTTAGGACAAAAAAAGACGGTGACTCAAAAGCCACCGTCTTAATTTCATTCAAATTATTCAGCCTTTTCTTCCTTCTTCTTGTGGAAGAGAATCTTATCAACGGGGAAATAGAGGAAGAACTGAACGGCAGAGCAAATCATTGTTGCGATGTTCTTTGCAGCAACCTCTTCAAGACCCCAACCGACAAAAACTTCTTTAAGAGTGGGGTTAAGCCATGCTGAGAAGAAAATGAGAGCAATTGTGAAAACTATGTAGATGGGAAGAGCAACAGCTACATTTGCGCCTGAATTGAAGGTCTTTTCCTTGTTAACAAAGAAAGCAACAATCTGAGCGATGATGTTGGCAACGTTGCTTACGATGAAATAGCCGAGACCGCCGACTGCAACGGGATAAACAAATACCCACCATGCAAAATCCTGATTATAAAGCTCAGCGATGGGAGGAATAAGGTTGAGTGTGTTGAGAAGAACAAACTGAACAATCATTGCAAGAAGGCTTACAACGATGAACTTTACAAACTGCCAAATTGTTACAAGAAGCGAGCCCTTGCTCTCGGCAGCCTTATCAATTTGATTTAATTTTCCCATAATATTATCTCCTAACATTATAAATTCAATGTATTATATCATATAAACGCAATAATTGGCAAGTCAAAATTTGGGAGTGTTTTTTGTGCATAATTACTCAACAATCCCCAAAACCAAAGATTTGGCATCGGGCATCTCTTTTCCGAATTTCAAAGATGATAAAAATTGCTTCTCTGCACTTTTAATCATAGAATCATCATTTGCAAATAACGAAGCAATAACATTCCCTTTGGTAACATAATCGCCTGTTTTTTTATGCAGAACAATTCCCGCAGAAAAGTCAATAACATCCTCTTTTTTCATTCTGCCTGCGCCAAGCGAAACACATGTCGAACCTATTCCAGCAGCATCCATATGAACAATATATCCGTTTTCAGGCATAATTACATTATATATATACTTTGCATTCGGCAACAATTCGGTGTTGCGTATATATTCTGCGTCACCGCCCTGAAGAGTAACCATCTCGCAAAGCTTTTTGAAAGCAGAGCCGTCATTGATTTTCGAGCGCGCAATCGCTTTGCACTTTTCAAATGTTCCTTTACCTGCAAGCTCAAGAAGCTTTGCCGCAAGAGAAACGGATATTTCAGTTAAATCCTCGGGACCGTTGCCTTTAAGAGTTTCAACCGCTTCAATAATCTCAAGAGAATTGCCGATAGCGTGACCGAGAGGAACATCCATATCAGTAATAAGAGCCGCAATTTTTCTGCCCGCGCCTTTACCGATTTCAACCATCTTTTCAGCAAGAACGGTTGCGGATTTTTCATCCTTCATGAAAGCACCGCTCCCGCATTTAACATCGAGAACAATGCACTCCGCACCGCCCGCAAGCTTTTTGCTCATGATGCTTGATGCTATCAGAGAAACATTGTCAACCGTTGCCGTAACATCACGCAGAGCATAGAGTTTTTTATCGGCGGGACAGAGTTTACCCGACTGACCTGTGACGCAAATACCGCAATCATTGACAATTGAAATAAATTCATCCGAATTAAGAGAGGTTCTGAAACCGGGTATTGATTCAAGCTTATCAACCGTGCCTCCCGTATGGCCAAGCCCTCTTCCGCTCATTTTCGCAACCTTGATTCCGCACGCAGCAACAATCGGCGCAACAATAAGAGTTGTTTTATCTCCTACCCCACCCGTCGAATGCTTATCGCCGGTAACGCCGTCTATTCCCGATAAATCAGCCATATCACCCGAGCGCGCCATTGCATCTGTCAATTCAAGAGTTTCTTTTTCGTTAAGACCGTTAAAACAGATTGCCATCAGAAGCGCCGAAAGCTGATAATCCGGAACGGTTTCGTTTGCCGCAGAAAAAGCAAAATATTCAATTTCTTCCTTAGTCAGCGCAAAGCCGTCGCGTTTTTTGCGGATAATATCAATAAAATTCATATTATACCTCTCGTTTGTCAAATGATAAAGGCAGAATCTCGGCCAACGTTAATATTTTAAAATCATCGGGAGTTTTTGCAACTATAATCTCAAAATTATCCGAACAGAATTCCTTCATAACCTGCCTGCACACTCCGCACGGAGTGCAATAATTATCAGGAGTTACTTGCGAAGAGCTGCCTCCGACAACCGCAATTTTCAAAAAACCTCTTTTCCCTTCGGAAACCGCCTTGAAAAAAGCAGTTCTTTCGGCACAGTTTGTGGGAGAAAAAGCAGAGTTTTCAATATTGCAGCCTGTATAGACCGAGCCGTCTGCGCAAAGCAATGCGGCACCGACAGAAAACCCCGAATACGGGGAATATGACATTTTGCGCGCATCAAGCGCAAGCTTTATAAGCTCGGAAATGTTCATTCTGCCGCCTCCAAAGCAATTTCAATCATCTGATTGAACGATTGCTCTCTTTCAAGCGCGGTGCATTCTTCGCCGCCTGAAAGCGGGCAATCGGATATAGTGCATATTGCAAGCGCTTTTTTTCCGGCTCTTGCAGCATTCATATAAAGCGCAGCAGCCTCCATTTCAATTGCAAGAACGCCCATTTTCTGCCATACGGCAAGGCTTGATGCATCATCATAAAATGTGTCCGAAGAAAGAATGTTGCCTATATGAGGCTTTACGCCAAGCTTTTCGGCAGCTTTAACGGCATTTTGAAGTGTTGCATAATCCGTTGTGGGCGCAAAAGTTCCGGGCAGACGGTATTGCTCGGCATAAGCGGAGTTTGTGCATGCACCCATTCCGAAAACTACATCACGCAGATGCAGTTCAGGGCTTATTGCCCCCGCAGAGCCGACTCTGATTATTGTTTCAACATCATAAAAATTAAAAAGCTCATAAGAATAAATGCCGATTGAAGGCATACCCATGCCCGAAGCCATAACGGAAACTCTTTTGCCTTTATAATATCCGGTATAGCCCTGAACTCCCCTTGTGTTATTGACAAGCTCGGGGGCTTCAAGAAAATTCTCAGCAATATATCTTGCTCTTAAAGGGTCGCCCGGCATGAGAACGGTTTTTGCAAAAGCATCCTTGCGGGTTGCCGCAATATGCGGAGTCGGTAAACTCATAAAAAATCCTCCTTAATATCCTGTAACCTCTTGGTTCTTGACCAATTTTACAATTGCGCTTGTGCCGAGTCTTTCGCAGCCTAGATTCAGATAATCCTCAGCATCTTCAAAGGAACGGATTCCGCCCGCCGCCTTCATTTTAACATTCGGACCTATATATTTTGCAAAAAGAGCTATATCCTCTCTTGTTGCGCCGCCCTTTGAAAAACCCGTTGAGGTTTTAATAAAATCTGCACCCGATTCGGTAACGACACGGCACATATTGATTTTTTCATCATCGGTCAAAAGGCAGGTTTCAATTATAACCTTTAATATTTTATCACCGCAAGCTGCTTTTACTTCTTTTATTTCGTTTAATATATCATCAAAATTTCCGTCTTTAGCCCAGCCGACATTGATAACCATATCAATTTCATCCGCACCGTTTTGAACCGCGTTTTTTGCCTCAAAAGCTTTAGCTTCGGTTGTTGAATAGCCGTTAGGAAATCCTATGACCGTGCAGATTGCAAGCTTGCCGTCAACGTATTCAGAAGCCTGCTTAACATAAGAAGCAGGAATGCAAACGCTTGCTGTTTTGTATTTCATTCCGTCATCGCAAATCTGCTTTATATCCTCCCATTTTGCATCAACGGCAAGCAGCGTATGGTCGCAATGCGGAAGAATTTTATTTATATCCATTTTGTTTCTCCTTATAAAGCATATTTTTCAATCATTTGTGCAACACCGTCTTCGGCATTTGACGGAGCTTCAAAATGTGCGCTTGCCTTGCAGATTTCGTCGCCGTTTGCCATGGCAAAAGAATAATGAGCAAATTTAAGCATTGTTGAATCATTTGAAGCATCACCGAAGGTCATTGCCTCTTCTGCACCGAAGCCCATTGTATCACAAAGACCTTTAAGTGCCGTGCCTTTATCCGAACCGACAGCGGTTGCGGAAACAACGCCTGTAAGAGCGGATGTCAACACAAGTCCGTTTGATTCAAAAAAATCAAAAATCGGCTGCTTTGTGTTTGAATTATAAAAAACATCAATAAGCTCCGCGCCCTTGCCTTCAACCTCGCTGAGCATGTCATCGCAGATAACAAGCCTTGATGCAAAATCCTCAAGAAAAGCTGTCGGTAAACCGCTGTTTTCAAAATACTCAGCCCTGCCCGCCTGAGCATAGATTTTTCCGTCCATATAAATATTATAGTATACGGGAAGGGTTTCAAGAAGCTCAACAGCTTCCTTTGTTATCTCCGGCGAAACAAGATTTGAATATATAAATTCATTTTTATTTCTGTCAAAAACCGATGCACCATTAGAACAGATAACATAATCAACAAACGGAATCTGCTGTGTTACTCCTTCCGTAAAGCTGAGTGCTCTGCCGGTTGCAATAGCAGTTTTAATTCCTTTTTCATGAGCCTTAAGAAAAGCCGACTTTGTGCGCTCCGTAACGGTTAAATGGTCGGGAGCCATAAGTGTTCCGTCAAGGTCGGTAGCGATTATTCTGACTGCCATATTTTTCTCCTTGCTTTTTATATAGTTTTAGTATACCACCGCAAACAAAACAATGTCAAGAAACAGCAATGTCAATTTTACACAAAACACATATAATATAACAGAGGTATACCTCAATATTTTAAGTTAGGAATGATTGACATGAACGAGTATGCAGGATACAAACATCCGCAGAATCGTCAGCTTCAAAAGCGCACGCTCTGCGCAGATTCAATCTCTCCTCTTCCCGCAAACTACACCGTTGCAATGCTCTATGTTCCCATGCAGACGGATACATCAATGTTTGACGAAATAAAGGCTCTCGAATGCGGAACACTGTTCTGTGTTCTCAACAAGCCTTTCGCAGGGAAGTGCTGCCGATGAACACCAGAGAAGCAATGCTTAAGAAGCTCAGTGCCGCGCAATTTGCGGCATGGGAAATCCATCTTTATCTTGACACCCATCCGTGGGACCTCCATATGGTTGAAGCGGGCAACAAAGCCGCTATGAAGCATAAGGTGCTCCGCGACGAGTTTGAGGACAAATTCTGCCCGCTCACGGCCGCAAAAGCTTCGGGCGTTGAATGGCTCAAGGGTCCGTGGCCTTGGGAGATTGAGGAGTGTGACTGCTGATGTTTGTTTACGAGAAAAAACTACAGTTCCCCGTTAAAATCAAAAACCCGAATGCAAAATACGCAAAAACTATTTCAAGTCAATTCGGCGGACCTGACGGCGAGCTCGCAGCCTCGCTGCGCTATCTGAGCCAAAGATATGCCATGCCCTACGATGAGCTTAAGGGACTTTTGACAGACATCGGAGTTGAAGAACTTAACCATTTAGAAATGGTTGGCACAATAATGTTTCAGCTGACAAGAAATCTTTCAGAGGAGGAAATCAAAAAATCGGGATTTGATGCTTACTTTGTTGACCACACAACAGGTGTTTATCCATCATCAGCGGCAGGTGTACCCTTTACGGCTGCATACATTCAGAGCAAAGGCGATTTAATCACCGATTTGACCGAAAACCTTGCCGCTGAACAAAAAGCACGCACAACCTATGATAACATTCTGCGCCTTGTTGATGACCCGGACATCCGCGAACCGATTAAATTCCTCCGTGCAAGAGAAATTGTTCACTTCCAGCGTTTTGGCGAAGGTCTCAGGCTTGCAACCGACAAGCTCAACGAAAAGAATTTCTACGCATTTAATCCTTCATTTGACAAACACTGTAACAATTAACAATGAAGCCCACAGATGATCTGTGGGCTTTTAACTATTGATGTCGCAGAAAGCACAACATTGACATATTAACTCTGAAAAAGCATATTATCCGGCTGTTTTTGAGCATAATTTATATACAATAAGTCAGATCGTTTTTTGTTGCGTTTATCTTCAAAAAAGCATTAAACACCTCTTATCGGTGATTTCCGCATCGATCGAGGTGGTTTTGCATTTTCGTTTACTTAAAATTCATCAATTACGGCATATCACTTATCCTGAAAAATTATAAAACATGCCCGAAACCACTCTTCCGTGATTTCGGGCAAAATATAATTCAGAATAATAAGTTTAACATCTCAAACGAGTTTATAGGATGCAATATATTCAAGCTCGGGTGAGGATATGAGTTTGGGGTCATCTTGCATAAAAATCGGGTTAAGATTATTCTCTTTGGCTGTGAGAGCAAAATGGCAAAGCGCAATTCCCATATCAACCTTCTGCATATCAAGAGCCGAACCGTCAGAAAAGTTTTTGCTGCGTTTAAGATAAAAATGAACTGTGTTATCTGAAACCACCACTCTCCACGGCTGCTTGTTGACTGCTGAAGGAGAAAGTCTTACCATTTCCAAAGGTTCTGCCAAATCGCCTGCTTTTTCTTTTGTCAGCGGAGTATCGAAATTGCTGTCAAAGAACAGTTCTTCAAACGGGAACCGTTCATCCGCTTTGATGGCTTTGCGCATCATGCCTTCACGCAAGGACATCTTTTCTGAAGGATAACCCAGTGCGCTTGCACACGGCATCATCTCATCCGCTTCAAGCTCCATTACCTTTTCATAAGCAGGTCGGTTCATCGTGCCGCCGAGCCAGACGGTTCCGATTCCGAGCGACTGTGCATATAGCACAAGCATTTCAAATGAATACCCGAAAGCAACGTTTGCGTTCGGTACACATTTGATTTTTCCGCCCACATATAAATCGGTTCCGACAACAACGGGACAGGTAAGTCCGTTTTCTTTGGCGCTCATTAATCTGAACTCTACGGGAATGTCAAACGGATTTTCTGTCGTTTCCATAAATGCACAAAGACTTTCTTTGTCTTTTCGGCTGAGTTCCCGACCGTCATAAGTGCGTACACTTCGCCTTTGACGGATTGATTCTTTAATATTGTTCATAAATTCTTCCCCAAAACAAAATTATACTTGCAAAATCACGGAGTCTTTCCGAGAATTTTATAAAGGATTCCGTACAGCTGCATACCTTCTTCAGGCGTAAGATTTGTGCAGTCTGCAATCTGAAACGGAATCTCAACCGCTTTTTCTTTAAGTTTTTCACCCTCATCTGTTATGGCGACCACAAGATTACGTTCATCCTTATCGGAACGCATGCGGGTAACATAGCCTTTGGATTCAAGCTTTTTGAGAAGAGGTGTCAGCGTGCCGGAATCAAGATACAAGCACTCGCCAAGCTCTTTTACGTTTACGCTCTTTCTTTCCCACATAACCATCATGGCTATATACTGTGTGTAGGTAAGACTGATTTCATCGAGATACGGCTTATATCTCTTCACAATCTCACGGGAGCAGGCATAAAGAGGAAAGCAAAGCTGATTTTCA
This sequence comes from Acutalibacteraceae bacterium, assembly GCA_045591425.1. Taxonomy (GTDB): domain Bacteria; phylum Bacillota; class Clostridia; order Oscillospirales; family Acutalibacteraceae; genus CAG-177. The sequence continues at coordinate 1,951 of JAZNSX010000076.1, read as the reverse complement.
AGTTTTAATGCGTCATATTTTGAACGTTTCATTATATCACCGAAGATTGAATAATATTTTTATGGTTTCGCTATCATTTTAGCAAAACCGTCATCATGTTTCAAGATGCTTTTATTGTACGCCTCACGTACGGCTTTTGCAAGCTGATCTGTGCATGAGGTCGGTCTTCTGCCGCAGGTATTACCCAGCAGCTTTGATTCGATTTCTTCCACCTTTGAGCCTTCAAGCAATTTTGAAATCGCTTTCAGATTACCGTTGCAACCACCGTAAAACTCGATATTTGTAATAACGTTGCCGTCGATATCAAAGCTGATTGCTTGAGCGCAAGTGTTTTCGGTTTTATATTCAAAGCGCATTACATACACTCCTTGATTTTGCTTTCAATTTTATCGGGAGTGACCGTCGGCGCAAAACGGTCAATGACATTACCGTTTTTGTCAACAAGAAACTTTGTGAAATTCCACTTAACGTTACTGCCCATAATACCGCCCTTTTGCGATTTTAAATATCTGAAAAGCGGTGACTCGTTTTTTCCGTTTACATCAATCTTTGAAAACTGCGGAAAAGTGATACCGTAGCGACCCGTGCAGAAAGAATGGATTTCCCCGTCATCTCCGGGCGCCTGATTTGCAAACTGATTGCAAGGAAAATCAAGAATTTCAAATCCTTGTGATTGGTATTTTTCATATAAATCCTGCAAGCCATCATACTGCGGAGTAAATCCGCAACCCGTTGCCGTGTTTACTATGAGCAAAACTTTGCCCTTGTAATCTGCAAGCGAAACATCGCTGCCATCCTGTGCTTTGACATTGAAATCATAAATGTTCATAATAAGCCTCCGTATAGATTGATTTAAATTAAATTGTGCGCAATTTAATTATATTAATAGTATGAGAACCTGTCAATAATCAATACACAAGAAATATGTTCAATATTATGAAATTTATGCTAAAAACAGTAATCACCGCTGCGGTATATTTTACTGCAACGGTGATTTTTGTGATTTCAATTCAGTTATGTTTTTGAATAATCATTCTGCTCTGCATAATATTTTTCGCAGGCATTCAGATATTCCTTTTCAAATTTTGCTATTGCTTTTTTGCTGACTTTTCTGAACGGTGTGAGCATATCGAATGCGTGAAAACAGTTCGGATAAACGTCAACCTTTGCTTCAATTCCTGCACTTTTCAGGTTGTCTATATAGGTAAGTGTTTCGCAATAAAACGGTTCAATATCTCCGACAAATGTATAAGCGGGCGGAAGATTTGAATAGTCGGTCTGACGGGCGGCAGCTGCATACGGCGGAACGTCTTTTCCGTATAAATCGCCGAGATATTTCTTCCAACCGAAATGATTGAGTTTTGTGTTCCATACTGGTGCGTGATTATCCCTTGATGATTCGGTATCAAGATTATCAATCATCGGATAAAGCGGCATCTGAAATGCAATTTTTACTTCGTCTTTGTCACGGGCATACATACAAAGTGCTGCGGCAAGTCCGCCACCTGCACTTTCACCACCAACCATAATCTGACTGCTGTTTGCTCCGAGTTCATCACAATGCTCTTTGAGATATTTCAAAGCGGCATAGCAGTCTTCCAGAGCGGCAGGATATGGTGCTTCGTTTGAAAGTCTGTATTCGGGAGTTACAACAACCGCACCGTACTTTTTGACAAGGCTAATGGCTCGTGACATATAAATCATTCTTGCCATACCCGTTATGTACCCGCCGCCATGAATCCATAAAATTGCAGGCGTTTTATTTTGGGGTTTGGCATTCAGAGTCGGCTGAAAAATCAGCAGTTCGATTTTCTTTCCCGTTGATTCAATTTTTATGCTTTTGGATTTGTAATATTTGCTCATTGAATCACCTTGTTTACTGTTATTTATTGATTATCCATATATAAATTTCCGAAGAATGCAATTAGTCTGTAAAAAGGCTGCAGAATGC
>JAZNSX010000075.1:0-58833 GCA_045591425.1 Acutalibacteraceae bacterium | reverse complement strand
TGCTTTTGGATGTATGCGACAAAACAAAGATAGCATATTTTTGGTTATCTCAGGAGGAGCGAAGCAATGAGGAGTTTTATGAATCTCTCAGACCGCAATACAGAGAATGGAAAAACAAAGGCTATGTGGTTTGTGTTTTTGTTTCAGGCAAGGAAAGTCTTGTTGAAAACACAAAAGAGCTTCTCGTACACAACAAAATGGTTCTCGCAAAAAAGAATTTGAGAGAGCGTGACAGAGAAGCACGGTGAGTGCAGCTCTGTATAGGCAGAAATTATTCTGCCTACATACATGTAACATCCGAAAGCAAATTAATTTCTCAAAGTCGGTTGAAAAAATCAAATTATTATGTTACAATGTTGTTCATTAAACAACGAATATATTTAATATAACATTGGTGGTAATATTTGGATGAGCACAAAAAGAATAGCGGCGTATATGCGAATTTCCGTTGATACGGAAAAAGACAGAGATAATACGTCGATTGAAAACCAAAGAAAAATAATAAAAGCATATATAAAACAAACTTTTCCCGATGCTCAGGTTGATTATTATGAGGACCGTGACCGAAGCGGTTATACTTTTGAGCAGAGAGAAAGCTACCAGCAAATGCGACCTCTTTTGATGAGCGGGCACTATCAGATTTTGATTATCAAGGACTTTTCCCGTTTTTCTCGCCGAAACAGCAGAGGTCTTGTTGAGCTTGAAGATTTGAGGGATGCCGGGGTCAGAATTATATCAATCGGTGACAGTATTGACTACCCGACATATGATGACTGGAACAATATTCAGGTGCGATTTTTGCTCAACGAAATGCCTGTTACCGATGCTTCCAAAAAGGTAAAGCGAGTTGTTGAACTCCGTCAAAACGGTGCAAATTGGGTGTGTGCCGTGCCTTACGGCTACTACTTTGTTGACACAAAGAATATGGTGTTTGAGATTGACGAAAAGGCTGCCGAGGTTGTTCGGAAGATATTCGAGCTTTACAATAATGGCTGGGGATACAAGAAGATTGCAAATTACCTGACAGAGCAGAACATCCCCACACCCCGTATGATAGAAAAGGAACGCAAAGAAGCCGAAGCGGCAAAGAGCAAGGGCAAAAAAGAGGTTAAAATCAAAGCAAGTCCGATATGGGCTATACCTACGGTCAGCGGAATTTTGCAGAACGATTTTTATATCGGAACTCTTCGACAGCGCAAATACACCCGAACTAAAATTAACGGTCCTGAAAAAAAATTAGATAACGAGGAACACATTGTTTTTGAAAATCATCACGAAGCAATTGTAGATGTTAAGGCTTTTATGAAAGCCCAACAGCAGCTGAAATCAAGAACAAAATCCAACTACAGAGGCATAAAAAAATACGATACAACCTATTCGGGATTTCTTTTCTGCGGAGACTGCGGCAGTCCTATGTTTTCAATGAGCCGTCCAGATTTAGCGCCTGCTTATACCTGCGGAACTTATCATAAAAGAGGTTTGAAAGGATGCACGTCACACCATATCCGCATTGATTTGCTTGATACGATGCTCAAAAAATATATTGAGCGAGTTATGATGAATGCAGATATTATGATAGCAGAGCTTGAAAAGGCAATTAAAGATGAGCCGCAAATGATTAACACATCTGCATCAACCATTGCGGATTTAGAGGTTGATTTGGCTAAAACAAGAGAAAGCTTCAAGGCTACACAGAAACAGAAAATCCGTGAGCTTATGAAGTGCGATGATTCCAACCGTGATATTATCGAAGAAACCTACGAAGAAATCGAAGAAGAATTGTTGCAGAAAATCGAGGGTTTGGAAAAGCAAATTGCTCTCACGGTTGAACGCAGAAACACAACCATAGAGGTTAACAGAATTGCAAAAACGGCACTTGAGATATTCCGTGCCTTGCTAGCAAAGGAAACTCTTGATAAAGGAGATTTATCTCTGATTATTGAAAAAATCCTTGTTTATGACAGAAAAGAGCCTGCCATTGAAATACAGCTTAAGTCAGATATTGCTATGCTGCTTGAGGCAGGAACGCTTACCAAAGAACAGCTTGAAGAAGCGGGATACAGAGGTACTGTCGTAAATTTTAATTGGGACATCGAAGGTAACTTATCAGCCACAATAGTCCAGAAGGCTAATCACCGGAAGGACAAGGCTTTCGGTGTCAATGTTGTATGTGAAGGCGACCCGTTGGAGATTTATACAGATGCGGACGGAGAGGTTATTTTTAAAAAATATTCGCCTATCGGCGAGCTGTCGTCAATGACGGGGCAGTATGCCGATGTTTTGGCGCGAGGCACGGGGCTTGCGGTTATTGTTACCGACCGTGACAGCGTTATTGCATGTGCGGGCATTTCCAAAAAAGAGGTTCTTGACCGCAGGATAAGCCACAGTCTGGAAAGCATCATGGACAGGCGCGAAAACTATATCTGCTGTGTTGACGGTGAACGGGTTAGACCTATTGAGGGCGTTGACAAAGAGGCGGCTGTTGCGTTCCCGATTATCGGCGGCGGCGATGTTTCGGGTGCGCTTGTTATGCTGCTCAACGAAAACGGCTCATGCCCGACCCAGACCGAAACAAAGCTTGCACAGATTGCCGCGAATTTTCTCGGCAAGCAGATGGAGGAATAAAAAGGACGCCATTGGCGTCCTTTTTAACTGAAAAGAGCTGACGGTTATGAATTTGAAAGAATCCGCAAGAAAAACACTTGTCGGCGATGTTATCAAGCTGCTGTCGGCATGGGTCGGCGGAGCTGCTGCCTTTGGCCTGCTGTTTGTTTGCCTTGATTTCGGTTCGGTATTCAGCATAGGTATGGGAATTCTTTGCGGCTTTATAATTTCAAGCATACCTTTCGGCTGGCGATGGGTTTCTTCTTTTTTTAATGCACGTTCGCCGCTTGGTTTCATTGTTAAAGGCTTGATGTCGGTTTCGCTTGGCTGGGTTGCTTTGCCTTTCATTATTTTAAAAGATATACTTTATCTTACGGATGCAAACAAAAAGTGAAGCTCGGTTATCGGAATAACCGGGCCTCACTTTTTCACCATGTTGCGCAAACGATTGCAAGAGTGCCGAAGGCTGCCGTTGCGAGTGCAGCCACCGTAAAAACCGTTACCATTTTTTGTCCCCTTTATTTTTGGTTTCACTATATCAGTGTGTCCCAAATCGGAAATTGTTGCATAAAATCCGAAAAAATTTTTAAATAGCAACGGGGGTTTCGTCGGTAACCATAAGAATTCCTGTTGCAAGTGTGAGTGTGATAACAATTGCTGCAAATACTGTCATTTTAAGCCCCTCCGTTTTTTCGGGTTTTTTGTTTATCATGTCTATATTATAGCATTCGGTTTTCTAAGAAAAAAGTGGGTAACTCATTAAGAAAATATTAAGGAATTTCTAAAATTTATTTGCTTGAATTTTTAAACGTTTATTAACTTATTTGTCACACTTTTGTAATTGCGCTCTGATATTTATTGTGATATACTTGAAACACAACCATATAGTGTAAAGGGGTGACGGGGATGAAAAACATTAAATTCAAAAAGAAGAAGAATCTGTCAAAGCCGATTATTGCGGCAGCAAGTGTCATTATCTGTGCCACGCTGGTTGCGCTGATATTCCTTGTTGTTAAAAATGCTTCCGACAGCGGAAAAGATGAAAAAGCTCAGGGATATTCATTTGAGACAAAAGGATTTGAATCGGTTTCGTCGGTTGTGTGCCTCAACGAAACAATGGCAATTTTCACCGATTCTCAAAGCGGCAAAAAGGGCATAATGACTCTCGGCGGAGAGATAACCGAAAAGGCGGAGCATAACAGTTTCAAGGTTTGCAGCGATGTGTGGAGAAACACGCGATACATAGCGGAAAGTCCGCGTTCGGAATATCTTCTGCTTGTCGATGCCGAAACAAAAACAGTGACCGTGCGCCAGTATCACGGGCTGACCCGGCCGGAGCTTATTCCTTGTTGGAGCGAGGCGGGAAAGCATCTTGCATGGACGGACGAAAAGGGCTATGCAGGCGAGGTAAAAGCGCGCGATATTTCGCTTGACCCCGGGCTTTATCCCGTTGCAACATCTTTGCAGGCTGATGCGAAATACGGCTACATCAGCCACAGTCTGCGCCTTGAAATAGCTGCGGTTTATGAAAATGCAATGGATTTCTCGGAAAAGCTTGCAGCGGTTAAAAAAGACGGTAAGTGGGGCTATATCAGTTCCGGTGGAGTTACAAAAATTCCGTTTGAATTTGATTCCTGCTCATTTGCCGACGGTATGGCAAGAGACTGCGCCTTTTCTTTCAGAAACGGTCTTGCACCCGTTTGCAAAGACGGCAAATACGGCATTATAAATTCTTCGGGTGAAACGGTTGTTGATTTCACCTTCGATGCGATTTTACAGGGCGAAAACGGCAAATATATCGCATTTTGCGGCGGAGAATGGGGTGTAATAACCCTTGATAAAAAATATCTGCCCGTTGAAACAACGGCTGCAAGCGCAGTCAATGCAAACAGCACGCCCGCGATTGCCAGGGGAGATTACCTTGTTAAAACCTCGGGCAGTGTGCTCAACATGAGAGAGGCGGCGGATGCGGGTGCTTCGGTTGTTGCAAAAATACCGAACGGCACACGTCTGACAGTCACAAAAGCCGTTTCGGGCTGGGCATATGTCAAATATAATTCGTTTACCGGCTGGGTCAGCTCCGATTTTCTTGTTCAGGCTCCCGCCGAAACAACACAGGCGGCTGTTCAGACAACAGTATAAAAAAAGAACCGAGTGCATTGCATTCGGTTCTTTTGATTATTAAGCTTTGAATTCAATTTCTTCAATGATATCGCAAACTTTAAAATCCGTGAGCGCGAAAACTCTTTCGCCGAGAGATGAAAGGAATTCGTCGTTATCTCTGTCGCAGAGCATGGCATAATTCTTGCCTATATTTTCTTCAACATTCTTATTCTTTCTGACAGAAAGATAGTAGAAGGTGAAGGATGAGCCGTCGGAAATATTCGCAAAAAAGCCTGCCGCCGTTTCGCTCAGCTCGGTATACATGGAGTTGATAACCTGCGAGGAAAGCATAGGATGGGGCAGATATTTGTGAAGCGAAATCTGAACGGTGAAAACAATCAGTGCTCTGAGTTGGCGCAGCTCATTGGTGTTGAGCTTTTGGGCATCCTTCGGGCAAATCATCTCGGGAGTGAGCGCGGCGAGCTTTTTGCCCAGAAGAGCGGCCTTTTCAATGTTACCGTTGCTGCGGTAGTTATCCATGAGCAGAGCAAGCTCCGCAAGGTCTGCGCTTGCGCCGTCTTTTTTCTGAGGATGAAAAATTTTAATGTCGTCATCAATAGGTTTCATTTTTATTTATTCTCCGTTGCTGCTTTTTTCTTTTTCATTTTGGTTTTATAGCTCATGAGAGCTTTAACGGATGCTTCGGGAGTTGAATATTCGCCGACGCTTATCGGGGATTTTGAATACATTCCTCTGAAATCCGTGCCGCCGACGGTGAGAAGACCCTTTGCTTTGGCAAGAGCAAGAAGCTTCTGCTCAAGCTCGGCATCGTTTGCAGGGTTCCAGACCTCAACGCCGTCAAGACCGCAGGGAATAAGCTCTTCAATGAGCTCAAGGCTGTCAAGGCTTCCGGGGTGAGCCAAAACGGCAATGCCGCCCGCTTCGTGAATGGCTTCGATAACCTCTGTCGGCTCGGGATATGCAACCTTGACAAGAACATTTTCGGGGCTTTCGGGGGAGAAAAGCTCATAATAAAGGTCGCCGTATATTTTATCTGTAAGTCCGCACTCGAGAAGAGCGTGCATAATGTGCTGCTCAAAAACCGCCGTTGAACCCGTTGCGCATTTGAGCACAAGCTCGGGAGTTATCGGATATTTACGGGCGATTTTGAGAGTCATCAGCTGGCTGGCTTTTTTTCTTGCAACGATGTTCCTGTGGCAAAGGCCCTCAAGTCTGTCCGGGCTGTCGCTCAGATAGCAAATTATTTCAACATATTTGTCTCTTTTGGAGTCATAAGCGGAGATTTCAACGCCCGGAATAACGGTTATACCGCGGCGTTCGCCGATTATCTTGCCTCTGACTGTGCCTGCCTGGCAGTCGCGGTCTGTTATGGCAATGGTTGTTATTCCGCGTTTCTGAGCAAGAACAATGAGGTCGTCAATACCCATTGAACTGTCAGAAAGCTTGGTGTGGCAATGCAAATCTGCTGACATAATCTTAACCTCTTTCAAAAAATCGCAAAAATAGCTCAATATACTGCAATTATATACCATTTGCAAACTTTGTGCAAGCGTTTTTTGAGGTTAAGTCTTTAAAAATTTTTATAATGTGTTATAATAATCCTAAAGCAAAAGGGCACCGAAACGGAGGAGTTTTATGAAAAAAATTGCGATCGGACTCAGCGGAGGGGTGGACAGCGCAACCGCCGCACATCTTCTGCTTGAGCAGGGATATGACGTTACGGGCATTATTCTGCGCCTCAAGCCCGGCGAGCTTGCGGATTCAGATATTGCCGATGCTCAAAGAATAGCAAACCATCTCGGTATTGAGCTTCGCGTGCTCGACCGCAGAGATATTTTCAAAAAATCCGTTATCGAGCCCTTTGTTTCCGAATATCTTGCTGCAAGAACACCGAACCCATGCATCGAATGCAATGAAAAAATAAAGTTCGGTGCAATGCTCGATTATGCGCTTGAAATCGGCTGTGATGCGGTTGCAACCGGTCACTATGCCGCAATTGAAGAAAGAGACGGCAGATTCTTGCTCAAACGCTCTCAAAGCGCAAAGGATCAGAGCTATTTTTTATACAGGCTCAGCCAATTTCAGCTTTCTCATGCGGTTTTTCCGCTGGAGGGTCTGGAAAAAACGCAAATCCGAGAAACGGCAGAAAAAGCAGGTTTGCCCGTTGCCGAAAAAGGTGACAGCCAGGAAATCTGCTTTGTGCCGAATGATGACTATATTGCCTATCTCTCCTCGCTCGGCATCAGCTCACCCAAGGGAAATTTTGTTGACATAAACGGCAATGTTCTCGGCACTCATGATGGAATAATCAACTATACAATCGGCCAGCGCAAGGGCCTCGGCGCTTTTGGCAAGCCGATGTTTGTGACAGGTATTTCAGCCGAAAACAACACGGTTACCATCGGCGAAAACGGCAGTCAATACAGCCGCGGGCTTGTTGCCGACAAAATGAATTACATTGCATTTGATTCTCTTGAAGCGCCGATAAGGGCGCAGGTTAAAATCCGTTTCCGAGCAAAGCCCGAGCCTGCTCTGATAACGCCGAATGCAGACGGAACGGCGACAATGGTTTTTGACGAGCCGCAGCGCTCCGTAACGCCGGGACAAAGCGCGGTTATTTATGACGGAGATATTGTTATCGGCGGCGGAAGAATAGTTGCTTCGCAACAAATGAACAATGAAAAATTAGGGTTTGAGATGCTTAATATATTTGGGTAAGGGCGAAGCCCTTCCGAAAATCTTCATTATTCATTTTTATTTTTTCATTTATCAAAACACCGATTCAATAACCTTATCGCTCTCTGCGGGGGAATAGACCCAGCGGTTTATATGACCTTCTTTGGTGAAATATTTAAGCGGTTCAACGGGATAATTTGCATCAAATGAATCGACAATAATCAGCTTTATTTTCATTTTTGAGGGGATTATGCTTTTGATATAAACGCTTGCGTGGCTGCCCGGCTCGATGCCCTCTGAAAACTCCGCAAGCCCTGCAAGGTTGGGCGAAAGCTCAACAAAAACGCCGTATTTTTCAACCGAGCGCACAATTCCGGGGACAGTTTCGCCAACGGAAAACAGCGCCGAATTCTCTTCCCACGAGCCGAGCAGCTCCTTGTGGCTCAGGGTGATGCGCCCGTTTTCGTCGATGCTGCGCACAACGGCAAAAATGCTTTGTCCCGGAGTAAATCTTGCGCTCGGGTGAGGAATGCGTGAAACCGAAATGCTGTCAATCGGCATAAGAGCGCTCAGCCCTGCCCCGATGTCGCAGAAAACGCCGAAGCCTTCAATGTGAGAAACCGTGGCGGGTATAACGTCGCCGGGCTTAAGAGATGAGATGTAGCTTTCTGTGCAGTCGTGCTGAACCTTTCTGCGGCTGAGAAGGGCGAGTGTTTCTCCGCTGCTGTCGGAGCGAAATCCCGTAACAACAAACGAAACCGGTTTGTTAACTCTTGAAATTAGAGCTATATCGCGCACGGTGCCCTCTTCAATGCCGACCGCGCCTTCACTTCTGGGGATTATCCCTTTCATGCAGCCCAGGTCAACATGCAGATTATGCTCGCTGTCGCAGCGCGTTACCCTGCCTTCAAGCACGGCTTCGGAATAAAACGCATCGCGCAGAGAAAACTTGCTTGAAAGATACTTTTTGTTTTCTTCGGTTGATATTATCTGACCCTCGGGTTTAAAAATTTTCATTTCTGACCACCATTCCGCCGATTCGGCTGATTTATATACAACAAAAATATATGGCTGAAAACGTAAGATAATTCCAAAAAAATTTATGTCTGCCGTATACTTTCGACAGACTGTATGATATAATAAAATTTATAATGTATTTGCATATTACATATTATTACCGGAAAATCGGAGAGATATTTATGGATGTAAGGGTAGGAGACACTCTTCTCATGAAAAAAAAGCATCCCTGCGGAGGCGAGCACTTTGCCGTGCTGCGAATCGGCGCGGATTTTCGTATCAGGTGCATAAAATGCGGCAGAGAAGTGATGCTTGAAAGAGTTAAGGTTGAAAAAAACATAAAAAAAATAATCCGTGAGGATTCTGAATGATTCGGAGGCACTATGCTCGATAAATTAATCAAAGTTGAAGAACGATTTGAGGATATCAACAAAAGCCTTTGCGAGAGCGATGTTGTTGCCGACATCGGCAGATATAAAAAGCTTATGCAGGAGCTTAAGGTTTTAACCCCGATTGTTGAAAAATATCGCCAGCTTAAAGCGGCGCAGGAAACCCGCAGAGAAGCGAGAGAAATGCTTGATGCGGGCGGGCTTGAAAAGGATTTCCGCGAAATGGTTCAGGAGGAATATGACGAGGCGGGCGCAAACATTGAGATTTTTCAGGAAGAATTAAAGGTTCTTCTTTTACCGCGCGACCCCAACGACGATAAGAACGTTATCGTTGAAATCCGCGGCGGTGCGGGCGGCGAAGAAGCATCTCTGTTTGCGGGCGTGCTTTACAGAATGTATTCAATGTATGCCGAAACAAAGGGCTGGAAGTCGGAAATTCTGAACTCCAACCCCACCGAGCTCGGCGGATTCAAAGAAGTCAGCTTTATGATTGAGGGCGAAGGAGCTTATTCGCGCCTTAAGTTTGAAAGCGGCGTTCACAGGGTTCAGCGAGTGCCCGAAACTGAAAGCCAGGGCAGGATTCACACCTCAACCGTAACGGTTGCCGTTCTTCCCGAAGCGGAGGAGGTTGACATTGAAATCAACCCCGCTGATTTGCAGATTGACACCTACCGCTCAGGCGGCGCAGGCGGTCAGCACGTTAACAAAACCGAAAGCGCAATCCGAATCACCCACCTGGCGACGGGCACGGTTGTTGAATGCCAGGATGAGCGCAGCCAGCATAAAAATAAAGACAGGGCAATGAAAATCCTGCGCTCAAAGATTCTTGAAGCGGAGCAGGCAAAGCAGCATGATGCCATTGCGGGCGAAAGGCGCGCGCAGGTCGGCACGGGCGACAGAAGCGAAAGAATCAGAACCTATAACTATCCGCAGGGCAGGGTCAGTGACCACAGAATTAACCTGACTCTTTACAGAATCGAAGCAATTCTCAACGGCGATATTGATGAAATTGTTGATGCGCTTATAACAGCCGACACGGCGGAAAAGCTGAAGAATGAATAATGATTAGCAACTAAGGATGTGTCTGAATGTTTTTAACAACCCTGTTTCTTGCATTCAAATTTATTCTATGTATTGTATCCGCAGTAGGAACAATCGGTCTTTTTATCGCAGCAATTATAGGTATCGGAGCTTTGATTGCGGCTGTTTTTCAGATGTTTCCCGTTGTTGGTATTGTTCTTGCTGTGGTAATTGCAGCAATAGTTGTTTATGTTGTGGTTCGTTACATTAATTTATCCGCCAAAAAGAGAAAAAGAAAAAAGTTTTATGAAACAGCAAAGAAAAACCGTGAAAAGCGTCTGAAAGAAAAATCTGAGGAACAACAATGAAAACTTTACACCTCAATTCACAAGATAAAAAAGCCATAGAAACCGCTGCCGGAATACTCAGAAACGGCGGCCTTGTTGCCATACCCACCGAAACGGTATACGGTCTTGCGGCAAACGCACTTGACGGCGAAGCGGTCAAAAAAATATTCGTTGCAAAAGGCAGACCGAGCGACAACCCGCTGATTGTTCACGTTTCTTCTCTCGAAGAAATCGAGCCGCTTGTTGAAACGGTTGACCCGAGAATATATGCACTTGCAGAGAAATACTGGCCCGGGCCGCTGACGGTTATTCTTAAGAAATCTGCTCTCATTCCCGACGAAGTGAGTGCGGGGCTTGATACCGTTGCAATCCGTATGCCTTCTCATGAATGTGCAAGAGCCGTTATCAGAGCGGCAGGTGTTCCGCTTGCCGCGCCCAGCGCAAATGCATCGGGCAGACCCAGCCCCACCAAAGCCGAGCATGTTGTTGAAGACCTTGACGGCAGAATTGATGCGGTTATCGACGGCGGCGAAAGCAATGTTGGCGTTGAGTCAACCGTTATTACTCTTGTTACAGACCCGCCGACCCTTCTCAGACCGGGCGGAGTAACGCCCGAGCAGCTTGAGGCGGTTTTGGGGAAAATAGCAATTTCGCCTGCTGTTTTTGCGAAGCTCGGAGAGGGTGAAAAGGCTGAGTCGCCCGGAATGAAATATAAACACTATGCCCCGAAAGCACAGGTAACGATTATTAAAGGCAGCTTTGAGCAATATAAAAAATTCCTTTCTGCCCAGAAAGACACGGTTTGCGCCGTCTGCTTTGAGGGAGAGGGAAAGCATTTTGAAAAATACATTGAATATGGCAAAGAAAACGATGACGAATCTCAGGCACACAGCATTTTTGATGCTCTGCGTGAGGTGGATGCCATGGGCTGCAAGAGGGCTTTTGTGCGCTGCCCCGTTTCAAGCGGCGTCGGTCTTGCGGTTTATAACAGGCTTCTTCGCTCTGCGGCGTTCAGAGTTATTGACCTTGATATAAAAATCCCCGTAATCGGGCTGACGGGTCAGACGGGCGCGGGCAAAACCACCGTTGCCGCAAAACTTGAAGAAGAAGGCTATGCAATAATTGACACCGATAAGCTTGCAAGAGAAGCTGTTGAAAACAGCGAGGTTTTGTCGATGCTCTGCAAGGAATTCGGCGAGGATATCATAAAAGACGGCGTTCTTGACCGCCGCGGGCTTGCAAGGCGCGCCTTTGCTTCGCCCGAAGGAGTTCAGGCGCTGAACGCTATAACTCACCCCGAAATAACCCGCCTTGCCGTTGAGCTGATACATAAAGCCGAAAAAAGCGGCGCAAAAGCAGCGGTTATTGACGCTGCGTTGCTTTTTGACAGCTGCATGACTGCGCTTTGCGAAAAGACTGTCAGCGTTGTTGCGGATGAAAACGTGAGGCTTGAAAGAATCATGAAGCGCGACGGAATTTCGCTTGAGGATGCAAAAATGCGTATCAATGCCCAGCCTCCCGTGGAATACTATATAGAAAAAGCGGATATTATTATTAATAACAATCCGAGCGATGATTTGAATTTGCAGCTAAACTCAGAATTGATCCGAAAGGACACAACATGACCCTCAAAGGCAAAATTAAAACAGCAATATTAATAATGACGGCTGCGGCTGTTCTGTTCGGCGCATTTTTTATATCGGGAAAAAGCGTTATGAAGCTGATATACCCCATAAAATATTCCGGATATGTTGAAAAATACAGCGCGGAATACGGCATAGACAGCAATTTGCTTTTTGCGGTCATAAAAACCGAAAGCTCGTTTAATCCCAAGGCGGTTTCAGATGCAGATGCCGTTGGGCTGACCCAGATAACACCCGAAACATTCGACTGGCTGCGCACAAAGCTTGGCGAAGAGAACAAACCGCTTTCGTTGTTTGACCCCGAAACTTCCGTTAAATACGGCGCATTTTTCCTGAGCTATCTGCTTGATGAATTCGGCGAAACTGATACTGCACTGGCTGCATATCATGCGGGCAGGGGCAGGGTCAACGGCTGGCTGAAGGACAGCGGCATTTCGCCCGACGGAAAAACACTTGCGAATATTCCCGTTGCCGAAACGGCACACTATGTTAAAAAGGTTAACAAGGCTTTAAATGCTTATAATAAATTGTATTAAATAAAAAAGGATGATTATGATGAGCGAAAAAACACAGGCTGAAATATTGAAGGAGGAGCTTTTTTATTCTCCCGAGCATGCCGCATACACCTGCGAAGAAGGCGAAATCGAAACCGCGGATGCCTTCTGCGAGGGCTATAAGGATTTTTTGAATAAATGCAAAACGGAGCGCGAAGCTGCGGCATATGTTAAGGCACTTGCATGTGAAAAAGGATATGTTCCCTTTGACCCCAAGGCAAGCTATAAAGCGGGCGACAAGGTTTATGCCGATATCCGCTCAAAGGCTCTGATTCTCTGCACCTTCGGCAAAGAAAGCCTTGAAAAGGGTGCAAAAATTGTTGCTTCTCACATCGATTCTCCCCGTCTCGACTTAAAACCCAACCCTCTCTATGAGGATGCTGAGCTTGCGCTTTTCAAAACTCACTACTACGGCGGAATCAAAAAATATCAGTGGACAGCAATTCCTCTTGCGCTCCACGGAGTTATTTACCGCCGCGACGGCAGCTGCGTGAATGTATGCCTCGGCGAGGATGATAACGACCCGAAATTTGTTGTTACCGACCTTTTGCCCCATCTTGATAAAAAACAGGCAAACAGACCTCTCGGCGAAGCAATTGAGGGCGAAAACCTCAATGTTCTTGTCGGCAGCCGTCCTTTCTGCACAGACAAGGGCAGCGAAATGGTGAAGCTCAATATCATGAAGCTTCTCAATGAAAAATACGGCATTGTTGAAGCCGATTTCCTTTCTGCGGAGCTTGAGGCCGTGCCTGCGTTCAAGGCATCGGATATCGGCTTTGACCGCAGCATGATAGGCTCTTACGGCCATGATGACCGCGTTTGCGCATATCCCTCCGTTATGGCTGAGTTTGACACGGTTATGCCTGAATTCACAAGCGTTACCGTTATAACCGACAAGGAAGAAACAGGCTCAGACGGCAACACGGGTCTTCACTCCGCGTTCCTCAAGCATTTCATTGCAGACATCGCAAAAACTCAGGGTCTTGAGGGCAGAGACGTGCTCCGCGCCTCCGAATGCCTTTCGGCAGATGTTAACGCAGGCTTTGACCCGATTTATCCCTCGGTTCATGATAAGCTCAATGCAGCATTCCTCAACAAAGGCATTGTTGTCACAAAATACACGGGAGCAAGAGGCAAGAGCAGCACAAATGATGCAAACGCCGAATTTATGCTGAAAATCCGCACCCTGTTCGACAGCGAAAAGGTTGCCTGGCAGACCGGTGAGCTCGGCAAGGTTGACGAGGGCGGCGGAGGAACGGTTGCAAAATATGTTGCAAACCTCGGCGTTGAGGTTGTTGACGTGGGTGTTCCCGTTCTTTCGATGCACGCACCGTTTGAGGTTGTTTCAAAGCTTGATGTTTATATGGCTTATAAGGGATTCAAAGCTTTTTTAGCTCAGTAATTGCGCGATTTTGAACAAAAGCGACCGAAAATGTCGTTTGTTTACAATTTATTCACAATTCTACAACAAAAACAAAGCAACTATGCAATATTATACAAGCAGATGAGAATTTGTTGTGTTTTCATCTCCTTGTCTTTAACAACTTCTTTTTTCATTTTTATTTTCTCTTTCCCCAACGCACTGTCAGATGCTGCACACATTTGGCAGTGCACTCCTTTTTTATACAGTCGCATTCGGACAAAGACAAATTATTGTATACTTGAACAAATTTGCATATTGTGTTACAATAAAAATAATCACGGAAGCAGCAGGCTTCCGGTATAATTTTACGGATATATGGGACAAAAGTAAAAAATGAGGTAGGAAAAATGCAAAAGGATACTAAAAGACTCATTTATGAGACGTTTATTGAGCTGCTCAGCAGCAAACCGTTTGACAAAATCACAATCAGGGATATTGTTGAAACCTGCGGAATTAACCGCAACACTTTTTATTATTATTACAGCGATATTTATGACCTGCTTGAAGAAATTTTTACCAAAGAGCTTAACGAGCTTGTGGATGCACAGAAAAACGGCGGTTCATGGTTAACCGCTTTTCTCAAAATTTCAAACACGGCATACGAACATAAAAAGATGATTAACAACATCTGTTCCTCACGAAGCTATGATTACCTTGAAAATTATATGTATAAAGCTCTTCAGCACATTATGCTTGATGTTGTCAGGCACCAGGCAGAGGGCATGAACGTTCCCGAAGCGGATATTGAATTCATCGCATCCTTCTATGAATACGCGTTTGTCGGAATCATTTCCGAATGGTTCAGAACGGGAATGAGAGAAGAACCTCTTCAGTTTGCCAATCAGCTCTGGCTTGTTTTGGATAATATCAGATTCGCGCTCAGACGCAGCGAAAAAAGAATGAGAAACAGAATCGAAAATGAAGATTTTATTTGAGGATAAGTTTTTGGCGGTCTGCTTCAAGCCTGCGGGCGTTCTCAGCCAGAGCGGCGAGGGCAGAAACATGATATCGCTGCTCAATGAGCATTTTGAACAAAGCGGCGAAAAGGCACAGGCTTATCCCGTTCACAGGCTGGACAGAGAAACGGCGGGAATCATGGTTTATGCCAAGGATGCCAAATCTGCGGCTGCGCTTTCAAGGCAGGCGGAGCAAAATGAAATCAAAAAAAGATACTATGCCGTTGTGAAGGGTGTTCCCGAAGAAAAAAGCGGTGTTCTTAAGGATTTGCTTTTCAGAGACAAGCAGAAAAACAAAACGTTTGTTGTTAAGCGCGAGAGAAAGGGTGTTCGCGAAGCCTCGCTTGAATATGAGGTTATCGGTGAAAACGAAGGCTTTTCTTTGCTTGACATTCTGCTTCATACCGGCAGAACACATCAGATAAGAGTTCAGTTTTCAAGCAGAAAAATGCCGCTTTACGGCGACGGAAGATACGGCGGCGGCAGCGGAAACCTCGCACTTTTTGCCCACACGCTGGAATTCAGCCACCCCGTCAGCGGCGAGAAAATGGCATTTTCGCTCAAGCCTGATGCCGATGCCGAGCCGTGGAATAAGTTTATATTATAAGAAAAGGGACTGTTTCGTCTGAAACAGTCCCTATTTTTTTGCTTATGCTTTTGAAATGAGCTGACAGTAAACATATATGTTCTGAATTTTCTTTGCCTGTGAATCATATTTGGTTGTGATCACAGGCTGTGTTTCAGAGGGTGTGACATAAGTTTTGAAAACGATAGCATCCTGACCGGAACGCATGTTGGTAATCTTTTTGTACTCAAAATGCTGACCCTTAATGTCAAGATAATTGAAAACAACTGTTTCGAGCGGGTCGCCCGAGAAGCAGCGGAGAACATCGTCAACACCGTGCATTTCAACAATTGCTTTTGCTTCTTCAAAAGTCAGCATGCTGCATTTGAAGTCGCCTTCGTTAACAACCGTGCTCATTGAAGCATTGTCAAGCAGCAACAACGGTAATTCTGATTTTGCCATGATCTTAACCTCCTTGTTCACAGTCTATGCAAATAGCCTGTGTTTGTGAAATGTTTACAAAATATATTTGTAATGTTAATTATAACTGTATATTATGTCCTTGTCAATAGAATTCAAGAAAAAAGGATTGCCTCACGGCGGTTTTTGATTCCCGTGAGACAATCCTGTGTTTTTATGCGGGCTTGAATTCAAAGCTGAAGCAATGCGAGCGAAGCTTAAAATCAACAACATAGCTTCTGAAGGCATTGCCCTTCATTTTATAATCGCCGACTCTGATTTCGGTAACATAGCCGGTTGAGCTGTTGTATGCGCTGTCGTGGGAAAGAATTTCAAGCCATTCGGCGGGGTTGCCGGAAAGGTTTATTGTGATGCCGTTATCCTTTGCATAGGATTCAATATAATTTTTCATATCCGTTGCGCTGATTTCAACCGTTGAAGTGTCAACGGTTTCGCAGCTTGAAACGCCGCCGACGAGATAGGGCTGGCTGTTACCGCCCCAGACGCTGCCTGCCGATGCTGTTTTTCCTGCTGCTGATGCAAAATAGCAGGTGAAGGCGGCACTGTCGTTATAGTCAACATATTTTGCGGCGGGAGTATCGGTGTCGCTCTGCATTCCGAGCACTTCAAGGCACGCCTGGTGAAGCGTCGTGCCGAGATATTCATAATTCTTGTCGTATGCGTGTTTGGATTTTTGAACATCAAAGTTATAATACTTTGCAAAGGTATATGCCGTGACAATCTGTGCCTTGAGAGCTTCCGAGGGTGCGCTCGGACCGATTTCGCGCTTTGTTGTTTTGCAAAGATACTCAACAATGGGTATATCCTCACCGCCGTATTTTACTGTAAGTGGTGTTGCGGAGTCGGTTTTTATGCTTGTGCCGGGGTAGTAGTGGGTGAGAATTTTATCGTATTTATCGCCGTTTTTCGCCATCTGAATTGCGCCGTGCTGGCTCATTCCGACGCCGTGACCGAAGCCGTAAACTCTGAAAACAAAGGTGCCGCCGCCTGAGGCGAGGGTTGCGCTTTCGTTCTTTGAAGATGTCGTTGAAGGCGCGAGAGTGGTTGTCGGTTTGGTTGTTGTGGTGGTTGCTTTGGTGGTTGCAGTGGTTGTCGGCTTGGTCGTTGTGGTGGTAGGCTTTGCGGTTGTAGTGGGTGCCTTTGCGGTTGTGGTGGTTGCTTTAAGGGTGGTTGCGATGGTGGTTATTATTTTGGTAACGGTCTGTCTTGTTGTTGAGGCTTTTGTTGCCATAGTGCGCAAGGTTATGAGCGAGGGGGCTGAGGTGATGAAGCCGGGCTGAGTTTCGGGAATGATGGCAACGGCACCCATATCTTCGTTTTCAAGTCCGCTGCCGCCCTGATAGTCGTATTCCTCGAAATTATAAAGTGTTTCCGCTTCCTGGAAAAATTCATTGCCTTCTGCATAGGTTGGTGCGGTATCATCCTCTTTGCCCGATAAAACAAAGGCGGTGATAACACATGCAATGATGGCAAGAGCTATGCCGATAATTGCCACAATAAGCGGAGTTTTGGAGCTTTTTCCCCATTTCTTCTGAGCCTTGGGCGGGTTGGGATTAATCAGCCCTGCGGCGGAAAGCTCGTCCAGCATGCTGCACAGCTTGATTATTGACGCAACAATGAGCAGTTTTTTGTCTTCGCCGGGCTTTGCGTAAACCTTTGCCGCTTTTGCTCTGGCGGAATCCGCAACGCAGACGATGACAAAGTCGCCGTCTGCCGAATTGTCGTTATATATATCGGAAATTGCAATGCCGAGGTCGGCTCCCGTATTTTCTTTTGAAAGCTTGGCGCTTCGGGCTATGTAGTCTGCGGTAGTTTCATTTGGGCTGCCTTCATATGCGGAATAGTCGGCAATGAAGACGTTTTTTGCTTCGGGGACGGCGGAAACAGCGGAAGTCAGCAGCTTTGAGCTTCCGCACGGAGAGATTGCAACGGTTTTTCCGCTCGAAGCAATGCTGCAAATGCGCTCGCGAAGCTCCTGCATCTTTGTTTTCGGAGCGGCGGGAGCAGGAATCGGGGCTGAAATTGGTGCCGGATTATCCGAAAAAAGACTGTCAAGACCGTGCGCAAAGAGATATTCAAGTCTGTTTTCGTCAAGAGGAAGGAAAACAACGGTGCAGTCATCATCCTTGACCGCGAAGGCGGAAAAGAGACCGTCTTGGGTGGGGAATGCGGTTGCTTTGTGCGGAATCGCGGCATGCAGGTCGCGTTCTTTAATGTTTTCGGGTGCGTTTTCGCCGAAAAGCGATTCAACCGACTTGCTCTTGACGATTCTGACAGAAAGAGCTTTGAGTAAACGAAGCTTGGCGTTAAGGAAGGTGTTGAGAGGTGCGGCAGCAACAACAAAATCGCTGCTGTCGGCAAGGTCAGCCGCTCCGGCGGCAAAAACGGAAACATCGCCGAAATCTTTTGTTGAGATGTCGGCATATCTCGCAAGCTTTTGTTCCAGATACTCTGCTGCGCCCTGCGCCGAAGAGGCGAAGAGCGTGCAAATACTCACCTTTCTGTTCATAAATCAATCACCGTTCCATTCACCTTAATGTCAGTTTACCAGCGCGGATCCTGCGCGTAAGAGTTACTTTTGCCTGTGTTGGCATCATACCATGCCTGAGGATATTTGGGGTTGTTGTTATAATAAGCCTTTGATGTGTCAACGCTGACGCTTTCTCCGGGTCTCTTTTCTCTTGCAACAACAACGAGCCTTGCATCGTCAAAGTCGTAGCAGCAGGTGGAAAGAGTGAGAATTTTGTCGGTCACGGCAATGTCAACACCGGTTGTATAGAACTTTCTCTTGTCTATTTCTTCGATATATGCGGCAAACTTTGCGTCGCCCACATCGATGAAGTTATAGGGGAACACATAGCCGTTATCATCTTCTTCATCTGCATTTGTGATGAATACGGCATAAACAAACCATGTGTGGTCGCCGTAAATTGTGTTGCATTCAATAACGGGTGCCTGCTCAAAGCCGCCTTCGATTTTGCGGTAGTTTTCAAGCATGCCGAAGATAAGGTCGTCATGGCGCATATTATGACCGTAAACAACAGTGTTTCTGTGAAGATTAACAAGGTCGTCCATTCTGTAGTCAAAGAAGGGCACGCCGTAACGGGTATACTTGCCGTAAATATCCTTTTTGAGATAATAGTTGTTATCATTTCCCTGAGCAATGGGAAGGTTGATTTCAAATCCGGGGATTGAAACCCAACCCGCAAGGTCGTCGTTTGCGGCATAGAGCTGAGCGTACTTTGCGAGCATGCCGTCGGGATATTCAATGTCGGTGTTGCCGGGCTGAACATCGTTAACGCTTGAGTCGCTGTGGTTGCTGATTCCCTCGTTCATCTGTGCAACAAGATCTTCCGAGTCGGACTTGAAACGGTAGGGCTCAATGATATATGTGTTAACAAGAATGCCGACGCTTACGATAATTGTTATAATTGAAATCGAAAGAACGATTTTTCTTATAATCTCGCCCGCACCGGAGGGAGCGTCTTCTTTCTGCGGCTTTTCCTTCTTCTTTTTCTTTTTCTTGTCTTTTTTCTTGGTGTTTTCTTCATCATCGATTTCGCCGACAAAGTCCGGGTCATCGGCAAGGCTTGCGCTGCTCATGGGAGCCGATTCATAAAGCTTTTCGGGCACGGCGGCAGCCTTTTCATAGTCGTTTCCGTCATCGGGAACGCTGATAACAAAGCCCGCGGGAACGGCATTGCCTTCTTTTTCTTCTGCCGCAGCGGGAGGCGCATCGCCGAGAAGCTCCGCAAGCTCTCTCTCAAACTCGTCGGACGAAGTGTCGATAAAATCGTTTGCGGGGGCCTGAGGCTCAGCAGGAATTTCAGGGGCAGGCACTTCGGGCTCGTTCCATTCAAAATCTTCTTCGCTGAAATCGAGGTCTTCAACCTCCTCTTCGTCTTCGGGCTCTTCTTCAAAAGCCTGAACCGAAGGCAGAGAAGAAACGAGCTGAGCAGCCGCAGAAAGCTCGGAGTCAACGGGAGCGATTTCTCTGTTTGCTTCGATTTCTGAAAGAATGTCGTTAAAGCCCGTTTCATTATCGGTTTCCGATTTGAGAGAGTCAATCATGCTGAAAATGTCGTTCTTTGCGCTGTCAAAGGGTTCGCTTTCGGTGGGAGAAGCAGAAGCTTTAACGGGGGCTTCGGTGTTTGAATCCGCTTCGCCGTCAAGAGAAACAACGGGGATGTCATCGTCGAAATAATCGTCGGGATTCATCCACAAATCCTCAAGGCTTTCCGCCTCGGTTTCTTCGGGGTCGGATAAAGCGACTTTTGCAGGCTCGGCTTCGTTTGCGGTGAGCATCGAAAGGGGCTTGGGCACGATTGTTTCGGGGCCGCTGCTCATAATGTCGTCATAAAGGCTCTGAAGCTCATTTTCAAGGCTCTTTTCGGTTTTTTCAATATCCTCGTGGAAGCCCTCGAAAAGGGGCGCAGAGCCCGAGGTTTCCTCAAGAAAATCGTTGAAGTCTATTTCGGTTATTGCTTCATCGTCCGCAATTGAGCTGAGCCCCTCGGGGAGAGATGAAGGCTTTTTGTTTTCGTTCATGTTATCTTTCGACATCTTTTTGTCCTCCGATTAAAGGATTTATATTATTTGGCGCTGGGCTGCCATTTTTCTGCGTTTTTATAAGGATTGGTTTTGCCGTTTCTGCTGTACCACACCTGAGGTCTGCGGTAGTCGGGGTTGTCCTTGACAAGGGAAGCATCAACAGCCGTGCTTTCGCCCTCGTGAAGAAGCCTGCCCACAACGACAAGGCGGGTGTCAACGCTTTTGCCGTAGTCATAAATGCAGGTTGAGAGGGTGATTATTTTATCGGTCGGTTCAAGCGAAACGCCTGTATTATAAAGCATTCTCTGCTTAACCTGCTCAATATAGCCAACCATGTTACTGTCGCTCATGTCGGGGTAAATATAATTGAAGAAATAGCCGTTGTCAGCCGAAGGCTCGGTGGTTGAAAGGAAAACGGCGCATATTTTGTAAGTGTATTCTTCGGTAAGAGTGCTGTATCTGATAATCGGGCTTTCAATAAAGGTCTGCATTTTACGGTAGTCATAAAGCGAGCGGAATGCCTGCTTCGGGATTCCGTCTGCCTTTCCCGTTGTATGACCGTGAATAACCGTGTTTTTTGAAATGCCGCTGTCTATGCAGCGATAGTCGAGATATAAGTTGCCGTAGTTGGTTGATGTTGTGTTTGTTGTGTTTCGCTCATAGAAATCTTTTTTGAGGTATTTGCTGTTGTCGCCGCTCTGCAAAACGGCGGTGTCAATCTCCGTGCCGGGGATTGACAGCCAGCCGACAAGGTTGTTGTTGATTGAATAAGCCTGCTTAAGCTCCTCAAGAATACCCTCGGGGTAGCTTGCCTGAGCCTTCATATTATTTGAAACAATGCCGTCAAGCTTTTTTGCGGGTGCATCAAATTCGACCTCGCCGCTCATGACATATTCTGCCGCTTTGGTTTCAATCTGAACCTGCATTTCAGGCTCTTTAACAAAATTTATGATTGCCAGAGCAGTAAAAATAACGGTCAATGCCGCAAAAATCGGGCAAAGTATCAGCGTGATTATTTTTGAGTCCATGAACCTTATCCTCTTTCCCTATTTTCTGTATAAATCCTAACAAGGTTAAGCGCGCGGGAGCCGGTTACATATCGGTTATACTCCCTGTCGTTTTTGCCGGTTTCGATCTTTTCAAATTTTTCATAGCCGGCGGCGTTGATTGCGATATAGCAAAGACCGACGGGCTTGTCTGTGCCGTCGCTGCCGGGTCCTGCAATACCCGTAACGGCAAGTCCGATATCAGCACCCGAAATGCGGCGTATGCCCGCCGCCATTTCTCTTGCGGTCTGTTCGCTGACCGCGCCGTATGCTTTAAGCGTTTCTTCTTTAACGCCGAGAACTTTTTGCTTGACATCGTTTGAATAGGTTATTGCGCCGTATTCAAAAACGCTGCTTGCGCCGGGGATATCGGTAATTCGTTTAGGGATATAGCCTGCGGTGCAGCTTTCTGCGGTTGCGAGAGTGAGATTGTTTGTTTTCAGCAGTTCAACAACTCTTTGCTCAATGCTTTCGCTGTCGATTCCGTAAACATATCCGCCAAGCCTTGATTTTATTTCGTCAATAACGGGAGCGCAGAGCTTTTCCGCTTCTTCTTCATTGTCTGCTTTAGCGGTAACTCTTAAAAGAGCTTCGCCTTTTTTGGCATAGGGTGCAACGGTCGGATTTTCGTTTTCGAGCAAATCCGCAACAAGCTCCGCCATCGCGCTTTCGCCGATTCCCATTGTTCTGACCGTGTGCGAAACGATTGCGCCGTCGGAATATTCTGCAAGATAGGGCACAACGCTTTCGTGATACATCGGAGCCATTTCATAGGGCGGGCCGGGCAGAATAACAACGCATTTGCCGCCTTTTTTGAGCCCCAGACCGGGGGCGGTGCCGTGGTTGTTTTCAAAAACCGTGCCGCCGACGGGGACATGAGCCTGTCTGAGATTGCTTTCGGGCATTTCGATGCACTTGGATTCAAAATAGCTTCGGATTTTTGCCGCGATGCCTTCATCGAGCATGAGCTCAAAGCCCATAACCTCGCAGCAAACATCTCTTGTGATGTCATCGGCGGTGGGGCCGAGACCTCCCGTTGCGATAACAATATCGCTCCTTTCAAGAGCGGTTTTCAGCGCGGCGGCAAGCCTTTCGTGATTGTCGCCGACGGTGGTATGCCTGAGCACGGAAATGCCGAGTTTTGCAAGCTCAAGCGAAAGATATCTTGAATTTGTGTTAAGAATATCGCCGAGCAGAATTTCTGTTCCGACGGAAAGAATTTCGCAAACCGACATGGTGTTCTCCTTTTAATAAGCGTTTATATGAATAAATCTTGTATTTTCAACTGCTTCCTTGACGAGCCTGTCCACTTCAAGCGCCTTTTCGCATTCCTCAACATATTCGAGCGTGGGCTTTGTTTTGGGATGCTTCGGGGTGAAGACCGTGCAGCAGTCCTCATAAGGAAGAATCGATATATCAAAAGTTTCTATTTTTCTTGAAATTGCAACAACTTCGTCTTTATCCATGCCGATAAGCGGGCGGAAAACGGGCATTTCGCAAACTGCATCCGTGCATGCGATAGCGGGCATGGTCTGGCTTGCAACCTGACCGACGCTTTCGCCCGTGATGAGCGCGCCTGCATGCTCTTTCTGCGCGATTATCTGCGAAACACGCATCATCATGCGGCGCATGATAACGGTGAAAATATCTTCGGGGCAGTTATCCTTGATAAGCTCCTGAATCTCTGTGAAAGGAACAACAAACAGAGTTATTCTGCCCGAATATTTGCTGACCTGTCTGAGCAGGGAGTGAACCTTCTGCTCTGCTCTTTCGCTGGTATAAGGCGGCGAAGCAAAGTGGATTGCCATAAGCTCCAGACCGCGCTTTGCCATCATATAAGCGGCAACGGGGCTGTCGATGCCGCCCGAAATAAGAACTGCGGACCTGCCCGATGAGCCGGTGGGCATGCCGCCCGCACCCTTTATCTGCTTGCCGTGAATATAGGCATGTGTGTCTCTGATTTCAACGGTAACAACCATGTCGGGGTTGTGAACGTCAACCTCAAGATGGGGGAATTTGCGAAGCAGATAGCCGCCCGTTTCCCTGCAAATCTCGGGCGAGCCGAGAGGGAATTTTTTGTCCGAGCGCCTTGCTTCAACCTTAAAAGTTCTGACTGTGAGAAGCTGGGGAGCCAGATATTCTTCGGCGCTTCTCAGAATGGTTTCCATATCCTTTTCAACCGCCGCAGCTCTTGAAAAAGCGGCGATGCCGAAAATCTTTTTGATGCGTTCAACCGCCTCGTCAAGGTCGGCTCCGTCCTCGGGCTCGGCAACGATGGTTGACTGCGCGATTGTGAATTTGAACCTGCCTGCGGATTCGAGCCTGCGGCGCATGTTCTTAACAAGCATATCCTCAAAGGTTCTTCTGTTGAGTCCTTTGAGAGCAAGCTCGCCGTTTTTAATTAAAATTATTTCTTTCATTTTTTTCTCCGAATTATTTTATTGCCCTTATCACCTTTTTGCCCTCGGCAATGCCGAGAATAAGAGCATCTATTTCTTGAATTGTTGTGTATCTTGAAAAGCTGATTCTCAGCGGGCTGTCCAGCCTTCTGCGGTCAAGATTCATCTGCATCAAAACATGGCTCTTTTTGCCCTTTGAACATGCAGAGCCGCTTGAAACGAAGATTCCTCTTTCCGAAAGGAAGTTGAGCATCGGTTCGGATTTGATTCCGAGCACCGAAATGTTGGTCACATAAGGCAGAGCATCGGGCGGAGAGTTAACAACTATATCGCCAAGCTCGCCAAGCTTTGAAACCATATAATCTCTGAGCATGGTTATATGCTCCAGCTCGCGCTGAGGCTCGGGCAGAGCTTTTGCCGCTGCGGCGAAGCCTGCGATTGCGGGCATTGCCTCCGTGCCGGGCCTGATTTTCTTTTCCTGCTCGCCGCCGAAGGTTCTCGGCTTGATCTTAACACCCTTGCGGATATAAAGCGCGCCGACTCCTTTCGGACCGTGGATTTTATGGGAGCTTACCGTCAGCAAATCAACGCCGAGCGAAGCGGGCTTGACGGGCATTTTACCGAATGCCTGAACGGCGTCGCAGTGAATCAGCGCAGGTGAGCGCGCCATCATGGCGGCACGCTTTGCAGTCTGAACCGGCATTATTGTTCCCACCTCGTTGTTAACGAGCATCATGGTTATAAGAATCGTGTTTGAATTAACGGCGGCGAAAAGGTCTTTTTCGTTTATCCTGCCGTAGCTGTCAACTTTCAGCTTTATGACCTCGAAGCCCTCTGCTTCGAGCTTGTTCAGTGTGTCGTCAATGCTGGAATGCTCAACGCTTGTTGAAACTATTCTTCTGCCCATGCGGCGCATCTGATAGGCGGCGCCCATGACGGCGAGATTGTTGCTTTCTGTGCCGCCCGAGGTGAAATAAATCTCTTCTGGGCTGCATGAAAGACGGGCGGCAATTTCTTTTCTGGATTCCTCCAGCAGTTCCATTGCTCTGTTTCCAATGCTGTGGAGAGATGAGGGGTTGCCCCAGCACCGTGTCATTGCGTCGGAAACGGCATTAACCGCTTCGCAGCACGGCGCAGTTGTTGCGCTGTTATCAAAATAAGCATTCATTGATTACGCTTCCCCTCTGTCGGCACTACACCCATTATAATAATCATATTTAAAACATTATACACTATTTTTCCCTCGCTTGCAAGTATTTTTATTATGAGAGGAAGAAAGGGGTGCAAAGACACGTTTTTTGTGACTTCACCTCACACAAGCATTATATGCCGAAGTGCACGGCGGGGATAATAGTCGCTACCTTATATTAACGCGATATAATTAATAAACTTAACGATATTTGTTAACAGTTTTAAAAAAATTACGGAATATAATTGATTTGAAATTTTTTTATCTGTATGGTATGATTATATATATCGGATATTCTGAAGCAAAGGGAGGGAAAAACATGGCAGAAGCTGCGGTAAAAAAGCAGTCCCATTTTCAGCAGATAACCGTTATGGCTCTTATGACGGCGTTTCAGCTTGTCTGCGCGGCATGCGTGCTTTGCAGGCAGGAGGAACTGAGTCTGACAATGGTTTATATTTTCTTCGGCTATATCGCCGCCGAGTGGGTTTATATGCTCATAGGCACTCTTGTGACCGGCAACGACTATTTTGAGCTGGAGGCAATTGCGTTTTTCCTTTCGGGCATCGGGCTGACGGTGTGTGCCAGCTTCAGCGAGGAATATGCAATAAAGCAGGTTATCGCAATCGCTCTGGGGCTTGCGGTTTATCTGATAATGCTTTTGCTGATAAAAGACGTTCATTTTGCAAGCATTCTGCGCTATCCCGCCGCTGTGGGCTCAATTGGCGTGCTTGCTTTAAACCTTGTGCTTGCGCAGAATATCAACGGAACCCTCAACTGGATTGACCTCGGATTTTTCTCAATTCAGCCATCGGAGCTTGTTAAGGTTGCGTTCATTCTGGTTGGCGCGGTATCGCTCGAAAAGCTGCTTTCAAACGCCAGCCTTACAAAATACATAATCTTCTCTCTCGGCTGTGTCGGTGCGCTGTTTCTTATGAAGGATTTCGGAACGGCTCTCATCTTCTTTTTTACATTTATACTCATTGCGTTCATGCGCTCGGGAGATGTCAGAACCATTGCTCTCATATGCACCGTTGCCCTCATGGGAGCGGCTCTTATAATCTTTTTCAAGCCCTATGTTGCAAACCGCTTTGCCGCATACCGCCATGTCTGGGATTTCATTGACACAACGGGCTATCAGCAGACCCGCGTTCTGATTTATTCCGCAAGCGGCGGTCTTTTCGGCTTAGGTCTCGGCGAAGGCTATCTGCGCGATGTTTACGCCGCTTCAACAGACCTTGTTTTCGGCTTGATTTGCGAAGAAATGGGGCTTATTATCGGCATTGCCGTTCTGCTCAGCTTTGCGGGTATTGCGCTGTTTGCAATCCGTTCCGCAAAATCCTCGGCATCAACCTTTTATGCAATTGCGGCGGTCTCCGCTGCGGGCATGCTGCTATTCCAGCTTTCGCTGAACGTTTTCGGCATAACGGATTTGCTGCCGTTGACGGGCGTAACCCTGCCTTTTGTCAGCCGCGGCGGCTCGAGCATGCTCTGTTCATGGGGGCTTTTGGCTTATATAAGAGCGGCGGGTGCTCCCTTTGAGCCGCCGAAGCCCGACATCGCAATCAAAAAGGTTCAGAAAACAGCTCCCGTCAAAAACACAAAGGGGGGTGCCGTTTCATGAGGATAACCGCAAGGCGTGCGGCAATAATTTACGCACTGATTCTTGCTTTTGTTGCAGGCATCGCAATCTTTCTTGTGAGCCTTTTTCTCAACGGCTCGGAATGGGCTTCGCACAAGGCAAACCGCCACATTTATTCGGGTGGAACAATAGTCAATGCGGGTGCGATTTATGATATCAACGGCGTTGAGCTTGCCAAAAGCTCGGATAATGAAAGAGTTTTTGCGGATAGCGAAGCCGTCAGAGAATCCGTGCTCCATGTTGTGGGCGACACGGCGGGATACATCTCAACGGGAACCCATTATCTTTACCGCGACGTGCTTTCGGGCTACAGCAAAATCGAAGGAATATATAACCTCAAGCAAAGCGGCACGGGCACAAACATAACGCTGAATATCGACAGCGAGGCAAACAAAGCCGCTTACAAGGCTCTCGGCGATTATAACGGTGCGGTTGCTGTCTATAATTACAAAACCGGTCAGCTTCTTTGCAGCGTTTCAAAGCCGACATATGACATCAAAAACAGACCCGACGACCTTCTGACCAACGAAAAATATTCGGGTGTTTTTCTTGATAACGTTATTTCAGGTATCTATACCCCCGGCTCGATTATGAAAATCGTTACCGCCGCCTGTGCAATTGAAAACATTGCCGATATCGATTCACGCATTTTTGAATGCGATGGAAAATACGAAACAGGTGACGGCACGGTTATCTGCAACGGTGAGCACGGCAAGCAGAACTTTCAGCAGGCAATGAACAATTCCTGCAACTCGGCTTTTGCTCAGATTTCAATTGAACTCGGCGCGGCAAAGCTGAAGGCAACGGCGGAGTCAATGGGCTTCAACGCCCAGCTCTATGCAAAAGAAATCCGCCTGACAAAAAGCCGTTTTTCGCCCTCTGACGAGAATAAAGCGGAGCTTGGCTGGGCAGGTATCGGTCAGTCCACCACCTATGTCAACCCTGCTCATTTTCTTTCAATTATGGGAGCCGTTGCAAACGGCGGCACGGGCTATGCGCCCGACAGAATCCGCTCAATGGGAACGGTTTCCGAAATAGTGGGCAGAATGCCTGAAGAGATGGTAACAATAAAGCCCGAAACGGCGTCAAGGCTCAACGCTCTTCTGCGTTCAAATGTTGCCGATAAATACGGCGATTGGAAGTTTGAAAATCTTCAGATGTGCGGCAAAACGGGCACGGCGCAGATAGACAATGCCAAAAGCCATTCCTGGTTTGTCGGCTACTCGCAAAGAGCGGATTTGCCGCTTGCCGTTGTCTGCATCGCGGAGCACGGCGGCCAGGGCTCGGGCGTTGCTTCAACGGTTTCAAACAAGGTTATGCAGTATTTCTTAAACACAAAGTATTAAGGACAGCCAAATTGGTTGTCCTTTTTTATATACAAACATTAAGTAAAATCCAACAAAAAACCATAGACAAAATTGTGCAAAGTGATGATTTTTTGCTTTTTGAAAAAAATTTGTGTAATATTTGAAGAATTTTGTCATATATATATGGAATTAAATAAAATCAAGTGCAACCAAATCGAGAAAATTTGTAGTATATAGATGAAGAGCTTTGCCGAAGTTAGTATTTGTCGTTTTGCTTGCAGAGGAGAATATGTTATGGACGATCAAACAATTATTGATTTGTTTTGGAAGAGATCTGAGCTTGCGATTGCAGAAACCGAGAAAAAATATGGTGAGTTATGCAAAAACATAATATATAGAATAGTGCTCAATTCACAAGATGCAGAGGAGTGCGTTAATGATACATATTATGGTCTTTGGACATCAATACCTCCTGCGTCCCCCACTGTTTTTTCTGCTTTTATTGCGAAGATTGCACGAAATACAGCGATGAAAAGGATTACATATAGAAATGCAAGAAAGAGAGCCGCAGGTGTTTCGGTTTCATTCGAGGAATTGGAAAACTGTGTTTCATCACATCATAATGTTGAAAAAGAACTTGATGCTCAGTTGTTAGCACAATGTTTAGAGCGTTTCTTGCAAGAAACAGATTATGAGAGCCGCAACATATTTCTTAGACGCTATTGGTTTTTTGATTCTATCAGTGATATCGCACGCCGTTTTTCAATGACTGAAAGTAAGGTAAAATCAAATTTGTTCCGAACAAGGAAAAATTTAAAAAAATTTCTTGCTAAGGAGGGGTATATTTATGAATAATAAAAGATTAGACGGAACAAAGCTTTCGCTTTGCTTGGGACTGATTTCAGAGGAAATAATATATGAAGCTTTAAATGCAAAAGCACAAAAAAAGAACAGAATTAACATTAAATATTCTTTGGTTGCAGCATGCTTGGTTTTATTAGTTACGACTATATTAATTGAATTTAAAAAAGCAAATTTCCCTTCATCAGAGGTGTATAATTTTTCAATTACCAATGTGGAAGACAACGGAGATTCAGCAACAGAACAGTATCAAAAGAAATATGAGATTGTATGTTTTGAATTAAAAAATAATAATATAACAGCGCCGCTTTTCGTCAACACAATAACGCCTGCTCAAAACATCTGTGAGGCTGTAAGAAGACTTCATCCGGAGATTAATTGTGATAATGCTATTTATATTTTCCGAACAAAAGATGATGGTGAGCAGAATTACTGGTTTCCATTGTATGAAAACGGAAAAATAGTCAATGTTGTTTTTGCATCTGCTTTAAAAGACGGCAGGGTTATTATAGGACATTCTGAAAGTGAGGTTGATAGTTTAAATACAATTTCTTCACTGACCTCAAAATCCTCCCCATTATATTTGGTTTCAGATGGAGTGCAGGCTTATTATCTTGTCGGAAACAAAGCATATGTTAATGTAAATACCAGCCAGAAAAAAAATGGGTATATTGGGAGTTTTATAATTCCTGATGCTGAAATTGATGTGGTAAAGATTTTTTAAAACTAATTTGATAGGAGGCTTATTTATGAAATAGTAATTGTTTTTTTATTGCTGTATCACAAAAATTATTAGGAAGGTGAAAAAATGAAAACAACAAAAAAGATACTGAGCATCGCATTAACATTTGTCATAATCTTTATGTGTGTGAGTATGCGTGTGTCCGCAACAGAAAACATATCAGATTCAGCCGAAGCAACAGCGAAATATATAGAAAGCGTTTTATCAAGATATTTAAGAATTGATGATTCGATTTCGTATGGAAAGGTTGAATTGTCTGATCCTGTAAAAGTCGTTAATTCAACCGATCCGAATGGTGAGATCTATTTTATTAAAAATAATGGCTCATATATTGGAAGATTGGCAGTAACTCAAGTTAATGGTAAAAACTATTCAAGTTTTATGTTTGATAATGATAGGGATATTGCTAATATAATTGAGTCAGAAATCCCTTTTGTTTTGGTGTCATCAGAAGATACATTGATAATGAAAACAAACAGTCAATGTAAAACCCTGTCGGGCAGCATAATTGATGCAAGAGAAAAGACTTTGGAAGCCGGTTTGACTTTTTCGGCTATCGATTTTGAACAAATAAATTTTAAGGATTCAACAGCTTCTGTCGCCTCGTCAGATTACTATGTGTCTCTTAATGTGCAAAGGGTAGAAAACGCTACTGCCGGCGGTAAGGGGCTTTGCTGGGCTGCTTCGATTGCTGCGGTATCAAATTACAGAAAAGGAACATCATATAGTGCTCTAGATATTTATAATGCATTGAAAAATGCATACGGGGGCACACCGATTGGAGATGATACATGGTATAGAAGAGGGTTCGGATATTGTAATATGTCCTGTGTTTTTTCACCGAACAATATGCAGTTTTCGAGTTTGTATACTGCGTTAAGAACACATAACCGCCCTGTAATATTCAATGTGTATAGAACAAATAATAACGGAGAGGTTGAAGGCGGACATGCTGTTGTTTTAAAATATTTATGTGGTGGTAACGAATACACCACATACGGATTTGCAGACCCAAATAATTCAAACACGGTATATATAAATTTTGAAGACCCAAACTGTGATCCTGACAACTTTGTCTATTATAATGGTCACAACACATATACAATATGGGCATCATCTGTATATTAAGATAATCCCCCCCGGCTAAGCCGGGGGGGGTAGTTTCCACGTCTAAAGACACCAAAAAAACGGCTTGCACGATAATCCGTACAAGCCGTTAACTTTTAATCCCTCTGAGTCAAAACCACAAAATCAATGGCATGCTCATTGTTAATGAGGTTATAAATAATTTCCGAAATTTCTTCAACCGCTTCAACCATTCCGTTGTCAAACCAGAGCTTGAAAACCGAAAGAATGCCGCCGACATAGTAATGAACCGCATATCTTCCGCCCTTTACCGAGGCAGCAACGGGGAAATATGTATAAACTCTTTCTTCAAGCATTTGAGTGAGCATATGTGCAAGCCCTGCGTCATAAATTGCTTTTATAACATCGGCATTTGCCTGGAAGAAGCCCGAAATATAAGAAATGGCACCCTTGAAATCAGAGGCTTTTTTTCCGTTAATTTCGTTTAAAAGCTTCTGCTCCTGGTCAACAATATGCTTGAGCAGAATTTCGTCTTTGCTGTTATAATTGCGGTAATATGCCATTCTTGAAACGCCCGCAAGGTTGGTTATATCGGTTATTGAAATGCTGTCATAGCTGTTGTTTTCCATCAGACGAAGCAGAGCTGTGACAATGCATTCCTTGGTCAGAATATTAACTTCGTTTCTTTTTTGCATTACAAACTCCTCTGTTTTGTAACATTTATGATGTTTTTATAATAAAATTGATTTTTGATAACATTTTGTTCATAAACTAATGTTACACTTGCAACTGTTACAAGTGTAACAGTTAAATTTTGGTTTGTCAAGAGGTAATCTTAATGCTGAAACTGAAAAATATCGTTAAAGAATACCCGACGGGCGACACGAAGGTGGTCGCTCTTAAAGGCGTTAATATCGAATTCCGCAAAAGCGAGTTTGTTTCGATTCTCGGCCATTCGGGCTGCGGAAAAACAACCTTGCTTAATATCATCGGCGGGCTTGACCAATACACAACGGGTGACCTTATTATTGAAGGCAGGTCAACCAAGGATTTCAAGGACGGGGATTGGGACAGCTACCGCAACCATTCAATCGGATTTGTTTTCCAGAACTATAATCTCATTCCTCACCAGAGCGTTTTGTCAAACGTTGAGCTTGCGCTGACTCTTTCAGGTGTCTCAAAGTCAGAAAGAAAAGAGAAGGCTAAGGCAGCGCTTGAAAAGGTTGGCCTCGGCGACCAGATCGGCAAAAAGCCCAACCAGATGTCGGGCGGTCAGATGCAGAGAGTTGCCATTGCAAGAGCTCTTGTCAATGACCCCGAAATTCTTCTTGCCGATGAGCCTACAGGCGCGCTTGACACCGAAACAAGCGTTCAGATTATGGATTTGCTCAAGGAGATTTCCAAAGAAAAGCTTGTTATTATGGTTACCCACAACCCCGAGCTTGCAGAGGAATACTCAACAAGAATAGTCCGCCTTGTTGACGGAAATATTGTTGACGACTCAAATCCCTACACCACCGAGGATATTGAACGCAAGGAAAAAACCAGAGCAGAAAAGAAAACAGAGAAAAAGGCTGCAAAGGCAATGCCCAAAAAGCCCTCGATGTCTTTCTTCACGGCCCTTTCGCTTTCGATGAATAACCTTATGACGAAAAAGGCGAGAACCTTCCTCACCTCTTTTGCCGGCAGCATCGGCATAATCGGCATTGCGCTTATCCTTGCTCTTTCCAGCGGCTTCCAGGCATATATTGATGCTATTCAGCAGGAAACTCTTACCTCTTATCCCGTAATGATAGAAAAAACCGCAATGGATATGAATTCCATGATGACAGGCATGGCGGGAATATCGCCCACGGGCGAGGTTGACCATGCGCTTGACAAGGTTTATTCAAACACCCTCACCTCAAGCATGATGGAATCCTTCACATCCGAAATTCATCAGAACGACCTTAAGGCACTCAAGGAATATCTTGAAAGTGAGCTGAGCACGGTTGAGCAATATGCCAGCAGCATTCAGTATAAATACGGCGGCACAATCAACATTTTCTCGGCAGACACCTCAAAGGGCATCAATCAGGTTTATCCCAGCCCCGTTATTTCCATGATGGAAACGATGATGGGCAGCATCAATCTCGGCGGCATGGGCATGGATAACTCCATGATGGCATCGATGACCACATATATGAATTCCTGGCAGGAGCTTATTGACAATGAAGCGATGCTCCGCGACCAGTATGAAATTGTTCAGGGCGCATGGCCTCAGAATTATAACGAGGTTGTGCTTATCGTTGACAAAAATAACGAAATCAGTGACATTGCAATTCAGGGTCTCGGACTCACAACGGGTCAGGACATGATGCAGGCATTCATGGCGGCTCAGAACGGCGAGGAATATATCCCTCAAAAATTCGAAATTGAATATAGTGACATTCTGAACATGACCTTCAAGATTGTTCTTGAGCCCGATTACTTCGCATACGACGAAGAAACAAAGACCTGGAACGATATGCGCGGCGATGCCGAATATGTTCAGAAGCTTGTAGAAAACGGCGAAGAAATCAAAATCGTCGGCATCGTAAGACCTGCAGACGATTCGATTATGGTAACAACCATGGGCGCAATCGGCTATACCACGGCGCTCACAGAGCATGTTATCAACGCAACCAACGAATGCGAAATCGTAAAGCAGCAAAAGGCTGACCCGAAAACAGACGTGTTCACAGGCATTCCTTTTGAAAAGGAAGATATCAAAACAGAAACAACCGACGAGTCAACAACCGCTCCCGCAGCTTCAGGTGTTTCGCTTGACCCGCAGATAGATGCAGCCGTTGAAGCTGTTGCGGACACCGCTCCCAAGGCAAGCGCAATGTCTCTTGCAAACGGTGCTCCCAAGGCAACGCCCACCGCAGCGGGAATGCCCGATTTCAGTCAGTTCCCTGCAGTCACCGAGGAAGAAATCTATGCTGCGATTGACAGCACATACAGCGGCGAAGAAGCCGAAAAGATGAAGCGCACGGTTGAGCTTATGCTTAAACCGATGCTTTCAATCGGCGAAAGAAGCGAGCTTGTCGGCTATCTTGACGAAATGCTTGAAGGTCAGGAAATAGAAGGCATGGGTCAGATAAGCGGCGACCAGGCGCTTTCATTCCTCATGATGATGGATAAGACTACGAAGCTCAAGATGCTCAATGCAATTATGAACGGCGAATTTGGTGACGTTGCTCCTCCTGCCGAAGGCGGCGAAAATGATGCTCAGGGCGGCGAGGAAAATCCCTCTGAAAACGACAAACCGACAGAGGGAGAAACCCAGGGCACAACGCAAGCTCCCGTTGTTGTTGAGCCAGAACCAGAACCCGAGCCGGAGCCCGAACCCTATGCAAAAAGCTATGAAGAGGCTCTTTCGATTCTCGGAGTTGCAGATCTTGAAACACCGCAGTCAATCTATATCTATCCTCTTGATTTTGAATCGAAGGATATGATTTCGGATGAAATTGCAAGATATAACGCGGCGCAGGCAGAAGCAGGCAACGAAAAGGGCGAAATCAAGTATACCGACTATATCGGTCTGCTGCTTTCCTCCGTCACAACAATCATCAACATCATTTCCTATGTTCTCATTGCCTTCGTTGCAATTTCGCTTGTTGTTTCATCAATTATGATAGGAATTATTACCTATATCTCCGTTCTTGAAAGAACGAAAGAAATCGGTATTCTTCGCGCAATCGGCGCATCGAAGAAGGATATTTCGAGAGTCTTCAACGCAGAAACCTTTATTGTGGGTCTTGTTTCGGGCACGATGGGTATTCTTTCAACCCTTCTGCTTTCAATCCCCATCAATGCGATTATCGAGCATCTGGCAGGCTTGCCCAACGTTGCAAAGCTGCCCTTTGACGGCGCAATAATCCTTGTTGTTATCAGCGTTGTGCTCACTCTTATTTCGGGCCTTATTCCTGCAAAAATCGCATCGAGAAAAGACCCCGTTGAAGCTCTCAGAACAGAATAACAGCAAAAAACCCGCCGGATTTCCGGCGGGTTAACTTATTTATATAACAGTATTTCGGGGTCATCTTCGTTCCATGAGCCGTAGGCTTCGCTGAATTCATCGCTCATGAACATGGGGATATAATTTGCAAAGTTTGAGGAAAGCTCCATGCTTTTAAGCTTTTCGTGGTCAATCCAGAAAACTCTGCCTTCCTCGGTTTCGCTCAGCAGCTCGCCGCTGAAATCGCTTGTTTTATAAAGAAAAACGATGTAGCGGTTAAAGCTGCGGTTGTGCGCCCAATGAATAACCCCGCAGCTTTTCAGATTGCGGATATCAAGCCCTGTTTCTTCTTTGACCTCCCGTATTGCCGAATCAACAAAGCTTTCGCCGGGTTCAACGTGACCGCCGGGAAAAGACAGCCCTTTCCAACTTTTGATTCTTTCCTGAACAAGCACTTTGCCTGTTGCTTTGTCTTCAACCATGACCATGTTGGTCAGTTCAATTGTGCCTTTTTCGGTTGCCATTTTATCCTCCGGTCAGTTTAAGCAGTCTTTCGGCAACGGTTTCATTTTTAAAATTGCGCTCGTCGATGAATCCGATGCCCATCGCCTTTGCCCTTTCGTATATCGGCGAATCCGAGCCGACATACTTCGTTGTTGCCATGATTGCAAATGCAAGCTCGCCGCCGAAATTCTCTTTGATTGCATAAAGCTCGTTCAAATCCTCGTTGGTCGGGAAACGTGTTTTGCATGAAATGAAAACGGGCGAAACGCCTCTTGAAATAACAACGTCAACCTCGTTGCGGGGCGTGTTGTCCGAAAGAATTTTGTTGAGCGGTTTGCGGCTGTCGGGAATATCCCAGACGAATTTAACGCCGGTCTGAGCATCGGAGAATTCGGTCATTTCCTTTGCAACCATATAAACAGCCATTTCAAGCCATACACCCTCGTTGACAAGCAGATTCGCGATTTCAGAGCTTGCAAACTTGAATTCAACGCGCTTTTCGGAGCGTAAAATTCTGAGAGAGGATATTGCTCCCGCGCGTTCAAGCCCCTGCATTATATCCTCGTTGCATGAAAAGGCTTTTGCGCCTTCGGAAAGCGACAAGGGTGCTTTTATCGAAAGAACATCTCCGACCTTAAGCCCTTCTTTTTTGGAAATTCTCTGGAGATATTTAACAAAGCTTATCCATGTGTCGCAGTTTTCAAAAAACAGGCGGGTAACCTTTTTTATGATTTTCCATTCCTCGGGAGAATAATTCATGTTGCGGGTGTCGTTGTAAATTGTGCCGCCGGCGGCGGTGATAAAAGCTTCGCAGGGAATTTTCAGCCCGAGAGGTTGAGTTTTGCCGCCCGAAAGCAGACGGAAGGCGTTGACGGATTTGTCGTAGCAGGTGATTTCGGCAACTCTTTCAAGAAGTGTGCCCGCGGCAACAAGAGCAAGGTCTCTGCCGCCCGTGACGTCTATCGTGCAGCTGTTGCCGTTTTTGTTTTCGCTGTCAACGATTTTTTTAATTTGAGCACGCAGCTGAGAAAAATCGGCGGAATCCGCGTATCTGTAAACAACTTCGCAGTCAAGCCCCATAAAGCGGAAGAAACGCTCGGTTTTGCTTTTGCATTTTTCGTTAAGAGCATCCGAATCTCCGACAAAATAAACCTTGTCGGGGCGGAAAACCACCGCCGCAAGGTAGTTGTATATAGGTTCTTTGTCGTAAAGCTCAATTAAAATTTTCATAATTATTATACGTTGTCAAGGCTGCGGGAGTAGAAATCAACGGGGAACCAGCTTTGAGCAAAGCTCTGCGCCATTTCAACTCTCTGCCTTGAATAAAGACCGCCGATGAAATGAATAGCTTCGCTGTGGCTCAGCTCAATATCGGCTTTGTTTTCTGTTTCCGCAACGTTGACATTGTTGTTTTCGTCAACGGTTACGGTTATATTCTCGTCGCGCTTCATGCCGTGAATGAGAAGGGTGAGTGAGCCGGGGCAAAGCTTCATTCTGCTTGCTTTAACTGCAAGAAACGCCTCAATGAATTTGCCGAAGTTGAAAATATTAATCATTTCGGGGGTGCCGATTGAAACGCCGCCGCAGTTTTTATTCATGAAATCGCAAAGCTCCGTGTCAAAAGCGGGGAGGCTGAGCGAAACACCCTCGGCATTGATAACCTCCATTGCGCACATGATGAGATTGAGCATATCATCGGTGGAAACAGGCTTGATTTCAAGAATCGAGCTGTTGTTATATTTCTGAATTACGAAATATCCCTTGAATTCATCGCCCTCAAATGCGGCATAGGGAACGCAGCGCCATGATTTGAGAACGTCAACCATATCCTCTTCGCTTCTTTCGGCATAAAACGGAAGCGATTCATTGAGTGCCTTTATTCTTTTGATGATTTCGGTGTCAGCTTCGGTTATTTCGCGGGCAGTAAAGGATGATTTTTCTTCGCTGCCGAGAATGCGTCTGATATTGCCCTTGTCGATAACAAAACGATATTCAAAGCCGATGGGCTCATAGCCGAAAAAGCCGTATCTCTGTCTTTGACCGCCGAGAAGCGAATAGTCAAAATTCTCTTCCTTCATGATGTCAAGAGAAAGATTCATAAGGTCAATCATATAGCCCTTGCCGCGTGAATCTCTTGCAACGGCAACATTGCCGATGCCGAGAAAGCTGAGCTTTCTGCCCGCCGCGCTGACGTTAACGGGGTAGCAGCCGATAGCCGCCTTTATTGAATCGCCCTCTTTAACAATAACATTATTATATGCGGGCGAATATTTATTTTTGTAGAGCTTCGGAAGCAGCTCCAAAAAATTGCGCCTTGTTTCTTCGTCGTCTTCAAGGAAAAAGACATTGTCAAGCATGTCAAGAAGCTGCTCGGTTTCTTCGGGTCTGCCTCTGCCGATATAAATATTGTCCATAAAGATATCTCCTTATTTAAGTTTCATGAAATCATTATAGTTAAGTATTCGGTAGCTTTTGCTGTCCGTGGGCTTTAAGTCGTCCTTTTTGCGCTTGAGGAAAATCAGGACAACAAGAGCGGCAATTACAATCAACGCGATTATTCTGAATGGCCACGAAGAGAAAAGCTTTTTTGCGTTCGTGCCAATGAATGCGAAAATGCTCATTTTTGCATCCATGCTGGCAACAAGGTCTATTTCTTTGATCACTCTGCCTGCATACATGACATTGCCGCGGCAGATAACGTCGCCTTTTTTAACGGGGGCTTTAAGGCTTTCGGGTGCCGAGCCTTCAACAATTTCAACAACCAGGCTGCTCGAATCCGTGCCCTTGGGAACGAGGCTGTAAACCGTTTCTGCGGGGGAAAGGGTTATGTAATCGGTGTCTTTGGCGTAAAGAACAGGAAGCTGAGCTTTGATTTCGTTTGTGTCGCAGATTGCGACAAGCTCAATGTTTTTATAGGTCCATTCAAGCATTTCCTTGCAATCGAGGAACGAGCCGTTTTCGTTAACGCCGTCGCTGTCAACGTCATAGAAGGTGGAGTTGAGAGCAACCGCAACGTAGTTATAGCCGTTGTTTGAAGCGTAGGCAACCATGCAGCGGCCTGCGGTTGAAGTTGAACCTGTTTTGCCGCCCTTGACGTATTTGCAGTAATAATCCTTATATGCGCTGTTAAGCATATAGTTGGTCGAATAAAGAATACGTTCCTTCTGAAGATTTGTTTCGGGCAGAGTATAAGTGTTTTTTGCAACGATTTCTTCAAATGCGGGGAAGGTCATGGCGTGCATGATAAAGGTTGCCATGTCGTTTGCGGTAACATATTGGTCTTCATCGTCAAGTCCGTGAGGATTCACAAAATGGCTGTTTGCGCAGCCGAGTCTCTGCGCCGTTTCGTTCATCATGGAGATGAATTTTGCTCTGTCGCCGCCCGAAACATAGTCTGCAAGGGTGGTTGCTGCTTCGTTTGCGCTTTTTAGAAGAAGACAGCAGAGCAGGTCATAAACGCTGAGCATCTCACCCGCCATCAGCCCGCCGAGCGAGCTGCCCGTGCCGTCGAGCTCACGGATGCAGGATTCGGGAACGGTAACAACCGCTGAAAGGTCAGGGCAGTTTTCAAGCACGACGATAGACGTTATTACCTTTGTCAGGCTTGCGGGAGCAGTCTGCTTGCCTGCATTCTTTTCAAATATTATTTCGGAATTGTCTGCGCTTATGAGCAGAACACAGTCAGAATAAAGCTCCATGGATTTCATAACATCGTCGTATGCCGCATTTGCTCCTACACAGAATAATGAAGAAGCAAGAATGCAGACGGTAATTAATATACTCAATATTTTTTTCATAATCACAACACCATTTTTTAAAAATTAACTAAATCAGTATATCATATTTTTTTCAATAAATAAATAGGAAAATCTTATTTTTGGAATTTAATATATCACACCTTGATTTTTTTTCTGAATTAAGTTATATTTATTTAGATTATGAAATAAAGGAGCAATTACATGGTTTATATAACCGGTGATATGCACGGAGATTATTCCCGCTTTGATTCTCCTGCAATAAAGCAGCTCAAAAAGGGCGATACTCTGATTATCTGCGGCGATTTCGGCTTTGTCTGGGATAACAGCAAAATTGAGCAGAAAATTCTGAAAAAGCTCTGCAATAAAAAGTTTAATATATGCTTCATTGACGGAACGCACGAGAATTTCGAGTTACTTAATGCTTATCCTGTTTCGCAGTGGAACGGCGGCAAGGTTCATCATCTCGGCGGAAATCTTTATCATCTGATGAGAGGTCAGGTTTTCAAAATTGACAATATGACCTTTTTTACGATGGGCGGCGGCGAAAGCCCCGATATCGATATCCGCTTCGAAGAGAATGCCTGGTCAAAATATGAATTCCCCAGCCGCGAAGAGCTTCTTGAAGGCGCCGCAAACCTTGAAAAGCTCAACTGCCGCGTGGATTATGTTATCACCCACGAGCCGCCCGTTAAAATCAAGGGCTTTCTGAAGCTCAAGGACAGCGAAACGGCGAGCGTAACTGGTCTTAATACCTATCTCGAAGAGCTTTCGGAGGCCTGCGTTTTCAGGCGTTGGTTCTTCGGCTCGATGCATCTCGACAAATATATTTCAAATTCGCATGTTGCCGTTTTTCAGAATGTTATCAACGCAATTACCGGAGAGGTTCAGAGATAATGAATATAAAAAAGCTTCAGGAAAAGCTTGAGAAAAATCAGGCTTTTCTGATTTCATCGCCCGAAAACAGAAGATATTTGACGGGCTTTGCTTCCTCAGACGGCTATCTGCTTGTCACAAAAAGCGAAGCTGTGTTTTTCATCGACAGCCGTTATATAGAGGCGGCGCAGAATCAAATAACAGAATGCTCCGAAATTGCGCTGCTGACTTCTTTATCAGGTCAGCTTAAGGAGTATGCCGAAAAGCTCGGGCTTGAAGCTGTGTTTACCGAGTCCGAAAGGCTGAGCGTTTCGGAATTCAACCGCTTTTGCGAAATTCTTCCGTGCAAATGTGTTGCCGAAAAGGCAGATGAAGCGATAAACGATTTGCGCCGCAGAAAAAGCAGAGAAGAAGAAGAAAAAATCCTTGCTGCGCAGTCAATTGCGGAGAAGGCTTTTGACCATGTTCTCGGATTTATTAAAGAAGGCGTTACCGAGCGTGAAATCGCGCTGGCTCTTGACTTTTTTATGTTGCGAAACGGTGCAGAGGCAATTTCTTTTGAAACAATTGCCGTCAGCGGCAAAAACTCATCGATGCCCCACGGCGTACCGAGCGAGAAAAAAATCGAAAAAGGCGATTTCATAACAATGGATTTCGGTGCCGTTGTTGACGGATACCACAGCGACATGACAAGAACAGTTGCTCTCGGCGGTGTGTCATCAAAGCAGGCGGAGGTTTATAAAACCGTGCTTACCGCTCAGAAAAAGAGCCTCGAAAGCCTTCGCGCGGGCGTTTCATGCAGGGATGCGGATGCCGCCGCAAGGGATGTTATCAAAAACGCAGGCTTCGGCGAATTTTTCGGTCACGGCACGGGTCACGGCGTTGGCATTGAAATCCACGAGCAGCCGCGCCTGTCGCCAAAGAGCAGCCAAACGCTTGAAATCGGCGACATTGTGACTGTTGAGCCGGGTATTTATTTGCCGGGTGAGTTCGGAGTGCGCATTGAAGATATGGCGTATATCACCGAAAACGGCTTTGACAATCTCACAAAATCGGAAAAATCTCTCATAATTCTTTAAAGAGAGCCGATAATTAATAAAAAAGACTTGAAAAATCATAGTGAATAGTATAAAATAACTGTGACAACATATAAACTATTATAAGGAGAAATAAATTTATGGTATCAGCAGGCGATTTCAGAAACGGCGTAACCTTCGAAATGGAAGGCCAGGTTTATCAGATTATCGAATTCCAGCATGTTAAGCCCGGTAAAGGCGCTGCTTTTGTAAGAACAAAGATCAGAAACGTTATCGGCGGAGCTGTTGTTGAACGCACTTTCAACCCCACCGACAAGTTCCCCACCGCTTATATTGAGCGCAAGGAAATGGAATATTCATATGAAGACGGCGGTCTTTACTATTTCATGGACCCCGAAACCTATGACATGGTTCCCATCGGTGCAGACACTCTTCCCGAAAACTTCAAGTTTGTTAAGGAAAATGAAACCTGCCGCGTTCTCTCATATAAGGGCAGCGTTTTCGGCGTTGAGCCCCCCACAACAGTTACTCTTCAGGTAACAAAGACTGACCCCGGCTTCGCAGGCAACACAGCAACAAACGCAACAAAGCCCGCAACTCTTGAAACCGGCGCAGAAGTTAAGGTTCCTCTCTTCATCGACGAGGGCGAAATGATTGTTGTTGACACACGCACAGGCGAATATCTCAGCCGCGGCTAAGATATTCCGAATTAATAAATTTTTGGAGGACAAAGAAATGACCGTAACAGAAAAGGTTGCATATCTTAAGGGTCTCGCAGAAGGCCTTGCTCTTGACGAAGCAAAGCCCGAAACAAAAATTATCAACGCTATGCTTGACGTTCTTGATGAGCTTGCTCTCACAGTAACCGACCTTGAGGATGGCATGGATCTCATCAGCGAGCAGCTTGACGCTGTTGACGAGGATCTTGACGAGCTTGAAAGCTTTGTTTATGAAGAACTCGACGATTGCGGCTGCGAAGACTGCTGCGACGACGATGAAGAATATTATGACGTTGAGTGCCCCAGCTGCGGCGAGGTTATCTGCGTTGACAGAGATATTCTTGAAGAAGGAAGCATCTGCTGCCCCAAGTGCAACGAGCTCCTTGAATTCGAAGTTGACTGCGACTGCGATTGCGACGACTGCGAATAATTAAAAATGATAAAACCGCTCTGCTGAAAAGCAGGGCGGTTTTTTGCGTGTCGGATGTTTTATTTGACGGAATATTTCAGCTCGGTCAGATATTCGCTGACGGCCTTAGAGTTTTCTGCATAAACGCAGATGCCGATAATTTTAGTTACGCTGAAAATGCTTCCGGCTTCATCAAGGTTTTCAACGCCGTTTGCAAGAGCGGTAATTTCACTGAAGGTGTTTGTTGTTACAAAGCAAACGGGTTCTTCAAGCATGCTCGGTGTGAAACATTTATCCTTAAGCACTGACAAAAGACCTTTTTCGGATACGCCTGCCTGAGCATCAAGTGTCATGTATGCAAGGTCACCGCTGACAATGCCGTTTTCCTCGATTTCGGTTATAACACAGATTTTCAGCTCAATTTCGCTGCTCTGCTCATCTGCAAAATAAGCTGTGCCGTTTGTCATCTCTTCCAAGCCGAGGAAGGAAGCGTGGCTCGGATCGATTGCGTAGATGCGAATGATTTCATCATTCATAGATATTTGCGCATCAGTGCCGTAAACGGGAACAACGCTGATTTCTTCATCGGGATATTCCGCATTTAAGCCTTCGTTGATTTTTTCAACATCCGATTCAATGAGCTGACCCGCGCCAAACAGAATTGACGGCTCATCTGCAAGTTCGAAATCAGTTGAATTTTTAACAAAGATTACGTTTTGACCGAAGCTGTTGCAGCCTGCGAAGCACAGGATTGCGGCGAATGCGAGAACAAGAGCGATTGACTTTTTAATAATTTTTTTCATGGTTTTTACCTCCTGATTTATGGTTTTATCCCTTTCACCTATAAGACGAATGAAAAACAGGTTTGGTCTAATATAAAAGAGCATCGGAAAAACCGATGCTCTTGATTTTATATTGTGCGGATTCTTATTGCGCCTTCAACGCCGCTTGC
The DNA here is from genome assembly GCA_045591425.1 of Acutalibacteraceae bacterium. Classification (GTDB taxonomy): domain Bacteria; phylum Bacillota; class Clostridia; order Oscillospirales; family Acutalibacteraceae; genus CAG-177. The sequence continues at coordinate 15,981 of JAZNSX010000075.1, read as the reverse complement.
ATCAAAGGGCTTGTCGGTGTCAATAACGGTATAACCCATGTCCTTTTTGTTAGCGGTGAAGATTGAAGTAACGCTTGCGCCTGCTGCCCTTGCGGCATTTTCAGCCTTGATTGCGAAATCGTCTGCATTTTCCTTGTGGATGAAGCAGGTGCGGCTTGCAAAGCTTTCTGCAAGGCAGGTGTTGGGCAGGTTAACCGAATTCTTGATTTCTCCTCTGAGAAGATAAGCGGAAACTTCGTCAGCCGCCATCATTGCGCAGTTTTCTTCGCTTTCGGGAGTTGATGCGCCGAGATGGGGGATGGCTGTTACGCCCTCTGCGCCGAGCTGCTCGTCGGTCGGGAAGTCGGTAACATAAGCGCCTGCTTTGCCGCTTGCAAGAGCATCAATGATGTCCTTTGAAGCAACAAGCTCGCCTCTCGCAAAGTTGAGGATTCGAACGCCGTCTTTCATTTTTGCGATAGTATCGGCATTAATCATGCCTCTTGTTCCGTCATTGAGGGGAGCGTGAAGAGTGATGTAATCGCTCTGTGCAAAGATTTCGTCAAGCTCAACAAGCTTTATGTCGGTTTCGCCTGCATAGGGGTCATATGCGATAACGTTCATGCCGAGCACCGCCGCGCTCTTTGCAACAAGTGCGCCGATTGCGCCAAGACCGACGATGCCGAGGGTCTTGCCGAGAATTTCGGGGCCTGCAAAATTGCTCTTGCCTTTTTCAACGAGCTTGCCTACGTTTTCGCCCTCACCTTTGAGAGTTTTGCACCAGTCAAGAGAAGCGGCAACCTTTCTTGAAGCAAGGAAAAGTGAGCAGATAACGAGCTCTTTAACGGCGTTTGCGTTTGCGCCGGGGGTGTTGAAAACAACAACGCCCTTGTCGCTGCATGCGGGGATAGGGATGTTGTTAACGCCTGCGCCTGCTCTTGCGATTGCAACAGTATTTTCGGAAAGCTCCATTTCATGCATTGAAGCGGAGCGCACAAGGATTGCATCGGGATTTTCAACGCTGTCTGAGCATGTGAATTTTGCGCTGTCAAGACGGTCAAGACCGTTTTTGGAGATTTTGTTTAATAATAAAATGTTGAACATTGTAATCTGACCTTTCACCTTTATTGCCTCCCTCTGACGAAGGAGGTGGCATTTGCGAAGCAAATGACAGAGGGAGAGAAACAAAAATGCAAAAGCCAACTGCCGACACGCAAATGCCGTCTCTCCCTCAGCGGCTTTGCGACAGCTCCCTCATCAGAGGGAGCCGATTAAAAGTTTCAGTTCTTCTTTTCAAATTCTGCCATGAAGTCAACAAGCTTTTCAACGCCTTCGATGGGCATTGCGTTATAGATTGAAGCTCTCATGCCGCCGACAGAGCGGTGACCCTTAAGGTTAACAAAGCCTGCTTCGGTTGCTTCCTTAACAAACTTTGCGTTGAGTTCATCGCTTTCGGTAACGAAGGTTACGTTCATGAGGGAACGGTCGCTCTTCTTAACGGGGTTATGGAACATCTTGCTGTTATCAATGAAATCATAGAGAATGGAGCATTTCTTTTCGTTATGGAGCTTCATTGCTTCAAGACCGCCGAGGTTCTTAATCCATTCAAGAACGAGCTTGCACATATAGATTGAGTAGCAGGGCGGAGTGTTGTACATTGAGTCGTTGTCTGCAAGAGTTTTAAGATCAAGCATTGTGGGAGTGAAGTCTCTTGCGTTGCCGAGAAGGTCTTCGCGGGCGATGATAACTGTCAGACCTGCGGGAGCAACGTTTTTCTGAGCGCCGCCATACATGATGCCGTATTTTGAAACGTCCATCGGCTCTGAAAGGAAGCATGAGGAAACGTCTGCAACAAGGGGAACGTTGCCTGTGTCGGGCAGCTCGGCGAAACGAGTGCCGTAGATTGTGTTGTTCTGGCAAATGTAGAAATAGTCTGCATCGGGAGTAAAGTTTGCCTTATCAAGCTCGGGAATGCAGGAGAAATTCTGCTCCTTTGATGAGCCGACAACCTTGATGTCGCCGTATTTGCAGGCTTCCTTATATGCCTTTGTGGAGAACTGACCCGAGAGAACATAGTCAGCCTTGCCGCTGCCGTTGAGCAGGTTGAGGGGGATTGCTGCGAACTGAGTTGATGCGCCGCCCTGAGCGAAGATAACCTTGTAGTTATCGGGGATGTTCATAACCTCTTTGAAAAGGTCGCGTGCACCGAAAATGATTTCCTCATAAACCTTTGAGCGATGGCTCATTTCAAGAACAGACTGACCGCTGCCCTTATAATCGAGCATTTCCGCTGCGGCTCTGTTGAGTACGCTTTCGGGAAGCATTGAGGGTCCTGCCGAAAAATTATAAACTCTTGCCATTATATTTCATCCTTCCAGATTAATTTGATTAGTTACGGGCGGATGATATCCGCCTCTACAAATATATTATTCGTTTTCTGCGTTAATTGCGATTCCTAGGTCGTCAAGCTGAATGCCGTCAACCATTGCGGGGCATTCGGTCATGGGTTCGCTTGCGTTCTGAACCTTGGGATATGCAATAACATCTCTGAGAGATTCGCAGCCGAGCATCTGCATAACAAGTCTGTCAAGACCGATGCCCATGCCGCCGTGGGGCGGTGCGCCGTATTTGAATGCATCGAGAAGATAGCCGAATTTGTTATGCGCTTCTTCGTCCGAAAGACCGAGAAGCGAGAAAATTCTTGCCTGAAGGTCGGGATTGGTGATTCTGATTGAACCTGAGCAGAGCTCAACGCCGTTGAGAACAAGGTCATATGCCTTTGCACGGACCGAGCCCTTGTCTGTTTCAAGATAATCAAGGCATTCATCCATGGGTGAGGTGAACGGATGATGCATTGCAACGAACTGCTGAGCATCCTCATCCCAGTCAAAAAAGGGGAATTCGGTAATCCAAAGAAGATTATATTGATTTTCAGGAATTATGTCAAGCTTTTTCGCAACTGCCTGGCGAAGCGCGCCGAGAACGGAAAGAACGGTTGAATTTTTGCCGTCGCCGATAATAAGAACAACGTCGCCTGCCTTTGCATCTGCCTTTTCAAGCAATGCAGCCATTTCTTCTGCTGTCAGGAACTTTGCAAAGGAAGAAGCGATTGAGCCGTCATCTGCAAGCCTTGCCCATGCAAGACCCTTTGCGCCGATACCTCTTACCATTTCGGTGAGCTTATCGATTTCTTTTCTTGTGAGAATATTGAATGCATTTTTTGCTGTGATGCCGCGAACGCTGCCGCCCGCCTCAATTGCGCCTGTGAAAACGCCGAAGCCGCAGTTTTTAACCGTTTCGCTCAGGTCATAAATTTCCATGCCGTAGCGGGTGTCGGGCTTGTCGCTGCCGTAACGCTCCATAGCTTCCTTATAAGTAAGTCTGGGGAGAGGAAGCTGAATATCAACTCCGAGAGCTTCCTTGAAAACCCTTGCCATATAGCCTTCACCGATTGAGAGAACGTCTTCCATATCAACGAACGACATTTCAAGGTCAATCTGAGTGAATTCGGGCTGACGGTCAGCTCTGAGGTCTTCGTCGCGGAAGCAGCGTGCAATCTGCATGTATCTGTCAAAGCCTGCAACCATTGAAAGCTGCTTGTAAAGCTGGGGTGACTGGGGAAGAGCATAGAACTTGCCCTTGTGAATACGGCTGGGAACAAGATAGTCTCTTGCGCCCTCGGGAGTTGATTTGATAAGAATGGGGGTTTCGATCTCGATGAAGCCGTTTTCGTCGAAATAGTCGCGCGTAATCTTTGTTATTTTGTGGCGGAGAAGAATGTTCTTCTGAAGGTCGGGTCTGCGAAGGTCAAGATAGCGGTACTTGAGTCTTGTGAGCTCCGCTGTCTGGCAGTCCTCGATAATCTCGAAGGGCGGTGTTTCGCTCTTTGCGAGAATGCGCAGGTCTGTTACTTCGATTTCTATTTCACCCGTGGGGATTTCGGTGTTCTTTGCCGAGCGTTCTCTAACAACGCCCTGAGCCATAAGAACATATTCGCTTCTTGCCGAAGCGGCTTTTTCAAAGATATCCTTTGCGGTGGATTCATCAAAAGCAAGCTGAACAATGCCCTCTCTGTCTCTCAAATCAATGAAAATGAGCGCGCCGAGGTCTCTCTGGCGCTGCACCCAGCCCGCAACGGTAACGGTTTTGCCCGCGTCGGAAAGACGGAGCTCGCCGCAGTAATGAGTTCTTTTAAGTCCGGTCATAAAATCCATTTTTATATCTTCCTTTCAATAGGGATATGTTTTGCGTAGGGGTCGATGCCCTCATCGACCCTGATGCACCTTGGGTGCATAATATTGCCGCTGAAACAATATTTTTGGAGCAATATTACTGTGTTTTGAATTAATAAGTTACAGTAATCCGACATCAAACCCAAAGCTCTTACAGCCCTATGGTCTGAAAGGGTCGATGAAGGCATCGACCCCTACATGGATTAATTGTTGATAATGTTAAAAAAATCTTCCGGATTAATTTCGCAATCGATAGCGTCGCCTAATGAAGCTGTTGCCTGATGCAAAAGAAAGCTCATGAAATTTTCCGCAAGGTCCGCAAGCTGCATTTCGGTTGTGTTGCCGTTATCCATGTTTTTGATGTTTGCCTTGCCTTCGACAATTTCGTTATCGCCGAGAACCATGGTGTATTTTGCTCCGATTTTGTCGGCGTATTTCATCTGCGCTTTAAGTGACCTGCCGACAACGTCTGTCTGCGCAGAGATGCCGCCTGCTCTCAGGTCGGCAACGATTGCGGCAGCCTCAAATGAAGCCTGCTCGCCCATAGGCGCAATGTAAATATCGCAATTGTCGGGCTTGGGCAGCTCGATTCCCTGAGCTTCAAGAAGCATGAGAAGCCTGCCTGTGCCCATTCCGAAGCCGAGGGCGGGAGTTACGGGACCGCCGAGCTCTTCAACAAGCCCGTCATAGCGTCCGCCGCCGCAGACAGTGCCCTGTGCGCCTATCTGGGTTGAAACAAATTCAAAAACTGTGCGTGTATAATAGTCAAGTCCGCGAACGATTCGGGGATTGACAACATATTCGATATTCATTTTGTCAAGATATTTCTTGACGCTTTCAAAGTGAGCCGAGCAGTCATCGCAGATATAGTCGATGATTGCGGGAGCATCCTTTGCGATATCCTTGCAGACGGGGCTTTTGCAGTCAAGAATTCGCATGGGATTCTTCTCAAGCCTGCCGAGGCATGTGGGGCAAAGCTCCTCTTTGCGCGAATCAAAATATTCGCGGAGAGCTTCGTGATATTTCTTTCTGCATTCGGGGCAGCCGATGGAATTCAGCTCAAGCTGAAGCCCTTCAACGCCGAGGAAGGCGAAGATTTCGTTTGCAAGGGAAATAACCTCTGCATCCGCAGCGGGGGAAGAAGCGCCGAACATCTCAACGCCGAACTGCTGGAATTCTCTCCATCTGCCTGCCTGGGGCTTTTCGTAGCGGTAGCAATTGAGAATATAGCAGATTTTCTGGGGCAGAGCTTCATTGAAAAGCCCATGCTCAAGAAATGCTCTGACAGCGCCTGCGGTGCCTTCGGGGCGAAGGGTTATTGAGCGGCCGCCCTTGTCGTCGAAGGTATACATTTCTTTCTGAACAACGTCGGTTGTGTCGCCAACGCCGCGCTGAAAGAGCTCGGTATGTTCAAAAACAGGGGTTCTGATTTCGCGGAAACCGAATTTGCCCGCAATGTCAAGCACGGTCTGCTCGATAAACTGATTTTTATAAACATCATTGGGCAGGATATCCTGAGTGCCCTTGATTGCTTTTGTAACAAGTGCCATTTTTATCATCCTCTTTAAAAGTAAAGGGTCGTCTTTGATAAGACGACCCCCAAAAAAATTTTGCATTTCTGCCAACAGGAGCGTCTGAATGAAGGTTAGCCCTTCTTGGGATTGACAATGTCACGCCAATCCAGATCGCCTCTGGCAAGTGAATGAATCAGAGCTTCCGCCGTTGCGATATTTGTTGCAACGGGGACATTGTGTACATCGCACAGCCTGAGAAGCGTGGCTTCGTTAGGCTCGTGGGGCTTTGCTGTTAAGGGGTCGCGGAAAAGAAGCAGGAGATCGATTTCGTTGCAGGCGATTCTCGATGCAATCTGTTCGTCGCCGCCCTGAGCTCCGCTGAGGAACCTGGTTATATCAAGCCCTGTTGCTTCGGCAACCATTTTGCCTGTTGTGCCGGTGGCATAAACGTCGTGACGGCTCAAAATTCCGCAATATGCAATGCAGAACTGTGTCATGAGCTCTTTTTTTGCGTCGTGTGCAATCAAAGCAATATTCAAAAAATCATCCCCTTTTTCCAAAATACGATGTTTTTACTGGATTACTCTTCAAATAATATCAAAAAATATTTGATATAGCAAGTATTTATTTAAATTTTTTGCAAAAAAATCGTATAATTATTCCGTTATTTCCTCTGAGGAAATTTCTGCGTTTTCGGTGGCGGTATCTTCGGGGATTTCATCGGCTTCGCCTTCATTTTCAACGGAAACAACCGTAATGAGCTTTTCGCCCTCAGTCACCTTCATAACGCGGACACCCTTTGAAGGTCTTGCGCAAAGGCGTACCGTTTCAAGCGGAATTCTGATGATGATGCCGTCGGAAGCGATGAGCATGAGGTCGTCTGCAGGGTCAACAACCTCGATTGCGGCAACATCGCCGTATTTTGCAACGTGGTAGTTGGTAAGACCCGAGCCGCCTCTGTTCTGGAGTCTGTAATCCTCGATATCGCTCAGTCTGCCGTAGCCGGTTTCGCTCACGGTGAGAACCTTTTTGCCCTCTTTGAGGATATCCATGCCGATAACGCAGTCGCCCTCTTTGAGCTTGAGAGCCTTAACGCCTCTTGCGGTACGGCCAATAACTCTTGCATCGTCCTCGCGGAAGGAAATGCTCATACCCTTCTTGGTGGCGATAATGAGGTTTTCGCCACCCTCTGTAAGTTTAACCCAAACAAGCTCGTCGTCATCGTCAAGATTGATTGCGATAACACCGTTGCGGCGCACGTTCTTATATGCATCAAGCTCTGTGCGCTTGATAATGCCGTTTCTTGTGAGCATGCAGAGGAAATAGTTATCTTCGCCGAATTCGGGAACTCTTATCATCGCGGAAACACGCTCGCCGTCTTCAAGAGGAAGAAGGTTGACGATGTTCATGCCGCGGCTCTGGCGTGAACCCTCAGGAATTTCATAGCCCTTGAGTCTGTATGTCTTGCCCTTCGTTGTGAAGAACATGATGTAGTCATGGGTTGAGCAGGTGAACATCGTTTTGACGATATCCTCATCCCTGCGTGTGAGACCCTTGACGCCTCTGCCGCCTCTGCGCTGCTGCTTGTATTCATCCATGGGAATACGCTTGATATAACCCATATCGGTGAGGGTGAATACGCAGGTTTCCTCGGGAATAAGGTCTTCAATGTCAACCTCGCCCGAAACATTGACGATTTCCGTCTGTCTTTCGTCTGCGAATTTATCACGGACAGCCATTGCTTCTGTTTTGACGATTTCGAGAACCCTTGCTTCATCTGCGAGAATTTCAAGGAAATCCGCAATCTTTGCTTTGAGCTCGTCGAGTTCGTTCTGGATTTTGAGGATTTCAAGACCTGCCAACTGACCCAAGCGGAAAGCAACGATGGCCGCCGCCTGAGGTTCGTCAAATTCAAATTTATCTATAAGAGCCTGCTTTGCCTCAGCCAGACCGCCCTTACATGCCCTGATAGTTGCGATGATATCATCAACGATATCAATAGCCTTTGCAAGACCTTCAAGGATATGCGCTCTGTCCTGAGCTTTTTTGAGGTCATATCTTGTTCTGCGAACGATAACCTCTTCCTGGAACTTGATGTAGTGACCAAGAACTTCTTTGAGAGTGAGCTGCTTGGGCTCGCCGTTGACAAGAGCAATCATGATAACGCCGAAGGTTGTCTGAAGCTGAGTGAAGCTGAAAAGCTTGTTGAGAACAACCTGCGGATTGGCATCTCTCTTGAGGTCGATTGAAATGAGCATACCTTTTTTTGAGGAGTAGTCATTGACGTCGGAAATGCCTTCGATTCTCTTTTCTTTTACAAGATCCGCAATGCTTTCAATGAGCTTTGCCTTGTTGACCATGTAGGGAATTTCAGTAACCTGAATTTCAAATCTGCCGTTTTTCTTTTCAACTATTTCAGCCTTTGCACGTAAGGTGATTTTGCCTCTGCCCGTGCCGTAAGCGGCTCTGATGCCGGCTCTGCCCATGATAACGCCCTTTGTGGGGAAATCCGGTCCCTGTATATGCTCCATAAGACCTTCAAGGCTGATATCGGGGTCGTCAATCATGGCGCACATGCCGTCAACAACCTCGCCGAGATTGTGGGGAGGAATGTTTGTTGCCATACCGACAGCAATACCTACCGAGCCGTTAACAAGGAGATTGGGGAATCTCGAAGGAAGAACAACGGGTTCTTTAAGACGGTCGTCATAGTTGGTTGTAAAATCAACGGTATCCTTGTCGATATCGGTGAGCATACGCAAAGCCATTTTGCTCATTCTTGACTCTGTGTAACGGTATGCAGCGGGGGGGTCGCCGTCAACCGAACCGAAGTTACCGTGACCGTCAACGAGAGTGTATCTCATTGAGAATGTCTGTGCAAGGCGGACCATTGCATCATAAACCGATGCGTCACCGTGGGGATGATAACGTCCGAGAACGGAACCGACGGTATCGGCGCACTTTCTGTATGCCTTGTCGGGGGTGAGTCCGTTTTCGTGCATTGTGTAAAGAATTCTTCTGTGAACGGGTTTAAGGCCGTCTCTTACATCGGGGAGTGCGCGGGAAGTGATAACCGACATAGAATAGTCAAGAAAAGCCTGACGTACTTCTTTGTTCAGGTCAACATTTATAATTTTCTGGGTATCTCTTGCATCGCCGAAACTCATGATTAATCAGTCCTTTCTTAAAATTATATGTCAAGATTTGAAACAAACTTAGCGTTCTGTTCAATGAATTCACGGCGGGGTTCAACCTTGTCGCCCATGAGGATTGAGAAGGTTTCGTCCGCTTTTTCGGCATCTTCAACCGTTACACGGAGCATAATTCTTGTTGCAGGGTCCATGGTTGTTTCCCAAAGCTGCTCGGGGTCCATTTCACCGAGACCTTTGTATCGCTGAATATCGCAGCTTCCGCCGAATTCTTCGATTTTTTGGTCGCGCTCTTCATCGGAGAATGCGTATGCAAACTTCTTACCCTTGCTGATTTTGAACAGGGGAGGCTGCGCAAGGAAAACGTGACCCTCTTCGATAAGAGGCCGCATATAGCGGAAGAAGAATGTGAGAAGAAGAGTTCTGATGTGAGCACCGTCAACGTCGGCATCGGCCATGATAACAACTTTTTCATAGCGGATTTTGCTGATATCGAAATCGTCGCCGATACCTGTTCCGAGAGCCATAACAACGGGTTGGAGCTTTTCGTTGCCGATAACTCTGTCAAGGCGTGCCTTTTCAACGTTGAGCATCTTACCCCAGAGAGGAAGAATTGCCTGATAGGTGCGGTCACGTCCTTCTTTTGCGGAGCCGCCTGCCGAGTCACCCTCTACGATATAAATCTCGGTGCCTTCCGCCTGCTTTTCGGTGCAGTCTGCGAGCTTACCGGGGAGAGAGTTGCCTTCGAGAACGGATTTTCTTCTTGCAAGTTCACGCGCTTTTCTTGCGGCTTCTCTTGCTCTTGCAGCGTCGAGTGCCTTTGAGAAAATAGCTCTTGCAACCGAGGGATTTTCTTCGAAATAAGTCATGAGCTTATCGTAAACAAGTGCGTTTACGAGAGTCTGAATGTCGGTGTTTCCGAGCTTACCCTTCGTCTGACCCTCAAACTGCGCTTCGGTGAGCTTAACGGAGATGATGGCGGTAAGACCTTCTCTTACGTCATCACCCGAAAGCTTCTTATCGCCGTCTTTGAGGATGTTGTATTTCTGGCCGTAGTCATTGAAAACACGGGTGAGGGCGTTCTTGAAGCCTGTTTCGTGAGTACCGCCGACAACCGTACGGACATTGTTGGCAAACGAAAGAATTGTTTCGTTGTAGCTGTCATTATAAAGAAGAGCGATTTCGGCGTATCTGTCACCCTTTGCGCCCGAGAAATGAACGGGTTCATCGTGAAGGGGAGTAAGACCCTTGATAGCCGTCATATGCATTGCAAAGGAGGAAAGACCGCCTTCGAAGCAGTATTCGCGTTCAATGATATTTTCGGGGTCGCGGCTGTCTGTCAGCTTGATTGAAAGACCTGCGTTAAGGAATGCCGATTCGCGGAGTCTTCTTTCGAGAGTTTCGAAATCGTAAACGGTTGTTTCCTGGAAAATCAGCGGGTCAGCCTTGAAACGGATGAAGGTTCCGGTTTCGTCTGTGTCGCCCACGATTTCAAGATTTGTTTCGATGTTGCCGCCGTTGACAAAGCGCTGGCGGTGAACATGACCAGCCTGTGAAACCTCAACCTCAAACCATTCGGAAAGAGCGTTAACAACAGATGAACCAACGCCGTGGAGACCGCCCGATACCTTGTATCCGCCGCCGCCGAACTTACCGCCTGCGTGAAGAACGGTGAGAACAACGGTAACGGAGGGAAGTCCCATTTTCTCGTTGATGCCGACGGGAATGCCGCGGCCGTTGTCGCGAACGGAAATGATGTCGCCGGGCTCGATTTCAACCTCAATGTGGGTGCAGTAGCCCGCGAGAGCTTCGTCGATTGAGTTGTCAACTATTTCGTAAACAAGGTGGTGAAGGCCTCTCGGGCCTGTTGAACCGATATACATGCCGGGTCTTTTGCGCACGGCTTCAAGACCTTCAAGAACCTGAATCTGGCTTGCGTCGTATTCTTCGGTAACGACGGTGTCCATTTCTTCGGCATCGCCTTCAAACACGGGAATTTCTTCTTCGGGTATTTCCTGAGCAACAGTCATATCGTTATTGTTGATATCCAATTTGATTGCCTCCCATTACTGTCCAAGCATTGACATCATGCCTTTTTTCTTTGCTTTTTCGGGTTTGTATTTGGGCGGATTTTCAAGGCGCATTCTTGCGCCCTTGCCGCCTTTTGATGCGAGATATTTATTAACGTTGATAACAGGGCTTGTCATGTCGTCGCACATATAGTCAACGCAGGCAGCAAGCATTTCCTGGTCGTTATTCATTGCGCCGAGGATGGTTACGGCGATGAGGCTCTGGGTTTCGTTTGTGCCGTCCTCATAGATATCGTTGAGCAGGTTGAACAGCTTGCGCATCTTTGTGGGGTCGTTTTCTTTGATTGTTGCGAGAACAACGGGTGTGCCGTGATTAATGAAGAAATCTTCGGCGAGGAACTGACCGTATTTTTCACAGTTTGCTTTGTATTCCTCGCGAAGCTCGGGATAGATAGCCGTGAAACGGTTTGCGAGAGTGTTGGGGTCATATGAAACAGAGCCGCTCTTTGCCGCCGCCTTTGAAACAGGGGTGGGGAGCTTTGTTTTGGTCGGCTTCTGTGTTTTTGTTCCGAAATGCTCAACGAGAGTTTCGCTGAATTCGTTAACGATATATTTAACATCCTTGCTGTCGGCGGATTCGGAATCAAGAAGAGAAAGAGAAATCTGAGAAAAATCGCTGCTGAGAATTTCGCCCTCTTTTGCCGCACCGAGAAGAGCAAGCTTGTTGTTGAAATGTTCAAGCTTAAGAGCTTTGTTCTCGCCTTTGTATTCGATTGTTATTCTGCCGGAATCGGTAACGGCGGGGAGCTCGCCTTTTTCAACGCCTGCGGGAATAACGGCAGTAAAGCCGCATTCGGCAAGAACGGGGGCAAGTCCGCTGTTGATTTCGGACAGAACGGAATAAATATCAGCCATAGTAATACTCCTTTACAATATATCTAATTATAAATATAGCTTATTGTAACATAATATAATAGAATATTAATTCTAAAAAAGAAAATTAGTTGCAAATATATAAAAAAATTTATTGAAAATATATACAATACATGCAGAAATACAGCTATTCCGCTGTTGACTAATTTGAAAGGGTATGCTATCATATTTGATTGTTAAAATATCTATAATGGGATTGTAGCGACCATTTTGTTTAAGGAGTTTTTATCATGAAAAAAGTTCTTGTTCTTTTCGGCGGCGTTTCGAGTGAGCACGATGTTTCGCTGAATTCCGCAAGCTCGGTTATAAAGAATATCCCTGCCGAAAAATATGAGGTTATCCCCATGGGCATAACGAAAGACGGCAGATGCTATATTTACAGCGGCTTACCCGACATGCTTCCTGACGGAAAATGGCTTGCAGACAAAGAAAATCTTGAACCCGCAGTGATTTCTTCCGACCGCGCCCATCACGGCATTATCCGCCTCGGAAACGGCGCTGAAATCGAGAGAATCGACGTTGTTTTCCCCGTTCTTCACGGCAAAAACGGCGAGGACGGAACAATGCAGGGTCTTCTGGAGATTGCGGGAATCCCCTATGTCGGCTGCGGCACTGCGGCAAGCTCCGCATGCATGGATAAAGCCGTCACAAACGCTCTGGCGGACTTTTACGGTATCCCTCAGGCAAAGTGGGTTGCTTTCGACAAACACGCTTATTCGGGCGATAAAGCCGCTTTGCTGGCAAATGCCGCAGAGAAGCTCGGCTTCCCGATTTTCGTAAAACCTGCAAATGCAGGCTCATCTGTCGGCATAAGCAAGGCAAAGAATCTTGAAGAGCTTGAAGCAGCCTGCGAAAAGGCATTTGAGCATGACAAAAAGCTTGTTCTTGAAGAAGGCGTTATCGGCATGGAGGTTGAGGTTGCCGTTCTGGGCAACGAAGAACCCGCAGCTTCGGTTGTCGGCGAGGTTGTGCCCTGCAACGAATTTTATGACTACGATGCAAAATACCTCGCAAACGAAAGCGAGCTTCATATTCCCGCAAGGCTGCCTGAAGAGAAGCTGAAAGCCGTTCAGGCTCAGGCGATCAGGGCATACAGAGCGCTCGGCTGCGAGGGCTTCACGAGAGTGGATTTCTTTGTACGCACAAGCGATGGCGAAATCATGCTCAACGAACCCAACACAATCCCCGGCTTCACCTCAATCAGCATGTATCCGAAGCTCTGGGCAGCATCGGGAGTTCCGTATTCGGAGCTGCTGGATAAATTAATTGAATTGGCAATGGAAAAATAAAGGATAAACTATGAAAAATGCAATAATCAAAATAACCGACCGCCATATTCAGGACGGAGAAGAATACGAATGCGAGCTGACCACTTCGGGTGAATTTATGTTGACGGATAAAGGCTGCATCGTTAAATATACCGAAACGGACGAGGAGCTTGAAAACAGCGTCACTTCGCTTGATGCCGAAGCCTCCCGAAAAATTTCGATGACCAGAACCGGCAAATACAACACGGAAATGATTATCGAAAAAGATCGCCGCCATACCTGCTTTTATGAAACTCCTTACGGCGAGCTGCTCATGGGCGTTTATGCAAAAAGCATATTTAATGACATCACCGAAAACGGCGGCACTCTTAAATTCTCTTACACAATAGATTTCAACAACACTCCGGCATCGGAAAACGAGCTTACCGTTGCCGTTACACCTAAGGAGGAATAAAAAATGTCACTTTTGGTTAAACAGGCAATTGCAGAAATCCGCAATGCAATCATCGAAGCGGCGGGCAGAGCTGTTGCGGACGGCGAATTCCCCGAAGTGCCTCTCAGTGACTTCATAATCGAAGTGCCTGCAAACAGAGATAACGGCGATTATTCGTCAAATGCCGCCATGGCATGGGCAAGAGACCTCAGAAGCGCACCGCGCAAAATTGCCCAGACAATTGCGGACAGGCTCGAGCTTTGCGACACATTTGTTGACAGATGCGAAATCGCGGGCCCCGGATTTATGAATTTCTATCTCAAAGAGAGCTATAACGCTTGTATCATTCAGGATATTCTTGAAAAAGGCGATGCTTACGGTCGCTCCGAATACGGCGCAGGCAAAAAAATAAATATTGAATTTGTTTCCGCAAATCCCACGGGTCCCATGCATATGGGTAACGCAAGAGGCGGTGCTCTCGGCGACTGCCTTGCTGCTGTTATGGACTGCGCAGGCTATAAGGTAAGCCGAGAATTCTATGTTAACGATGCGGGCAATCAGATTGATAAATTCGGCCTTTCGCTCGATATCAGATATCAGCAGCTTTTCAAGGGAGAGGATGCCGTTGAATTGCCCGAGGACAGCTATCACGGCGCGGATATCGTTGAAAGAGCAAAGGAATTTGCCGAAATCAACGGCGATAAATATATGGATGCTCCCGAAGCAGAGCGCAGAAAAGCTCTTGTTGACTATGCTTTGCCCAAGAACATCGCCGCAATGAAAGAAAATCTCGGCAAATACCGCATTGAATATGACACATGGTTCCTTGAAAGCACTCTCCACAACAATGGCGAGCTTAAAGAAACTCTTGACATAATGAGAAACAAGGGCTTGACATACGAAAAAGACGGCGCTCTCTGGTATAAGAACAAAGAAGTTCTCGGCGCAAGGCTTGCAAACGAGGGCAAAACACCCGAAGAAATCGAGCGCCTTGAGCTTAAAGACGAGGTTCTTATCAGAACAAACGGCAACCCCACATATTTTGCCGCTGATATCGCATATCACCGCAACAAGCTTGCAATCAGAGGCTTTGACAGAGCGATTGACGTCTGGGGTGCAGACCATCACGGTCATGTTGCCAGAATGAAGGGCGCGCTCGATGCAATCGGCTGCAACGGCGACAATCTTGACATTGTTCTCATGCAGCTTGTTAACCTCACCCGCGACGGCGAGGTTGTGCGCATGAGTAAGCGCTCGGGCAAGGCAATCACCCTTGTTGATTTGCTTGAAGAAATCCCCATTGATGCAGTTCGCTTCCTTTTCAACATGCGTGACCCCGGCTCAAAGATGGATTTCGACCTTGACCTTGCTGTTGAGCAGAGCTCGCAGAATCCTGTTTATTATTGCCAGTATGCACACGCAAGAATCTGCAGCATCCTCAAAGAGCTTGCTTCCGAGGGCAAAGAGCCCAGAGAATGCACGATTCCCGAGCTTGTTCTTCTCAACGCTCCCGAAGAAAAGGAGCTTATAAAGCATCTTGCATCGCTTACCGATGAAATCATAAATTCCGCAAAGAATTATGACCCAGCAAAGATAACACGCTATGCAGTTGACCTTGCAACCCTTTTCCATAAGTTCTATAACGCATGCCGCGTTAATTGCGAGGAAGAAGCACTTATGCAGGCAAGGCTCAGCCTTTGCATATGCGTAAAGAATGTTCTTAACAATATTCTCACAATGTTCAGAATCAACGTGCCCGAAAGCATGTAAATAAAAAAGACCGTCATTTTCGACGGTCTTTTTTTGTACTGTTTGTAACAAAGACAACCCCTGGCTATGCCAGGGGAATAGAAAAGCTTTTAGCGAGGGGAGACGTAGACAAGAAAAAAGCTCCTTGATATAGTAGAAGTGGTTTGCCGACCACACAACTAAAACATCAAGGAGGTCTTTAACGTGAAAGAAAAAGACATAAATAGTTTAGAACATACGAGTTGGAGATGTCAATACCATATTGTATTTGCACCGAAATATAGAAGGCTTGCAATATACAGAGAGATAAAAGTGGATATAGGAAAGATATTAAGACAGTTATGCCAACAAAAAGGAATAGAAATAATAGAAGCAGAACTGTGTCCAGACCATATCCATATGCTGATAAGCATACCACCCAAGTATAGTGTGTCACAGATAATGGGATATCTGAAAGGAAAAAGTAGCTTGATGATATTTGACAGACACGCAAATTTGAAATACAAGTATGGAAACAGACACTTTTGGGCAAGAGGCTACTTTGTAGATACAGTAGGAAGAAACAAAAAGCAAGTAGCAGAATATATAAGGAATCAGCTTGCAGAAGACCAAATAGCAGACCAAATGAGCCTGAAAGAATATGTAGACCCGTTCACGGGTAGCGAGAACAAGAAAGCATAAAATTAACCCCTTG
>JAZNSX010000074.1:0-10392 GCA_045591425.1 Acutalibacteraceae bacterium | reverse complement strand
CTGCTCAACGATAATCATGCACTGACCGTCTGCAACTGCAATACCTGAACCGTTGGAAATAACATTGTCGCTGCCCTTGGTGTTGGAGCTTCTGCCGCCGACTCTCTTTGAGCCTTTAACCATCAGCACGTCGTTTTCGAGTGATTCGCAGTAGAAAAATTCCTTCCACTGGTCTGCCAGTACTCCGCCGAGTGCGCCTATGCCTGCTTTAATAAGTCCCATATCAAATTTCTCCTTTCGGATTTAATATTTATTGTGTAATTTAATTCTATTTTTTTATAAATATAAAATTAAGTAGCCCTGAAGGCTACTTCGCTAAAAACAGGGCTACCTTTAGGGCTACCGTCCCAAAAACAGCTTTTTAAATTTATGCAAAACCACAAACATTCCTATGTATTCTATTGTTTGACACCTTAAGTAAACTATGGTAAAATGATATTAATAAAAACAAGGGAGGGATAACATGTCAACCGTTTACGGTTTAGCAATGGCGGCATCGCTTCTGATGATTGGCGTTTATTACTACGTTGACCGTAAGCACGACAAATGGCTGCTGTTCTTATTTATTTGCGTTGCCGTTTGCGACCTCGGCTATTTTCTTTTATCCCTTTCAAAAACGCTCGATGCTGCTCTCTGGGCAAACAGAATTGCGTATCTCGGCAGCGTGTTCCTTCCGTTTTCTCTTTTTATGATGGTAATGAATCTGTCAAGATTCAGTTATCCGAAGCATCTGCCTAAAATCCTTATCGGCATCAATACCATTATGCTGTTGATTGCCGCAAGCGGAGGAATTCTGCCGATATATTATAAAAACGTATCTCTTGGTTTTATAAACGGGTTGCCCGTTCTCATCAAGGAATACGGTCCGCTTCACGCAGTTTACAAGGTATATCTTTTTGCTTACTTTGCCGCAATGGTTTCGGTTATTGCATACACCGCCGTCAAGAAAACCGTTGTTTCAAGCAAGCACACCGTTTTTCTTGCCTTTGTTGTAATAGGGAATATTGCAATGTGGCTTGTTGAAAACATGGTTCATTCGAGCTTTGAGTTTCTTTCGATTTCCTATATTGTAACAGAGGGCATGATTCTTTTCCTTTATTCGATTTTACAGGATTACGGTCTGACCGACACTCCGCAGGAAGCTGTTACCGAAACGCAGCAGCACACCGAAGCACCTGAGGGAATCAAAGCTTTCAGCAATGAGCAGATTGACAGTATTATGAAAAGCTGGAATACAGTCAACACTCTTTCTCAACGTGAAAAGGAAGTGCTCTGTTTCCTGCTTGAGAACAAAAAGCGCAAGGTTATTGCCGATACACTTTTCGTAACCGAAAGCACTATTAAAAAGCACACATCGGGAATTTACCGCAAGCTTGAAATAACCAGCCGTGCAGAGCTTTTTGAAAAAGCAAAAAAGCATTTGAACGAATAAAGCAGTTACACTTTGACGTGTAACTGCTTTTTATTTTTTCCTGCTGACACCGCAGGAAAACAGATACGGGCTGTAACCGCATCTTTCATAAGGGGTTAACGAATACGGAATGGGATTATCAATCGGAGCAAAATCCAGGTTGTTTTTTGTTGTATTTATGATATAATTAGCACAATAAATATAAGTATTTATAAAAAGAGGAAAGTATATGTCCAAACAAAATTCAACCATGGTCACAGACCTTACTAACGGCAGCGTCACCAAACTGCTGCTCAAATTCGCATTTCCGCTATTCATTTCAAACGCACTTCAGGCTGTATATAATATTGTTGATATGATCGTTGTCGGTCAATACATCGGTGGCGAGGGTATGTCTGCCGTTTCTATCGGCGGCGACGTTCTGCATCTGCTGACATTTGTGGCTATGGGCTTCTCGTCGGCAGGTCAGGTACTCATCTCACAGAACGTTGGCGCAAAACGTATGGATGCTGTTCAAAAGACAATAGGCACCATGTTCACCTTCCTGCTGGGTATATCGTTTGTTATTTCCGTCGGTTGTTATTTCATCCGAAACCTGATACTTGATTTGCTCAACACACCCGTTGAATCCTACACTTTCACAATGGACTATACCGTTACCTGTATTTTCGGGTTGTTCTTTATTTACGGCTATAACATAATAAGCGCAATTCTTCGAGGTATGGGTGACAGCCGCCGACCGTTTGTATTCATTGCCATTGCCGCAGTTGTCAACATGGTGCTCGACCTGTGGTTTGTTGCAGGCTTAAAATTGGAGGTTTTCGGTGCAGCATTGGCAACCGTAATTTCGCAGGGATTAAGCTTCGTTACGGCACTTACATATCTGTATATAAAAAAAGAGAGCTTCGGATTCGACTTCAAGCCTGCCTCGTTCAGAATCGACCCTCAGGCATTCAAAAAACTGGTAGCTCTCGGCGTACCCATGGCAATCCAATCCGCAGCCATCAACCTTTCAAAGATTGTTCTTACATCGTGGATTAATCTTTACGGCGTTGTCTTTTCGGCACTTTCGGGACTCTATAATAAAATCAATATGATGATAGGAATTGTTTCTCAGTCATTCACCACCGCCGGCAGCACAATGGTAGGCCAGAGCCTCGGCGCAAAGAAATATGACCGTGTACCTAAAATTATGAAAGTGGTTTTGTTGAGCAGTGTTCTTATCTCCACCGTACTTGCCGTTGCATTATTTTTCTTCTCCGAACCTATCTTCAGGATGTTTACAGGCGACAAGGAAGTACTAGCCATTGCTTCCATAGTTGTTATTCCGGCAATTCTCAATATGTACGGCTCTGCCACACGTTCCATGAGTTTTTCACTTATGAACGGTTCAGGCAATGCGAAGCTCAACTTTGCCGTTGCCATCATTGACGGCATGATAAGCCGTATCGGCATCTCAGCTCTGCTTGGTTTTGCGGTTGGAATGGGTTGCCAGGGCTTCTGGTACGGCGACGCCCTTGCAGGGTTTATGCCGTTGGTTATCGGTCTCGTCTTTTTCTGGTCGGGCAGATGGAAAAAGGATAAATCTGAGTAACCGAGCCACCGTTTTGTTGACGGATATTTTGACGGTCAGTTCATTCGGAAGCTTGATCAACGCTTAAACAAGATCGAAAAACAAGAATTTGTGGTGATGTTAATATGGTTAGAGAAATTCATAGCAATGAGTTAAATAAACTTTTAGAACTGTACTTACATTTACACGAGAAAGAAATGCCGGATATAACTGAACATCTAAGCAAAACATGGGACACTATTACTCAAGACAAAAACCATCACATTATTGTAAATGAAGTAGATGACATCATTGTTTCTTCTTGTGTCTGTGTAATTATCCCTAATTTAACAAGAAATGTCAGGCCTTATGCATTTGTAGAAAACGTTGTTACACATAAAGATTATCGTGGCAGAGGGTATGCAACACAATGTTTAAATTACGCAAAGGAAATAGCAATTAAAGATAATTGTTACAAAATGATGTTGCTTACAGGTTCTAAAGATGATAACACCCTGGGCTTCTATACTAACGCAGGCTATAACTGTTCGGATAAAACAGCCTTTATTCAATGGCTGGAATAACGCAACAAAATCCGCACTAAAATCGGGATTATGCGCCTTAGCATCAATATTTACATAATATAAATCTTCAATTAAACCTGCTATAAAAAGAAAACCCCGAAAACCGTAATGGTTTCGGGGTTTTTGATTGTTTTGAAATAATACAGATTATCTCTTTGAGTTATAAGCTCGATGTTTTGTATCGTTTTGAAGTGTGCCGAAAAGCGTTGATATATAACGATTTGCTTTTTGTATCATAGCATAATGTTTCGGATTTTGCAATACCGTTTTTTATCTTCGGACATCAAAAAGACATCAAATTATTGCAGCTTCAAGGATATCAAATCAGCAACCCTTGCTTTTGAGCTTTCAAGAACATCTGCATATACATTAGCGGTTGTTGAAACATCGGAGTGACCAAGCAATTCAGAAACAATCTTCAAATCAATTCCGCTGTTAATTAAAAGCGTTGCGTTGCAATGCCTTAATGTGTGCAAGGTTGCAAAATCAAAAGATGTTCCCTTAACAAATTTTCTGAATTGTGTATTGATGAATGAACGGTCAACATAATTTCCGCTTTCGGTAGTGAATACCATTTCGGGGTGCTTGTAGCTCTTGCCGAGCTTTTCCGCTTTTTCATCCTGATGCTTTTTCTGTTCTCTGAATATCTCTGCCAATGTATCGGAAAGTCCGATATATCTGTTGCTTGTTTTAGTTTTGGGCGGCTGCAGCCAATGTTTTCCGCCGACATCGGTTAATGTGTTCTCAATATGAATTGTTCTGTTATCAAAGTCGATATCCTGCCAACGCAGACCCAAGCATTCACCCGAACGCATACCCGTATATAAAAGCACTTTGATTATTGTGTTAAACTGTGAATAATCGCTGACCATTGATAAAAGCTCTTTTGCTTGATGTTCGTCAAGAAAGGGCTTTTTTTCTTTTGCCTGTTTTGCTTTCGGTAAAATAACAGCTTTTGTGCAGGGCGTTTCTTTGATGAATCCTTGCTCAACGGCACGGGCAAAAACGCTTTGCAATATAACATAAACCTTGCGACAGGTTGCAGGGGCATATTCACGGGTTTTGAAAAATGCTGTTATCTTTGCAGGAGTGAAATCTTTCAATTTTATGTTGCCGAGTTCGGGCAAAAGGTGATTTTTAATCTGACTTTCATAATTATATGCGGTTATCTCTTTAAGCTCGTTTTTGGCGTAGTTTTCAATAAACCATTCAGCCATTTCCGAAAAACGCATATTTTCATTTAATGAGGTCATACCCTTGCATTTTCTTTCAAACTCTGCGGCATATTCTGCGGCGAGCTTTTCAGCTTTCTTCGGTGTAGTACCTTCGGGCGGTTTATAGGTTGTTGTTTTGCGGATTTTCTTGCCGTTGACATCAAGTCCGAGAGATACAACAATCTGAAATGTATTCCCACGCTTATTTATCGTTGCCATTGTTTTCACCTGCCTTATAATTTTCCAAAAAATCCCAATATTCAGACAAATTCTCAACTGATGATTTGTTATCAATTTTTGATTTGTATTCAAAACAATCATTAAGGAATTGATTTGAGGGGCTTTCGCCGTCATAAACAAAGCCATAACTGACAAGTTTATTATAAATCCTTTTCTTTTTTCTCGCTAACTCTTGTTTAATATTTCTTACAGCCTGTTCACAATTAAGATGTGTATATCCATTAAATATTGATTTGCGAGGACAATATTTATTTTTGAATGATGTTGTTGCAAACCATCTGCCACAATGCTGACATTTTACTAATTTCAAATTGTAGTATGCGTAATAATAGAGCAGACCATAAATCACATGAAACGGTTTTTCTAAATTTTCAAATTTAATACCATCATCAATATTCATTATATTTATTGGTAAATAAGACAATGTTGTAAAATGTTTAATACGTAATTCTTCCATATCGTGTAATGATAAAGTGAGATTTTCAGCATCACTTAAAACATCATAAATACTAACAAGAATTGTGCCGTTTATAGACCATCCCCAAATACTCTCTGACTTATCATTTCCGTTAAACATATCCTTAAAATGTTTAACCACACCTTCAGGATGACGAAAAATTTTATCGGGAAACGTTTCTTCTAACATTGCAAGAACATTTCCAAAAGCACAATTCAAGCTACCCAAATTATATGCTATGTCACCATCAACAAGAACTGCTCCATTTTTCTTGCGGTCTAAATATAGAGTTTTCATTATATCACCTTGTTTCCTTTCAATTTTATTATATCAAAACATTTTGACAATGTCAATCATTATTTGCATTTTGTATAATATAGTTGAAGGTAGTCGACAACCTATCAAGACGAAAGGAAAGCATCAATGAAAAACATCGATATTAGAATGAAAATCAAAGAAAATCGCCTTTGTCACTATGAGATAGCTGCAAAAATCGGCATATCCGAATGTACTTTGTGCAGGTGGTTAAGAGAAGAATTGACAGCGGAAAAGAAAAAAGTAATTTTCGATGCAATCAACGAAATAACAGGCGGTGATAAAAAATGAAAACCTTTTTAACCGTCAGAGAAACGGCGGCAACGGGGATATTGAGTGAATATGCCTTGCGTTTGATGCTCAAATCAAAAAATCCGCCTCCGAGCATTCGCATCGGAAATAAAACAATGATAAACTATCCTCTTTTCCTTGAATGGATTGATGAAGAATCGAGAAAGGCGGCGATATAATGGCGGCATTAGATATTATGAATATTTTATCTGAAGGCGAAGAAAACGCCGTTAAGGTCAGACAGCTTTCAAAAATCCTCAATATGAACGGTAGAGATATAACAATCTGCATAAACGCATTAAGACGAAGCGGCGAGGTTATATGCAGCAGCCGTCAGGGATATTTCTTGCCCTCAACCGTTGACGATGTGAAGCGTTTTTATCGTCAGATGACATCAAGACAGCGAGAGATTGAAAAGGCGAAACAATCAGCTAAAAGGTATATTGAAGCCCACGGCGAAACAGTTGACAGTTAAGAGGTGTAAACCGTGAGTAAAAATTACGGGTATGTAAAATTATATCGGGACATACAGGGGCATTATCTTTGGCTTGAAAAACCGTTTGACCGTGGCAGGGCTTTTCTTGACCTTTTATTACTTGCTAATCATTCAGATAAAAAAGTATTGATTAACGGTAATTTAAAAATCATAAAACGGGGACAACTGTTCACGAGCAGAAAAACCCTTGCCGACCGTTGGGGTTGGGATGTTAAAAAAGTAGATAGATTTTTAAAGGTGTTGAAAGATGACAATATGGTCACAGCCAAAGGGACAGCAGACGGGACAACCTTAACCATTGAAAACTATGGGGTTTATCAATCTGACGAGGACACCACAGAGGGACACCAACGCCCCAACCAACGGGACAGCAAAGAGGACACCACAGAGGACAGCGGAAGGGACACAAACAATAAAGATAATAAAGAAAAGAAGGATAAAAAGGATAATATATATTCTTCTCCGTGCCGTCATAAATACGGCGAATATAACAATGTTCTTTTATCTGATGCTGACCTTGATAAGCTTAAGGCTGAATTTCCTCTTGACTATGAGGAACGCATAGAACGGTTAAGCTGTTACATAGCAAGCACAGGCAAGAAATATAAAAACCACCTTGCAACCATCCGAAATTGGGCAAAGAAAGATAAAGCCAAACCGTCACAGAGTAAATCCACGAATGCAACAGATGATTTTATGTTGCAGCTGCAATCAATGTATGAATAGAGGTGAACTATGGCAAGTAAAAATAAAATTCTTGAGGTTATCGGAGCAATAAAAACAATATATCCGTACTATGCAAAAGAAACCAATGTTGAATTGCTCGTTAATATGTGGCAAATACTCTTTGCGGATTATGCGGACAAAGAATTAGAAATCGCTTTTATGATGTGTTTGAAAATCTGCAAAACGCCGCCGACACCTGCGGATATCATTGAACAGATAAACAATTTACAGAGGGCGGATGCTCCGACAGATGAGGAACTATGGAACAGTTTCACCGAATATTTGAAAGAAGCAAGGCGTTATGTTTATAACTTTGGTTTTACAATGACAGAGAGCAACGGAAAAACGCAAGGACAAAATGCAAGGGAAAAATTTCATAGCTTGTGGGAGAGTATGCCCGAAGATATCAAACAATTTGTCGGCGGTGAGGGCGAAATGATAAGAATAGCCCGTGCCGATGATGATGAATTGAAATTTGAACGCAACCGATTTTTCAAAAGTATTCCGACAATCCACAAAAGAAAAGAGCTTAAAGAAATGCGGAATATGATTGAAGCAAGAAACGATTTACCAAAACAGCAAAAAATATGTGCTGAAACATCACATAGTAATTGAGCAAAGAAAGGATTTATAAAATGTCAGAAAGCAGAATCACAAAGTATCACAATACGGTAAAAAACTACCGTGCAGAACTCCGAGCCATTTGGCAGACTTATGACGAAAAAATGCAGAGTTTTGAAAAATACAAAGGCAGCAACGGTTATGAAGAAGAAAAGAAAAAGGCAGAAGCCGAGAGAAACAAAGCCATTAAAGAGCTGCAGGACAGAACACTCCCTGTTTTCACAGAAATTATAAACGGTATGAAAAACAGTGCAGTTTCACAGAAAATTGATGCACCCACAGCCGAGCAGCTTGCAATTCTTCAAGCTCTTAAGATGCGTGACAAGGTATCATCAGATGAATTGCATCAGGCATCACGAACACTTGAAGGGAATCCGCTTTGTTTATCGGTGCTTGACGAAATAGCGGCGAAAAACAATTATCACGGGCTTGTATTCAGTAAAGAAAGCACAGCAGCTATTCTTGAACATATTAAGGATTTACACGACAGCGCAAAAAGACTTTGCACGCTTGAAAAATGCAACAGCAGGGCAGAAATGGCAGAGAAAGCAAGCATATATTCGGTCAATCACAGCAATAATGCTCTTTATTCGTGGCAAGCTGACAAAGATTTTGACACAGAAAAGGATGCTATGAGAGATTTCGGCGGAGTTGCTGACTTTGAAACATTCGCACAGGCGGTAAACGGATAATTGAATAAAGTCACGCCAAAAACAAGAACAGAAAAAGCGACCACCTGAAAAGGCAGCCGCTTCGATGCAAAATGATTTATAATGACAATATAATTCTATTGCAAAGGGGCGGTTTTGTCAATGGCAAAGCGAAAAACAAACATCTTATGGTGGGGATATGTAAAGCGAGTTGCGAGGGAATACGGAAATTTTCAAAAGAATCCTGAAGAATCTTGCATCAGACAATTTGAAAGTGAAGCGGTACAACGGGCGATTGAAAAAACAAAGTTACTCCGCAACGGTGAAGAACGGCTGAAACTGATTGATTTAGTATTCTTTAAACAAAGTCATAGTTTGCAAGGGGCTTGTTTAAAATGCTTCGTCAGCGACAGAACGGGCAGACAATGGCATACTGATTTTATCAGACTTGTAGGCATTGAAATGGGCTTGTGCAGGGATTGACCAAAAGTAAAAGGCTATAAACTCTAATCGGAGCTTATAGCCTTATGCGTTCATTAAAGGGTTTCGCCTGTATCGTTGAGAGTGAACAAAGCGTTGAATGTGCAATCAAGGGCTTCTGCGATTTTCTGCAAGTCCTTTTCTGTAAAGTTATCACGCTTCATTTTATTGTTGAGGTTTTGAGGGCTTATTCCTAAACGGCGTGCAAGCTCCGCTTCGGATATGTTCCCACGTTTAACAAGCAATATTCTTATTTTTTCACTTAATGCCATTGTTACACCTGCCTTTACGCTTATTATACACAAAATAATTGATAAAATCAAGTGATATTTGAAAATGTCATAAAATTAGTGTTGACAATATAAACTAATTAGTGTATATTGTTGTTATAATAATAAAAGAGAGGTGATGCGATGCTAACACCGATAAAGGCAATCAGAGCAAAATGCCTTGACTGCTGCTGTGACAGCAGAACGGCGGTTCGTTTCTGCTCTGTTGAAAATTGCCCTCTGTACCCTTACAGAATGGGTCACAGACCGAAGGGGTATAACAACCCCGAAGATGACGCAGAATGCGAAAAAACGCAGATAGCCCCACAGTTAAACGAAAAGAAAAGCCCTCATCCGACAGCCGACCAAAGCAACGGATAAGAGCCGAGAAAATCACCGAAGCGGTGACGAGTTTATTATAAGCTCCCTGCTTCGGTATGTCAAACAAAATTAAAAGATAGGAGCTTGAACAATGAGCGAACAGAGAAAAAAGTATCAGGATATGAGCAAAGAAGAAATCGAAAAAGAATATATTATGTGTATGCTTTCTAATTTATCGGATGAAAAGCTTGATTTGATGCTGATGGTTGCGAGAGCATTGACGGATAATAACTATGACAATATGCCCGAATCTGCTCTTGAATTTTTCGCATCAGATGAAAAGGCAAGCGAAGAAACCAAAGAAAAAGCAAGAATCGCTCTTGCAAAGAAAAGGGGTGAAGCTGTTGAGTGTTGCAGATGAACGAAAAGCAAGAGCCGCAGAAACCCGAAAGAAAAACCAAGAAGCGAGAAAACGCAGGCAAGCCGCCGATTTTGAGCTTAAAGTATTAAGGCTGAAAACAGCGATTGAAATAATGCAAAATCCCGATGCTACACCGTCAGAAAAGCTTGAAGCAGCAAAACAAGCGGCAGAGCTTCAATCAGATTACAAGGTTATGACAGCTATAAGTACAACAGCATAAGAATTATAAAGGCGTGGAGCTTATTGCTTCCGCCTTTTTCGTTTGCAACCTAAAAAAACCTGAAATATTTTGCTTTAACTGTCGACAAAGTGTCAAAAAGTGTGAACATAAAAAAGAAAGCTTA
>JAZNSX010000073.1:0-7362 GCA_045591425.1 Acutalibacteraceae bacterium | reverse complement strand
AATGGTTCTTTTTTTGTTAATTAACCGTAATATAAAAGTCGCGCAATACTTGTCCATCATGTTTTGCTGCTATCTGGAGTTTCTTAATTTTTCTTCATCCAGATAATTAAGGTTTCCGGAAAGTTCAACAAGTTCCGTTTGCAGGCAGAAAACATTGACGGCGGTTGTAACAAATTCGAGTATTACGTTCAAAGCGATTACAACGGCAACCGCCTCCGCAGGAATGCCCAGCTGCGTAAACAGGATTGTATAACATGTAAGGGCCGCTCCGGGTACCGGAGGCGCTGCAATTGCCAGCACGACGCTGATTATAAATACCGTGAGCATCCAGATCGGAGTAATTGATACGCCGTAGTTTTCGGCCATACCGAAAGCGGTGCATAGAAACAGCACAACTGCTCCGGGCATAAACACAACCTGGCCGAGAGGAACACCTATATTGATAATCTTCTTATCAATGCCAAGCTTTTTTTCGCAGCAAGCCACGTTTGTCTGATATGCCGCAACCGAGGAAGCAGTCGTAAGACAAATAATGAAAGTCGGAATCATTTTTCTCAGAAGGTTGAAAGGGCCAGCCTTTTTTCTCACGGATACGGCAAAAAGATATATTGCCATCAATATCGCATCCGCAAGAAGCATGACCAAAATCAGCTTGTATGCTTTGATTACCGAGGAAAAATTGTTACCCGCAATCATATTAAGAACGCTTCCGAACACAAAAAACGGAATAAACGAACTTACCGCACCCATAATCAGCTGCATAACCGAGTTTGTCTGTTCAATAAAGCTTGTAACAACGGGTATGCGGTGCCCGAGAACCAACATCGCAAGGCCAAAAATAATGGCGATAAAGATAATCTGCAAAGAGTTTCCTTCAATAAACGGAGCTATAAGATTTCCGGGAACGATATCAAGTATCATCTGATAGAGGTCGGAAAAAGCAAAGGCGGTTTCGCCCGTTGACGAGAGCTTAAAAAACACCGCACAAAATGCTGTTCCGACAGCACCGGTAATAACCGAAATCACCAGAAACCGAATAATCATCTTTTTTCCGATTTTTCCGAAGGTGGTCATATCTCCGATGCCGACAATTCCCCACACGACAGAAAGAAAAATAATCGGCCCCGAAATTGCGGAAAGCAAACCCATAAAGGTGTTAAATATTGGGGTAATGACATCTTCGGTAATAAAATTTGATACGCTTTGAGGAAGAAGATAGCAAATCCCACCAAGCGCAAACGCCGCCAATATTGCAATACCAAGCTGTAATATTTGCGAAAGTTTCTTTTTCTTTGCAACAAACGAAACAATGTTTTTTCCGTTTTTATATCTCCATACGGGAGCAAGGCCGATTCCGGAAAGCAGACTGTGCAGCATTGTTGCTTCTCCGTTTTCGTTTTCAGAAAACGGATCAAAACTTTCGCCGGCAATAGAAAGTTCTATCACAAGCGAGCGAAGCCGCTTTGATGTGACCAGAGTAAAAGATTTGCTTTCATCAAAGCGGTCAAGATATTTCAGCAACACTTCCTCAATTGAAAGACGAATGCGCTGAACATCTTTTGAATCCACCTTGTTGTTTGAAAGAAAAGCAACAACAGCTTCGCTTGCCGCATCAATATTTGTATAATTCAGGTCATATTTAGACATAAGATTTTCTTTCCTTTTCTATGCCTTACTTGATTTTTGCAACAACAAGGTTGGTGAATTCTTCCTCATCAATTTCACTGTACTCAATGCTTTGCGCCGCATTTTCGGCAAGTTTGAGCGAGAGTATATTGTCGGAATCCTTCGGGTCAAAACTTTTTCCGCTGTATTTAATCTGCATCATTACAGTTTCATCATCCTGTGAATATTCAAGGGTTATGTTCAGTTTAAAATCACGCGGCAGCTCCGGAAGAATTATCTGTACGCAAAGTTCTTCAAAAAATGCCTGCGCACGATAAATGGATTTCTGCGAAATTTGATTTCTTCTTCCAAACTCTTCAAGACCTGTGTTGAAACCGATGAAGTCGAAATCTTTTGAAGTGATAAGACTTTCAAAGACCTTTATATGCTTGATAAAGCGTATGGTTTTTTCTTTTTGAGGGTTATCAAAAATCTGTTCGGGAGTGCCGTCTTCATAAACGCCGCCCTCGTCCATATAGAACACGCGGTTGGCAACCTCTCGGGCAAAGCGCATTTCGTGAGTGACTATCATCATTGTAAGTCCCTGCCTTGCAAGGTCGCGGATTACCGCCTGTACTTCTCCGACCATTGTCGGGTCAAGAGCCGAGGTCGGTTCATCAAGCAGAATAATTTCCGGTTCCATCGCCAAAGTTCTTGCAATGGCCACACGCTGCTTCTGCCCTCCGGAAAGTTCATCCGGATAGTTAAAGGCTTTATCGGCAAGACCGACAGTACGAAGAAGTTTCATTCCGTCGTCATAAGCCTGCTGCTTCGGTTTTTTCAAAAGATCCATCGGCGCAGCCATAAGGTTTTCGATGATGTTCATGTGATTAAAAAGATTGAAAGATTGAAACACCATCCCCATTTTCTGTCTTATCTTATTAATATTACACTTTTTATCCGTGATACACTGGTCATCCACCCAAATTTCACCCGAAGTCGGTGTTTCAAGCATATTGATGCAGCGTATAAGCGTGGATTTACCCGTACCGGAAGGGCCTATAATAGAAATAACGTCACCTTTATTGATTGTTACGTTAACATCCTTGAGCGGAGTTACGTTAGGATATTCTTTTCTTAAATGGCTTATGCGAATCATCTTACTACCCCTTTCAGAATGTTCTTATCTTTTCTTCTCTTGGGTTCAGTCTTATGTTTAAGAATTCCAAGAAGCTCCGCTATTCCCCATGTGACCATAAAATAGATCACCGCAACCGCAATCAGCGGGAAGAAAGCTTCGTATGTATTGCTTCTGATGATATCGC
The DNA here is from genome assembly GCA_045591425.1 of Acutalibacteraceae bacterium. Classification (GTDB taxonomy): domain Bacteria; phylum Bacillota; class Clostridia; order Oscillospirales; family Acutalibacteraceae; genus CAG-177. The sequence goes on along the minus strand of JAZNSX010000073.1, from coordinate 4,432 downwards.
CCATTTTGGTAAGGTCGTTAACCGCAATATATCCCACAACCGAGGTTGCTTTGATAAGTCCGATTATTTCGGAGGAATATACTGGAACGAACATCTTCATTGCCTGCGGAAGAATAATGCGGAAGAAGGTTTGGTTTCTGCTGTATCCGAGGGCATAAGCAGCTTCGGTCTGTCCTTTGTCAACACCTTCCACTGTAAGTTCAAGCTGTCCGTAAACGAAGGAACCGAAGGTCAGAACAAAGCCTATAATGGCAACAACGATACCGCTGATGTCCGATTTTCCAAATACAACGTAGAACAGAAGCATCAATACGACAAGCGTGGGCGTTCCAGCAATAATTTTGGAATAGACCTTTGCAAAGATTTTTGCGATAACCGAAAGCGCCTTATATCTCGACCTTGCGGCAAGATAAAGAAGAAAACCGAGAACGGTTCCGCCGATTACGGCAAAGAAGCTTATCAGCAACGTGGTACCGATGCCTTCGAGGATGAGCTTCCAGCGTCCTTCGCGAACGAAGGTCTTTTCAAAACTCTCTCCGAGAGAAGCAAAGAAATCTTCAAATCCGCTCTTTTTAACAGTTGCCATAACAACGTCGGCCACCATATAGGGTTCGGAAAAGTTAACACTTTCTTTGCGTTCCGGCGTCATATAAAGACCGCCGCAGACAAGGTCATATCTTTCGCTTGCAAGTCCCGCAAGACCGGATGCAAAGGAAACATCTTCGATTTCAATGCTGTAATCATAGGTTTCACAGAACAGATACAGCACCTCAATTTCAAATCCCACCGGCTCGTTGTTATACATATAAACGAAAGGCTTTCTTGTTGTATCAATGGAAACCTTTAACTTTTCGCCTTTGTTGTCGGCAAGTTCATCAAGCGGAACAGATACATTCGGCTCCGTTTCGCCGTACCATTTTTCAATCATCTCGTCGATCTTGCCCTCGGCACGAAGCTTTGCAAGGAACTCGTTCATTTGTGCCTGAAGGGCGTAGCCGTCTTCGTTCTTCTGGAAACCGAACCCGATTTCAACCGAGTATGCCGGAACAGTCACACAGGAAAGTTCGGGGTTGGTGCGCTTGACCGAATTGAAATTGGGCTTATCGAGCATGGCTCCGTCGATTTTTCCAAGATTGAGTGCGCCGAGCACATCGGCAAAGGTGTTGAATTCGCTTATGACAGCGTTCGGGAACTGCTCCCGGGAATAACCGCCGTAAAGCGAACCGGTTACAACGCCGAGAGAGGCATTTTCGAAACGGGAAAGGTCATTCCCTTCATCTCCCTGAATCAGGAATATAACATCTTCCTTGTGATAAGGATCAGAAAAATCAACGCTTTCGGCTCGTTCTGCAGTAATGGTAAAGCCGGAACATCCTATATCGTAGTTGCCTTGGGAAACGCCCAGCAAAATAGCCTGAAAACTTACCGTAGTAAAATCAAGCCGATAGCCATATTCCTGAGCAAACATAGTCATAAAATCTATGTCATAACCCACAAGCTGTTCATTTTTCAGATAAGCAAACGGCTTGACTTCCGCACTGGTAACGACCTTCAGTGTTCCGTTTTCTCCGGTAAGAGTGTCTGGATCAAGATATTCCGTGGGTTCGGTATTGCCGAACCATTTGTCATGAAGCCGCTCATATTCGCCGTTTTCTGCTATTTTGGCAATGAAGTCGTTCATTTGTCCACGCAGCTGTGCATTGGCTCCTTTTTTAAATACCACTCCGTAATCAGCAGACTCGATAGGATCCTCAAGCCGACTGATATTCATGCCTTCCCAAAGCATACACGTATAATAAGATGCGTCGGTAGAACATATATCAATTTTTCCCTGGCTGAGTGCCAATACCATATCAGGAATGGTGTTGTATTCGGATATTTTGGCATTGGGGAAATATTCGGGCATAATTGCTGCCGAATATGTGCCCGTGGCCACGCCCACCTTGGCATCCTGATAATCTTCATAAGTCAGCTTGTCGCCGCCATATGACGAATTCTCAGCTTTACTGTCTGCACATCCGGTCATACAAGCAACCAGCATCAGCACCGCAAAAACAAGGCATAATATCTTTTTTGTCATTTTAAAATTTTGCATTTAATTTGCCTCCAACCAATCAACAAATTCATCGGTGGATTTTGTCCATTCCACTTCAATCACTGAATCGGCCAATATCAAAAATTCCGAAAGTCCGTATTCTTTTCCGTTATCCGCCCAATCATATGTATAACCAAGCCGTGTCCATGGATAGGGTGTTTCTTCGGAATAGGAATACTCGGCATTTTCATCACACCAGGGCTTATGGGCACCAAGCGCCGATCCGTCAAGCAAATCCGCCGACATCTGCTCTGTAACATCAAGCTGATAGGCAGGACGGATAACTTCATCAATATCCACCCAAAAAGCGGAAACATGGGTATATTCCGTAATTTCAGGCAGCCCTATAAGCTGTTTAAGGCGAAGTTCCCAATCGGAAACGCCTTTTGCGTTTTCATCATACCAGAAAAGGATTTCCTTATCGGTAAACGCCCATATATCACCGTTGGTGCAGGTAAATGATTCACCCGCAATGAAACTTTCGGGGTCTTCGTGCCACGAAAGCAGCAAGACCTTTGTTTTGTTTTCGTTCCATGTCACCATGTCGCTTTCCGGAGTGAGAGTTACGAGAGTTTCAATTTCATCCGCTTCGGCCTCTTTTGCATCAACCATCGCTTTGGCATACAAATCTTTTTCCGGTTCTGTATGAGGTATCAGTGCAGTTAATCTGAAAAGAAGAATAACGGCGGCTATAATGACTGCGATTATAACAATTATTATTCTCTTAATACATTTCATATCTATTATAACCTCTTGACGATGGAAAGGATATTTTGTCCGTCTTTGTATTCATATTTTATATCGTCCATGCTTTTTTTGACCATATAAACGCCAAGACCGCCTACTTCTCTTTTGTCTATGGAAAGAGTTGTATCCGGATCTTCGTTTTCAAGAGGATTATACGGCATACCTTTATCAATAAACGTTACAATGACTGCAAGAGCATCATCCTTAGGTTCAACGCGTACGGTTGCTTCGCCCACCTCGGGAGCATAAGCATAGTTCGCAATGTTTGAAAAAAGCTCGTCAATTGCGATGTCGATCTGCATCTGCGTTTTCATCGGGCAGTCGAGCGCTTCAAGCTCTTCGTTCACAAAGTCCGTAACCGTTTCAATGTTATCAATGGTTGCGGCAACGGTCAGCTCTTTCATCGGTTTTCCTCCTCTTCTTTTTTCTGCACACCGTTATATATCAGGGACAGCATTGTAATATCGTCAAACTGCGGTGCTTTGCCAACGAATGCGTCCACATCGGATTTTACCGCTTCGCAAAGCTTTCTGGAATCGGCGTCGGCATTTTTCTTCAGAATATCAAGCAGACGCTCTTCCCCATACAATTCGTTGTTCAAATCCGTAGCTTCGGTCACACCGTCCGTATAAAGATAGATTGCGTCACCCGGTTCAAGCTGAATTTCATTCTTTCTGTAACAGATACCTTCCATTCCGGCAAGCACAAAACCAGGTCGGGTTTTAAGATACTCAAAACTGCCGTCTGCATGTTTAACAAGCGGAGGATTGTGTCCTGCATTAGCAAACGTCACTTTTCCGGTAGTGGTATTAAGAATTCCCATCCAGGCGGTAACGAACATTCCGGCATCGTTTCCCTCGCAAAGCTTCTCGTTGGCATGGGTAAAGACTTCTTCAACGCTCATGCCCGATTCCGCATAGCTTTTGATAACGGTTTTAGAGGTCATCATAAACATAGCGGCGGGAATTCCTTTTCCCGAAACGTCGGCAATCAGAAAGGCAAGGTTTTCCTCATCCAAAAAATAAAAATCATAAAAATCGCCGCCAACCTCTTTTGCCGTGTGCATAGTCGCATGGATATCAAAATCGCGGCGATTCGGATAAGGCGGGAATACCGACGGAAGCGAAGAATGCTGAATCGCCTTTGCGAAGGCAAGCTCTGCGTCGATTCGTGCCGCGGCATCCGCTATGTATTTTTTCAAAGTATCCACCGTTGAGTTAATATCGTTTGAAAGCGCGTCGAACTCTTCATGAGAGCGAACATTTACGACCGTTTCAAGATTTCCTTCTGTGATTTCGGAAAGAGATTCGTTGATTCTGTGAATATTTTTTACAACAAGCTTATTTACAAGGAAGAAAATCATAATGAAAAGCGCCGCAAAAACAACGATTTCCATTCCGGTAGTGATTCCGACGGAAAGGTTTCTTGAAAGTGCCGCTTCGCTCACCGGCATAACCGCAACAATAAGATAGCCTTCCGTTTCACTATACATACAGTAGCATTTTTCTCCTTACACGTTTGCGGTGAACGCCGCGTTAGGCTCCATCGAAGCCTTGTCTATCCATATACCCGTTACGTCCAGATTTTTTC
>JAZNSX010000072.1:0-3942 GCA_045591425.1 Acutalibacteraceae bacterium | reverse complement strand
TGTAGTAAGGTGCCCAGTCGATTCTTGAAGAAACGATAAATGTGTTGGGGCAGGATTCGTGTGTGCTTCCGTTGTAGGAAACGTTGGGAACGTTTTTCTCTTCGCAAACTGTGGGAGCACCCATTGAGTCAGCGTGTTGAGAGATGAGGACACAACCGTTATTGATAAGAGCTGTTGCAGCTTCTTTTTCTTTGATTTCGTCGTACCAGCTACCTGTGAATTGTACTTCCATTGTAACGCTGGGGCAAACTGACTTTGCGCCAAGATAGAATGAAGTGTAACCTGAAACAACTTCTGCATAAGTCCAAGCGCCTACATAACCCATCTTTGCTTCTTCGGCGGTGATAGTGCCGGCTTCAATCATTTCATTGAGCTTCAAGCCTGCTGCCACACCTGCGAGATATCTGCCTTCATAGATTGATGCAAAGGCATTGTGGAAGTTGGGAAGATCGGTTGTGTGAGCTCTTGTTCCGGTTGCATGGCAGAACTGAACGTCAGGGCGTTCCTTTGCGGCTTCAATCATATAGGGTTCATGACCGAAGCTGTCTGCAAAAACGATGTCACAGCCGTCATCGGCAAGGTCGAGAGCTGCTTCCTGGCATTCTGCGCCTTCGGGAACGTTGACTTTGGGAACATATTCAACGTTAAGTGCTTCACAAGCCGCTTTAGCAGCTTTAATGAAGTTGTTGTCATAAGTTGAGTTTTCATCATGAAGGAAGATGAAACCAACCTTGAGCTTTTCACCCTCGGCAACGTTGCTCTGATCTCCGGTTGTGTCATCGGTGTTACCGCCGCAGGCAGCAAGACCGAGCACCATGCCGAGTGCAAGAAGAATTGCGAGAATTTTTTTGAATTTCTTCATTTTTGTTACCTCCGAAATTTTATTTTTATCCGCAAAGACATTTTGTTTGTTGCGGATTAAATACCGACCGAAATAAGCTTTGATTGAACAATATTGACAAAAATACTACTGCAATATATGCTTAATTCTACAATTAGCTTAATTATAAAATATAGTTTATTAAAAATCAAGAGGTTTTTCACTACTTTTGTATTATATTATATTTTATCCGAAAAAATTGTTTCAAAATTCAATGAGTAAGGTAAATTGAGCTAAGGGTCGATTACAGCGTTCGGCGTTAGACAAAAATGAGATTGTTGACATTGAGAGCAACTTACAATATAATGAAACCATTAAAGAATAAGGAGAAACTCATGGCTTTTATAAGTGTTTTTGAAGTTATAGGTCCAAATATGGTCGGTCCGTCCAGCTCACATACTGCAGGTGCGGCATCAATTGCTCGCCTTGCATGGAAAATGGTGAATAAAAGAATTAAAAGTGTGAAATTTACTCTGTACGGCTCGTTTGCGCAGACATACAGGGGTCACGGTACGGACAGAGCCTTGCTCGGCGGCATGATGGGCTTTGAAACCGACGATGAGAGAATCCGAGATTCTTTTGAAATTGCAGAAAAAGAGGGGATAGAGTTCTTTTTCGAAGCGAACACCGTTGAAACCGAAGTGCACCCGAACACTGTTGACATGGAAATAGAAGATGTAAACGGCAGAAAGCTTAATGTCAGAGGTGAATCGCTCGGCGGCGGTAAGGTTAAACTGACTCGGATTAACGGCGTTAAGGTTCATTTTACCGGCGAATACGAAGCAATTATCGTTGTCCATAAAGACCATCCCGGAGTTATTTCGAAAATTACAAATGTTTTTGGAAAGCAGCATTTGAATATTGCTTTTTTGCGTGTTTACCGCGAGCAAAAGGGCGGCGATGCATATATGATTATTGAGTCTGACGAAAAAATAACGGAAAGTGCAGTAAGTGAAATTGAGAAGAATCCGTTTGTCAGAGAAACAATGCTGATACGCAGATAAGGAGTGAGGATAATGGATTTTAATACAGCAGATGAACTGCTTGAATTATGTGAAAAAGAAAACAAATCTATTGCCGAAATAATGCGTCTGCGAGAAATTGTTTACGGCGAGGATGATGCTGATGCCGTTGACCGCCGCATGAAGAAATCGCTTGAAATCATGCGGAATTCAGCTCATAATCCGCTGACTGAAATTGTTCGCTCCATGGGCGGGATGATTGGCGGAGAAGCGGCAAAGCTTGAAAAAAGACGAACAGAGGGCAAATCAATATGCGGCAATGTTTTGACGAAGGCGTTGATTTATTCGCAAGCAGTTCTTGAAGTCAATGCTTCAATGGGTGTTATTGTTGCCGCGCCGACAGCCGGCTCAGCCGGCGTTCTTCCTGCTGTTTTGTTTTCGCTTGAAGAAGAATTTGGTTTATCCGAAAAGCTTATTCTGGAAGGTATGTTTACCGCGGGCGCAATCGGATGCCTTTTAATGAAAAATGCTTCCGTTTCGGGTGCGGAAGCAGGATGTCAGGCTGAAATCGGCTCTGCTGCTGCAATGGCTGCAGCGGCAGCTGTGCACATGATGGGCGGTACTCCTAGACAATGCCTCGATGCTGCATCAATAACAATCAGCAATATGCTTGGCCTTGTCTGCGACCCGATAGCGGGTCTTGTTGAGATGCCTTGCCAGAGCAGAAATGCCGCAGGTGCTTCAAATGCGCTCACAAGCGCGGAAATGGCTCTTGCAGGCATTAAATCCGCAGTTCCGTTCAGCGAAATGTCCGATGCAATGTACAAAGTGGGCAGGGGACTGCCGGCAGAGCTTCGTGAAACAGCTCTCGGAGGTTGCGCTGCAACACCCACGGGATGTGCACTGAAATGCAAAATTTTCGGAGGGTGCAGATAAAACCTAAGGGCGGTTTATTTGCCGCCCTTTATTTTGTTAAATATCAAAGTCTGCGATAATCGGAAAATGGTCTGATACAATGTCTTTAATGACCATAGAACGAGTGCAATTAAGTCCTCTGAAAAATATATAATCAATTTTAATTTCAGGCTTGTCTGACGGATATGTAAATTCGCCGCACACTTCGGCCTTTTTATCGCTATCGCACAGTTTGTTGTATATTGGTTTCAAAACTGCATCTTGCGGGTGTGTATTGAAATCACCTGTTAGAATTATCGGAATTTTAATTTCATCAATCAGTTTGCAAAGTGTTTCAACTGCATCTTTTCTTTCTGAATCGGAAAGACCCATGTGACAGACAAGAAAGCAAATTTCTTTGTTTTCAATTTCTGCAATTGCTTTGATGATGCATCGCGGTTCATAGTTGGATTTTTCACTTCGGTCATTCGTTAACGGTATTGCTACTGTTTCAACGGATTTGAAAGGGGTACGGGCAACAATCGCGTTGCCGTAGGGGCTTGTGCCACCAACCTTTATCGCTTCTCCGAAATATCTGTAAAAACCGAGACCGTCTGCGATTGCTGTTGTTTGGTCGGTGTAGTCTTCAATCGGACCTTCGCCGCGTACCTCGTTAAGACAGCAGATGTCCGCACGATATTTTTTGATAGTATTAACAAATAAATCGATATCAATTATTTGTTTTTGATAATCCAAAGCATGCTGAATGTTAAATGTCATAACTTTCATAATAAACCACCCGAATTTTTATAGCTATATTATACCTTTTAGTGCAGGTCAGTGCAACAAATAATTTCATAGATAAAAATAAATAAAAAATCCTAAAAAATTATTGACAAATCAAAATCTTTTTGATATTATATTTATCGTTGCGAATGCGCAGCATGGGCCATTAGCTCAGTTGGTTAGAGCAACCGGCTCATAACCGGTTGGTCCGGGGTTCGAGTCCCTGATGGCCCACCATAGTTTAATATAGGGGTATAGCTCAGTTGGTAGAGCAGCGGTCTCCAAAACCGCGTGCCGAGGGTTCAAGTCCTTCTGCCCCTGCCATTCAAGTCCCGAAACCGTTGATACACAAGGGTTTCGGGATTTCTCTTTTCGAAAAATAATTTTTTCTAACACTTTTGACCCTTTTTTCTAACATTT
>JAZNSX010000071.1:0-40931 GCA_045591425.1 Acutalibacteraceae bacterium | reverse complement strand
GTAAGAGATTTCTTATATGCCGACATCTATGAAGAAGATATGATTGAACGAGTCAAAGCCTCTGATGAAGCTGCTAATGCATATTACGCAGAGCAGGATGCTGAAAAGCATCTTGATGAACAGAAATAAATAAGTGATTATGAAAAATGCAGGCAACATCTTTTATGAGTGATGTTGCCTGTTGGTTTTTCACCATATTGAATAATGCATTAATGTGTTTTGTGAAAAAGAGAATTAAAAATATAAGAGTATAAAAAGTAGACAAATAAGTGTTCTGAAACCGTTGATACATAAGGGGTTTGAAGTGCGGTAATTGAAGGGTACGTATAGTTTGACCTATAACCCTGATTTTGCGTTTTATGCGTTACAAAAGCAAGATTTTGAGTTGTAGATTTTTATATGCCAACAATAGAAAAAGCCGACAACACCACAATGATGTTGTCGGCTAAAATTTTATCTCATATCGGATAATGGAGTATAATCTGTATTATTTTGCAAGTATTCTTCCATTTTACAGTTTAACAGTAATTTGACATAGCTAATTGGCTCGTTGTAAATTAGATAATCAAGTTCAGATACTTCATACATATTGTTTGCATATTCGTTTTCAACGGCAACGCAGTCAACTGATACCATAGAACCGTCGGTTAACTTCAACTCAACACAAGCAGTGTCAATGTTGAATTCACAAGACATAATTTGATTTTTCATAGCAGAAATCCTTTCTTAATTTAATAAGCAATCTGTTTGGCATCTGCCGCACTTTTTAATTTTTGCTATGCTGTCTTATCGGAACGCCGCATTAGCAGCCCCTTTTTTCATGATTTACCTGCGCCGAAATCTTGAGAATATGCAGAACTTATGATATACTTTAGAGCGAAAAAACTTTTCAGGCAGGACATTATGATTACAAAAGAAATAAAATTAATCGAATATTCAAAAAATGTTGACCGCGGCAACTGCATCTCCCATGCTCTCGGTGCCGTGCTCGCCGTTGCGGGCGCAGTTTTTCTTCTTCTAAGGGCAGAGGAAATGCGTCAAATCCTCTCCGCCGTTATCTATTGCTTTTCGCTGATTTGCGTTTACACCGTTTCCGCAACATATCACGGGCTCGCAACAGGCGAAGCCAAACGGATTGCAAGGCTGATTGACCACTCCGCCATACCCGTTTTAATCGCCGGCACGGCAACTCCCTGTGCGCTGATAACCGTTTACGAAATCAGCCCTGCCCACAGCCTGACGGTCTTGATTATCGCCTGGTTCTGCGCTCTTTTCGGCGTGTTTGCAAAGCTTTTCTTTTTTCAAAAGCTCAGAAAGGTAACGGTTGCGGTCTATATAATTTCATGCGCCGCAATGCTTCTGAGCGTTTTGCCGATAATCGGCGAAATAAACGCCGCCGCTTTCCGAGGAATTCTTGCCGGCTGCGTGCTCTATCTTATCGGTGCGTTTTTCTGTTGGCTCGGCATAAAGAGAGAAGCTTTTCATATCGTTTTTCATGTGTTTGTCTTGTTCGGAAGCGCCGCACATTTTTATGTTATATATACATATATGTTCTGACACAGATAATTTGTCGAAAAAATTAAAAAAATTTCAAAAAAACTATTGACAAATGGATTTAAACAGTATATAATCATCAAGCATTCAAAAAACGCCGTTGCGTTTTTTTAGTCGGTGTTGATGACGTTGAGGGTCCACCCGTTCCCATCCCGAACACGGTAGTTAAGCTCAACAGTGCCGAAAATACTTGGCTGGAAGCGGCCCGGGAAGATAGGTCGACGCCGACACTTTTTATGTAGCCGTCCAATAGGGCGGCTATTTTTTTATATGTCATCTCTCATCTTGCAAAAACCGAACGGGCTGTCTCATGTGAGGCAGCCCGTTGTTTGTTTTATATACTAAGTGATGTGCACCAGAAATAAATAACCGTATAAATCATCGAGAAAAGCTCTTTGAGACCGAGGCTGCGCAGAAAGGCATCAAAATCATCGCCGATAAGAATATCAAACGGTGTTACCGCCTCCGCTCTTCTGTAGCCGCCCTCATCGGCAACGGCTTCGCCGTTATCGAGAGTGAAGGTCTGCGTTCTGTAGCCTGCGGGAGTAATGTTATCCATAGTGTAATAAACGGTTATATTAACCGCTCTTTTTGCTTCCTCGGGGATATCTCCCGTGAAGGAAATCTCTGTCTGTTCGCCCGGCGCAAGCCTTTCAAAGGGATTAACCTTGAATTTGAGTCTGAGACCGTCGCAGTCAACGGCGGTTATTCTGACACTGCTGTTTGCGCAGACATTCTGAACAATAAGCTTGTCCGCATCGCCTGTTATAAAGCCTTCTTCACAGCCCGAAAAAGCGGCGTGAACGGTGTGGGATGCATTTGTGGAATACTTGAACTGCGGATAGCTCTTGTCTGAATAAACATCGGTAATGTTGTCGGTCAGCAAAAGAGTCATCATAAGAACGCGGGTATAATCGTCCTTATAAGTCATGCCGTGGAAAAGTCCGTCAACAAACCATGTGTTGTCGGGCAGATATGCGGTTGAAGCATCAATCGTCATCGCGGGCGAAACCTTATTTTTGCCGCCGCAGGCATTCTTCTGAACATAGCCGTCTGCAAAGCGCTTGCCGTAGGGTGCACAGGTTGCTCCGGTTGAGGCGGCGGTTGTGATAATGCCGTCGGAATCCTCGTTCATGCCCGTAACAATTCTCTCGCCGCAGCCTGCAATAATTGAAATATTCATGCCGTTTTCAATGCATTCGGCAAGCTTCTGAGGCATTGAGGGCAGTATTTCATAATGATAACGGTCGCTGATTGCAATGAGTCTTGCGCTTTCTGCGGGGTCGAGAAGCTGTTTTTTCGCATCTTCATATTTGTCGATGGGCATGAAATCCCAAAGGCTGCCCCAGTAGCCGAGAGTGGGAACAAGCTTCGGAAAAAGGGTGTTGAGAAGATTGTCAACAAACCCGAGCTGATTTGCCTTCACAAGCCAGTTGTAGTTTTCTTCGGTCATTGTTCCGTTTTCAACAAAACGGACAAGACATTCTTCATCGAATTCGATGTTTGCCGTCAGAGCATCGTAAGCAATGCCTGCGCCGCCGATTGCGGGAACGGTCATAACGGCGTTATCAACATCGCCTTTATAGCCGTAAAGGTTGAGATATGTTGCCGTTACCATGCCGCCGTGGCTGATTGCCCAGAGATTAACCTTATCCTTGCCGCTGTGTTCTTTTACGGACTGAACAAAGTCATCCAGCAGACCTGCGCAGTATTCCGCGCCCATTCTGAAATCGGTGCTGAAATTATAGATGTTCTTGTGGCCGATATATTCGGCAATTTCATCGGAAATTTCGATTTCCTGTCTGTATTTGCCGTCGGGGAAATTTTTAATAAGATGAACATTGTTCTTGTCGGCAGCTTCGGTATAGTCCTGATGAAGCTCATAAGCGCTTGTGCCGTCCGGATTGCAGCGCAGCTTTTCAAAAAGCGCGGTCATTTCTTCGGCAAGCACATCGGAAATATATTCGGCGTTGCCGACCGTCAGCGCGCCCAGACCGATTCCGAGCTCCGCAATGCGGGCAAAAACGCGGCTGAGCACATGGTCCCAGTCAAGCCCCCATACGCTTTCGCCCGTTTCAAGGCTGTCGCCGTAATAAAGATTTGTTGAGCTGTAACCGGGCACGATAATAACGGGATAATCCGTTATATCTCCCTGAACCTCCGCAGCAGCCGAAGCGATAACGGCGCAGGAGGTGAAAACCATAACGAGAGAAAGAAGGATGCATAATGCTTTTTTCATAATATCAGACCTTTCCTGATTTATGAAATAATTTTAACACATTTTTAACAATTCTGTAAATAGGCATAACAAAAAATCCGTGTAAAAAATACACGGATTTCTGTTTATTCCTCATCCATATAATCCAGCACACGCTGAATGAGTCCGAGGCGGTTTTCGCCCTTAAGCAACCGCACGGCGATATGCGGCTTGCCTCCGCCTGCGCTGACAACGAATCTGCCTTTAAAATGCGCCGATGCGCGGGCAATTTTCTCCATGTCAAGCGAGGTTATTCTGAAAATCACGCGGTCGCTCTGCATGGTGATTTCATAAATATCGTGTCTTGCCGCCTTTCCTCTGAGAAGAGCAATCCGGATAAGACCCTCAACGCAGGGCGGCGGGTCGCCGAAGCGGTCAACAAGCTCGTCAATAACATCGGAAGCATCGTCATCGGTTTTGATATCCGCAATGCGGCGATAAATCTGAAGCCTCTGCGGCACGCTTTCGATATAGTCATCGGGAATATGGGCATCAATCGGCAGGTCGATAACGCAGTCCTTTTCGGGGGTCTCCGCTTTTTCGCCCTTTTCCTCTTTGATTGGCTGCTCAAGCAGCTTCACATACATTTCATAGCCGACGGTTTCCATGTGACCGTGCTGATTTGCGCCGAGCACGTTGCCCGCGCCGCGCAACTCAAGGTCGCGCATGGCGATATGGAAGCCCGAGCCGAATTCGGTGAATTCTCTGATTGAATCAAGGCGTCTTGTTGCGATTTCGCTCAGCTGCTTGCCTCTGGTGAAGGTGAAATATGCGCTCGCTCTGCGTGACGAACGCCCGACCCTGCCCCTTATCTGGTGCAGCTGGGCAAGACCCATTCTGTCCGCATTTTCTATTATCAGAGTGTTGGCATTCGGAACGTCAACACCCGTTTCGATTATCGTTGTGCACACAAGGATATCGATTTCGCCCTCAAGGAGCCTGCGCCAGACCTCGCTGAGCTCATCCTCGCTCATCTTGCCGTGGCCGATGCCCACATTCGCATCGGGGAGCATTGCCTTGATTTCCGCCGCCTTTTTCTCGATATCCTCAACGCGGTTATAGAGATAATAGACCTGACCGCCGCGGCGCAGCTCCTGCTCCATTGCCTGAACGAGAACGGGCATGTTATGCTCGATAACATAGGTCTGAACGGGCAGTCTGTCCTGCGGAGCTTCTTCAAGCACCGACATATCGCGGATTCCCGTCATTGCCATGTTGAGAGTTCGCGGAATCGGGGTTGCCGTGAGGGTCAGAACATCGACGGCGGGGAAAAGCGTTTTCAGCTTCTCTTTCTGTGCAACGCCGAAACGCTGCTCTTCGTCGATTATGATAAGCCCCAAATCGCGGAACTGAACGTCTTTTGAAATGAGCCTGTGAGTGCCCACGACAATGTCAACCGAGCCGCGGCGCAAGCCGTTTATCGTTTTATCGATTTCTTTTTTTGTGCAGAAGCGCGAAAGCATGCCCGCCTCAATCGGGAAGCCCTCAAAGCGCCTGAGAATCGTCTGATAATGCTGCAGGGCAAGAATCGTTGTCGGCACAAGAATCGCCGCCTGCTTGCCGTCGGCAATGCATTTGAACACCGCGCGCAGCGCAACCTCTGTTTTGCCGAAGCCGACGTCGCCGCAAAGCAGTCTGTCCATAGGATAGGGTTTTTCCATATCCTTTTTGATTTCGTGAATGCAACGAAGTTGGTCATCCGTTTCAACAAATTCAAAACGGCGCTCAAAATCGCTCTGCATGTCAATATCCTGCGAAAAAGCGTGACCCTGAACCTTGATTCGCTTTGAATAAAGCTCAATGAGCTCCTTCGCCATGTCCTTGACCGCGCTCTTTACCCTTGAACGCGTCTTTTGCCAATCCTTGCCGCCGAGCTTTGAGAGCTTGAGCGGCTTGTCATCGCTTTTCGGACCTATATATTTTGATACCTGGTCAAGCTGAGTGACGGGCACATAAAGATTATCGCCCTTGTCATAGCGTATTTTGATATAATCCTTTGTTGTTCCCGCCGCTTCAAGGGTCTGAATGCCCTCGAAAATGCCGATGCCGTGGGCGCTGTGAACAACATATTCACCCCTGTGCAGCTCATCAAGGTTATTGAAAGCGTTTTTGCCCCTCTTGGTTGAGGCAACGCGGTTCTTTGTGACGGTGCGTGCGCGGTAGGTTATAAGAGAAAATTTTGCGTTGGGGTATTCAAAGCCCGCCGAAAAGCCGCCCGAAATAACGCAGACAGACCTTTTGGGGAATTCTGCGGGAGGAACGGGGCAGAAAATTGCGGGTATCCCCTCATTTTCAAGGTCATCGGCAAGGGTTTTTGCCGCCTTATCCGTGCCCGCAAGCACGGCGCAGGTGTGACCCAGTCTGCCGCGGATTGCGTTAAGGTCATCAACCACCGCAGAAAAAGTTCCGTTCCACGGCGCAATCTGCTTTGCCGTGAAGGTTATCAGCTCTTTGACGGGCGTGTCAAAGCTGCCGCGGGGCAGGTTATCAAGATAAATTGCACCGAGATTTTCATAAACACCGAAAAGCTCGTGAATCTGAATATTATAACGGTCAAGCCCCTTGCAAAGTGTGCCATCCTGGAACAATCCTTTAACTGTTTCGTTCATCAGCTGGCAGGATGCGCCGAATTTATCCTTAACATTGAAGCTTTCGCAAACAAAAAGCATGCAGTTTTTCGCATATGCAAAAATGCTGCTGCCCTCGGGATAAATCAGCGGCATATATTTATCGGCTGAGGAAAGGCGGATGCCGTCGCGCATCTGCTGAATATCCGCATTCAGCCCCTCCAGAGCCTTGCCTTTTATTTTATTTTCGGAAATATGCTTTTCAATAAGTGCGCAGAGCATCTGCTCCGAGCAGAGAATTTCTCTTGCGGGAGTTATGCGTATTTCTTCCGCGGATTCCGTTCTGCGCTGGGTTTCGGGGTCAAAGAAAGAGATGCTGTCCACCGTGTCTCCCCAGAATTCGATTCGGCAGGGCTGCTTTGAATCGGGCGGAAAGAAATCAAGAATGCCGCCCCTGAGCGCAAACTGACCCGCGCCGTCAACCTGCTCGCTTCTGGTATAGCCCGCGCGCACAAGGCTCGCAATCAGCTCATCGGAGTCATAATCCTCGCCGTTTGAGATTGAAAAGCTGCTGCTCATCAGCCTCTCGGGCGGCACGGTGAGCTGCATTGCCGCCTCTGCCGACAAAACGACAACGTCGAATTCACCCGAAAGCATTTTGTCAAGCACTTTCAGGCGGGCATGCTCATATTCTCTTGAAACGGTCTCCATCGTGCGGAAAGAAAAATCCCTCGCGGGATAGTGAAGCGCCTCAACGCCGAAGCCCTCCAGATCCTGCCGCAGGCGCGTTGCCGTTGCTTCATCGGGAACAATTGCCATTGCCTTTTTCAGCATGCACATGCACATCGAGGCAATCACATGCGCCTTGTGTATGTGCGAAAGCCCCGTAACTCCGCAGGGGAGACGGGTTTTTTTAACGGCAAGGGCAAGCGACATGAATTCGGGGATAGATTTTGCGATTTCTGAATAACAATTCATGTTTTTATGCCTTTACATATTGATTTTTATTTATAATACCACTTAATTCCGCCGTCAGTCAATATAATATTGTTTTTTATTTAAGCAAATGATATAATAAATCGGGTGATGATTATGTTTGCAAAAATTTTATCTTTATTTTTTATGATTTATCTCGCGATTTCCTCCGCTTTCAACATTCCGCTCAGCGGATATGAGTCAAAGCAGCTTTTCCGCGACCCTGATTTTGAAAACGGTTTTTCCGTTGTTGCTCAGCAGACGGAAAACGGTGTCGGTGTCAATCTCGGCGATTTCATTTATAAAGAAAACGCAACACCCGACTGGTCGGTTGCTCAATGGAATTCTGGGAAATGCCTTTGGGCTGACCGAATCGAAAGCGACAAATATACCCTCACCGACGGTTTGACAAAAACCGTTGTATATAATCCATCTGAAAAATCGGTTTTGCTGCGCCTGAATGCGGCAAATGTTTATAACGGCAGCCCCGCGGGAGATGCCGCATGGCCTCACCTTTTGCTTGAACAGTCACCGATTTGCGATTATGCGGCGCTTTGCGATGAAGACAAAGCGTTTTATAACTGCTCTGCCGACAGAATCGTTGCGTCGCTTGACATAAAGCTTTCTGATTTTGCGGACACAACAAATAAGGACGGCATAAATGCCGCCCAGTTTCTTGCGTATTTTTATATGAAAGGCACCGAAAAACATGAGTTTATCTGGTTCGGACTCAATCTGTTTGATGACAGAGGATATCAGGACACTTATTGGGCGCTCGACAAAGCGAGCAACTGCATGATTTACAGCCTTTCAACAAAGGATACCTACGGATTCAAAAGCCGCTCGCTTTTCAGAAACGGCAAGCCGCATGTTTCCGACGAATGGGTTCATGTTGAAGTTGACCTTACCGAGCATATCAACGATGCAGTTAAGCGGGCAAACGGCGATAATATTTTCGGAAGGGAAGTTTCAAAAGAGGAATTTTATTTCAGCGGAGCAAACATCGGTTTTGAAATCCACGGCAACTATGACTGCACCGTTCAAATCAAAAACTTCAATCTGACCGCATATAATAAATTATAATATTCCCTTGTCTTTCATGTCTTTTTTCAGAATTTCGATGTCGCCGTGATAATAGCAATGGCCGTCCATGCCCGTTGCCTTTGCACCGTCGATATTCTTCTGAACATCGTCAATAAAGAAGCATTCCTCGGGCTTTAACGAGAATTTCTCGTAAAGCGCGAGGTATATTTCTTTTTCGGGCTTAAGCAGCTTATAATCCGCCGAAATCAGAACTCCGTCAAACAGCGAAAGAGCGGGGATTCCCTCTCTGCGCTCGTGAAAATCCGACGAAGCGTTTGAAAGCAGATAAATTCCGTAGCCGTTATCCTTAAGCTGCTTTATGAAATCATACATTTTTTCAAACGGCGGCATATAGGGATAAAAATTATTCACCATTTCGCATGTTTTCTCAAAAACAGCCTCGGGGATAACTCCCTTTTTCTGCTCCATGATTTCATCGGGAAAAATCATGCCTCTGTCTTTAAGCGACCAGATATCGTTTCTGAAAATTTCCCTGAGCAGAATATCCGCGGTTTCTTTATCAAAAAGAGAATACAGAGTTTTTTCGGGGTTATAGTCAATCAAAACCCCGCCCATGTCAAAAATAATATTCTTTATCATTCTTTACCGTCCCAAAAATGCTGAACCCAGCAGTATTTGCCCTCTTTTTCGGGGTCGGGCGCAACGCCGAAGCCGACAAGCACAAAATCTGGATTCATAAGATTTTCATAATGGGTTTTGGATTCCTTCCAAGCCTTGCAGACCGCTTCGGGAGTTTCAAAGCCCCAGCCGAGATTTTCGCCGACAACACCTTTTGAAATTCCGCCCTCTTTGAAAATTGTGTTAAAGCTCTTGAAGCCGGGTCTGTAATGCTCATGGAGCGCCGACCATGCAAGCTCTTCGGCTCTTGCGGAGGCAATTTCAATCAGCCTGTCGTCGAGCTTAAGGGGCTCAACGCCGCCTTCGGCTCTGTAGCCGTTTGTGATTTCAAGAATTTTTTCAATATAGTCGCGGTAGGTTTTGCTGTTTTCCTTTGCCGCAGGCAGCAAATCCTCATAGCCTGCGCTGTAGCCGACGCGGTTAAATACCTGCGCCCTAACCTTTTCCTCAACAAGCACCTCTGTGCCGTCCTCAAGAGTTTCGTAATATCTGACAACCGTTCTTGTGCGGCTCACGCCGTATCTGAGAGCTTCGGTGAAGGTATCTTCTTCCCTGCGGTAGTCCTTATACTCTTTATTCTCCTCTTCTGTGGTGGGGGCTTGAGTTGTCGTTACCTTTTTAGTGGTTGTGGGCTTTCTTGTGGTTGTCACCTTTTTGGTGGTTGTTGCCTTTTGGGTTGTCGTGGGTGCCTCGGTTGTTGTGGTTGTTGTCGGTGTTTCGGTTGTTGTAACCGTTGTCGGCACCTCGGTTGTTGTTTGGGCGGTTGTCTGAGCGGTGTTTTCGCCGCCGTCACAGGCAGAAACACCGATTGCCAGCGCAACCGCCAGCATAGCTGAAACTATTTTTTCTCGCATTGAAATCCTCCGAATTACTCAGCCGCATCAAAAATAAGAACTGCGGTGAATTTATTGTCTGAAACAGAAATATCAAGCTGACCCTGCTGAAGCTCGGTCAGACTTTTTGCAATTGAAAGCCCGAGTCCGTGACCCTCGGTATGCCTTGAGCTGTCGCCCCTGACGAAGCGCTCAAACAGCTCATCGCCTTCAATTTCAAGCTCGTTGTTTGCAATATTTGTTATGCTCACGGCTGCTTTGCCGTCCTTGCTGTCAACGGAAATTTCAACATCCGTGCCGGGGGCGGCATATTTGCAGGCGTTGTTAAAAAGGTTTGCAAAAATCCGCCAGAGCCACTTTCCGTCGCCCATGATACAAACATCGTCTTCGGGCATCTCGATTCTCGGAATAAGCTCGCTCTTCTCAAACTTTGTTGCGAATTCCTCAACAGTCTGCTCAATAACGATATTAAGGCTTGTTTTTTCAAGATTGATGTCAATGTTGCCCGACGAAATCTGAGACGCTTCAATCAGATCGGCAAGAAGCATCGTGAGCTTGTCCGTGTGGCGGTTTATGATTCCTATGTAATTTCTGCGCTCTTCTTCCGTCAGATTTTCTCTGCTGAGCAGGTCAACATAGTTTTTAATTGAGGTGAGGGGCGTTTTTATGTCGTGAGAAACGTTGGTGATAAGCTCGCTCTTGAGCTTTTCGCTCTTTAGCTCCTGCTCCATCGCCTTGTTGATTTCTTTTTTGATAAGGTCAAGGTTTTTTCCGTGGGCGCGAACGCTGGCAATGGTCAGCTTATGGGCGATTTCATCGCCGAGAACACCCTGCGCGAGCCTGCGGCTTTCTTCATTTACATAGTGAAGATTGATTGCATACATTGCAAGAATGGGAATCAGGATAAGCCTTGTCATTGCCCAGACTATAATGAAGGTGAGCATAACAGCCGACGGATCGCCGTCGTCTCTGAGAATGCCCAGATATGCCGTGACCGAAAGAATGGCGGCTTCGCCCAGAACAAACGCAGACACGCCGAACATAAGCTTTTTGAACATGCTCATATCGTTCAAAAATCTTCTTAATTTTCTCGGAGTTTTTCTCTTGAACTTGCGGTAAATTCCGTAAATCAGCGTGTTTTTATAAATTTTGCCCATCTTGACTCTGACAGAAAGAGTCTGCAAATAGGTCATGAAAACAAGCACCGCCGCAACGCAGACAAACATAACAACAACGTTGTTGAGAACCATGTCAACATCCGCCGCAGAGGTGAGCCCTATAACCATCCACGCAACGGTGAACAGAGATATCAGGAAAAGCGTGCAGACATCGAGCGGGATTTTGTCGATAAAGCCCGGCTCAATTTCTTCGTTTTCATCGTCTTTTAAGCCTGCGTTTATGGTTATCAGCGAAAGCAAAATAACAATAATCAGCGCGGCAGCAAACATAACAACGAAAAGGAAATATTTGAGGCTGTTTGCAATTTCAATCCAGCGGAAGGCGTTGGTGTATTTATCGTTTGCTTCGGAATTTTCCCCGCTGACAATCGCATAGCTTATTCTCAGCGGCACGGTGTTGCCGTTGCTGTAGAAACGGTAAAAATCCGAAATGCCCGTATATTCAGATTCCTTGGCAATTTCTTCAAATTTGCCCTGCGCACCCGAAGCCTCAATGCTGTCGAATATCTTGTTATCCATCGTGTCGAGCACACAGAAAACAAAGCTTGAATTTTTCAGAGAAAATTTGTCTTTGTAATAGTCGATGCGCCTTTTGTCAGCCTTGTTTGTATCCTCCGGATTATTCTTTGCATCCTCAACACAGTTGAAATAGTCTTTTGCAAAATCAACATCGTCAAGCGAATAAAGCTGCACGGCAACGCTCTTTGCCGTCTGACCGTTGTCTCCGCTTTCATAGAAATCATATTCCTGAAGGTAAGACATGCCGAGAATGCAGCCGATAAGAACAATCGTCATGCATATCAGGATGATGACCGACGCGGTGCGGTCGCTTTCCGACCGGAGCTGACCGTGTTTCATCTTGTTTCACTCCTTGTGATTTTTAAGCTATTTTTTCTTTTCCATCTTATAGCCGTGACCCCATACAACCTTGATATAATCGGGCTTGGCGGGGTCAATTTCTATCTTTTCTCTCAGGTGGCGGATATGAACCGTGACGGTGTTTTCCGCTCCGAAGGGGTCATCCTTCCACACCTTGCGGTAAATTTCTTTGGGAGAAAATACCTTGTCGAGATTTTCCATGAAAAATTTCAGAAGCATCATTTCTGTCGGAGTAAGACTGATGGGCTCTCCGTCGCGGGTGACTGCCTTTGAGCTGTCATCAAACTCCAGACCGCCGTTTCTGAGAACAGAAGAATTGCTCTTTTCTGCGGAATCGTTTGAGCCGCCGAAGCGCATGTAGCGGCGAAGCTGGGATTTAACCCTCGCCATAACCTCAACGGGATTGAACGGCTTTGTTATGTAGTCATCCGCGCCTGCATTCAGACCGATGATTTTGTCCATATCCTGGCTCTTTGCGGTCAGAAGAATAACGGGAATGTTGTTATTCTGCTCTCTGAGCTTCGCAAGAGCCTTGATTCCGTCCATAACCGGCATCATTATATCCATCAGAAGAAGATGGATTTCTTCTTTTTCGATTGTTTCAAGGGCATCTCTGCCGTTTTCCGCTTCAAAAATAGCGTAATCATCGCCCGAAAGATAAACCTTCAGCGCTGAGCGGATATCGGCATCGTCATCGCAGATAAGAATATTATACATGTTTTTTCCCCTCTCTACCACTTTTTATACGGACATTTCTGTTTCAGAAACGCTGCCTTGAATTCGGGATAGCAGCCGCATTTAAGGCATGTGCCCTCTGAAAGCCACTCGCATTTTTCACAAACTGCAAGCCGCCTTTTATATTCCTCATAGTCCGATTTGTCTTTATCGGCTATTTTTTTGATATGCTCGGCAATTGTTTTGAGCATATCCTCTCTGCCCGCTTCGCGCAGCAGGCATCTTAAACAAAGCTTTTCTTTCATTTTTTTATGTTTTCTTTTAAATAACAGTCAATATATTCGCAAACTCCTTCAAAATTTTCATCAACTTCATTATTAGGTATGCGAATAACAGTTAAATCAAATTTTTCAAGCTTTTCGGTGCGGATTTTATCTTTTTCTGCTTGTTTTTCATTATAGTGCTGTGAACCATCAAGCTCAATAACAAGATTCGCTTTGAAACAATAAAAATCCACTATGAAATTCCCTATCGGCTTTTGGCGTTAAAATTTCACGGGATATTCACGCAAAAATTCATACCATAGCTTTCGTTCCCAAAGAGTCATATTTTTTCTTAAAGTTCTGGCAAGAGCTACATTTGAATGCTTATACGGTATCAATCATAATCCTGCCTTTCTTTGTTATAAATCCCTCCGCTTCGCTTTGCTCAGCACCTCCCTTAAAAGGGAGGCAAACAAAACTTCAGCTTTCTGCTATACAGTATTATACTGCTTTGGGCTCCCTCTTGAGGGAGCTGTCCGTAGGACTGAGGGAGTTCATATTTTCCTTAACGAATCACAAACTTAACAACGCTGCAGGCGGGAAGGGTTGCAACGAAGCCGTCTGCCGTTGCGGTGAAAGCGGTAAATTCGCGTGTTTTGACGGTTTCTTTTTCTTCAAAGCTGTTATAATCCTCGGGCTTGCCCGCAAGAATCTCGGCTTTTATTTCTTTAACCTCAAAATCCGCAACCTGACACTTAATTTCGGCTTCTTCGTCTGCCGAAGTGTTGGCAACGGTTGCATAAATAACGCCGTTTTCGTCAACCGATGCGCTTTCGATAAGCTGCGGCAAATCCTTTGTTGCCGCCTCGCCCTCGGTTATGTAAGAGCCGAGAAGGGTGTTTTCCTGATGGTCCTTGAACATCTTGAAAACGTGATATGTCGGGGTGAGCAGCATTTCCTCGCCCTCGGTCAGCGCAACTGCCTGAAGCACATTGACCGTCTGTGCGATATTCGCCATTCTGACTCTGTCGGAATGCTTGTTGAAAATGTTGAGAGTCATTGCGGCAACGATGGCATCGCGCATTGTATTCTGCTGATAAAGGAAGCCCGGATTTGTACCCGGCTCAACGTCATACCATGTGCCCCATTCGTCAACAATCAGCGCAACCCTCTTTTCCGGGTCATACTGATTCATAATGTCGCCGTGGCGGCGGACAAGCTCTTCCATCTTATATGCTTTTTCAAGCGTGAGATAATATTCTTCTTTTGAAAATTCAAGCGCGCTGCCCTTTTTATGCCATTCATGAGGCACGGTGTAATAATGCAGCGACAAGCCGTTTATGCGGCTGCATGCTTTTTGCAAAAGCACCTCTGTCCAATGAAAATCAAATGAGTTCGGACCGCAGGCAATTCTGAAAATGTGTTTGTTTGCATCATAGTCGCGCACATAGGTTTCATAGCGCCTGAATTCGTTGACATAATGCTCGGGAAGCATGTGACCGCCGCAGCCCCAGCTTTCGTTGCCGACGCCGAAATACTTGACATCCCAGGGCTTTTCATGCCCGTTTTCCTTGCGCAAATCCGCCATGGGCGAAACGCCGTCAAAGGTCATGTATTCAACCCATTCGTTCATCTCCTGAACGGTGCCCGAGCCGACATTGCCGTTGATATATGTGTCGCAGCCAAGCTGGCGGCAAAGCTCAAAATATTCGTGAGTGCCGAAGCTGTTATCCTCAACAACGCCGCCCCAATGAGTGTTAATCATCTTTTTTCTGCTTTCTTTTGGACCGATGCCGTCTTTCCAATGGTATTCATCGGCAAAGCAGCCGCCCGGCCAGCGAAGCACGGGGATTCCCATTTCCTTGAGCGCATTAACAACGTCGCAGCGCATGCCGTTTACGTTGGGAATTTCGGAATCCTCGCCGACATAAAGACCCTCATAGATGCATCTGCCCAGATGCTCCGAAAAATGGCCGTAAATATCCTTGCTTATTTTTGAGATTTTTTGATTCGGATTTATAAGATATTTTTCCATAATTAACCCCCAAAACAAAAATAGACAATATATATTTAATTATAGCAGTTATTTTAAAATAATTAAATAGATTTACCGAATTTTTTAACACAAAAAATCAAAAATAAAGCTTGACAATTGGCTGAGTCTTTGCTATAATCTCTCTTGCAGTTGCGGATGTAGCTCATCTGGTAGAGCGCCACCTTGCCAAGGTGGAGGTAGCGAGTTCGAGCCTCGTCATCCGCTCCAGAAAAAACCGAGTCAAATATGACTCGGTTTTTTCATTTAAATCCGTCTTTATCACCAACAACAAAAAACACCCCATGAATTTTATCGGTTCATGAGGTGTTTTTTTATTTCTTTATCCCGTAAAAGTCACATCGGCAAATTTTGCGCCGATATATTCGGCAAGGGCATTCGGTTCAATGCCGAGCATTGCTCCGCGCACGCCCGCGCTCACATAAATTTTATCAAAAAGGGCGGCTGTTTCGTCAATCACGGTTGCAAACTGCTTTTTCATGCCGACGGGCGAGCACCCGCCGCGGATATATCCCGTTGTTTTGAGCAAATCCTTGACATGAATCATTTCAACCTTTTTTTCGCCGAAAGCCTTGGCGGTTTTTTTCAGATCCAGCTCCTCACATGCGGGGATGCAGCAAACGCCGAAGCCGTTTTTATCGCCGCTGAAAACAAGGGTTTTAAAGACCTGAGTGCGGTCTTTGCCCGTTTTTCTGGCTATGTTTTCGCCCGAAAGGTCGTTTTCATCAACCTCGTATTCAAAAATCTCAAACGGGATTTTTGCTTTTTCAAGCAGCCTCATCGCATTGGTTTTGGTCATGTTATCACTTCTTTGAAATTCTGAATTCAAACTCAATCTTCTTGTGGCTGTTGAGTCTGTATTCCTTGTGAAGATGGGCGCAGCCGGGCATGTCGCCGCCAACGCCTCTCATCGCGCCGTCGATGCAAAGCGTGATGTGGTTATCCTTAACAAGCTCATAAAGATGCTTTGCCTTGTCAAGCTTTTCGGGGTTATAATAGCCCATATTGAAGCCGAAGGGAACATCCATTGCATCGATTCTGATTCCGAAGCCCGAATCATCGCTCACGCTGAGGCTTCTGACATCCGTTCTGTGGCCGTTTTCCTGCGGTCTCATATATCTGTGCTCAAGCTCGTCAACAGTCATTTCATGCTTTGCGATTCTTGCGCCTGTTTTTCTGTCAAGATATGACTCATGCGGACCTCTGCCATACCATTCAACATTTTCAAATGTGCTCTTGATGCCCATTCTCATGCCGACCTTAAGCATCGGAAGAATCAGACCCATTGCGCTGTGTTTAACCGTTACTTCACCTGCGGGTGAGAAGAGATAGGTGGTTGAAACGCCCGCAACAAACGGAGCCTTCCATTTAACCTTGACCTCAACGCCCGAGGGAGTTGACTGAGCCTTGACGGAGCTTGCAACGGTCATTGCCGTTGTGCGCTTCCATTGATAAAGCGGATGAATTCCGGCAATCGGTGCGGCAAAATTGACATATTCTCTGTCGTTATCCGTCAGCGCTCTGAAAAAGTCGGGGCGCATGGGTGAGCCCTCTTCGATGATTTCTTCTTCGCCGTATTTAAGCGATGCAAGCGCGCCGCCCGTTATCTTTGCGGTGAAGCCTTCGCCGACAATGTTGATGTTTGTGCCGTATTTTGCAAATTTAAGCTCGCCGACTGCGGGGTTGCGCTTTGAAGCGGGCTCTTCGCGCAGAATAATCTGGCTGAAATTATGCTCAAAGCCTGCCTTTGCCCATGCCTTGTCTGCATTGAGAACAAATGAAACAGTCAGAATAACCTCGCCCTCGGGATAATCCGAAAGACTTATCGGCAGCTGAATTTCTTTTTCTGTGAGCGGAGCAATAATTTCGGCAATTTCGCCGTTCTTAACCTCATCGCCGTTAACTGCAAGGCTCCAGACTATCTTATAATCCTCGGTGGAGATGAAAAGATTTTTGTTTTTAATGATGATTTTGCCGTTTTTGCCGTCGCTGTCAAGCGCTTCAAGATTTGAATAAACCTTTTTAACCTCATAATATGAAGGATGTGGCTTTCTGTCGGCGCTTATAATTCCGTTTGCGCAGAAATAAAAGCTGGAAACACCCTCATTGAAGTCGCCGCCGTAGAGCCATTTTTCAACGCCGTCTTCTTTTTTGCGGATTGACTGGTCAACATAGTCCCAGATAAAGCCGCCGCACATGTGGTCATATTTTTCAAAATCGTCAACATATTCCTTAAAGTTGCCGAGGCTGTTTTCCATCGCATGGGCATATTCGCAATAGATGACGGGATGGGTCAGATATGTTTCTTCGGGGATGGGCTTGTTGTCGGCAGCGAGAGCATTCGCAATGTTTTCATAGGGGCTGATTTTGAGCTCTTTTTTGTTTCTCATTGCTTCAACAACATATTCAACGGGATACATCCTGCTGATGAAATCGCTCTTTGTGAAATCAAAATCGCCTTCATAATGAATGGGTCTTGACTTATCGAGAGCAAGAATTGCGTTCTTTTCATGCATGAAGTTGCTGCCGTCGCCCGCCTCATTGCCGAGAGACCAGAAGCAAACGCAGGCATGGCTTCTGTCGCGCAGAACCATTCTTTCCGCTCTGTCGATAACGGCTTCTTTGAATTCGGGGTTATCACCGGGGCAGTTTTTGCGGCGAACGCCGTGGCTTTCAACATCCGCTTCATCCATAACATAGAAGCCAAGCTCATCGCAAAGCTCATAGAAAATTTCGGCATCGGGATAATGGCTTGTTCTGATGGCGTTGATATTTGCCTGCTTCATCAGATAAAGATCCTGATAATATCTTTCGCGCGGAACAGCCCAGCCGTTGTCGGGATCAAAATCATGGCGGTTAACGCCCTTGATAATAACCCTTTTGCCGTTCATATAAAGAACGCCGTCTTTGATTTCAACCTTTTTAAAGCCGATTCTTATGCACTTGACAGAAAGCACCTTTCTGCCGATTCTCAGAGCAATAACAAGCTTATAAAGATTGGGTTCCTCGGCTGACCAAGCCTTAATATTCTCCTGAATATATCTGAAATTGAGAACGTTTTTGCCGCTCTGAGCGGTTACTTTCTCAACAGCGATTTTCTGCGGCTTGCCGTCAACCATGAGAGCCGCTTCGACAGTGCAATCCTGCTCCTCACAGTAATTATTGAGGGTTATTTCAAGGTCAAGAATGCCGTTTTTATATGTTTCATCAAGCGAAGCGTCTGCAAAAAAGTCGCGGATGCAGAGCTTTTCCTCGGCATAAACATAAACCTCTCTGTAAATGCCGCTCAAAAACCACATATCCTGGTCTTCAAGATATGTTCCGTCGGTGTAGCGATAAACCTCAACGGTGATTTCATTTTCGCCGATTTTGACATAATCGGTTATTCTGAATTCGGCGGGGGTCATCGAGCCCTGTGAATAGCCGATGCGTCTGCCGTTGATATAAAGATAGAAGCCCGCTTTAACTGCGCCGAAATGAATGAAGATTTCTTTGCCCTCAAAGCTTTGGGGAACTTCAAATTTGCGGCGGTAAACACCTATTTCATTGAGATTGTGATTGATTTTCGGAATTTCGTTTTTAACCGAAGAAAGAGCCGAGGGCAGACTGCTGCAAAGATAGATGGGGTTGCCGTAGCCCTTAAGCTGCCAAAGCGAAGGAACTTCAATGTCGTCCCAGGCGGAATCGTCAAAATTATCGGCATAATAATCGGTTCTAAGGTTATCTACACCCTGCTGCCAATAGAATTTCCATGTGCCGTTAAGAGTGAATCTGAGCGGAGCATCTGCGCCGTTAACAGCATCCATAACGGTTGCGCGGGGCAGAGCAGTGTTATGGCCGTCTTCTTTATTTTCTTTGATAACATAAGGATTTTCCCAATATTTAAGTTCGGTCATTTTTATCATCCTTTCACAGCTGATAATTATACATAATATATTTTATCATAAAAAAATTTATTTGTCTACTGCATGGAAAAGATAAAAAATTGTTTTGCTGTTTTGGCTTCCTCTGATGAGGAAGCTGTCCGTAGGACTGAAGGAGAGATAATTTTGCGTGAAGCAGATAAGCCGAATGTTGTTTCACCTCAGAAACATGGTCGCCTTGCCTTCCTTGGAGCGTCGGCAATTCTTCCTGTTTCTTCACCTCAGCGCTTCACTTCATCCGCCACAGGCGGCGTTTCAGCGCTTCGCCCCTCCGTCTTTTGCTTTGCAAAATCCACCTCCCTCGTCAGAGGGATGCAATGAAAACATTTTAAACTGAGCAAAATTTCCTATATAACAAAAAATCCGCCTATAAGGCGGATAATTTTTTTACACATTATTCAGGCTGTCAACATAGCCTGTTCTTTTAAGAAGCGTTGAAGAAGAAATTTGAGAAATATATATCTTATCCTTGCCGTTTTTATCGCGGCAGACAATGAATGATTTCGGAATATCATAGCAGACGTTTTCAACAATTCCCGCCTTTTCGGCTTTTGCAAGATAATCTCTCGTGCGCTTTGAAACGGTTGTTGTGTCCAAATCAAAAATTCCGATTATTTCATTGAAGGTTATAACCTTATCCATTCCGAGATGAAGATACATTTTTTTACTCCATTTCTTTTATTTCGCCGTTGATTACCTCAAAAGATTTGCCTTTTTTAGAGCGGAGAAGCTGTGAAGGGTCGCAGCAGGTGATAAAAACCTGCCAGTTATCAAGATAATTAAGAATAAAAGTCTGCCTGCCTTCATCAAGCTCGCTCATAACATCGTCAAGCAAAACAACTGGTGCTTCGCCGGTTATTTTTTCTATTATCGAAGCTTCGCCGAGCTTCATTGCAAGCGCGCATGACCTCTGCTGCCCCTGCGAACCGAAAGCCCTTGCTTCTCTGCCGTTAAGGGTTAAAACAAGGTCATGAGTGTGCGGACCTGCGTTTGTATAAAGCCTTTTTATATCGGCATCTCTTGATTTTTCAATGTCGGCAACAAGTTTTTCTTTTATTTTCTCTTCGCTTATGTTTTCCTTTGAAAAATCATAATAAAAAGAGAATGTTTCTCTGTCGGAGCTGATGCCTTTATAAATTTCTGCCGAAAGCTCTGAGAGCTGCTCAACATAATCAAGGCGGTATTTGATTATTTTTGCGCCGAGGTTTGCAAGCTCCGTATCCCACGGCAGAATATAACCGTTTTCAAAGCATCTTTCGCCGAATTTTTTGAGAAGCGCATTTCTCTGGTCAAGCACGCGAAGATATCGCGACATAACAACCGCATAATTCGGCTTGATAAGGCTCAGCGCAATATCAAGAAGCTTTCGCCTTTCTCCGGGTCCGTCCTGAACAATTCCGAGAGTTGCGGGCGAAAAAACAACCGCAAAATATTTGCCCATCATCACACGCGGCGTTTCTTCTTTAACACCGTTTAAAACAAGCTCTTTGCGCTTGTTGATTTTCATAACCGCATTTTGTTCACGCATGTGTGAATAAAATGCCGTTTCAATTTCAGCCTCATCCTTGCCGAGCTCAATGAGCTGGGCATTTTTTCTTGCTCTGAAGCTGTAAAAACCCGTCATCAGCCAGATGCTTTCGATAATATTCGTCTTTCCCTGACCGTTTTCGCCGTAAATAACGTTCATTTCGCCATGCGGCTCAAACGAAACTTTGCTGAGATTTCTGAAATTCTTTGCGGAATGGTATTTAATTATCAAATTTTACCATTCCTTTCAAAATTTACTCAACAATATAAATAACTCTCTCAAACTCGGCATTGTCGCCCTTTCTGAGCTTTTTGCCGCGCTGAGTGCAGATTTCGCCGTTGACCCTGACCTCGCCTTCCTGAATAACGATTTTTGCGTGGCCGCCCGTCTGAACGGCATCGCACATTTTCAGGAATGAATCGAGCCTTATAAAATCGGTATCAATCTTTTTTGAAACCTGCTTTTTTTCCGCAACTTTAACTTTAATCTTCATTTTTCAGCCTCACGGGAAGAATAAGGAATATAAATTCGTCGCCCTCTTTGGGAACGATAAGAATCGGAGCAACTGCGCCGTTGAGCATAATTCTGACCTCGTCGCTGTCGCAGGCACGAAGGGCATCAAGCATGTATTTGTTATTGAAGCCGATTGTGCATGTTTCACCCTCAATCTGAGCGGGGAGCTTATCGTTCGCCGTGCCGAGTGAAGTGATGCTGGACATTTTAATCATGCCTTCATCAAAAACGCATTTGATAGGGCTCTTTATTTTTTCTGTGATGATAAGCGAAGTTCTGTCAATGCTTTCAACAAGATTTCTTGTGTTGACATGAATAACGGTTTTTGTTGACGAAGGAATAGCAGCTTTATAGTTAAGAAATTCGCCGTCAAGCAGACGTGAAATAATATTGTAGCCCGAAACCTCAAAAACGATGTGTCTTTTGCCGATGCCGAGAGTTACAAGTGCATCGTCATCATTCATGAGCTTCACAACTTCGGAAAGAGTTTTTGCGGGAACAACAAATGAAAGAGTTTCACCGCTGTAATTAATATTTTCATTTCTTATTGCAAGGCGAACGCCGTCAACCGCGATAAGTCTGATATGATTTTCTTCAATCTCAAACTTAATGCCGGTGTGAACGATCTTGCTGTCTTTAACGGCAGCGGAGAAAATTGTTTTTCTGACCATGTCTTTGAGAATACCCTGCTGGATTGAAATGGGATATCCGCCCGAAACCGAGGGAAGGTCGGGATATTCTTCAGCCGAAATTCCGATAAGAGTGGATTCAAAATCGCCGCATGAAATGGAAGCAATGTTTCTCTGGTCGCTGTCGATATTAACATTGCTGCCGGGCAGCTTTCTGAGAGTTTCGCTGAACATATGGGCGTTGAGAACAAGCTCGCCTTCTTCCTCAATCCTTGCGGGGATTGAAGTTGTTATGCCCATTTCAAGGTCATAGCCGGTCAAGGTCAGAGTGCCGTCCTTTGCAACCATGAGAATGCCTTCGATTGCGGGGATAGCGGTTTTTGTTGAAGCCGCTCTCTGAACATTCTGGCAAGCCTCTGAAAGCTCAAGTGTGCTGCATATAATTTTCATCTGAAAATCCTCCTCTTTCCGAGTTAAAATCATTCAAAAAACTTTTCCACGCATGTTTTTGCCTTTGTCGGATTTTTTAATTTTTTTACCCCGCCGCGCCTATATAGGAAAGGTTATAATAGGTTATATTATAGTAGTAATAGTAGGGGGCGTTGAAATATGGTAAAACTTTGAAATGCGTTGATATTAAAGGAAAAATCGACAAAAAGTATTAACAAAAAATAGTGGAAAAGTAAGAGTTTTCAACATCCCTTTTTTTGGAAATGTCAGTATGTGGAAAACCATAGTGTGGAAAAGTATAAATAAGTGGAAAACTTTTATAATTATTTGGCGTTGCCATGAATTGACTTTGTCATGATTTCTCGCTTCGCTCCATGATTTGAATTATTTCATAATTCATTAATGTACGGAGTATGGGCGACCCTGCATGATTGCTCGAATAAAATCGCGTCGCAGACCCTTAATGCACGAAGTGCAAATTATGCAATTTATTGCAACTCATGATGTAATCAATTCATGCCGTAAGGCAATTCATTAATCAAAGCTCTTTTCTGCCTTCAAGAGCGCGGATAAGAGTAAATTCATCGGCGTATT
Organism: Acutalibacteraceae bacterium; assembly: GCA_045591425.1. Lineage (GTDB taxonomy): Bacteria > Bacillota > Clostridia > Oscillospirales > Acutalibacteraceae > CAG-177. The sequence continues at coordinate 18,338 of JAZNSX010000071.1, read as the reverse complement.
CAAGGTCTGCGCCGACGGGCACTCCGTAAGCAAGGCGGCTCACGTTAACGCCGAGCGGCTTTATCAGCCGTGAAATATACATTGAAGTGGCTTCGCCCTCAACTGTCGGGTTGGTTGCCATGATAACCTCTTTAACCGTGTCGTCGCCAAGGCGCAAAAGCAGCTCTTTAATGCAGATATCTTCGGGATTTATGTCGTTCATCGGCGAAATAACGCCGTGAAGAACGTGATAAAGCCCGTTATATTCATGGGTTCTTTCGATTGCAATAACGTCGCGCGGGTCTTCAACAACACAGATTGTTGATTTGTCCCTTGACTGTGAATTGCATACGCTGCAAACCTCGCCGTCGGTTAAATTGCAGCAGATTGAGCAGCGATTAATGGATTCTCTTGCATTTAGGATTGCATCGGTGAATTTTTTCGCATCCGCATCACTCATGCCGAGAATATGAAAAGCAAGCCTCTGGGCGCTTTTTCTGCCGACTGACGGAAGGCGGGCAAACTGCTCAATAAGAGCATCCAGAGAAGGTGTGAATCCGCTCATCAGAAAAGACCGGGGATTGAAAGGCCGCCTTTAGCCTTTTCCATGCCCTGCTCCATTGCATCATTTGCCTTGCGGATGCTTTCATTGAAAGCGGAAATGATGAGATCCTGAAGCATCTCAACGTCTTCGGGGTCAACAACTTCGGGCTTGAGGTTAACGGCAGTTACTTCGTGAGCGCCTGTAACAACAACCTCAACTGCGCCGCCGCCGACGGTTGAAGAAAATTCGGTTGCTTCAACCTCCTGCTGAATTTTCTGCATATTTTCTTGCATTTCCTGAATTTTTTTCATCATGTTGCCGCCCTGAGGAGCGCCTGGAATTCTTGCTTTCATTATATATTCCTCCAAAATTAATTATTGCTGTTAAATTTGTTTATTTTATCCTTTAAATTTTCCAAAGGACTTGTTTCTTTCTTTTGCTTTTGCGGATTTGAAACCGCTATCTTCATTTTTCTGCCGAGAACCTCATAAATTGCTCTTGCAAGCTCTTTTGAATGAGTATCGGTGCAGATAAAGTCGAAAAGGGTCGGATTTTCGGAGCAGATAACAACTCTGCCGCTTTTGATGACTGCCGTTGAATTGGCAAGAATTCCGAAAAGCGGAATATCATAGACTCTGATTTTATCAAGCACATCTGCCCAGTTTGAGAAAGGACCGTCGCCGATTTCAGCAGGCTCTTCGGGGGGAGGAGGAGGAAGCGGAGCCTTTTCGCTTTCCGGCTCGGGTTCGGGCTTCGGCTCTTCTTTGACCTCGGGAACAGGCGGTTTCGGAGCGGGTGCAGGCTCCGGTTCTTTTTCGGGAGCGGGGGAAGAAACGGGAGCGGAAGCAGCCTTGATTCCGCCGGCAAGCATTTCTTCAAGTTTTGCAATTCTTTCTTCAAGACCCTCGGGGATTGCGCCGCCCGATGATGAAGAAACAGGGGCACACATTTTTATAACTGCCGCTTCAAGCTGAATTTTTTTGTTTGCGGCATTTTTTATGTTTTTTGAAGTCTGTTCAAGAATTTCTATACATTCAAGAATTTTTGAAAGCCTGAGCTCATCTGCTCTTTCTTTGAGCTTTAAAAGCTCATCCTTTGAGCATACTATCAGTCCTTCGCAATCGCTGACTGTTTTTGCAACCATGAGATTGCGGAAATGGAGAGTCAGCTCTGTGCAAAGGCTGTCAATATCGCAGCTTTCGCTGTGGAGCTTTGAAACAAGCTTGAGCGAATTTGTGAAATCACCCTTTGCAACGAATTCAGAAAATGAGAAAAGGTGGATAGTGCCCGCGATTCCCGCCGCGTCGCTGACGGTGTTTTCGTCAATGTCTGTTCCCATTGCGAAGCAGCGATCAAGAAGTGACAAAGCGTCACGCATTCCGCCGTCCGCGATTCTTGCAATAAGGCTTGCAGCGTTCTGAGTTAAATTCACATTTTCTTTTTCGGCAACATAAATCAGCCTTGCCGTTATGTCCTCGGGAGCAATTCGTTTGAAATCAAAACGCTGGCATCTTGAAAGAATTGTTGACGGCAGCTTGTGTATTTCCGTTGTTGCAAGAATAAAAATAACATGTGAGGGGGGTTCCTCAAGAGTTTTCAAAAGGGCGTTGAATGCGCCGATTGAAAGCATGTGAACCTCGTCGATGATATAAACTCTGTATTTTGCGTTTGCGGGAGTGAAATTGGCTTCTTCGCGCAAATCGCGGATATTGTCAACGCCGTTGTTGCTGGCGGCGTCGATTTCGATAACATCAAGAATTGAGCCGTTTTCTATTCCGCGGCATATTTCGCATTCGTTGCAGGGGTTGCCGTCAACGGGATTAAGGCAGTTGACCGCTTTTGAAAGAATTTTTGCGCAGGTGGTTTTGCCCGTGCCTCTTGAGCCGGTGAAAAGATAAGCATGAGAAATTCTGCCGCTTTCGAGCTGGCTCTGCAGGGTTTTTGTTACATGAAGCTGGCCGTAAACGTCTTTAAAGGTTTTCGGTCTCCATTTTCTGTAAAGCGCCTGATACAATTCTTTCACCTCTTGTTAAAAAAATATGCATTCTCTTAGTCATATGGCGGTAGGCAGACTGTGGCGCACAAGACTGTCCGCTTAATGCTGCTCGGTTCACCCGCCTGACATGGTTCACGGTGCCCTGTCGCACAGGACCCACACGCCACATGACTAAAAGAATGCGCTGCATACTACCGATATATTATATAATATATTAATAATAATATCAAGTGAAATTTTTGTTTTTGGCGGCTATATTTTCATTTTAGGAGCAAAAAATTAAAAAAAGACGGTTAAATAAGCCTGTTTTTTCACAAAATGCGTGAATTTGAATAATTTGATATTACGATAATGATTTTTCGGGGGATATTTTATGAAGCAATCATATTTTTTGGGTTCAAGCGGCAAAAACGGATTTTTCTCATGCTTTTCTCAGCTCAGTCCTAATATTGAAGGTCAGTATACTTACATTATCAAAGGCGGTCCCGGCACGGGAAAATCCTCAATGATGAAAAAAATTGCAGCCAAAATGGAAAAGAATGATATCGAATGCGAAAGAATTTTTTGCTCGTCTGACCCGAATTCTCTTGACGGAATTATTTTTCCTTCTCTTCGCGTGAGCATCGCTGACGGCACTTCGCCCCACACAATGGACCCCGATTATCCCGGCGCGACGGGAGAAATTGTTAATCTCGGTGACTGCTGGGATAAGAAAAAGCTTTTTGACGAAAGAGAAAAAATAATTCAGCTTACCGACAAAAACAAAGCCTGCCACAGAAGAAGCAGGCGGTTTATCGAATCGGCTTTTTCAATTTTCGGCGACGGCGAAAAAATCTGCCGCGACTGCCTTGACGAAGAGCGGCTGATGCGCTATGCAGCGAGGGTTTCAAACCGCCATTTTAAAAATCCGAGCGGAAAAATCGGGCTTGAAAAAATCAGAATGCTTGATGCGATAACACCGAAGGGATACTATTTTCTGGCAGATACCGCCGGAGAGCTTTGCGACCAGACGGTAATTTTTGAGGATGATTTCGGCGTTGCGGCAGGCATGCTCATCGCCGAGCTTCGAGCCTATGCGCTTGCAAGCGGATATTCGGTTATCACAAGCCCGAGCGTAAGCAGCGAAAAAGGAATCCGCCACATAATAATAAAAGAGCTGTCTCTCGGATTTTTCACCGCCGACAAGCTCTGTGATTTGAATTTTGAGCCGACCAAAACCGTTTCTCTGCGCCGATTTTATTCATCAAATGAAATGGCGGCGCACAGGGCAAGGCTTGCTTTTTCGCGCAAGGCGGCAAATGAATTGCTTGAAGAAGCCGTTTGCTCGCTGAAAATGGCAAAGGATATCCATGATGACCTTGAAGCGGTCTATATCAAAGCCATGGATTTTGATAAGGTTGCCGTTATTACAAATTCGCTGATTGAAAGAATTTGGAAAAGCGAATGGTGGGCGGAGTAGGGGCGATTCACGAATCGCCCGAAAGAATAAAGAATATTGAATAAATAACAGATAAAGGTAGGGCGGGATAAACTCCCGCCGTTTTAAATCAAAGTTTTTATTTTCCTGCAAACCTCTGCAACGGGCAGACCGACAATATTGAAATAATCACCTTCGATGCGTTCAACAAGCGTGCAGCCGAGCCCCTGAATGCCGTAGCTGCCGGCTTTGTCCATCGGCTCGCCGCTTGCAACATAGGCTCTGATTTCTTCATCCGTCAGGTCATAGAACTTAACTTTGCTTGTTTGTGCGAAAAAATGTGACGAATCGTCACATTTTATGCAAACGCCCGTGATAACCTCATGCTCAATGCCCGAGAGCATTCTCAGCATTTCGGCAGCATCGGCTTCATCCTTGGGCTTTCCGAGAATTCTGCCGTTTGCAACAACGATTGTGTCGGCGCCGATAACAATGTCGTTTTTATATTCCGATGCAATGACCGCCGCTTTTTTGGCTGCGGTCATTTTTGCAGCTTCGGCGGGGGGAGTGCACTCGGGAATACTTTCGTCAACGTCTTTAACGTGAACTTCAAATTCAAGGCCCGCAGTTTTCAAAAGCTCTTTGCGGCGCGGGGATGAAGAAGCGAGAATTATTTTTTTCATGCCCTGCCTCCGTCAATCATGCCTCTGCGCAGCATTTCAGCAACCTTCATTATGAGGGTAATTGTTTTTCCGTCGCGGATTTCGTTGGAGATAACCATTTCAACCGCCTTGTCAATATGAATCCTCTCAACCTCAAGAAATTCGTCTTCATCGGGATTCATTGCGGTTGATTTGAGCTGAGATGCGGCATAAAGATGAATGATTTCGCCGCAGTATCCCGGAGTGGGATAAAATTTGCCGAGGTCATAGTATTTGCCCGCAACCGTGCCTGTTTCTTCCTCAAGCTCACGCTTGCCTGCTTCAAACGGGTCTTCGCCCTTTTCAAGCTTGCCCGCGGGCAGCTCAAGCACAACCTCCATATAGGGATATCTGAACTGGCGAACGAAAATCAGCTCGTTGTTGTCTGTCAGGGCGGCAACGCACACTCCGCCGTTATGCTCAACAACCTCTCGCACGCAGGGCTTGCCGTTGTGAAGCTCGGCATCGTCGCGGCGAACGTTGATTATTCTGCCTTCATATACATAATTCTTTTTAACGGTTTTTTCAAAAAGCTCCATAATTTCCTCCGATAAAGAATATAGTTTATTGAGGTGGTAATAAATGAATTATATCACAAATCCCGTGGTTATGACAGCCGAAAATCAAAGAAAAATGATTTTTTCTTTAAAAAAAGCTTATCCGTTTCTCGGAGTTAACGTTATCGGCAGGTCATTGTGCAAAAGACCGATATTTTCGCTTTCAATCGGCAAAGGCGAAAACCCCTTGCTGATTGCGGCGGGCTTTCACGGGCAGGAATGGCTGACGAGCTTGCTTGCGCTCAGATTTGCCGAAGTTTTGCTGCGCGCAAAAACAAAAAATGCCTCGATTTGGGGCATTGAGCCTGCCGCATTTTCACGGAGTGTTATCATTGTTCCGTGCGTTAACCCCGACGGGGTTCAGATTGCGATTAACGGCGTTGACGGCGCGGGCAGATACGGCGAAAGCTACAGAAAAATCCTTGCCGCTTCCGATGAAAAATGGAGCGCAAACGCAAGGGGAGTTGACATCAACCATAATTTTGATGCGGGCTGGAATATTTTGCGCGAAATGGAAATCGACAGCGGTATTTTAGGTCCGTCGCCGAGAAGATACGGCGGATATATGCCCGAAAGCGAGCCGGAATCAAAGGCGATTGTTGCTTTGAGCAAAATGAGAAAGCCGCGCACGGCGATTGCGCTTCACAGCCAGGGAGAAGAAATTTTCTGGGAATACGGCGAAAAAAGACCGCCCCGAAGCAGAGAGCTTGCAGGCATCTTTGCCGCAGCGAGCGGCTATGAGCTTGTTGAAAACAGCGGCCTGGCATCGCACGGAGGATTTAAGGATTGGTTCATTGAATATTTCAATAAGCCTGCATTCACCGTTGAAATCGGCAGGGGAGAAAATCCGCTCCCGCTGAGTGATTTTGACGGAATACTTAAAAAAACAATACCGATGCTGACTGTTGCATCGGTATTATAAAGCTTATTCCAACGCTGAAAGAATCGAAGCGATTCTTGCAAGGTCGTCTTTGTCATAAAACGCGATTTCGAGAGTGCCCGATTCCTTGCCGTTTTTGGTAACAACCCTTGCCTTTCTGCCGAGCGAGTTATTGAGCGAAAGCTCAACCTCATCAAAAAAAGTGTGACGATTTGGAACATTTTTCTTCTTTTTCTTTTCGGCGGTGAGGGCTTTGACCAGATTTTCGGTTGCTCTGACGGAAAGACCCTTCTGAATGATTAATTCTGCTGTGGAAATAAGAACCTTTTCATCCTCAATTGCCGCCAACGCTCTTGCATGACCTGCGGAAAGCTTGTTTTCGCGAACCATGTCCAAAACCTTTTCGGGCAGCTTCAAAAGTCTGAGCGCGTTTGCAACGGCTGGTCTTGACTTGCCGACCTTTTGCGCCGCCTCTTCCTGAGTCAAATTGAAATCCTTCATAAGGCTTGCGAAGCCGAGAGCTTCTTCAACGGGGTTTAAGTCCTCACGCTGCAAATTTTCTATTAAAGAAATAACAGCCGCTTCGGTGTCGCTGAGCTCTTTTATAACAACGGGAACCTGAGTTAAGCCTGCAATGCGGCTTGCTCTCCAGCGTCTTTCGCCGGCAACAAGCTGATAGCCGCCGCCGATAATCGGGCGAACAAGCAAGGGCTGCAAAACTCCGTGCTGAGCGATTGAATCTGCAAGCTCTGAAAGAGCCGCTTCGTCAAACTGCTTTCTTGCCTGCTCCTTGTTGGGCTCAATATCCATTAAATTCAGCTTCACGGGCTGGGCTGAACTTGTTTCTTCTAAAGAATTATCCGCAAGCAGAGAGCCGAGACCTCTGCCGAGACCGCCTTTTTTAGGTGCCATAATATTTCTCCTTTTAATGAATAATGAATAGTGAAGAATGAATAATTAATGACGGACTCTGTCCGTACCTGTTTTGAATTTTTAATTAAAATTATTAAGTTTTAAAAATTCATCTGCAAGGTCGTTATATGCGTGCGCGCCCTTTGAGGATTTGTCATAATACATAATCGGCTGGCCGTAGCTCGGAGCCTCCGAAAGGCGCACGTTTCTGGGAATAACGGTTGAATAAACCTTTTTCGGGAAGCAGCGCTTAACCTCTTCAACAACCTGCTGAGTAAGATTGAGCTGGCCGTTATACATTGTCAGCAGCACGCCTTCGATTTCTATGTAAGGGTTATAAAGTCTTTTGACCGTTCTGACGGTTGAGATAAGCTGAGAAAGACCTTCGAGCGCATAGAATTCGCACTGGATGGGAACAATCAGCGTGTCCGAAGCGCAGAGTCCGTTAAGAGTCAGCAGACCGAGCGATGGGGGACAGTCCAGAAAAATAAAATCAAAATCATCCGTTATTTCGGCAAGCGCATTTTTAAGGCGCGATTCACGCTTCTGGAATTCAATCAGCTCAAGCTCTGCGCCCGCAAGATCCATGCTCGACGGCATGACATAAACGTTTTCATAGGGTGTTTTAACAATTGATTCCAAAGCAGAGCTGCTGCCGATTAAAACGCTGTAAGATGATTTTTCAAGCCCCTTTTTGTTGATTCCGAGTCCGCTGGTTGAATTGCCCTGAGGGTCGATATCAATCAGCAGGATTTTATATCCCTTGCTGCCGAGCGCGGCAGTCAGGTTAACGGCGGAGGTTGTTTTGCCAACGCCGCCTTTCTGGTTAACGATTGCAATAGTTTTACCCAAAATAATCTCTCCCGATTATATGTTATATAATGTAATTAATACATTGCGCGGCAGGGGATTGCCGCCCGCCGTTAATATACAGTATAACATATACAGCACCAAATGAAAAGATAAAAATAAAAATTAATATGTTTCACGTGAAACATGTTATCCGTTTAACGGCTTTATGGCGGAAAAAGCAGAAAGGGCAGGCTTTTACGCCTGCCCTTCCCGCTGTGGATGTGGGTGTGAAAGAGAAAGATATGGTAAGTTAGTAGTGGTCAAAATTCAAGCAGAAGTTTTCTTTGCCTTGATGTAGCAATTCCTGCTTTTCGGGATTCGGACAATGTATTCAATATATTCATCCGTTTCGCTTTTGGCGGAATCCGCCTCAATGCCCGCTTTTCTCATGGTGTCCACCGCGTGGTTAAGGGTGTTGACAAAAATTCGGACATCCTTGAAAAGCTTAACGGCGGGCTGTCTGTGGCGGCTGTCGGTTGTAAGTATCTGCGAAACAAGTCTTTCGGTTTCTGCGACATTCAGCCGTTTTTCCGCAACTATTGACATCGCGCGCTCCATCTGGCTGACGGCGGTCAGCTTAAGAAGCGCTCTTGCATGCCTTTCGGTGAGGTTTTCCTGAGTGATTTTCATGCGGATTTCTTCGGGAATACGAAGCAGGCGCAGCTTGTTTGAAATTGTGGGAGCTGCTTTACCGAGCTTTTTGCATATATCTTCGCGGCTCATGCCGTAATCGGTTATCAGCTTTTCGATTGCGACCGCTTCTTCAAAAAAATTAAGGTCGCTGCGCTGAACATTTTCAAGCAGGGCAAAGAGGGCGGATTTCTCATCATCGGCTTCCATTATTATGCACGGAATCTGCGTTATGCCGACAAGCCTTGAAGCGCGAAGCCTGCGTTCGCCCGAAATCAGCTCATATTCGCCTTTGTTGTTGACTCTGACGGCTATCGGCTGAATAATTCCGTTTTGCCTGATGCTCTGCGCCAGACCCTCAAGCTCGTCAAAGTCGAACCTCTGTCTCGGCTGGTTGGGGTTCGGATAAATCTCCTCCTGAGGGACAAGAATTATCTGACCGCCTATTTTGTATTTTCCGGTTTTCAAAATCAAATCCCCCCGTTCGTTGAGTTAATTCTAACACCGAAAGGAGGGATTGTCCAGCATATTCGATTGTCACAAAACTGCCGTTATCGACAGCAGATGTTAAATTAAAGCGGCTTTTTCGCAATCTGCGCGGATACTCTCGGGTATTTTGGCGGAACTTGCGATATCTTTTTGATAACAACAATCGTTCTTTCGCCGCCGTCTGAAAGCGAAAATGATTTTTCGTCGATGATTTTTCCGCCGAGGGTTTTTATTGCATTCTTTGCATCGACGATTTCTTCCTGAGCCTTTGCGCCTTTCATGGCAAGGAATACTCCGCCAACCTTAACAAACGGCAGGCAGTATTCGCAAAGCACGTTGAGCGCGGCAACCGCTCTGGAGCAAACGACATCAAACTTTTCTCTGTATTCCTTGTTTTGCCCTGCTTCCTCAGCTCGGGTATGGAGCACTTCTGCCGCAAGACCAAGCTCTTCGACCGTTGAAGCAACATATTTCAGCTTCTTTGCGGTTGAGTCAATCATCGTCATGTTAAGGTCGGGTCTTGCAATGAGCAGGGGAATTGACGGAAAGCCCGCGCCCGTGCCGACATCGAGAACCTTTGCACCTTGCGGAAATTCAAAAGCCGAAAGCGCAGAAATGCTGTCTGCAAAATGCTTGACGGCGATTCCGTCGGGGTCGGTGATAGCGGTTAAATTCATTGTTTTGTTCTGTTCAACCAGAAGATATGCAAGCTTTTCAAAAAGCGGCAGCTTGTCCTCGGCGATTTCTATGCCGAGCTTTGCCGCATCTTCAATCAAAAGCGACGGATTATACAGCATTTATACCGTTCCTCTCAAGATAAATAAGTAAAACCGAAATATCGGCGGGTGAAACTCCCGAAATTCTTGAAGCCTGCCCAACGGTTTCGGGGCGGATTTTGCAGAGCTTTTCAATCGCTTCAAGCCGCAGACCCGTTATATCATTATAATCAAGGTCTTCGGGCAGACGTCTGACTTCGAGCCTTCTCAGCTCATTTATCTGCATCTGCTGGCGTTTGATATAGCCCTCATACTTTATATCTATCTCAACCTGCTCAAAAACTTCATATGGCAGGTCGGGTCTTTCTTTGTCAAACGGAGTGAGCGCTTCATAATTAATCTGCGGTCTGCGCAAAAGCTCAATCATTTTGCAGCCCTTTTCAAGAGCAGATGTTTCACGTGAAACAAGCATTGTGTCAAGCTCGGGAGTTTTGGGGATTGAAAGATTTTCAATTCTCTCGCGCTCTTTTGCTATCAAGTCAAGCTTTTTAAGGAATTTATCATATCTTTCTTCGGAGATAAGACCTGCCTTGTAGCCGATTTCGGTCAGGCGGCGGTCTGCATTATCCTGGCGCAGAATGAGGCGGTATTCCGAGCGAGAGGTCATCATTCTGTAAGGGTCGGAGCAGCCTTTGGTTACGAGGTCGTCAATCAAAGTTCCGATATATGATGTTGTGCGGTCAAGAATAACAGGCTCTTTGCCCCGAATTTTGAGCGCGGCGTTCATGCCGGCAACAAGCCCCTGAGCGGCGGCTTCTTCATATCCGCTTGAGCCGTTGAACTGACCTGCGCCGTAAAGTCCCTCAAAATCCTTGAATTCAAGAGTCTGGCGCAGCGAAAGCGGATCAACGCAGTCATATTCAATCGCATATGCGGTGCGCAGGAATTCCGCCTTTTCAAGCCCGGGAATGCTGTGAACGATTTTAAGCTGCACATCTTCGGGCAGCGAGGATGAAAGACCCTGCAAATACATTTCGTCTGTGTTGCCGCCGCAGGGCTCAACAAATATCTGATGGCGTTCTTTTTCGGAGAATCGAACGATTTTATCCTCAATGCTCGGGCAGTATCGGGGACCAACGCCGTCAATTTTGCCCGAATAGAGGGGCGAGCGGTGCAGATTATCGAGAATGGTCTGCTTTGTTTCCGCTCCCGTGTATGTAATATAGCAAGGCTCGGTGTTGCGCACCTCAAAATCGCAATTGAACGAAAACGGAACAACCTTTTCATCGCCGTGTTGCGGCTCAAGGCTTGCGGTGTCAACGCTTCTGCGGTTAACTCTGGGCGGAGTGCCCGTTTTAAAGCGGCGGGTCATAACTCCGAGTTCCTTAAGTGATTTTGCAAGCTCAACTGAGGGGAACATTCCGTCGGGGCCGCTTTCATAAGAAATATCGCCGATGAAAATTTTGCCTGCAAGGAAGGTGCCCGTTGCAATAATAACCGCTTTTGCTCTGTGAATTGCTTCAAGGCGGGTTTTGAGCAGCCATTCGCCGCCGTCGCGCCTGATATCGATTATTTCAGCCTGGCGCAGAAAGAGATTTTCCTGCTTTTCAAGCACAAATTTCATATAGTCGCAGTAGCCGCGTCGGTCAATCTGAGCGCGCAGGCTGTGAACGGCGGGACCCTTGCCGAGGTTGAGCATTCGGCTTTGCAGGGTATTGCGGTCTGCCGCGATGCCCATTTCGCCGCCGAGGGCATCGATTTCACGAACGAGATGACCCTTCGATGTGCCGCCGATTGAGGGGTTGCAGGGCATGTTGCCCACCCAGTCCAGATTGATTGTGAAAACGGCGGTTTTGCAGCCGAGGCGTGCCGCCGCAAGGCCTGCTTCAATTCCCGCATGGCCCGCGCCGATAACGGCAACATCAAAATTTTCAGAAACGTATTCCATAAAAAACTCCGATTGTAAAAATGAATAATGAATAATTAAAAATGAAAAATTCAGAAAGGTCGCTGCCCTTACCCGATTTTTATGATGAAAATACTCTGGTTTACAGCCGATAGAAAATTGTGAAACGATGCTCAGCCCGTTTCGGCTCACGCAATCGGCTGTAATCGAAAATCGCTGTTATAATTCTGAAAGAGAATAAAAATATACTGTTTTGATGCGAAATAAGAATAATAACTGCAAATTACAGAGTATTTTACTTACCAACGCAAAATCTTGAGAAAACCTCGTCAACAACGGCGGAGGTGGCTCTGTCGCCTGTCAGCTCAAGAAGGGCATTGATGGCGCAGTCGGCGCAGACGTTGACCGCGTCAAGAGTTACGCCCATGTTGATGGCGGCGATTGCTTCGTCAAGGCTGCCGAGCGCATTCACGCAGCAAAGTCGCTGCCTTTCGCTTGTCAGACAAGCTGAATTCGGGTCGAACTCGTTTGTTCTGAAAATTGTGCGCACAGCCTTTTCAAGCTCGTCTCTCCCCTCGCCCGTTGAAGCGGAAAGCTCAACGGTGAAAGGAAAAGCTTCTTCAATGATTTTTTTATCTGCCGCGGCGGGCAGGTCAGATTTATTTAGAAGAGCGATTGCGCGTTTGCCGCCGCATTGCTCAATGATATCGCGGTCATCAGCGGTGAGTGCTTCGCTGCCGTCAAAAACGGCAAGCACAAGCTCGGCTCTTTCAAGCCTGCGCTTTGCAAGGTTTACGCCGATGTTTTCAACAACGTTTTCGGTTTCTCGGATGCCCGCCGTGTCTGCAACGCGCATAATTATTTCGCCGAGAACGATTTTTTCTTCAACAACGTCGCGGGTTGTGCCTGCGATATCGGTAACGATTGAACGCTCAAAGCCCGAGAGCATGTTCATCAGCGTAGATTTGCCGACGTTGGGTCTGCCGACGATAACGGCGTCAACTCCGTCGGTCACAGCCCTGCCGCAGTCATATCTGCGGATGATATCCGCAAGGGCAGAGCGCGTTTTTTCAAAAATCGGGAGCATGTCCGAAGCGGCGGTGTCCTCAATATCCTCGTCGGGGTAATCGACCCATGCGGCAAGGGAAGCACAGATTCCGATTATCTCATCGGCGCATTTTCGGATTTCACGGCTCAGATTGCCGTCAAGAGTGTTGAGCGCGGCGGCGGCAGCCTGCTTGCCCGATGCGCTGATGAGCGACATAACGCTTTCGGCGGCGGCAAGGTCAAGCTTGCCGTTAAGAAACGCGCGTTTTGTGAACTCCCCTGCCTCAGCGGGCTCGGCGCCTGCATCAAGAGCGGCGCGCAAAATACGCTTGGTTATATACAGACCGCCGTGGCACGAAATCTCGGCGGTGTCTTCGCCCGTATAGCTTCTGGGCGCACGAAAAACGAGGCACACAGCCTCGTCAATTTTTTCATTATTATCAAAAACTTCGCCGAAATGGGCGCAATAGCCCTTGCTTTCGGTCAAAGGCTTTCCGCTGACGGGTTTGAAAATTTTTGCCGCAATTTCAACGGCATTTTCGCCCGAGATGCGGACTATTCCGATGCCGCCGGGCGCATTCGGTGTTGCAACGGCGGCGATGGTTCTGTTATCCATAATGTTTCATCCTTTATTCGCAGATAAGAGGCACTCTTTTGCCTGTTATGCGCTTGGCTATGCGGTTATATGCGAGCGTTGAGGGCGAGAATTCGCCCGGAACCGTGCCGGTTACTGAGCAGTAGCCGACGTTGAAATCTCTCGGAACGATGCCGAGAAGCTGAACGCCCGTTTCATCGATGCATTGGTCAATGTTGAGCAGCTTCTTTTTGCAAACGGGCTTGACCTCAAACATGTTGATGACAAGGCGGGTGTTTTCAATTCCGAGCCTGCGCAGCTCGTCAAAGGCTCTGGAGCAGCTGCGAACGCAGACGAAATCGGGGGTTGATATAACAACAGCTTTGTCTGCGCCGCTTGCGGCGAGCTGAAAGCCGCGGTCAATTCCCGCGGGAGAATCTATGAGAATATAATCATAATTTTCTGAAAAAGATTTAAAAAGCTTTGAAACCGCTTCGGGAGTGAAGCTGTCGCAAAAGCTGCGCGGAGCCGTCAGCAAATCAACGTCTGTTTTGATGATTGCCTGCTCGGCGGAGCATCTGTCAAGCAGAAGGTCGCCCCAGTCAAAAACAACGCTTTCGGAAACTCCGAAAAGCAAATCGAGCGAGCGCAGACCGATATCGCAGTCGATTGCAAGCACCTTTTTGCCCTGATTGGCAAGTGCCCTGCCGACGCCCGTTACAAAAGAGGATTTGCCCGAGCCGCCCTTGCCCGAGGCAACAACAATTATTTCAGCCATGATGCGCTCCTTTTTTAAAATGAATTGTACTTATACACATGAGAGAATTGCAAATTACGAATTTAAAAAATTACGGAATCAGAACATTCTCAACCTGATAATCCTGCATGCTGTCGCTCTGACCGAAATAATATTTAACAATTTCGGCAACAACTGAGGAAAGCCTTGAGCCCGAGGTGAAGCCTTCGCCGACAACGGCGATTGCGATTTCGGGATTTTCATAGGGCGCAAAAGCAATGAGAAAGCCGTTGTTGACCTTAACGGAAACGCCGTTGAGGTTTCGTCTTTCCTGCGATGTACCGGTTTTTGCGGCGATATTAACGTCAATGCCTGCAAAGTGAGTTGACTGATATCTTTTGCCGACGGCGAACATGCCTTCCTTAACGGTTGAAAGAGTTTCGTCGGAAATATCCATCTGCGCCATGATTTCGGCTTCATTTTCAAGAATGGTCTGGGAATAGTCGTAGCTCTTAATGCTCTTAACAAAATGGGTGCGGTATCTTGTTCCGCCGTTTGCGATGGTTGCGCAATAGTTGGCGAGCTGAATGGGAGAGAAAAGGTTGCCGCCCTGACCGATGGCGGACTGGATTGTGAAGCCGGGCAGCCATTTCTGGCTGAGCGAGGCTCTGTATTCGGGGCTGTCAAGAACGCCGGCAGCTTCGCCGAGCTCGCAGCCTGTTTTTGAGCCGAGACCGAAAAGGGTTCGGTATTCGTTGATTTTTTCAATGCCGAGATTTTTGCCGACCTCATAAAAGAAGGTGTTGCAGGATTCGTCAAGAGCGTTAACAACGTTGACAAATCTTGTGTCGTGGCTCTGCTCGCATTTGAAGGTCTGGTCAAGATAATTATATTGACCGGAGCAATAAACCGTGTCGTCTCTTGTAATAAGCCCCTCTTCGAGAGCTGCGATGGCAACCGAGGGCTTCATGGTTGAGCCCGTTGCATAGGTTGAAAGCAGAGCTCTGTTCCAAAGCGGAGCGGCGGGGTCTTCGTTAAGAACCTTAACGTTTTCGCTGTAGTTTGATATATCATAGGTGGGATAAGATGCGCTGGCGAGAATTTCGCCGTTTTTGCAGTTGAGAACAACAACCGCGCCCGCATTGTCAACAAGGTTGCCTTCTTCGGAGCCTGCAAAGCTCAGAAGAGCGTTTTCAAGCGCATCCTGCGCAACCTTCTGAACGCCCGCATCAATTGTCAGCACAACGGTGTTGCCGTGAACGGGTTTAACCGTAACCTCTGTTGTGCGGTTGCCGTCGCCGTCCCAATAAACGGTTTCTTCGCCGTCTTTGCCCTTGAGGTATTCTTCCATGGCGGCTTCAATGCCGCTTTTGCCGATAAAATCGGTGATTTTATAGCCCTCGCTCTTGAGCTGCTTATATTCATCGGCATCGATTGCGCCGATTCTGCCGAGAACGTGAGGGGCAAGGAAACCGTCGGCATACTGACGAACGGGAACAACGGAAAGGTCAACGCCCTGATAGAATCCGCCGTTTTCCTTGATAAGAGAAACGATAGCTTCGGGCACGTCGGAAGCAAAGGTGTAGGGATAGCCCACGCTGAAGAAAAGGCGGGTCATTTCAAAACGGACCGAGGCGATTTTTCTTGCCTGCTCGGCGGGATATTCCTGCAAATCGTATTTTTCTATAAGCGCATCAAAGCAGTTTTGCGCGGTTGCGTATTCGTTGAGGTTAAGCAAATCCTTGCTTTTCATTTGCGAAATGAGATTTTCGCTGTCCTCTTTATAAGCAATGCTGCCGTTTGCATCAAACACAAGGGGCAGATTATCAATCCATTCAAGAGAATTTGCCTCAAAAAGATTGATGAGGCTGAGGATTATTTTGTTTCTTTCCGCATTTTTTGAGGGGAAGTATGCGTGGTCAAAGATAATTGCATAGCCCTGGTCGTTATAAACAAGCTCTTTGCCGTTGCGGTCAACAATTTCGCCTCTCGCGGCGGCGACTGTTGCGGTTTTTTCAGAAACAGCGGAGCTTGCGGCGTCATATTCCGCGCCGTCAATAATCTGAATTTTAACAAGGTCAAAGGCAAAAAAAACAAAGAAGGCAAGAACTATGCAAACAGCGATAACGCGCCTTTTGCCTGTTATTTTTGCATGCATGGTTTAACCTCCTTCTAAGATAATGAAATTTATTCTACCGAAAAATGCTTTTCTATGTTTCTGATGATTATAAAAGTCAGGGGGATAAAAAGGGCTGTGTAAACAACGCTCGGCAGATAATAGCGCAGCAGCATGAATGCTGCAGAGTCAAGCCCGGCAAAAACATAGTTGAAAAGCCAGTAAACGATAACATAAAAAAGGATTGCCGCAACGGAAAGAATACCTGCGGTGACAACATTGTTTCTCATGATTGTGTTAATCAGAGTGCCGCAGATGAAGCCGACTGTCAGCAGAAACAGAGCGTTAAAGCTTGCGCCTGAAGCAAAAACATCCCACAGAGCGCCCGCGAAAAGACCGAGGAGCATGCCGTATATATCGCGCTCAAACATGGAGATGCAGACAACTGCGGGTATAAGCAGCAAAGCCCTGACGCCGAAAAGCTGCGGGAAAAATCCGTCTGTGTTTTGCAAAACGGAAGTCAGCAGCAGTATCAGAGCAAGGCATATTCTGCGTATTATCAACTTTTTGCTTTGTGATTCAAGTGTCATAGCTGATTTAAATGAAGAATGAAAAGTGAAAAATGAATAATTGAGGGTGGGCGCTGCCCACACCCGAATATAATGGGTAAGGGCAAAGCTCTTCCGAAAATCTTCATTATTCATTCTTAATTTTTAATTTTTAATTTTTAATTTATTTGGTATTCTGTCCGTCAAACTCGGTGATGATGCAAACATCGGTGATTTCGTCAAAATCAACGCCCGGGTTGATGATTGCGCTTGCCGAGATATCAACCGTTGTGTCAACAATGTCAGTAACCGTGCCGATAATCAAATCGCGCGGAAAAATTCCGCCCACGCCTGAGGTGCAAACGATGCCGCCCGCGGTAACGGCGGTTGAAGCCGAAAGACCGGGCATGTGGCAGTTGCCTTCCTCAGCGAGAGCAACGGTTGAGGTTACAAAGCCGAGGTCGCGGGTTCTTATTTCATATGCGCTCACGTTAACCTCGGGGTTGAGAATGGTGTTGACCGTGCAGCGGGTCGGAGTGACGGAAGCGACAACGCCGACAAGATATTTGCCGTAAATAACGGGGTCATTGACGCTGATGCCGCTTGCCGTGCCTTTATTAAGAGTGAAGGAGCCCATATGATTTGCCGCATCTCTGCCGATTATTGCAGCCTCGGCAAAAACATAATCCGCGTGCTCCTCTTTGATTTCAAGAAATTCCTGATAAAAATCGTTTTTATGCTTCATTTCCTCATAGTCAACAAGCTGCTCAGTGAGCGAATCAACCTTCTTTTGCAGGTCTTCAACCTCTTTTGCAAGGTCGGATGAGGATCTGAAAGAAACAGGAAGATGAGAAAGCTCCGAGGCAACATATGACGAGAGGCGTGACAGCGGGCCGAAAACGACACTTGTCACCTTTGTGAATGGCGAAGAACCGCTTCTTGAGGCAACGGCAAAAACCGAGCCTGCCAGCAGCGAGGCAGCAATAACTGCAAATATTTTAAATGCTGAGCTTTTCAAAAAGCGGATCATCGAATTTGCTCCTTTAATGTGATGAATTGCCTTGCGGCATGAATTGATTACATCATGAATTGCAATAAATTGCATGATTTGCACTTCGTGCATAATGAATTATGAAATAATTCAAATCATGGAGCGAAGCGAGAAATCATGACGGTTGCCGTCAATTCATGGCAACGCCAAATTATTCTTTAGATATATTTCTTGTTGCCTGTAACGTTGAGAGTGTTGTTTTCAAGGCAGATGCCTGTGCCGTCTGCAACGCAGTCAAGCGGATTGTTTGCGATAAGAACGGGGATTTTTGTTTCTGCGGCGATGAGCTTGTCAAGACCTCTGAGCAGCGCGCCGCCGCCCGTGAGCATAATGCCGTGGTCGATAATGTCGGCGGCAAGCTCGGGGGGAGTCTTTTCGAGAGTTGACTTAACCGAGTCAACAATCTGAGTTACGATGTCGGACATCGCCTCGCGGATTTCTTCGCTGGTGATGTCAACATTCTTCGGCAGACCGTCCATGAGGTTTCTGCCCTTTATGTTCATCGTGCCTTCACCCTCATAGGGATAAGCCGAGCCGATTTTGACCTTGATGTCTTCGGCTGTTCTTTCGCCGATAAGCAGGTTATATTTCTTTTTGATGTAGTTGATGATTGCTTCGTCAAAATTATCGCCGGCAACCCTTGCGGAGTTTGCAGTAACAACGCCGCCCAGAGAGATAACAGCAACC
>JAZNSX010000070.1:0-66038 GCA_045591425.1 Acutalibacteraceae bacterium | reverse complement strand
AACTATTTTGATGAATGGGTACAGGACAGAGAAAAGTACGGAATCGGCGATAATTGCTTCGGCTGGTCGCCCGATGACCCCCAAATCGACAATCCCGTAACGCTTTCAGACCCGGGGGCGAGAGAAATTTATTTCAGCGAGCTTCATGATAAATATTACGAATGCTCAAAGCTTGTTCCGTCAGAGCAGACGGCGAAGGTTGAAAACGGCGAGATTTCGCTTTCAATTGAGCTTGCCCCGCATGCCGTTGTTTTTTATGAAATAACGATTGCAGAATGATTTGAAAAAAATTTGTGAAATTATGTTTCAGTCATATGTTGCGTAGATGTAAAGAGTCAAACACAAAATCTGCGAATCTAAGTCAAAAAACTTGCGTTGATTAATATTTTGTTAACCGAAAGTTAATAAAATAGCCGTTCAATCGATTTGACAAGAGAAAAAAAATATGATAGAATGCTATCGCTAATAGCTTATAATTCAAACAACAGGAGGACAAAAAGATGAAAAAAGCTAAGTCAATTCTTGCTCTTCTTCTTGCTCTGCTTATTGCAGCGGGCAGCACTTTCTGTGCTTTTGCCGCAGATACACGCGAAGAGGATGCAGAAAACTCAACAGTTGAAACAGCCGATATTTTCGGCGAAGGCAGCCCTATAAACGGAAAGATTTCTTCTGCTGACGATGAAGACTTTTTTGTTTTCGAAGCTGCCAAGAGCGGTGTTGCAAAGTTAACTCTTTCTCACACTGTTCTTACAGGTTCGGCAGAGGATTCTTCATATTTTAAGGTTACTGTTACCAACAGTGAAGGCGTTAACATCGAAGCTTTCAAGTCAACCGCTCTTCAGGCAAACGCTTCCGCTGAGTTCAGCGTCAGCCCCGGTGATTATTACATAAAGGTTGAAATGGACAAGGTTCTTGATGTTAACCTTGTTTACACTCTTTCGGTTGATATCGACACCTCTGCAGATTTTGAAATTGAGGATAACGATTCTGCTTCGGATGCAACCGCTATGGGTTTTGCAACCAAGAATAACCCCAACAAGCTCTATTACGGAACAATCAGCACAGGTGATGTTGATTATTACAAACTTTCCGTTACATCCTCAAGCCTTCTTTATATCGGTATCTATAACACCGCTTCAAAGACAGGCAACTACATGGCATCCATTATTGAGGTCCAGCCCGGTGTTAACTCAGCTCCTGTTGAGCTTTCGCTCGGAGCTATCACAATCGGCGCAAACGAGGAGCAGTCCAACAGCACAGCTATCGGTGTTGACAGCGGTACATATTATCTCAGAGTCGAAGGCATTTCAGGTTCAGTCGGCGGCTATCAGGTAAGAGTATATTCAGGCGGCTCATACGTTGATATTGAGCATGAGTACAACAATGATATACTCAATGCAAACATAATCAGAATCGGCTCCGAGATTACCGGCAGCCTTCTTGATAAAAACGATGTTGACTGCTTTAAGTTCACAACTCAGGGCAACAACAACGGCTATAAATTAACTGTTGGTGCATATGATGATGCCGCAAAGAAGACAAACGGTCAGTGGATGGTTGAAATTGTCAGCGCAACAGACGGTACTGTTAAAAAAGGTGATGCAACCAACACCAAGACTTGCATTATCGAAACAGAAAAGCTTATTGCAGGCACATATTATGTTTATGTTACAGCAGGTAATGTGTTTACCGACAAGATTTATGAGCTTTCCTTTGAGGCTTTTGATCCTCCCAAAGAGGATGACAAGGATGAAGGTCCTCTCGGATTTGTTGAATTTTTCAAGCAGATTGGCGACCTTAACTGGGGTAAGCTGTTTGAAAACTTCACATCATGGCTTCCCTCTGTTAATGTTTTCGGAATGCTTGCCGATATGTTCAAGAGCATTATCCCCTTCATTACAGAATTCCTTTTTGCAAACACTTAATTTGATTTAATTTTACGGGGCTGTTAATCAGCCCCGATTTTTATACGAGGTGATTATCCATGTCATTTGATAAAAATTTCAACCCCATTCTTCGTTTCATGGTTGTCAGTGATATACATTATAGGGATGAGGACAGCGTTGAGCGCGCAAGAATGAAGCGGGCGGTGCAGACCGCATATGCACTCAGCGAAAAAGAGCAATATTCAAAGCTCGATGCAATTTATGTTGTCGGCGACTTTGCAACAAGAGGCACAGAAACTCAGATGCTTGCTTTTCGCGAAACCCTCAGAGAAAATGTAAAGGAGGGCACAGAGGTAACTCTTTCGCTTGCCAGCCACGAATTTATGTGTGACGGCGAAGAAAATGCTCTCAAACGCTTCAGACAAATATTTTCAATGGAGCCTGATACTCACAAGGTTATCAACGGCTATCATTTTATAAGCGTAACCAGCACAAACGGCTGCCATTTCGACGATGCAAAAAGGGAATGGGTGGCTGCCGAGCTGAAAAAGGCTGCTGCCGATGCTCCGAGAAAGCCTATTTTCTTTTTCCAGCATCCTCATATTATGGGTACGGTTTACGGCAGCGCAAACTGGGGTGAAGATGAACTGACTGATATTCTTATGAATTATCCGCAGATTATCGATTTTTCCGGTCACTCCCATGCGCCAATCAACGACCCGCGCTCGATTCATCAGCGTCATTTCACCTGTCTCGGAACGGGCACTTTGAGTTATTTTGAGCTTGATGAATTCGATAAGGTTTACGGCACTTGCCCTCCGGGCAAGGAAAAAGCCGCTCAGATGCTGATTGTTGAAGCAGATGCCGACATGAGAGTCAGAATTTATCCCTATGATGTCATAACATCCAACTTTTTCCCCTTTGTCTGGAAGATAGATGAAGCATGGAATCCTGACTCATATCTTTATACCGACAAGCGATACAAATCAGATCTTGCTCCTTATTTTGATGATGAAGCAGTGATTGATGTTTTAAGTGTAAAGTCAGATGGCTTTACGGTTGAGTTCGATCAGGCAAAAATATCGGAAGAATATGTCAACGACTATAATGTAATTGTAAAAGACTGCGAAAACACCATTGTACGCAACTCAACAATCTGGAGTGAATTCTATTTTTACGATATGCCGGAAAGGCTGAGTGTCAGTTTTGAAGGGCTTGAATGCGGCGAATATTTTGTTGAGGTTTATGCAAACAGTTTTTGGAAAAACCGTTGCAAAGTTCCGCTCATAAGCGAAAAAATCAAACTTTAATATGTAAAAAAATCAAGTCTGTTTCTTTTTTTTCGGAAGAGACTTGATTTTTTTATTGAGATATAATAAAATATTCGATATATTGGGTAATTTTCGGTTAAAGATTAGGATGGTGATTATTTTGGCTGAAGATTTAAGAACCGCGTCGGTCGCAGTTGAAGACGAAGCGGCGGTTCTCAGAGAGTATAACAACCAAAGCAAAAACTATTTGAGCCCTAAGCATTATGTTGCCTATATTCTTTCGGGAATGGGCGACACCATGTGGAACACTTTTAATAAAAAGCTGTTCTTTTTTGCCAAAACATTTCTCGGAATAAAAGAAACAACGTGGGGCGCAGCGGAGACAGTCAGCATGATTGCGGACACAGTTGACAACGCACTTTCAGGTCTTATTATTGACAGAACAAGGACTCGCTGGGGCAGAGTCAGACCGTATATTATTCTTACTCTTCCGTTCTGGGTTTTTGCTTCCCTTTCCCCTTGGCTTTTGCCGGGCGGAATGAGCGATATGAAGCTTTTTATAAGCTTTCTTCTGTTCAATTATATTGTTTCTATTGCGAATTCTTTCTATAATACGAGCTATCAGATTATTCTTTTTAACATAACTCCGAATCCGATTGAGCGAAATCGCTTGATTGCTACTGATGCTTATGCGGATTTGGTCGGTGTCTGGCTGCCATCTTTGTTCCCGGCGCTGGTTGACTTTTTGCCGCAGCTGTTCGGCATTGATACCCGAAGCGTTTTCTCTGCCGGTGCGGTGTTCTTTGTTGCCTGTGTAATCTGTTTCAGAACATACGGCTTTTTCTCGCTGAAAGAAAGAATGCCGCTTTCTTCGAGAAATGAAATGAATCAGATGGGCTTGATAAAGACTTTTAAAACAATCGGCA
This sequence comes from Acutalibacteraceae bacterium, assembly GCA_045591425.1. GTDB lineage: Bacteria > Bacillota > Clostridia > Oscillospirales > Acutalibacteraceae > CAG-177. The sequence continues at coordinate 61,955 of JAZNSX010000070.1, read as the reverse complement.
CGTGCCGTCCTATGTGGGTGCTTCTGATAAAGAATTTCTTTGCTGTCGGCAAGAGTACCGGCACAATGGTTGAGGATTTCTTCTGGCTCAACTGTATGGGCAGGCTTTCATACGGAACAATCGCGGGTCTTTTCACGGGGCTTCCGAGCTATTTTGTTCTTCCGCTTGCGCCGAAGCTCACCAAAAAATTCGGCTTAAGAAATCTTGCCGCAGGCAGCTATATGTTCTGCGGAGCATGCTATTTTGTTATGTGGCTTGTGGGTTACAAGCCCTTTGGCGAAGACCATTTTATTTTCAATCTTATCTGGATAATTATCGCCCTCACTTTCTGCGGCTCGCTTAACAGCATTCAGCGTTATTGCAGCACAGCCCTCAACGGTGACCTTTATGATTATGTTGAGTGGAAGTCAGGCGTCAGAAATGAGGCAACAATAACTGCCGCCATGGAATATTTCAAGATTCTTTCCAATGCTGCAGCAAAAATGATAAGTGCATTTGCCGTTGCTGCCATTCATTATGAGCCTCTTTTCAAAAACGGCATCAACATTCCTCAGACAGATCCGGGAATGCTTGCAGGCATTTGGACTGTTTTTGCCCTTGCTCCCGCAATCGGCAGATTCATGAAAGGCGTTACTCTTCTGTTCTTTAATGTTCACGGAAAGACAAGAGATACCATGATGTATGAGCTTGCAAGAATCCGTGCCTCAAAGGTGATTGACAGCGGAGATGCCACCGCGGAATAAAATTCACAAAAAATTTACATTTTTTTGGGCAAATCCTTGTATATATATATATTTAATTTATAATTTAGACTTGAAATTATCAAGACATTATGTTAAAATGGCTTGTAATATACGAAAGTGTCGCTTGCGCTTTCGAGCATTAAGGAGGAAAAAATGCATATGACACGTTTTAAGAAATCATTGGCATTGCTTCTTGCAATTGTCATGATGTTCAGCTCAATGTCAGTTGCAGCATCCGCAACCTATGGTAAAGACGATGTATCAGACAATGATATCCGTTTCCAGGTTCTTTTCTATAGGGAAGCAGATGTATGGGTAGCTGACGAAGCCGGTACAGAGGTAAATGCCGGCGAAAAAGGCAATTGGGTAAAGAAATGGATTGAAACAGAAAGAGCCGCACCCGGAGAGGATGTCAAAGCAAGAGTATATCTTGAAACCACCTTCCCCACCGCTACTGGTGCATTAGGTTTTGCTTTCAATAAAGATTATTTTACACAGCAGTATACCACAGCTGAAAGAGCATCAGGTATTTCGATCACCACAAACAAATCATATCCTTCGGCAGCAAACACTTACAATCTTTCTTCGTCTGCTGTTTGGTTTAAAAATCCGTTAATGTATGCTCAGAACTTCGGCAATATGGCTATAGACTATATTGTAAATGTTGAGAAAAATCCTGATTTTACAATTAATTATTTTGATACTTATGACATTATTTCCGCAGGTCTTGACTTCGGTGCAGGTATCGGTGCAAACAATTTTACGGTTTCGCGCGATTCGGAAGGCAATCTTACCAAGCCCGATACAGATTGGGCGATGGAGTTTAGCCTCAAAGTTAACAGCAACGATACAACCTTGAGCACCGACAAGGTAAATGTTAACAAGGGCGGCGAGGCACTCATTCCTGCTCTTTATGACAGCGCGGAAAGACAAAGCAACGGCTATATGGAAGGCGACGTGTTCGTTGATGCTTATCAGGACGACGAACTGTTTGTTAACTTCTATAAATTTGCAGCCGGAAGCACTAACAGAGGCAGCGGTAATAATATGAGCTTGTGGAATGCGGAATTTGACACAATTTCCGATTCGCTCACGACTATCACTAACCTCACTTTTGATGCCAACGGCGGCGCATGGAAAGCCGATAAGTCAGATGCAAAGACCGTTGCGGCTATTATCAATCAGCCTCTTGCAGTTCCCTCAGGCGAGCTTGAAAGAACCGGCTTCACCTTCAAGGGCTGGGCAAAGGATACAAAAGGCACTCAGGTTGTTGATACATCAACTGAAACCAACCCCTATGAAGATACAACATATTATGCAATCTGGGAACAGGATGATCCCGCAAGTATTACTTACAGCATTAACACTTATGAAATGGATGCTAACGGTAATTACTATCTGAAGGATACTCAGACCGAAGATGCAACGGAGCTTATTGGGCAGACGATTCCCCGCCAGAACGGTCTTGTTCCCGACGGATTCTATATCGACGAAACCAAGAGCGATAAAAACTTAACAATTACAGACAACAGCTCCTCCAACGTGCTTGATGTTTACTACGCAAGAAAAGATTATACAGTAGTTTATAATTACGAAGATGCACAGGGTTCACAGGAAGAAATCTACAAGTACCGTAAGGTTATCGATTCGGACGGTCAGGAGAAGAAAACTCCCTATTATTACGGAGCAGCTTTCCCCGAGTTTATTGCTGATGTCAACGGTGTTGTTCCCGCTCCTCAGGGCTATCACTTTGTAGGCTGGTCAAGAACTCCTGTTAAAGCAGGCGAGGAAGAAAATGCAACTCTTGTAAAGCTTCCTGCAACAATCGACACCTTGGTTGATTCCGAGGTTGATCCCGTAAACAGAGTTTATGACCTTTATGCTGTTTATGCAGAAAACACATATACCTATACCTTCTATGCATATGCAGAAGAGGATGCAACCAGAACGGGTGCTTTTGCCGACGGCAGTCAGATAATCACAAAGCAGTTCGAATACGGCGAATCAACCGACGATGCAAAGCAGGTTGGTCTGCCCTCAAAGGCCGGTTATGCATGCGAAGGCTGGGATAACGATATCCCCGCAACGGCTGCAGGCGACCTTGACTTCTATCCTCTTTACAATCAGGAACAGCGCAAGGTTGAGTTCTGGGCAATCCAGGATGACAGCGGCGAATACACAAAGCTTGACGAAACAGAAATCGGCTACGGCGATTCACTCAATGCTTCACATGTTCCCGAAAACTATCCCACAGTTAATTCATGGATGCTTAAGGATGAAACTGTTATTAATTTCCCCTATGCAATCACTGAGGACACAGTTCTTTATCTGATTGAAGGCAAAAACGTATATCCCGTTGATTTCTATGTTGACGGCGTTCTTTACGAAACAGTTCCCACCATTCTTGACACTGAAATCAAGGCTCCCGCTGAGGACCCCACAATCGAAAACGGCGGCCTGAATGCCGGCTATAATTTCATCCGTTGGGATTATTCCGAGGGTCAGATTATGGATAGCACCGAAGGCATGAGAATTGATGCCATCATCGAAAAGAAGGACATCACTCTTACCTTCATCGTAAACGGTGTTGAAACAGAAATCACAGGCAAGTTTGATGAGCCTATCGACACAACAAAGATTCCCGTTATTCCCGAGAAGGAAGGCTATGAAGCAGGCGATTGGGACAGCGAAGTTCCCGCGAAGTTCCCTGCAGAAGATGCAACCTACACAGCAGAATGGACAGCAAAGAAGATTACACTCACCTTCGTTGATGTTGTTGACGGCGTGGAAACAACTCTCGGCACAATGACAGGCGATGCAGAGTCGGCAATCGAAGAGCCTCAGAAGGATCCCGAAAAGAATGGTTATATCTTCAAGGGTTGGAAGGTTGAAAACAGCGACACAGATGTTATCGAAAAAGCTCCCGCAACTTATCCCACTAAGGATACAAAGTATTACGCAAAGTGGGAAATTGCTAAATACAATTATAATATAAGCCTTAACGGCGGTAATATCGACGGCAACACAGACGATATTTCAGCAGAAGAAGTTCCCTTCGGAACAGAAGTTGCTCTTACCGCTCCCATTAAGGAAGGCCATACTTTCCTCGGTTGGGCCGATGCAAATGCACCGACAGAAGAAATCGTTGTTTCCAAGGATGCCGAATCCTTTGTTCTTGAGGAAGACACCAACCTCAAGGCAGTATGGAGCCAGGATGAATACTCCGTAACATTCAAGGCAGGTGCAGATGATGCATTGGTAATTGATAAAGATGGAGTCAGACATTCATCATATACATTTAATGTAAAATACGGCGAACCCATCGCTGAAGTTAATGCAGTCAGAAACAACAAGTATACTTTCAAGGGCTGGAAAGAAGAAACTCTCGGTATTGCCGTTCCCGAACAGATGCCTGCAAAGGATCTTGTTTTTGTAGCTCAGTGGGAAAAGATTCCTCAGGAAGTTGAATACGAGGTTTATGCGGTTAAGGAAATTCCCGGAACAGACGGCGAATATGCAGCCCCCGTTCTTGTTGACACATTCACAGGTACGGAAGGCGAAAAGGTAGAAGTTTACTTCGAAACACCTGATGCCGAATTTGCTGCCGAGAATACACATGACTGGAGCACTCTTATCGACGATGAGAGCCAGGTTCCCGACACCAAGCATACCGGCAACAATGCAAAGATTGAAGCTCTTGTTGACGGCGAAAAGAATGTTATCACCGTTTACTACAAGCTTGCAAGCTTTGATATCACCTTCAATGCAGGTGAGGGTGCAGCTTGGGAAGGCGGCGCAACATCAGAAACTATTGAAGATCAGGAATACGGTTATGTAATCGATATTCCCGACACTAACCCCAAAAAGACAGGCCATGTCTTCGGCGGTTGGGAAGATGCAAACAAAGATAAGCTTACTGACACAACAACAGTAACAGGCGAAGCAACCTACACAGCTATCTGGACTCCCGAGCAGCATGTTGCTCACTTCATTGTTGTTGACGGCGAAAACAATCCAATCTCTGATATCGCTGAAATCACAGTTCCCTATAATTACGGTGCTGATATTGAAGCCCCCGCCTTTACTCTTCCCGAGAAGTACAAGGCAGGATACACCTTCACAACATGGACAATCGACCCCGACACAATGGGCACAGAGGACCTTTACTATTATGCAACTCTTGTTCCCGTTGAATATAAGGTAACTTATTCCGTTTCCGGTGCTGACGTAACTGCTCCCGCAGACCAGCCCGCAAATGTCGGCGATGAAATTCCTGTTGCAAAGGCACCCGAAAAAGAAGGCTACACCTTCGACGGATGGTATGACAAAGCCAGCGGCAAGTCATACAGCGCAGACGGTAAAGGCACTCTTGTAATGCCCGCAGCAGATGTTGTTCTTGAGGGTACTTACACAGGTATCGAATATACAATTAATATCGACTCCAACGGCGTTGGCAGCGATAAGAGTGTTGATGCTGTATGCGGCGAAATAGTCGATTCTCTTCCCCAGCCTGATGAATCAGATATCCCCGATGGCGCAAAGTTTGAGGGTATCTTCGATGAACAGGGCAACGAGGTTGAGCTTCCCTTCGAAATGACTCCCGGCGATAAAAATTATTCATACGGTTGGTCATATAAGGTTTCATATGAATTCACAGGCTCAGTTCCCGTTCCTGCTCCCGAACTTCCCGACGAGGCATATGTAATGCCCGGCGAACCTGTTGAAATTGCAGACGCTCCCGCAGACGTTGAAGGCTACACCTTCCTTGGTTGGACCATCAACGGCAAGGCTGCTTCTGATTTCACAATGGAAGACGAACCTGTAAAGGTAATCGGTGAGTGGAAAGTTAACGAGCCCGATGAGGCAACAATTTCTTACGCATATACAAACGCAAAGCCCGAAGGTGCTGACGATGCTTATGCTTCTGAAACAGTTTCAGTCGGCGATAAGATTTTCGTTAAAGCTCTTCCCAAGGCAGAGGGTTATGTGTTTGACGGCTGGTATGCAAACGGCACTAAGTATGAAGCAGGTCAGGAAATCACTGTTTCCGGCGACATCGCATTCACAGGCACATGGACAGAAGTTACTCCCAAGTATACCCTTACTATTGATCCCGCGGGCGGAACACTCAACGGCAGCGACGACATATTCACAGAAGAATATGAAGCAAACACAGCAATTCCTCCCGTTGCAAAACCCGAAAGAGACGGCTATAGATTTGAGGGTTGGGTTGATGAATCAGGCAGCATTCAGGCTGTTCCCACAACAATGCCCGAAAATGACGTTAAGCTGACAGCGAAGTGGACTCAGGTATTTGATGTTACTTACCTTGACGCAAACGGCAAGGTTTACGAGGTATTCCCCGAAGCAGGTGCAGCAGGCGAAAAGCTTCCCGCACCGAAGGTTAACCCCACAATGGATGATGATCATGTTTTCGTTAAGTGGGTTGATGCCGAAACCGAAGAAGATGTAACGGCTATCCCCGAAGGCGGCGTAACACTTAAGCCTGTATTTGAGGAAATCGTTCCCAACTCATCAACAATCACTTATGAGTTCACAGGCGACATTCCCGCAGGCGTTAAGCTTCCCGATGCCGTTCAGGCAGAAGAAGGCACACAGTTCACAGCAGCAACAATCACAAATGTTGAAGGCTATGAATTCAAGGGTTGGACTCTTGACGGCGTGCTCACCTCAAGCTTCGTTGTTCCCGAAAACGACGTAACCCTTAAGGGCGAATGGGAAGTTCTTAAATATGACATTCTTCTTGATGCTGACGGCGGTGAATTCGAAAACGGCAGCCCGCACTTCTCAGAAAATGATGTTGCTTACGGCTCAGACCTTAAGGATATCATTCCTGCCAATCCCAAACAGTCAGGCTATGAGTTTGATTGCTGGGTTGATGCAAAAACCAATGAAAAATATGATATTCCTGCTAAGATGCCTTCAAAGGATATCAATGTTAAGGCAACATGGAAGATTAAATCTTATAAGATTAATTTCAACACCATGGGAGGCAACGCACTTGACCCCGTAACTCTTGAGTATAAGGCTGCTATCAATGAGGATGAGCTTCCCGTTCCCGTAAGAGAAGGCTTCATCTTCAAGGGATGGAAGGATGCAGAAGGCAACGACCTTCCCGACACAATGCCTGCTGACGACATTACTGCTTATGCAGAGTGGGAAGCAGAGGCTACAACCGTAACCTATACTCTTACCGTTAAGGCTGACGGCGGTCAGTTCGCAGGCGGCAAGACCGAATACACAGAAGAGCTTAAGGAAGGCGATGCAATCGCTGCTTACCTCAAGACTCCCGCAGTTGCCAAGGAAGGCTATACATTTGCAGGTTGGTCAGGTATCCCCGAAAACGGCAAGATGCCCGCAGGTCCTATCACAGTAACAGCTCTTTGGGAAAAGGTAGTTAACAAGCACACGGTAAGCTATTATCTTGCAAGCGGTGACACAACTCCCATCGAGGTTAAGGAATTTGCAGAGGGCGCTGAAATCGTTAATCCTGCAGATCCCACACTCGAAGGCTTCACCTTCGTAGAATGGGTTGATGACAAGGGCAACAAGCTTCCTGAAGTAATGGGCTCTGAAGATATCAAGGCTTATGCAAGATTTGATATCAACAAGTACAAGCTCACATATATTGTTAACGGCGAAGTTATCTATGAAGATACCGAGGTTCTCTACAAGGAAGATGTTTATATTCCCGAAGATCCCGTTCCCTCAGATCCCACAATGATCTTTGTCGGATGGAATCCCTCAGTTGAGTCGCCAATGCCCGCAAAGGATATGACATATGTAGCTCAGTTCGCTCCTCTTCAGGATGACGTTTATGTTGCAAAGTTCATTTCCGACGGAAAGACAATTGGCACTCAGTTGCTCAAGGCAGGTCAGGCAATCGAACTTCCCGATGAGCCCACAAAGTTTGGCTTCAAGTTCGTTGGCTGGGAGCCCGAAGTTCCCGATGTAATGCCCGCACAGAATATGACATTTGAAGCTCAGTGGGAGGTTGACAAGACCTTCGTAGGCATCGTTGTCGGCGGTACGGTAATTGCAGGCGGCGCAATCGCAGGCTCAATCATCGGCGGTAACATTGCTGCTATCACTGGTGCTTCAATTGTTGGCGGTGTTCTCGTAATCGGCGGTGTAGCAGCTCTTGTTAAGCATACCCACACCGTAACTTACATGGTTGACGGCGAAGTTTATAAGACATATAAGGTCGTTGAAGGCACTAAGGTTCCCGTTCCCGCAGATCCTTCAAAGGATGGCTTCAAGTTCGAAGGCTGGAATCCCGAAGTACCCGAAAAGATGGGCAACACAGACCTTGTCTTTGAAGCAGAATGGTCTGAAAAGACTGTTGATGATTCAGGCGATATCAATGTTGATATTCCCGACACAGGTTCGGTTGCAGGCGGTCTTGCAGCATTCGCAGTAATTTCAGGCGCTGCTGCAGCAGCATATGTCTTCACCCGCAAAAAGAAAGAGGACTGATTCCCTTTGACGGAAATCACGAATCCGAATAAATAATCAGAGAAGCTGTCGCTTATGCGGCAGCTTCTTTTTTGTAACAAAACCGCTGTATAATCAATATATTGTAAATAGGCTTATGCCGCACAGAAACGGAGGTTTTGTGATATGGACAGAAGAGAAATGGAAAAGCTCATGGATAAATATAAGGCGGAAATGCTTGAGTTCAGCAAAAGAAACAACATTTCGGGTTATCCGAATGCAGAAGACCAACCCGCAGACGAAAGAGAAAGGCTTCAGAATGAGGCTCGCGAAGAAAACAGACAGTTTGAAAGAGACCGAAGTGACCCTCTGCCGCTGCAGGAGCAAATTCCTCAACAGCAAACAGCGCAGGAGGATGCCGAAAACACATCGCAAGCAGTTCCGGCACAGATTGCGATGCCAACCCCCATATTCCGTGACTCGCGTGACGAAGAGGTTGATGTTGCAAGAAAGCTTCGTGAAAGCTGTGAGCGGCTCACAGAAAATGCAACAAATGAACAACGCGCAAGATGCAGAGATATTAATGACTTTCTTGTGGCGAACAACGAAAGCGGAACAATGCGCGTTGAAGCTTTTGCAGGCGACAGAAGCTTCGGTGTGGGCAGCGCAAGAGTTATGATATTTGCAGAGCTGCCAAGCGGAAATGTGGCTGTTTTTGACGGTCTGACAGATATAGACGGCATGACGCAGAGCGTGCGTTTGCCTGCACCGCCAAGAGAGCTTTCACAATCTCCGCAGCAAGACGGCTCGCGGCTGCCTTATTCGGTTTATTCCGTTTATGTTGAGCACCCTGCATTTGTTCGTTCAGTATTTACGGATGTGCCGGTTTTTTCGGGGATAGAGTCAATTCAGCCGGTCAGAATGCTCGCAAAGTCTGCAGGCATGAATGAGCCTGAGCCGATTGTTGTTGATGAGAGCAGCCAAAGCTCTCTTAACCGGTGAGGAGGGATTCATATGCCTGTAACGCCAGTTATCCCCGATTATATAACCGTTCATCTCGGAACACCAAATTCGAATGCAAGAAACGTCAGAATTCCCTTTACGGACTATATAAAGAATGTCGCATCAAGCGAGATTTATCCTTCGTGGCCCGATGAAGCAATAAGGGCAAATGTTTATGCCCAGGTTTCCTTTGCACTAAATAGAATATTCACCGAATATTACCGAAGCAGGGGATATAATTTTGATATAACAAACTCAACCGCCTATGATCAGGCGTATATTGACGGCAGAGACATATATTCCAATGTTTCGCGTATAGTTGACGAGTTGTTTAATGATTATGTGACTAAAGGCAGCCAAATCCAACCATATTTCACCGAATATTGCGACGGAAGAAACACAACCTGTCGCGGTCTTTCACAGTGGGGAACCGTAACCCTTGCGAATCAGGGCAGAACACCCTATCAGATTTTACAGAATTATTACGGTAACGATATAAACATAGTGCGCAATGCGCCGGTCAGAAATATCGGAGAATCATATCCGGGTACGCTTTTGAGGCTGGGTTCCTACGGCGGAGAGGATATAAGAACAATTCAGCGACAATTAAACAGAATAAGACGGAACTATCCGTCTATTCCTGCAATTCCGGAAGCCAACGGCTATTTTGATGCGGCAACCCGCGCAGCAGTTATTCAGTTTCAGCGTATTTTTAACCTGACACCCGACGGAATCGTCGGCAAGGCAACGTGGTACAGAATCAAGCAGATTTATAATGCAGTTAAAAGGCTTTCGGAGCTTTATTCAGAAGGCATAACAATCAGCGAGGTTGAAAGAATTTTCAGAGAAGTCCTCAGAAGAGGCGACAGAGGCAGCGATGTCAGGGTGATTCAGTATTTTTTGAATTTTCTCGGATTTTTCAATGACAGACTGCCGCAAATAGGAGTTGACGGAATTTTCGGACCTGCCACCGAAAACGCGGTTCGTCAATTTCAAAGTCAATACGGTCTTACGGTTGACGGAATTATCGGCAGAAATACATGGAATGCAATTATTGATGCATATAACAGCACTCTGAATTCTTTGCCTGACGAATACCGTTCATATTCATCTTTGCTTTATCCCGGATATACAATCACCACAGGTGCAAGCGGAAATGTCGTTACTCAGCTTCAGGTTTTTTTGAGGACAATTGCTCAAAATAACAACGCCGTGCCGCTCATAACAGCAGACGGTGTGTTCGGCAACCGCACGCGTGAGGCAGTACTTGCGGTTCAGAGACTTTCAGGCATCGCCGAAACAGGTGTTGTAGGTCCGCTGACTTGGAATGCCATTGTTAATCTGTATAATGAATACAGATAGAATAACTGATAATAATAAACGGTGACAGAGCAATCTGTCACCATTTTGTTTTTTCGGGAGTGTTTAAAATAAAAACGACGTTTTTGGGTGATTACACCTCGGACATAGCCATGCTTGACAATGTGCTGCGTCTAAAGGACAGCTTTGATATTGTGGGCAGGGATTTGAAGTTTGACAAGCGCAATGCCAAGCTTTATTTTGTTGACGGCTTCTGCAAAGATGAAATCATGGTTAAAATCATGTCATATTTTATGAAGGCGGAAGAAAAAGAAATTAAGAATCTAAAAACAACCCGTGATTTTGCAAACAAATTTGTGCCCTATGTTGAAACAGATGTTACCGCCAAAGTGGAGGATTTTGTGAAATCCGTGCTTTCGGGTGCAATAGGTATGATTGTTGAGGGCTATCACGAAGCAATTATAATAGATGCCAGAACCTATCCTGTGCGTTCTGTGGGCGAACCCGATAATGACAAGGTTTTGCGCGGACCTCATGACGGTTTTGTTGAAACTCTCGTTTTTAATACTGCGCTTATCCGCCGCAGAATAAGAGACACCAACCTGACAATGGAGATTCATTCCGTGGGCAAAAAATCTCAGACTGACGTTGTTATTTGCTTCATGAAGGGCAGGGTAAACGAAAAGATGCTGAATGCCCTGAGAAAAAAGATTGATTCGATAACCATAAATTCGCTCAGCATGAGTCAGCAGAGCCTTATTGACTGCCTTGTGCCGAAGCAGTGGTTCAATCCGTTCCCGAAGGTCAGATATACGGAAAGACCCGATGCCGTTGCGGCGAGCATCCTCGAAGGCAGCATGGTTGTTATAACAGATAATTCACCTGCGGCAATGATAATTCCGTCAGGCATTTTTGACTTTTTGCAGGACACGAATGATTATTATATGTCGCCCGTTATCGGGTCGTATATGCGAATAATCCGTATGGCGATTTTCGCCATGACAATGCTGCTTGTGCCGATATGGCTTTTGCTTATCCAGAACCCAGAATATATTCCCGAATGGCTGAATTTTATAAAAATAGAAGAGCCGAACACCGTCCCCATAGTTGCTCAGCTCTTCATTGTTGAAATTGTTATTGATGCAATGCGTCTGGCATCGATTAACACTCCGCAGTCACTCAGCAGCTCATTTGGCGTTATTGGTGCGCTTGTTCTCGGCGAATTTGCAGTTTCGGCGGGTTGGTTTGTTGCAGAGGTTGTGCTCTATATGGCATTTGTTGCCCTCACAAACTTTACTCAGCCCAGCTTCGAGCTTGGCTATGCCTTCAAGCTTTTCAGAATGATGCTCATTGTGCTCATTGCGCTGTTTAACCTCTGGGGATTCATTGCAGGCATAATTATTATAGTTGTTGAGATTGCTGTAACCAAAACCGTCACAGGTCAGTGCTATCTCTATCCGCTCATTCCGTTCAAGGGCTCTGCACTTGCAAGCCTTCTCCTGCGCAGACCGATAAGCAGTAAGAACAACTGAATCTGATGCAAAAATGCGGTGCCACGAATTGCGGCACCGCATTAATTTTTGTTGCTGTTTTTCAGATATTCCTTCAAAACCTTATTTATATACTGTGAAAAAGAACGTTCATCTTCCTCTGCAAGCTGTTTTATCTTTTCGACTATGTCACTGTCAAGAGTAATGCTGACTTTTTCTTTGAGCGGTTTCATCCGAATCACCCTTTCTATCTTTGTCAACATTATAACATTTAATACTGCTGTATCTTGACACATCGCATAAAGTAGGATAAAATACTACTAAAGCAAAAACTAAAAACACCCGATAAATGGGGTTTGATATATAAACAAAAAATGGAGGTTTTGAAATGAAGAAGGTTTTAAAAAGCATGCTTGCTGTTTTACTTGCGGTTTTAATGGCTTTTGGTGTTTATCTGCCTATGAGCGGAGTAGCACTGTTTGATTCGTTTTATGTTGAAGCAAGTGCAGCGAGCGTGACAAGTACAACAACAGGCAAATTTGTTATCTTTTTGCCTGCGGGAGTAAAAATGTACAGTTGCTCGTCAGTTACAGGCTCAACAAATTCAACGCCTTATTTTCATTCATCAAGCGAACAGCTTACTATTTATGCAACTGAAAAATGTGTCTTGAGCAATGGAAGTATAAGGTTTTTGATTACTGCAAACACGGCTTCAGGTGTTAGAACCTTATATTATCAGCTTCCTTCATCTGCAACGGCTTATCAACTTCCTAATCCTCCCGATTCAATAAATTACAGTGGTAAAATGTGTAACAACCAACATTGTGTATTAGAGTGGGTTACAGCTTCATATGTTGATTTCTATATTGTTGAAGTGTATGATTCAAGAGGCAACTATGTTCACGGTTCATATAGTTATCCGTCAAGCAGTGGAAAAAGTATGTGTGAGTTGGATTTTAGTGACAGGGTAGTTTATGGCTCAATTTCAAGTGAAACTTTTAGTGTTTCCATAACACCGGTAAGAGAAATCGGAACAGGTTGGTATTACGGTAATGAAGCAAGCTGTAACGTTAAATATGGGTCATGCCAATCTTTTTACACTCACGGGATATACGGCATAAATTATGATGCTAACGGCGGTTATGGTGGCCCCTCAACACAAAACTGGTCAAATCCGTGTTCGGGCTATACGACACTTACATCATCTGTTCCGACAAGAGACGGTTATACATTTTTAGGCTGGTCAACGAGTTCAACTGCCACACAGCCAACTTATTACCCGAGCAGCTCGGTTTATTTTGACCACAATCAATTATGGCTATATGCTGTCTGGAGCAAAACTCCCACCTACACTGTTTCCTATAACGCAAATGGTGGTAGCGGTGCACCCGCTGCACAGACAAAAAACCAAGATGCAACCCTTTGGCTTAGTTCGACGAAACCTACTAAGTCATATACCGTTACATACAATGCGAACGGCGGAAGTGTAACTCCTTCAAACAAAAACGTGAGCTGCACATTTAAGAATTGGAATACCGCACAGAACGGAAACGGTACTTCCTATTCATCAGGTGCAAGCTACACAGCCAACAGCGGAGCAACACTTTATGCACAATGGACTAACCCGACCTATGGCACACTGCCTACACCTACAAAAACAGGATACATTTTTGACGGCTGGTACACATCGGCATCAGGCGGAACAAAAGTAACAAGCTCAAGTACAGTTTTATCAAACACAACACTCTATGCACATTGGAGCAAAATCTCCGAAACAGATATATATAATCTTGCTGAAGAAACCTACAGCTTTAAAAACATGGGTTTGAAAGACGATTATTACAAGTGTGAAGCTGGTGCAAAAGGTCATTGCTTTGGCATGTCAGTAACAAGTTCAGGTTATTATATGGGAGAACTGGATATATCCACGATAGGCGCAACAAAGGAACAGGAACTATATGATTTATCGTTAACACCGGCTGTTCAATATCCCATTTGTGAATATCAAGCGTTGCAGGGACCTAACAGAGAGAAGTCAACTGTTGCCGGTGGTTCTTGGTATTTGAATGATTATTATGATACATATTCTGATTGGAACGAGGTTGTCAATTATGTAAAAAATCATAAATATGACAATATAGGAACGCTTCAAATAGGATTAAGAAGCGAAATTGGAGGCCATGCTGTTAATTTTCTCAGATATGAAGAAATAGATGGTCAGTCTCGTATCTATATATACGACAATAATTATCCTGATATTGAAACTTATCTTTATATGGATTCTTCAGGGTTGGTAAGGCAGGCTCCCCGAACTTTGTTTTATAATGGAATAAAATGTGTCGCGCTCAGAAGCATGAGCAAGTATTTTGAAATTGTTAAAGATGCAGATAAGACACGGTATTTATATGCTGAAAAAGACAGCATCATAATAGATTGTGCTGTCGAGTATGAAATGGAATGTGCGGTTGGCGAAACGCAATATATCATGTTTGTGGTTCCTGATAGTGCAACAGAGGTAACAATTACACCGCTTGTTGACAATGCTGAATTCACATATCTTGATGAAAGCTACAGCTTCGGAAGTATTAATGATGATACGGTAGGTCTATTTACATTAGTTTCATCTGACGATGAAGGCGGTGCTTCGAGTCCCGGTTTTACAATCGAAAACGAAAGCAAGAGCATTTGGGATATCATATCGGATTTCTTTATGATGATAATTGAGTTGCTTTTTGGTTGGCTGTTTTAATTAAGAGAGTAATTAACCCCGTCACAATTTTGTGACGGGGTTAGTTTATACCTTCCCCACACAGAAGTCACCGTCAACGGCGGTGATTTCTGTTTTTATTATTCCGTGGAGACTGTCGCAGTTGCAGGAGATTTTAACGGGCGTATAGTTTGCTGTGTATCCTTGTGCAAAGCCTTCGTGATATTCTTCAATAAGCACTTCCAGCGTTTTGCCGATTTGCTCTTTCAGGAAATCCTGCCTTATCTTTTCGCATGCGGCGCTCATGATTGCCGCTCTGCGCTCTTTTTCACTTTTTTCAACCTGATTCTGCATCTTTGCGGCAGGAGTTCCCGGGCGGATTGAATAGGGGAAAACATGCACCTTCTCAAAGCCGACCTTTTTGACAAAATTCAGAGAAGAGATAAAATCTTCTTCGGTTTCGTCGGGGAATCCTACCATAACGTCTGTTGTGAGGGTGGTATCCCTGAATGCCGCTCTCAGCTTTTCACAAAGCTCAAAGTACTCTGCGCTGTTATAGTGGCGGTTCATGCGTTTGAGCGTTTTGTCGCATCCGCTTTGCAGCGATATATGAAACTGCGGGCAGAATTCGGGGATTTCCGCAAGCCCTGCAATGATTTCATCCGTTATGTGGTCTGGCTCGAGAGAGCCGAGACGTACTCTTTTTATTCCGTCAAACGATGCGGCAAGGCGAACGGCATCAACAATATTATAATCACTGCCCATGCCGTATGCAGAAAGGTTTATTCCGACAAGCACGATTTCTGAAAATCCGTTTTTTTCGAGCGCGGCTATTTCTTCTTTTAATTCATCAAGCGGCTTTGAACGCACTCTGCCTCTTGCGTAAGGAATGATACAATATGAGCAGAAACGGTTGCAGCCGTCCTCAATTTTAACGCTTGCCCTTGTCCTTTCGCGGAAGGAGCTTATCGTGTCGCCCGCAAAATCATCGCCTGTTTTGTGTTCATCAACAGCAAAAATTCTGCCGCTGCCGTTGATATACTGCATTATATAGTCATGAAGCAGGCGGTTGCTTTTGTTGCCGATAACAATATCCGCTTCGCTCAGCTTATTGCCCGCTTGCGGAGATGCCTGGGGCATGCAGCCCGTGAGCACAACAATGCTGTCGGGATGCTGTTTCTTAAATCGGCGCACAGCCTGCCTTGTTTTTCTGTCGCTTTCGGCAGTGACCGTGCAGGAATTTATAACATAAAT
Organism: Acutalibacteraceae bacterium; assembly: GCA_045591425.1. Classification (GTDB taxonomy): domain Bacteria; phylum Bacillota; class Clostridia; order Oscillospirales; family Acutalibacteraceae; genus CAG-177. The sequence continues at coordinate 45,984 of JAZNSX010000070.1, read as the reverse complement.
ATCGGCATCCTCGTTGTGGTCGGTGATGATGAATCCGTGTTTTTCAAGGCTTTGCGCCATTGCCTGGGATTCATATTGATTGACCTTGCAGCCGAGAGTATAAAATGCGGCTTTCATAGAAATCTCCTTGTAGGGCGGGGCTTGCTCCCGCCGAAAATACACTTTGACTGTGGGCGATTCATGGATTACCCCCACATGAAATAAAGTATATCAAAAAAATTTGTGATAATCAATAATATTAATCACATATTTATTTAATGTGAAAGGGGAGTATAACATGAAAAAAATATTTGCAATTCTTTTGGCAGTGGTTATGGTTGCGGTGTCGTTGCCTGCATATGCCGCAGGAGAGGCTTCAACGCCTGTTGAAATCAAAGCAAAGGCTGCGGTTCTTATGGATGCTTCGACGGGTAAGGTTCTGATGAAGTTTAACGAAAACGAAAAGCTTTATCCCGCATCGGTCACAAAAATCATGCCGCTTTTGCTTGTTTGCGAAGCGATTGACGGGGGCAGAATTTCGCTCAGCGATACCGTTACAGCAACCGGTTCTGCGGCCTCAAAGGGCGGCTCACAGATTTGGCTCAAAGAGGGCGAGCAAATGACGGTTGACGAGCTTTTGAAGGCAACCGCCGTTTACAGCGCAAACGATGCCTGCACGGCGCTCGGCGAATACATAGCGGGCAGCGACGAAGCGTTTGTGAAAATGCTTAATGACCGTGCCGCAGAGCTGGGCATGACAAACACTCATTTTGAAAACTGCACGGGTCTTGATGACACAACGGAAAAACACCTTACTAGTGCTCTCGATGTTGCAATCATGTCGCGCGAGCTTTTAAAGCACGAGCTTATTATGAATTACACAACAATATGGATGGATTCTCTGAGAAACGGTCAGACGGAGCTTGTTAACACTAACAAGCTTGTCAGGTTTTATGAGGGTACAACGGGTTTAAAAACGGGAACAACCTCAAAGGCGGGCTGCTGTGTTTCGGCAAGTGCGCTCAGAGAGGGAACTCATCTGATTGCCGTTGTTATGGGCAGTGAAAACAGCACAGACAGGTTTGAAACCGCAAAAGCTATGCTCAACTGGGGTTTTGCCAATTATTCAACAGTAACGCCCGTTATTGATTCTTCGCTGATTCCCGATGTAGGAGTAATAAACGGAGTTACGGAAAGCATAAAACCGAAAATTCCGCCGGTAAATCCCGTTTTGGTCGAAAAGGGCAGAGAGGGAGATATAACTCAGACGGTTGACCTTGCGGTTGATGTTGCCGCGCCTGTTGAGCAGGGGCAGGTGCTCGGCAGCGTCACGTTCAGACTTGGGGATGAGCTTCTCGGCGAATATAATCTGACCGCGCCAGACAGAATAGAAAAATTAACTTTTTCAATAGTTTTTTTCAGAATACTGAAGGCAGTTGCTTCATAAAGAATAAATACTGTTTGCATTAGCAAACGAAATATGTTAAAATAAATACGGCAGGAATATCCTGCGCCGTATTTATTTTTATAAAAAACGCCCTTATTTTAAAATAATTATAAGAAATTTTACTTTTAACTGTTGCAAAGAACGCATTTATAGGGTAAAATATATTAAATAATTGTGTTTTTTATAGTAGGGGTGTAAAAACAGAGATGGCAATGAAACTCAATCTCAACTATGCGGGCGAATACGCCTGTAAAGAGAAACTTGAGGCAATGCAGGCAGAGGTTTCCAAAGCCCATGCAATGCTTCACGAGGGAACAGGTCTCGGCAGCGATTTTCTCGGCTGGATTGACCTTCCCGTCAACTATGACAAGGCGGAATTTGCGGAAATTAAAGAATGCGCCGAAAAAATCAAGAAGGATTCCGAGGTGCTCGTTGTGCTCGGCATAGGCGGCTCATATCTCGGAGCCAGAGCGGCTATCGAATTCATAAAGTCAAATAACTATAACCTTGTTAAGAAGGATACTCCCGATATTTATTTCGGCGGTAACACCATCAGCTCATCGGCTGTTGCAGAGCTTATAAAGCTCATTGAAGGCAAGAATTTTTCAATCAATGTTATTTCAAAATCAGGAACAACAACCGAAACGGCAATCGCTTTCCGTATTTTCAAAAAGCTTGCCGAAGAAAAATACGGCAAGGAAGAGGCGGCAAAGAGAATATATGTAACAACAGATAAGTCCAGAGGAGCTCTCAAAGCTTTGGCAGACAGCGAAGGCTACAAAACCTTCGTTGTTCCCGATGATGTCGGTGGCAGATATTCTGTTTTGACGGCTGTCGGTCTGCTCCCCATTGCGGTTGCAGGCATTGACATAGATGCTCTTATGCAGGGCGCGTCAGATGCAAGAGAAGCTTATTCAAAGGACGATGTTCTGGCAAACGATTGCTATAAATATGCGGCAATCAGAAATATGCTTTACCGTGACGGCAAAAAGCTCGAAATGATGGCGGCTTATGAGCCTTCGATGACCCTTTGGTGTGAATGGTTCAAGCAGCTTTTCGGCGAGAGCGAAGGCAAAGACGGCAAGGGTATTTATCCCACTTCGGCAATTTTCTCAACAGACCTTCATTCACTCGGTCAGTATATTCAGCAGGGTGAGCGCAGCCTGTTTGAAACCGTTATCTGGGTCAACAGCCCCAAAACAGATGTTGAAATCGAATTTGACGATGTCAACGGCGACGGTCTCAATTTCGTCGCAGGCAAAACTGTTCACTTTATCAACAGCAAGGCATTTGCGGGCACGGTTCTCGCCCACACAGACGGCGAAGTCCCCAACATTGTTATTGAAATTGATAAGCAGGATGAATATACTCTCGGTCAAATGATTTATTTCTTTGAGAAGGCATGCGGAATGTCGGGCTATATGCTTGGCGTTAATCCTTTCGACCAACCCGGCGTAGAGAGCTATAAAAAGAATATGTTCGCGCTTCTCGGCAAGCCCGGCTACGAGGCTGAGAAGGATGCACTTGAAGCAAGACTTAAATAAACCAAAACAGGAGGAATTCAAAATGGTAAAACTTATTATCGGTAACAAAGGTTCAGGCAAAACAAAGAGACTCATCGAGCTTGTTAACAGCGCTGTTGAAAGATCAAACGGCAATGTTGTTTGCATCGAGAAGGAAAGACTTTTGACCTATGATGTTAACTACAGAGCAAGACTTGTTGAAACTGACTATTATAAAATTTCGGGCTATGAAGCATTCTACGGTTTCCTCAGCGGTATCGTTGCAGGCGACCATGACATAACAGACATTCTTGTTGATGCAACTCTTAAAATCGGCGGCAGAGATTATGAGGCGCTTGCAAACTTCCTTGAGAAGGTTTCAGAGCTGAGCAAAAACTCAGAGCACGATATCACATTCACGGTTTCATGCGATGAATGCGATCTTCCCGAAAGAATTTTTACATTTTGCGAAAAAATCTGAATTTAAGTCAAAATTTTAGTTGACAAATCATGCTAACAAATATATAATATTTTGTGCGTGATTTTAGGTGAAAAATTATGATATTGGATTTGGAACCGATTTTTAATAACGAGGGAATGGTCAGGGAGTTTGGCTTTGAGCTTGATCTCTCGGCTCAGGAGCTCAGCGGCATCAAGCCTTTCACCTCTCCGGTGAGGGTTAGCGGCTCTGCGGGTAATTACACCGGCATTGTTGAGCTGCGCGCAAAGGCTGATTTTGTTCTTGAGATGAATTGTGACCGTTGCGCAAAGGATATTAAGGTTCCTTTGGAGATGGATTTTTTCCACACTCTCGTTACTCATCTTAATGACGAAAGCAATGACGAGTTGCTGCTTGTCAATGAGCTTCGTTTTGACCTTGATCCGCTTATAACCGAGGATATTTTCCTCGACCTTCCCGCAAAATTCCTTTGTGATGAGGAATGCAAAGGAGTTTGTCCGAAGTGCGGCAAGGATCTCAACACGGGTTCATGTGGCTGCGAAAAAGAAATTGATCCGCGACTGGCAGCGCTGAGGCAGCTTTTGGACGACTGAAACAAAAACCTCACGGTTTAATAAAGCACAAAATTAAGGAGGTGCTTAGGCATGGCAGTACCCAAGAGAAGAGTTTCTAAGGCAAGAAGAGACAAGAGACGCTCCAACGTATGGAAGATGAACGCTCCTCAGCTCGAGAAGTGCTCAAACTGCGGTGAGCTCAAGAGATCTCACAGACTTTGCCCCGAGTGCGGTTATTATAACGGCAAGCAGGTAGTTGTTAAGGAAGCATAAGTCTAAAATAAAGCGGCAGAGGCTTTTAGCCCCTGCCTTTTATTTTTTACAGATATATGTTTATTTTTTAACATATTTTATGGTATCATATTTTTATAAAAATATATTTTATGAAAGGAGCGACAAAATGTTAGAAAAGTTGAAACGATTAAAAAGAATTCGCTGGCAAAACATGATAATGCTCACCCTTGCGGGGATAATCAATGCAATAGGTGTAACAATTTTTCTCTATCCTGTTAACCTTTACGACAGCGGTATTTCGGGTACTTCCATGCTGCTTTCTCAGGTTACTCCCGAATATCTGACACTTTCTGTTTTTCTTGCTGCGCTTAACATACCTCTGTTTCTTTTCGGTTTAAAAAAGCAGGGAAAGCTTTTCACTTTTTATGCGGTGTATACCGTTGGCATTTATTCGCTGTTTGCATGGCTTATAACCGATGTTTTGCCCGTTGATGTGAGCGTTGCATCTCCTTTGGCAGGCACGGATTTGCTTCTTTGCGCTCTTTTCGGCGGCATGATTTCGGGCGTGGGAAGCGGTCTGGCAATCCGCTTCGGCGGCGCGATGGACGGCATTGAGGTTATGGCAGTCATTTTTGCGAAAAAGCTTGGCATAACAGTCGGCACATTCGTGATGATTTATAATGTTATTCTGTATATAATCTGCGGCATAGTAATAAGAAGTTGGATTTTGCCGCTGTATTCGATTGTAACATATGCCGCAGCACTTAAAACGGTTGACTTTATGGTTGAAGGCTTTGACCGCGCCAAGGGTGCGATGATTATTACAAAAAAGCCTGATGAAATATGTGAGGTGCTGAGTGCGGAATTTGAAAGCGGAATGACCAAAATCAGCGCAAAGGGCGGCTATTCGGGTTCTGACCTTACGGTTGTATATTTCGTTGTTAACCGTTTTCAGGTTGCGAAAATGCAGGAAATAGTTCATGCAATTGACCGCGACGCATATATTACCATAAGCGAGGTTGCGGATGTGTTTGTTTCAAATCAGGATAAATCATGAGGTGAGATTAATGATTAAAGAAATGCTTAATGAACTTAAGATACCTTCTCCGCTTGATGTTTCGGGCAAAAAAGCTCAGACAGCGGAGGAATGGCAAAAAGTCAGATATCTCGTTGCAGAGATGATGCAGAAATGCGAATACGGTTATATTCCCGATGCGCCCGACGGATTCTGCATAAATATTATTGAGGATGACCCCATCAGATACTGTGCGGGTAAGGCTTGTTATATGCATTTTGAACTTGTAACAGACGTTAAGGGTGAAGAATTCAAGTTCCCGGTTACATATGTTTATCCTAAAAAGGGCAACAATTTCAAAACCTTTGTTCACATCAATTTCAGGCCCGATGTGCCCGATAAATATATGCCCACCGAAGAAATTATTGATAACGGATTTGCCTGTGCATCGTTTTGCTATCAGGATGTAACAAGCGATGACGGTGACTTCACAAACGGTCTTGCGGGCATACTTTATAAAGATAAAGAACGCACTCCCTATTCGCCCGGTAAGATTGCAATGTGGGCGTGGGCGGCAATGAGAGTTATGGATTTCCTTCAGACCCGTGCCGAGGTTGACAAGGATAATATCTGCGTCTGCGGTCATTCAAGGCTTGGCAAAACCGCGCTTGTGACTGCGGCATATGACAATAGATTTGCTGCGGCGCATTCCAACTGCTCAGGCTGCAGCGGCGATTCGCTTAACCGAGGTAAGGGCGAGGGCAATGAAACAATCGGCGACATAATTGACCGCTTTGAGTATTGGTTCTGCGAGAATTATAAGACATTCTACTGCAAGGACGACGAAACACCCTTTGAACAGCATTTTCTTTCTGCTCTTATTGCTCCGAGAAGAGTGCATATTGCATCGGCAAAAGAGGATATCTGGGCAGGACCTAACCTTGAATTCCTTTTCTGTGCTGCATCGAATGAGGTTTACGAGCTTTACGGTAAAAAGGGATTTATCTATGAAGATGAAGATTATCTCAAGACAGGCAAGTATCTTAACGAGGGCAGTATTGGTCTTTGCTTCAGAGAGGGCAGGCATTATTTCTCACGCGACGACTGGCACGGACTTTTTGATTTTATGAATAAATAGCAAAACGGCAGGTTTATTTAACCTGCCGTTTTATTATTTGCTTTTTATGCGGTTTATTATCAGCCCGATAATTGCGCCAACAGCGCAGGGAATTGCCGAAAGACAAAGGCTTAATGCAATTTCGAAAGTGCCGTAGATGAGAAACGGCAGGAAGATATGCGAAAGCATTGCGAGAATAACCGTAGGGATAATAAATACGGATTTTTTTGCCGTAAGGATTAACGAGAGGATTAAAGCGGTCAACGGCATAATGCCGTAAATAACAATAAGTCCATAACCCATTTCGTCGCCCGGTTGAATATTGAAACCCCAAATCAGGAATCCGATAAATTCAAGAATAACAATTAAAACTGATGTAATTCCAATCTTGTTTTTCATAAAATCACTCCTAAGCATAAGTCACAATAAGCCAGATAATCAGCATGTGCAGGGGATAGAAGGCGTAGAAGCCGTATTGCATAATCTTGTTTGACTTGCCTTTTCTGCCGCCGTAAAGCCAGATTGGAATGAGCGCAAACACTGCGAAGCCCTGAGCTGCAATTTCATAAGTTTTTCCTGCTATTTCAACAAGGAATTGCTGACCCTCAAAGAGAATTACATTCATCAGCACCATTGCAACGAGCTGTGCAAGCCATGCAAACGGGAAATTACGGAAAAGATAAAACATAACAACCGTCAGAAATCCCCAGAATCCGTAGTCGGGGAAGCCGATGAATGCACCGAGGCAAATCGGAATCAGGAGTAAAACGGTTTTGATGATTGTTTTTCTGGTCTTTTCTTTTCTTGCTTTGTCAATCAGGGCGATTGCAAGCAGACCGAGCAGAAGGGTGAACAAAACATTTTGGTGATACGGATAAAACCAGCTTCCGCCATAGAAAAGGTTGAACGGAATTTCGCTGACAAGCGCAAAGCCGAGCAGGCGGAATATGTATTTTTTCAGATTTGAGGTGTGAATGAAGCCTTCCGAAATCATAAAGGCAAAAATCGGAAACGTCATTCTGCCCACATAGGTCATCCAGTCATTTCCGGGAACAACCTTTGCCCATAAATGGTCGCAAAGCATAAACGCCATTGCGAGAATGCGGAGCATGTTTGATGTCAGTCCGCCAAATGGGATTTTTACAAGCGGACTGTTTGCGGGTAATTTTTTCATTGGTGAGCCTCCTTGTGTCTTGTGAGAAAATCAATAAGTTCAACACCGTCAACATATATTTCTTTAAGCCGTATCTGACCGCGGAATACATAAGCGGATGCAGTTATTTCATATTCCGTTGATGTAGTCAGATTGTGTCTGATAAACAGGGGAGGGTCGGTTGTTTCTCCAAGCCTGAAAATTTCATAGTGAATATCCGTATGAGGAGTGTCGAAATAAAAAATTGCATCGCCCTTGCTTTTGATGTAGTTGTTGCCTTCAGGCTTTTTGTCGGTCGTTACGGATAAACGGGAAAGTCCGTTTTCGTCAGTTTCGATTATACCGTATCTGCCGTTTACAGGGGCATGATTATAAATTTCGGGAATTTCAGATTTGATTTCGCAGTGAAGCTCCATATTGTCTTTGAAATTGCCGTAATAGGCAAGATGTTCAACCGCAAAGGTGTATTCCGTGCCGAAATTGCGGATAATAAGATTTTTTGAAGTTTCGGTTGAAGCAAGAATAAGAGTAAAAACAAGCTGAATGCACAGCAGAATTATAACGGGGCGTCTTTTACGCATTTTTCTCCGCCTCCTTTGCCTTGAACATTTTTGAAAGCCTGAAATTGATGAATAAAAGAACAAGACCCATAATCACGCAGGCGATACCGCCGTAAACAACATCAAACCTGCCCATAATGAGGGTTGCGTAAATGATAAGGCAAATCATAATCAAACCAAGGTTTACGGTAAGCAGTTTAACTTTTCTTATACCGGAGGCAATCAATGTAATGCTGACCATAAGCGAAAGAATGATAATTATTGCGGTTACGATAATTTCTGTTGTTTCCGTAAAATATTCGGCAAAAATTGAGCTGAATGCACATACGGCACTTGCAACGGCAGAGCATATGATGAAGGCTTTTTTCTCTTTGCTTGGGGATGTATTCTTTTTGCCGTAAATTATTCCCGCAATTAATGCCGCAGCGGAAACGAAGGGAGCAATGCCGGGGTTCAGAAGATTTTCGGCGTGGGGGAGATAATGAGGTTTTCCAATCCAGCTTTCGGCATTGAAGCATAAGAGTGAAAATGCGGCGGCTATTGAGGGCACAGCAACAAAGCGGAACGGATAGGGAAAATCACCTTCTCTGTCAGCGGCATAAAGTCCTGCAAGAACACCGAAAATCATGCAGAGAAGTGCGGCTTCGCCGCGGTCTGCGGTGTCAATTCCCTGAACATAAAGAGTAACGCAGGCTGAGATAATTGCGGTCCATACCGCAAATTTACGCCTTGAGTCGGCAGGGTCGGTTTTCTTTATGCGGATAAGACCGAGAATATAGAGAATCACACCCACAGCAAGAGGAATAAGATTTGCCGCTTTCATGTTCAAAGGGAAAGAAATAATCAGATAGGTTACAATGAAGAAGTATGCGGTGAGAGGGAAAAGGGTGTTCATTATATACGCCATGGGCAGTGTGAGCAATGCGAGAGCTGTAAACAGTATCGAAATATCAATATTTACCGAAAACATTGAGCACACAAGCGCCGTTGTTGCAAACAGACCGGCACACCACATAACGCAGGCACCTTCCGTCCAGGCAATGCTGTCTTTCTTTTTACCGTAAACCCACAGTGCGGCAGCACCACCTGCAATAAGAGGAAGAAAGCTGAGTGCAGCAAGAAATATTTCGGGAATACTGTCCCAGAAAGAAACAAGAATGATTATAAGACCCGTTGCGGTCAGCAATGAACCGAGAGTAGCAAAAACAATGTTCATTATTTTATGCTTATCCGTTTTCGGAGCTTCAAGACCAATCTTGCGTTTTTCGCCGTAAATCAGTTCTTCAATGCCGACCTCGAAGGCTTCTGCAAGGTGTTCAAGCATATCTATGTCGGGCTGAGTTCTGTCATTTTCCCAGCTTGAAATTGTTTGCCTTGTTACGTTGATTTTTTCTGCAAGTGCATCCTGAGTCAGCCCTTTTTCGTTTCTCAGTTTTTTTATGTTTTTGGAAACCTTAGCCATAGCAGGTCACCTCCTTGGCTTTATTTTTACATATTTGTATTAAAAAGTCACGCAACAATGTGTTGCAACAGTATTATAACATACAAAACAGAAAAATAAAACGGGCATACCGCTGAAAAGGTATGCCCGAAAACAATTATATCAAACGCCCGAGTAAGCTGAAAAACCGCCGTCAACTGCAAGAACAACGCCGGTGATGAAGCCTGAATACTGCTCGTCGCAGAGGAAAACAAGCGCGCCTGTCAAATCCTCGGGAACGCCGAAGCGGCGCATGGGAGTGTGAGTGATAATCTTGTTTGAACGCTCGGTGAGTGAACCGTCTTCGTTATAAAGCAGCTTTGCGTTCTGAATTGTTGAGAAGAATCCGGGAGCAATTGCGTTAACTCTGATTCCGACATCTGCAAAATGAACTGCCATCCATTGCGTGAAATTCGAGACAGCCGCTTTTGCCGCGGAATATGCGGGGATTCTTGTGAGAGGCTTAAAGGAATTCATTGAGGAAACGTTGAGGATTGTTGCATTTTCTCTGCCGACCATTTCCTTTGCAAAGCACTGTGTTGTGAGGAGAGTGCCGAGGAAATTGAGGTTGAAAACAAATTCAATGCCTTTGGCATCAAGGTCGAAGAAGGTTTTGACGCCTTCTGCTTTTTCAGCCATATCCTTGAGTTCAAGAGTGTCCTTTGTTGTTGTGCCGAGAGGGGAGTTGCCGCCTGCACCGTTGATAAGAATATCGCAAACACCGAGTTCTGCGGTAACTTTTGCTTTTGCGGCTTCAAGGCTTTCAGCCTCAAGAACGTTACAGCCTACTGCAAGAGCAATGCCGCCCTCTGCGGTGATTTCGTCAACAACCTTCTGCGCAGCCTCTTCTCTCAAATCAAGAACGGCAACCTTAACGCCGAGCTTTGCAAGGTCCTTTGCAAAACCGCTGCAAAGAACACCGCCGCCGCCGGTTATAACGGCTACTCTGCCTTTTAAATTTTCATGAAACATATTGTTTTCTCCTTTTGAAAATCAAAGAATTTCAACGCTTTCATCTTTTTTGGAGGATTCATAGCAGGCAAAAACAAGTTTTGCCGCATCTCCGCCCTCAAAGGCGTCGATATTGAATTTTCTGCCCGTTTTCAAGCAGTCGTAATAATCATTGATAAGAATGGAATGGCCTACACCCCAGTAGCTTTGTCCGTGGTAAACAGCTTCAGGTCTTTCGCAGGCTTCGGAAATATTGCCGTTTTTATCAACGGAATAAAGTCTGTCGCCCTCAAAACGAAGCTTGCCGTTTTCGAATGCGATTTCAATAAAAACATCCGAGTTTTCGGCATAAGCTGTTGTGGCGTACATCATTGCGGTGATGCCGCTTTCAAGCTCCATGAGCACGCTTGCATTATCCTCTGTTTCAATTATGCCTTTCAAATGGTCGTTTGAAACATGAGCCGTAACTTTTCTGCATTTTCCGCAAAGATGCTCAATGAGGTCAAGTGTATGTATGGATTGATTTATAAGCACACCGCCGCATTCTTTGTCAAGTGTGCCGTGCCAGTCGTCGGAATAATAATCTTCTCCTCTGCTCCATGTGACAAAAGCGCGTGCAGAGAGCATTTTTCCGAGTTTACCGTCTGTGATGATTTCTTTTGCCCGCTGAACGCAGTTGTTATATCTGTTCTGAAAACAAACACCGACCTGCTTTCCGCTTTCTTCCTGTGCTTTACGGAGAGCTTCAACCTCGTCGGCTGAAACAGAGCAGGGCTTTTCGGTTAAAACATTTATGCCCGATTTGAGAGCCTTTATTGCCATATCTGTGTGAAGATAATGCGGAGTGCATATATGAACTGCATCAAGTTCTTCTTTTTCAAGAAGCTCATCAAAGACATAATATGCCCTTGCGCCGTATTCCATGGCGGCCTTGTCGGCTCTTTCGGTTTTAATGTCAGCAACGGCAACGATATCCGTGTCGGGATTATCTTTCAACGCTCTTAAATGCATGGAAGAAATGCCGCCGCAGCCGATGACAGCAACTTTCATAGCTTTTTTCCTTTCAATCAGAAAGTGGAGGACATATCGCCCTGAATTGCTTCAACAATAACGTCTTTTTCCGCTTTGCCTGCGGCAATTTTCTTCTGAAGTTCTGCATAATAAACGTCTTCGTCAACGGGAAGCTCGATTTCCTTGCCGAGCCATGCGGAAAGGTGAGCTGCATTTGAGATTGAAAGACCTCTGATGCCTTCTTCGCCCCTTGCAACAAGTTCTTCACCGCGAAGAACAGCGGCAGCGAATTTGTTGCAGACTTCGGAATGCTGCTTGTTTCTGCCGTCGGTTTCAACCTCAATCCATTCGCCGTCAATCGAGCCGAAGCCTTCTTCTGCGTTTGCACAGTGCTCCGAAACTCTGCCTTCGAGCTTATAAAGCATGAGCTTATTGTTTTCGCATACAAGCTTGCCGCCGTCAAGAGTGATTTCAAAGCGGTTTGTGCCGGGACAGTCGCCCGTTGTTGTTATGAATGTGCCTGTTGCGCCGTTTGCATATTCAACATAGATTGTAACATCGTCTTCAACCTCGATGTCGTGCCATTTTCCTTCATGAACAAAGGCTTTAACCTTAACGGGCAGGCCGCAAATCCACTGCCAAAGGTCAAGGTTGTGGGGGCACTGATTAAGCAGCACGCCGCCGCCTTCACCTTTCCAGGTTGCGCGCCATCCGCCTGAGTTATAATATGCCTGAGTGCGGTACCAGTCGGTGATAATCCAGCTTACTCTTCTGATTTCGCCGAGCTCGCCGCTCTGAACGAGTTCGCGCATTTTTCTGTAAACGCAGTTTGTGCGTTGGTTATACATGATACCGAAAACAAGGTCTGTTTTTGCGGCGGCTTCGTTCATTTCTCTTACCTGCTTTGTGTAAACACCTGCGGGCTTTTCGGTGAGAACATGAACACCCTTTGAAAAAGCATACTGAGCGATGGGTGAGTGATCGTAGTGAGGCGTTGCGATAAGAGCAACGTCAACCTCACCGCTGTCAATAAGTTCTTCTGCGGAATTATATGTTTTGATATTGGGCATGAGTTCTTTTGCGCCTTCAAGTCTTTGGGGGTCTATGTCTGCACAGGCTGTGATGCGGAGCTCTTTGTGAGCGCCTTTAAGGTGCATGTTGATATGTGAACGGCCCATGTTGCCGACACCGATAATGCCGAATCTTACGGGCTGAGCTTTTTCGACGATTTTGTGAATTGCCGTGCAAGCGGCGGCAAAAGAAGTTTTATTGTCGGGATAAACAAACTTGCTGTTCATCTTTGAAGCGGTTGAATCGTCGGGCTCAAGATTGTCAAGACCCTCAAAGACTCTCAGATGAGGCTCAACGGAAAGGAAATAGACCTTTTCTTCCTGATCAAGAGCTCTGATGATGTTTTCAATATGTCCGTCGCCCTCGCCTGCGGGCACAACTGTATCAATTTCCGCAATACAATCCTTGATGTGCATATATGTGATGTAATCCTTGAGAAGCTTGAAGCCTTCAGCGGTATCGCAGCCACACTGAATATAGTTAGAGGGGTCAAAAATGCAGCCGAGCTTATCTCCGAAATGCTCTGCAAGCTCAAGGCATCTTTCGTGGATATCGCCGTAAATGCCCTTTTCATTTTCATGGCAGCAGAGAACATCGTGTTCACAAGCATAGTCAACCATTGCGGTGAGACGTCTGTAAACCTCGTCTTTGTATTCTTCGATGCTCTGACCTTTTGTGAAGAAGAAGCTGAACATTCTGATATATTTTGTTCCGAGAACCTTTGCAACCTCAACGGTCTGTTTAAAAGCTTCAAAATGAGGCTCAAAGTCATCGTCGATTTCAATTTTGCCGTAGTGAGAACCGATTGAAGAAACTTTTATTCCGTGTTCGTCAAGAAGCTTTTTGAGATTTTCGGCTTCTTCAACGGTGAAATTGGAAATATTTTTGCCGTTTACGTTGCGAAGTTCAATGTATTCAATGTTGTTTGCTTTACAGGCAGCTATCTGCTCAAGAATGTCGGGTGAAGCTTCGTCTGCAAAAGCAGAGAATAAAAATTTTGCCATAATATTGCCTCCTGAAAATGTATTTCGCCTAATTAAAATAATTTTAACATTTTTTCATAATATTTCAAGTAATTAATAAAAATATTTTTAACAAATAGTTATAATTGTATAATTGACACAAAAAATTGTATAAGTTAAAATGTAAGTGTACTTGATTGTCTTTTTTTAGGCAGAAAGGAGCGTTCAGATGAAAAAAATAATTGCGGTTATTCTTGCGGTGACAATGATTTTCGGCGTTGTGGCAATACCTGCAAGTGCCGCCGAAATAAAAAGCGGTAAAACAAACTATCCCTATATTTTTGTCCACGGCATGGGCGGATGGGGCAGCGAAACCCCGTATTATTCGCTTTCACCTTACTGGGGCGGCGGGCTTCTGCCGGGATCTGATACAGACATAGTGAAGATTCTCAACGAAAACGGCGTTGAGGCTTATGCGCCTTCCGTCGGACCTCTGAGCAGTGCATGGGACAGAGCATGTGAACTCTATGCTCAACTTACGGGTACTGTTGTTGACTACGGAGAGGCTCATTCAAAGGCTCACGGTCACGACAGATACGGCTTCTGCTATGAAGGCAAGGCAACAATGGGAGAACCCTGGAATCTGAAGGATAAAATCAATCTTGTGGGTCACTCCTTCGGCGGTGCAACGGTAAGACTTTTTACCTCTCTCATGACCTTCGGCGATGCCGATGAAATTGCTGCAACAGGCAAGGATACAAGTCCTCTTTTCAAGGGCGGACATGACTGCATTCATTCTTGTATAACCCTTTCCGCGCCTCATAACGGCTCGCAGGTTGCAAATCAGCTTGTTGACCCCGGATTTACTATGGCACTCATGGCAACCGCGCTCAATATGATAGGCATGATTTTCGGCAACGATTTTCTTGTTTTTGCATTCCAGTTGGGACACATGGGACTTACCCCGAAGCAGGATGAATTCCGTGCCTTTTTCAGCATTGACGGTATAAAGAGCTATTACGGCACAAACGATAACTGCGGCTACGATATGACTTTAAGAGGTGCCGCCGAGCTTAACGAAAAAATCAAGCTTTCCCCGAATACATATTACTATTCCTACACAACGGAAAACACATGGGATATAACGGAATTTGAGCTTCCGGATAAGGGGCTGAGCATCATTTTCTATATTTCATCAATGATGCTTGCTTCAACAAAAGGCAAGACGGTTGACGGAATAAAAATTGAAGGTGACTGGGCAAAGAATGACGGAATAGTGCCTCTTGCGTCGGCGAGATATCCCTCATGCGACGAAAAGACAGCGCTCAATTATGCAACAGAAATTGAAAAAGGCAACAAGATAAAACCGGGCAGATGGTATTATTTTGACCCCATGACTGGTATGGACCACTTCGATTTCTGCGGCACAAAGGACTATCCCGAAGGATTTGAAGAATTCTATTTCGGCATGGTAAACACCGCAAACAGCAGATAAAAATAACGGCAGGAGTTAACTCCTGCCGTTTTGCTTTTTCTGTAATTATTCTGCGTCGTCTGCATTTTCCCAGTTATGCCAAACAGCCTGAACGTCGTCGTTATCTTCAAACATTTCAAGCATTTTTGCCATGTTCTTTATGTCGTCGGGATTGGTGAGCGCAGTGTATGTTGAAGGAACATATTCAACCTCTGCCGAAACAAAGGCATAGCCCTTTGCTTCAAGGTCTTCTCTGACTGCGCCGCAGTCGTTGGGCTCGGTTCTGATTTCAAAAACGCCTTCGTCGTCTGTGATGAAATCGCTTGCACCTGCTTCAAGAGCATCTTCCATGAGCTTATCTTCGTCAACGCCTTCTGCCTCAACAACAAGAACACCCTGCTTTGAGAACATGAACGAAACGCAGCCGCTCTGACCCATGTTTCCGCCGTATTTATCGAAATAGTGGCGAACATCGCCTGCTGTTCTGTTGCGGTTATCGGTGAGAGCTTCAACGATAACGGCAACGCCTGAGGGACCGTAGCCTTCATAGACGATTTCTTCGTAGTCTGCGCCGCCTGTTTCGCCGGCAGCCTTTTTGATAATTCTGTCGATGTTATCGTTGGGAACGTTGTTTGCCTTTGCCTTTGCGATAACATCCTTGAGCTTTGAGTTTGATGCGGGGTCGGGACCGCCTTCGCGAACAACAACCGCAATCTCTCTGCCTATTTTTGTGAAAATCTTAGCTCTCTGATTATCGGTTTTTTCTTTTTTTCTTTTAATTGTGCTCCATTTTGAATGGCCTGACATTTAGAAAACCTCTCTTTGAAAAATTTAACTTACTAATTATATATCAACGTTATGTTGTTGTCAAGATTCCGATTCCGCAAAGGTGATGCTGGCGGTCAGCTTCTCGCCGTCGGCAAGACCGGGAGTGCCGTTAAATTCTTCGGGTGCAGATGATTCGGCGGCGATGAACACGAGGCTGTCACCCTGAATTTCAAAAACAAAAACGGTGTCTGTTGAAGTGAAATCAACAGTAACTTTTTTATTTTCTTCGTCAATTTCTGCGGTTGCTCTGTATGTGCGCTGATTGGTATAATTATATGAGAAGCCTGCATTTCCGCTGCTGTTTATCATAAGATAAGGCTTGGTTTTTGCCGCTTCATTTGTTTCGCCTTCGTATATTCCGTAAGTAAATCCCTTGCTGCAGGAGCAAAGGCAAAGCGCAAGCAGCGCAACCGATAAAACAATGCTGAATACTTTTTTCATAACTTAACTCCTTTAAATTGATTTATTAAAGCCTTCTCCAAGAATTTCATTGGCTTCGCTTACAATGATGAAAGTTTTGTCGTCAATGGCTCTGACGGTTTTGAGAATTCCCGAAATTTCGTGCTTTCTTGCAACGCAAATCAGAATATTTTTCCCTTTGCCAGTGTAAGCTCCCGTTGCGGGGACGATTGAAACGCCTCGGGGTGAGGAATGAACAATCGCCTTTGAAACTTCGTCGGCTTTGTCGGTAACAATCATGAGCATTTTTCCGTTGCCCGTGCCGTAAATCATGGCGTCGATAACCTTTGTGCTCACGAAAATCATGATTATCGCATAAAGACCGCTTTCAACGCTTTTGAAAACGAGCATTCCGGCAGCAACGACAAGCGCATCCGAAATCATAACGATTGTGCCGACAGTTATATGTGGCCATCTTTTGTGAACAAGCCTGCCTACAATGTCCGTGCCGCCGCTTGTTGCGCCGGTTATCATAATCATTCCGAGCCCCGCGCCCTGAAGCAGGCCGCAGAACAAAGAAGCAAGAATTTTGTCGCCTTCATAGGGCGGCATAAACATTGCAAAAACGTCGAGCGCCGTTGAAAGAAGAACGGTGACCCAAAGGGTTCTTGCAACAAGCTTTTTGCCGAGAAAAAGCCACATTAAGATAAGCAGCGGAATGTTCATAATTAGGTTGGCTGTGCCGACAGGAAATTCAAACAGGTGGTTGAATATGACCGCAAGTCCGGTGATTCCGCTCTGGGCGATTGAATTAGGGATTGAAAAGCTGTTAACACCTATTGCATAAAGTGAGCAGCCGATTATCCAGATTATATTGTTTCTGGCAATGTCAAGAGCTTTTGTCTTTGTCATAATTCACTCCGTATTTCAGAATAAAGAAGGTTGATTCTGTCAATTTCACCTTTGAGATAAAGCCAGCCGAAAAGGCTTTCAAGCCCTGTGGCATAATGATAATCCGCACTTGATGCGTTCTTCGGGATTCCGCCCGTATGAGCATTTCTGCCGCGTTTGAAAACGGTCATCTCATCCTCGGTCAGCATCGGCATGATTTTTCTGATGCTTTCCGCCTGAGCTGCGGCGCATACTCTTTGGC
Organism: Acutalibacteraceae bacterium; assembly: GCA_045591425.1. Lineage (GTDB taxonomy): Bacteria > Bacillota > Clostridia > Oscillospirales > Acutalibacteraceae > CAG-177. Next base: position 28,634 of record JAZNSX010000070.1, on the reverse strand, counting down.
TTGCGGTTTTATGAAGGGCGTTGACGGGTCTGTTGGCTTCGCACACAAGCTCGCTGCGTGTCAGCAGGTCAAAAACCGTGTCGCCGATAAAAGCAAGAGCAAGCGGGCTGATTGCCGAAACATCGGCGGTTTTTTCAAGTAAAGAATTCAATTTCAACCCCCGCAATCAGTTAACAAAGTCAAATTCAAGGTCATAAATCGAAACTGTATCGCCCTCGTTTATGCCTCTTTCGCGAAGGGCATCTATGATGCCGCTTGAAATAAGAATTCTCTGGAAGTATTGCAGGGATTCGTAGTCGTCAAGGTCGGTGCGCTGGAGAATTTTAAGGAGCCACGGTGCCTCAACAAAATAAACATCGTCTTCAACGCGGATGGTGAAGCCCTTGTCATTCTGCTTTTCAAACATTTCAACGGGAATTATTTCAGCTTCGTATTTTCTGATTGGTGGAAGGGTCTGCAGCTTGTTCCAGACTGCGTTTATAAGCGCATCGGTGCCTTCGGTAATCGGGGCGCACATAGTATGATATTCATAACCATTTTCGGTGAAATATTTTTCGAGCCTTTCAAGCTGTTCGTCGGTTGCAAGGTCGATTTTGTTTGCCGCAACTATCTGCGGACGTTTGGCAAGCTCGGGGTCGAATTTTTCAAGCTCCTTGTTGATGATTTCAAAATCTTCAATCGGGTCTCTGCCCTCGCTGCCCGCGGCGTCAACTATGTGAACAAGCAGCCTGCAGCGGTCAACATGGCGTAAAAATTCGTGACCGAGACCGATGCCGTCGCCCGCGCCCTCGATAAGACCGGGGATATCTGCCATAACAAACGAGCTGCCCTCGCCCAGAGAAACAACGCCGAGAACGGGCGTTATGGTTGTGAAATGATAGTTCGCGATTATGGGCTTTGCCTGGCTGACAACGGAAACAAGCGTTGATTTGCCGACGTTGGGAAAGCCGAGAAGACCGACATCCGCAAGCAGCTTCAGTTCAAGGCTGACTTCCCATTCCTCGCCGGGAGTGCCGTTTTTGGCAAAGCGGGGAACCTGTCTTGTCGGGGTTGCAAAGTGGGGATTGCCCCAACCGCCTCTGCCGCCCTTTGCGGCAATAAATTCGTCGTTATCCGACATATCCGCCATGATTGCGCCGCTTTCGTTCTCTCTGATTATTGTGCCTCTGGGCACTTTTATTATGAGATCTTCGCCGCCTTTTCCGTTTTTGCGCCCGCCTGAGCCGTTTTCGCCGTTTGAAGCGGTGTATTTTCTTTTGTATCTGAAATCCGCAAGGGTAGCAAGGTTGTCGTCAACCTTAAAAACAATGTTGCCGCCTTTGCCGCCGTCGCCGCCGTCGGGTCCGCCTGCGGCAACATACTTTTCTCTGCGGAAGCTGACGGCTCCGTTGCCGCCGCTGCCGGCCTTGATTTTTATTTTTGCAATATCAACAAACATGTTATAATTCCTGTTCCTTCTTTACATTTTTATACAGAATAGATTATACCCCATAACCGTTGTTTTTACAATAGAAATTTTGTTAAAATAAAAACTTAATAATTTACAAATATTTTACTATTATTTTTTAAAAATATGTGTTATAATATATAATCTAAAATCGAGTAGTATCGGCAGGTGAGAGAATGGCAGTTAAAATCAGCGGAATAAGTTCCGGCAGCATTGCCGCAAAAAAGAGAATAAAGGCAGGCGACAGTCTTATCAGCATCAACGGGAATGAGATAACAGATGTTCTCGATTACCGCTTTTATATTAACGACACAAAACTGTTGCTTTCGCTCATTACTGCCGAGGGCAAATCGAAGCTTGTGCTGATACGCAAGAACGAATTTGAAGATATCGGGCTTGAATTTGAAACCTATCTTATGGACAGGCAGAGAAGCTGCAAAAACAAATGCATATTCTGTTTTATTGACCAGCTTCCAAAGGGGCTGAGAAAAAGCCTTTATTTCAAGGATGACGATTCAAGGCTTTCGTTCCTTTTCGGCAATTATATAACACTTACCAATCTCACCGACAGCGAAGCCGAGCGCATAATAAAAATGCATATCAGCCCCGTCAATGTTTCGGTGCAGACGATGAACCCTGAGCTGCGCGTTAAGATGATGGCAAACCCCAAGGCTGGGGAGTCGCTGAAATACCTGAGAAAATTTGCGGATGCAGATATTGCAATTAATACACAACTTGTGCTTTGTCCGGGCATAAATGACGGTGCGGAGCTTGAACACAGTCTTAACGAGCTTGCAAAGCTTTATCCGTCGGTTCAGAGCATTGCCGCGGTTCCCGTAGGTCTTTCAGACCACAGAGAAGGGCTTTTCAAAATTGAGCCTTACACAAAAGAAACGGCGGCTGAGGTTATCGGCATTATTGACCGCTTTAACAAAAAATTCAAATCCGAACACGGCGAAATAATCGCTTATGCGGCAGATGAGTTTTATTTAAAGGCGGAAAGGCAGATGCCCGATGCGGATTATTATAACGGTTTTCCTCAGCTTGAAAACGGTGTCGGCATGTGGGCTTTGCTTAAGGAAGAATTTGAACAGGCTCTTGAAGAACGCGAAACAACCCGGCTTGACCGCACGGTGACTGTTGTTACCGGAAAAGCGGCGTATCCGCTGATTTCTGAGCTTTCCGAGAAGGCGGAGAAAAAGATAAAAGGCTTGAAGGTGAAGGTTGTTGCGGCAGAAAATAAAATGCTTGGCAAAATGATAACTGTTTCGGGCCTTCTGTGCGGTGCGGATATAATATCGGCTCTTGACGGATTGGATTTGGGCGATGAGCTTATAATTCCGCCCAACTGCCTGCGAAGCGAGGGCGATATGTTCCTTGATGACATGACGGTTGAGGAGCTTTCGCAAAGACTTAAGATTAAAGTAACTCAGAACGGCGCAAGCGGAGAAGATTTGCTGAGCGCATTGACAGGAGGTATATAAATGGCGCGAAATGTTGTTGCGATTGTCGGCAGACCGAATGTCGGCAAATCGACACTTTTTAATAAGCTTGTGGGTGCGCGTCTTTCGATTGTTGATGACACCCCCGGCGTTACGAGAGACAGAATATACGGCGAATGCGAGTGGCTTAACAGGCACTTTATGCTGATAGACACGGGCGGAATCGAGCCGTATTCAGATGATATTATTCTCAAGCAGATGAGAATGCAGGCGGAGCTCGCCATTGACAGCGCAGATGTGATTATCCTTGTTACGGATATCCGCTCGGGTGTTGTTGCGACGGACAGCGAGGTCGCCACAATGCTTCAGAAGAGCGGCAAGCCCGTCATTCTCTGCGTTAATAAGTGTGACACTCCGGGTGAACTTCCCCCCGATTTTTATGAGTTTTATAACCTCGGTCTCGGCGACCCGATTCCCGTTTCGTCGGTTCACGGCATGGGTACGGGCAACTTGCTTGACGAGGTGCTCAAATACATCCCCGATTCGGGCAAGGAAGAGGATGAAGCCGATTCAATCAGCGTTGCGGTTATCGGCAAGCCCAATGTCGGTAAATCGTCGCTTGTTAATGCCGTTCTCGGCGAAAACAGAATGATTGTTTCCAACATTGCGGGCACAACGCGTGATGCAACCGACTCAATCGTTGAAAACGAGCACGGAAAGTTTGTGTTTATTGACACCGCGGGTCTCCGCCGCAAGAGCCGCGTTTATGACCAGATTGAAAAATATTCGGTTATCAGAGCAAAAATGGCGGTTGAAAGAGCGCAGGTCTGCGTTATCATGATTGACGCGACAGAGGGCTTTACCGAGCAGGATTCCAAGGTGGCGGGCATCGCTCACGAAATGGGCAAGGCGTGCATTATCGCGGTCAATAAATGGGATGCCGTTGAAAAAGACGGCAAGACCATGGACAGCATGAGAAAACAGCTTATGAAGGATTTTTCCTTTATGTCCTATGCTCCCATTATTTTTATCTCAGCAAAAGAAAAAATCAGACTTGACCGACTTTTTGAGCTTATCAAGTTTGTTGACACACAGAACGCAATGCGTATTTCAACAGGTAAACTTAACGATGTTCTTGCGGATGCAACCGCAAGAGTTCAGCCGCCCACAGACAAGGGCAAGCGCCTCAAGATTTATTATATGACCCAGGCTTCAACAAGACCGCCGACATTCGTATGCTTTGTCAATAACGCCGAGCTTTTCCATTACAGCTATCAGCGCTATCTTGATAATCAGATAAGAGCAACCTTCGGTCTTGAAGGAACACCCACAAGAATGGTAATCCGCGAAAGAGAGTCAAACAAGAAATGATAGTTCTCGGAATTGACCCCGGCTATGCGATAGTCGGCTACGGCGTTATTGAATATCATAACAACCATTTTAAAGTTCTTGATTTCGGTGCAATAACCACCGAAGCACACAGCCCTTTCAATGAACGACTTGAAAGAATATATAACTGTGCCTGTATGCTAATTGACAGATATCATCCCGATGCAATGGCGATTGAAAAGCTCTTTTTCAACACCAACCAGAAAACGGCGATTGACGTTGCGCAGGCAAGAGGTGTTCTTGTGCTTGCGGCACAGCAGGCAAAAATGCCGATTTTTGAATATACACCCCTTCAGGTGAAGCAGAGTGTTGTCGGCTACGGCAGGGCAGAAAAAAAACAGGTTCAGGAAATGACGAGAGTTATGCTGAATCTCGAAAAAATTCCGAAGCCCGACGATGCCGCCGATGCACTTGCAATGGCAATTTGCCATTGTCACAGCGCAGGGTCGCTGATAGGCTCGCTTCGCTCACGATTGTAAATTCGGAATTCGGAATGAAGGATAGGCTTCGCCTATGACCCATTTATTAATTATCATTTATAAACCAAGGAGCTTAATATGTTTTACAGCTTAACGGGAAAAATAGTTTATGCCGATGAATCCAGCGTTGCGCTTGACTGCGGCGGCGTTGCGTTCAGGCTTTATACAACACTCAACACTCTTAAAAAATGCGCCGATATCGGTCAGACGCAGACTCTTTTCACCCATCTCAACGTGCGTGAGGATGCGCTCGACCTTTTCGGCTTTGCGGATAAGAGCGAGCTCGACTGCTTCAAGATGCTGACGGGTGTTTCGGGTGTCGGACCCAAGGCAGGTCTTGCGATTCTTTCGCAACTGACCCCCGATATGCTTGCTGTCAGCGTTGCGGGCGGAGATATAAAGGCGATAACTGCCGCGCAGGGTGTAGGGCCGAAGCTTGCGCAGAGAGTTGTCCTTGAGCTTAAAGGGAAACTTGATATTTTCGCTTCAACCTCCGAGGCTATGGGCAATATTGCCGCCGCACAGAAGGCTACGGTCAGCTATGCGGGTGAAGATGCCGTTAATGCACTTGTTATGCTTGGATATTCGCGCTCCGAAGCAAGCATAGCCGTCGGAAAGCTTGACGGCAACCTTTCAACGGAAGAAATGATAAAGCAGGCTCTCAAACAGCTTGCAAAGAACATATAATTCAGGAGGGATACCGTGGACTTTGATTTTGAAAACAGAATAGTTGCCCCGGAATTCACATCCTCCGAGGATAATGACATAGAATTTTCACTCCGACCTAAAACTCTGGGCGAATATATCGGTCAGGATAAAGTAAAAGAGAATCTTTCGATATATATTGAAGCGGCACGTCAAAGAGGCGAGCCTCTTGACCATGTTCTGCTCTACGGACCTCCGGGTCTCGGCAAAACAACTCTTGCGGGAATTATCGCCAACGAAATGGGCGTCAATTTCCGTGTAACAAGTGGTCCTGCAATTGAAAAGCCCGGCGATCTTGCGGCGCTTCTGACAAATCTCAATGACGGCGATGTTCTCTTTATCGATGAAATCCACCGTCTTTCAAGAGCTGTTGAAGAAGTTCTTTATCCCGCAATGGAAGATAATGTTCTTGATATCATCATCGGCAAAGGACCTTCCGCTCGTTCGATAAGACTCGACCTTCACCGTTTCACACTTGTCGGTGCAACAACAAGAGCAGGTCAGTTAAGTGCACCCCTGCGCGACCGTTTCGGAGTTATTCTTCGTCTTGAAATGTATACTCCCGAACAGCTTTCGCAGATTGTCAACAGAAGTGCAGGCATTCTCAATATGGATATTGACCCCAAGGGTTCAATGGAAATTGCTTCACGTTCAAGAGGAACACCCCGTATTGCAAACCGACTTCTCAAAAGAGCAAGAGATTTTGCGCAGGTTATGTGCGACGGTGCAATCAGCAAGGAAGCAGCTTCTCTCGCGCTTGACAGAATGGAAATCGATGAACTGGGTCTTGATTCAATCGACAGACTCATTCTCACAACAATGATTAAGAATTATAACGGCGGTCCCGTAGGACTTGAAACAATTGCGGCGGCGATAGGCGAAGAAGCCGTTACCATAGAGGATGTTTATGAGCCATATCTTATGCAGGTCGGCTTCCTCAGCCGCACCCCGAGAGGCAGAATGGTAACTCCCGCAGGCTATGCACATCTCGGAATAGCCATGCCGGGTCAGCAGAGATTGGATGTGTAAATATGAGAAAAGCAGATAACTGGATTGATTACGAGCTTATAGACTGTTCCGACGGTGAAAGACTTGAACGCTGGGGCGATATCATTCTTGTCCGGCCCGACCCTCAGGTTATCTGGAAAACACCCAAGGAAAATCCGCTCTGGTATAATCCCCACGCAATTTATAACCGTTCAAACACGGGCGGCGGAAGCTGGAGAGTATGCAAAAAAATGCCCGATGTGTGGCAGATAGGTCTTGATGACCTTCGTTTCAACATAAAAACAATGGGCTTCAAGCATACGGGTCTTTTCCCCGAGCAGGCGGTCAACTGGAAAATGACCGCCGATATAATCAAAAACGCAGGAAGACCCGTCAAGGTGCTCAATCTCTTTGCTTATACGGGCGGTGCAACAGTTGCGGCCCTGAGTGCAGGCGCAAGCGTTACCCATGTTGATGCCTCAAAAGGAATGACCTTATGGGCAAAAGAAAACGCGGCGGCTTGCAGACTTTCCGATGCACCCGTGCGCTGGCTTGTTGATGACTGCATAAAATTTGTTCAGCGTGAAATCCGCAGAGGAAATAAATATGATATAATAATTATGGACCCTCCGTCATACGGCAGAGGACCCGGCGGCGAAGTGTGGAAGCTTGAAAACGAGGTCTACGGCTTTGTTGAGCTTTGCTCCGAGCTTCTTACAGAGGATTCACTTATGGTGCTGATTAATTCTTACACAACGGGTCTTTCTCCCAGCGTTATGGAATATATTCTCGGTGAAACCGTTCAAAAGCAGTTCGGCGGTTCAACAACGAGCGATGAAATCGGCATTCCCGTTTCGTCAAAGCCCGGCAGAGTGCTTCCCTGCGGTGCAAGCGCAATCTGGCTCGGAAAGGGAGTTAAATAAGGAGTTTGTTCATGAAACTTATTTTAAACATTGCAGTGTTTTGCATCATTGGAATTTTTTTGATTATTAAACTCGACAATTTTGCCATAGGCTTTTTGTTTATTGCCGTAGGCGTGATTTTTATATTGCTTTTGTTAAAGGATAAAGGTCTTCTGAAATCACCCCGAGAAAAACGTAAAGAAAAAGAAGCTGCTGAAAAGAGAGAAAGAGTAAAAAAACTTCAAAAATATGATGTTGACAGCGGTCTTGAATATTGTTCACTTTGCGGAAATTATTCCGTAAAAGAGGGCAGATGTGAATTATGCGGCGAAAAAGTTGTTGAATAAATTAGTAGGGCGGGATGCCCATATCCCGCCGTCAACAATCACGGAGGTGACTGTGAATGAAAAGCATAAAACCCGGCAGAGGCCCGTCATTTATGGGCGGAATAATCGGAATTGCAGTTGCTCTTTTCGGCGTGTTCTGGACTGTTATGACGATTGTTATGGAAGCATGGTTTATGATACCTTTTGGCTTGATTTTCATTGCCATAGCTATTATTAATACAATCTATAATTTCAAAAATGCTACAGGCAAAAACCGCTATTCACAATATGATATTACCGATTCCGAAGAAGAACCCGACCCATGGAATGAAAAATTCGGAAACAACTACGAAGAACAAATATCACAGCCTCAGACGGCAGCTAAATATTGCCCTTATTGCGGAGAAAAAGCCGAAAAGGATTACAAATTCTGTTCATCCTGCGGCAGAGAATTGCCGTGATAATATTTTTGGGGGAATTAATATGATTTTTTTGGCACTTGCATTTGCGATATTCGGTATTTTATTCGGTTTGTTCGGGCTGATGACGGAACAACTGCTTGTTACCGGTTTCGGAATAATTTTCGTGCTTGGCGCAGTGTTCCTTGTTTATCAGATTGCAAAAGAAAAAAGACTCCGCAAGCTTTATGAAGAAAACCCCGAAGAATATGAAGCGATGATTGAGGAGGAAGAGAAAGAATGGGAAGAAAAGCATCCCGAAGCTGTGGAATATGAGAAGGAAATGGAAGAACTCGAGGAATTCGACAACGACAGCGGTAAGGGATATTGTCCGCATTGCGGAAATTACGGTGTGAATGCCGATAAAATCTGCGAATCATGCGGTGAAAAAGTTTTAGATTAATTTTAGGATTTTTACTATGAGCGAAAAAATTATTGAATTTGAAAATGTGACATATGTTTACGAAAGCGAGGATGAGGATGTCTCCGCCTTTGGTTTCCCTGCCCTCACAGACGTAAATCTTACAATAAATAAAGGTGAATTCGTAGCTGTTCTCGGTCATAACGGCTCGGGCAAAAGCACCCTCGCAAAGCTCTGCAACGCCATTCTCGAACCCACAAAGGGCAAGGTGACGGTTAAAGGAATTGTTCCCGATACCGAAGAAAAGGCGGACGAGGTGCGCCGCATAGTCGGCATGGTTTTCCAGAATCCCGATAATCAGATTGTTGCAACGATTGTTGAGGATGATGTTGCCTTCGGTCCCGAAAATCTCGGAATCGAGCCGTCGGAAATCCGCAGAAGGGTTGACGATGCGCTCAAGTGCGTGAACATGTATGAATTCCGCCACAGAGAACCTCACAAGCTTTCGGGCGGTCAGAAGCAGAGAGTTGCGATTGCAGGCGTTATCGCCATGCAAACGGAATGCATCGTTCTCGATGAACCGACTGCAATGCTCGACCCCAAGGGCAGAGAGGAAGTTATGAACACCGTCAAGCGTCTCAACAAAGAGATGGGCATAACCGTTGTTACAGTTACCCACTTCATGGATGAGGCTGTTCAGGCGGACAGAGTTGTTATCATGGACGGCGGCAGAGTTGTCATGCAGGGAACACCGAAAGAAGTTTTCTCAAATGTTGAGAAGCTCCGTTCTTACGGTCTTGATGTTCCGCAGTCAACCGAGCTTTGCCATGTTCTCGGAATAAAAGAGGGCATTCTTGATGTTGACGAATGCGTTGACGAAATCACCCGCGTGCTGGGAGGTGCCTTATGAGTTACGCAATTGAAACCTGCGGACTTACCCATTATTATTCAAAGGGCACCGTTTCTCAGGTTGCAGCAATAAACGATGTTAATATAAAAATAGAAAAAGGCGAACTTGTTGGAATTATCGGTCACACGGGTTCGGGAAAAAGCACACTCATTTCCCACTTCAACGGACTTTTAAAGCCTGACAGCGGAAAAATCCTTGTTGACGGAGTTGATATCTGGAAGGACAAGGAAACTCTCAAGAATTCCCGTTTTAAGGTTGGTCTTTGTTTTCAGTATCCCGAATATCAGCTTTTCGAGGAAACGGTTTATAAAGATATCGCTTTCGGGCCGAAGAACATGAAGCTTTCCGAGAGTGAAATCAAGGAAAGAGTTCTTCGCGCAGCTTCTTTCGTCGGCGTTAAACCTGAGCATATGGAAAAATCACCCTTCGACCTTTCGGGCGGCGAAAAAAGAAGAGTTGCAATTGCAGGTGTTATGTCCATGCAGCCCGAGGTGCTTATTTTCGACGAGCCTGCCGCGGGTCTTGACCCGAGAGGCAGAGCCGATTTGATAAATCTTATAAAGAATTACAGAAATCAGACGGGCAGCACCGTTATCATAGTTTCCCACAGCATGGAGGATATTGCTGAAATGGCGGACAGAGTTATCGTTATGAACAAATCTTCCGTTGCCATGCAGGGAAGTGTTGACGAGGTTTATTCAAGAGGGGATGAGCTTCGCTTGATGGGTCTTAATGTGCCCGAAATAACGGAGATTTTCGCAAGGCTCCGCGCAAAAGGAATTGATGTGCCTGCAAATGTTTATACAGTTGAGCAGGGCGCAGAAATACTCCGCAATCTCATGGAGAGGAGGAGTGCAAAGTGATAAGAGATATAACCATCGGTCAGTATTATCCCGGAAAATCCGTGCTTCATAATCTTGACCCGAGAATAAAGCTTATCGCAACCTTCTGGCTTATCGTTGTTATCTTTCTGTGCAAAAGCTTCTTTTCTCTCGGATTGATTACGCTTACGGCCATTGCCGCCGCGGCACTTTCAAGGGTACCCCCGAAAATGATTTTAAAGAGCTTAAAGCCGATTGTAATTATTCTTATTTTTACTGCCATACTCAATGTTTTCTATACAGAGGGTGGCGAAACCTATTTTGAATGGTGGGAAATAAAAATAACCGAAAAGGGCGTAAACACGGCGATATTCACAATGATAAGAATAGTCAGCCTTGTTGTTATCAGCTCGCTTTTAACCTATACAACAACCCCCACCATGCTTACCGATGCGCTTGAGAGAATACTTTCACCTCTCAAGGTTTTCAAAATCAAGGTTCACACCCTTGCAATGATGATGACTCTTGCGCTTCGATTTATTCCCACTCTCATTGAGGAAATCGACAGAATAATGAATGCGCAGAAGGCAAGAGGTGCTGATCTTGAAACAGGCGGCATAATTCAGAGAGCAAAGGCGCTTGTTCCGATTTTTATTCCCCTTATGGTTTCCTCTTTCAGAAGAGCATATGAGCTTGCGTTTGCAATGACCTGCCGCTGCTACACGGGCGGCGAGGGCAGAACGCGCATGAAGCAGATGAAAATTGCACCGAGAGATATCATTGCCGTTTTTTTCTGCCTTGCCGTAACTGCGGGGGTTATACTTCTCAACCATTTCTTTGATGCGGTGATTTAATGAGAAATTTGCTTCTTACAATTTCATTTGACGGAACTGCTTATCACGGCTGGCAGGTTCAGGAAAATGCCGTAACCGTTCAGCAGACCTTGCAGGATGCGCTGGAGCATATCTGCTCAAAGCGTGATAACATTGTCGGCTGTTCGAGAACGGACTCGGGCGTTCACGCAAATATGTATTGCTGTAATGTCAGGACTGAAAGTGCGATAGAGTGCCGGAAGCTTGTAGGCGCTCTGAATGCGGTTTTACCCAGAGATATTGCCGCACTCAATTGCCGTGAAGTTGACTACGATTTCCATGCAAGGTATGACTGCAAGTCAAAAGAATATATTTATAAAATATGGAATTCACCCAACAAGAACCCGTTCCTTTATAACCATAGTCTGCATTATAAATATCCGCTTGATGAAAAGTTTCTTTCCGAACAGGCGAAGGATTATATCGGAACACATAAGTTCGATTCGTTCTGTGCCGCGGGAAGCAGCGTTTGTGACACCGAAAGAACGGTTATGAATGCTTCGGTTGAACGTGACGGAGATATGGTTATTTTCAGAGTTGAAGCGAACGGATTTTTATACAACATGGTTCGCATAATGACGGGAACCCTTATTGATATTTCAAGGGGCAAAATTCCAGCCGATTCCATAAAAGAGATTATTTCGGCAAGAAACCGCTTTGCAGCGGGGCACACAGCCCCGGCGCACGGTCTCTACCTCAACAAAATATATTATTAAAAACGGAGGGAGGAAGCATGTCAGATAAAAAAATAATAGATTTGCAGAAAAAAAGAAATATTCTGACCTTAAAAAAGGTTTTCAGAATTATCAGAATTCCCATAGTTGTGTTGGCTGTTGCCGCCGCTTTGTTCCTCAGCGCGAGACTCATGGGAAATGTTGCGGTTTCAAACATAACCGACAGTATCAGGCAGGTTAAAACGGTTTTCACCAAGAGCGAGGGCTATCCCTATTCACTTGAAGCGTTCAATCTGCTCAAAGTCACCTCAATAGGAGCGGGTCCTCTTGTGGTTTACGGCGATTCAAGCCTTGTGCTTAATCCGTCGGGCGACGAAGTTTTCAGCATGCAGCTTGAGGCGGCGGATTCAAAAGCAATCACCAAAAACGGAAGGGCACTGATTTTCAGCTCTTTGTCAAATGAGGTTATTCTTCAAAGCAAAACCGAACGGCTCGGCAGCATAACGGAAGCTTCAACCATCGTTGCGGCGGCGCTTGCCGAAAACGGCAGCTTTGCAACATCGCACGCTTCGGATGAGCACCAGAGTGTTCTGAATGTTTATAACAGCCGTTTCAAAAAGATTTTTCAGTGGAACTGCTCAAACGAGAGAATTGCCGACATTTCAATTTCAAATAACGGCAAAAACCTTGCGGTTATTGCCGTCGGTGCGGAAAATGCCGAGATTTATACAAGACTGATAATTTTTAATGTCGGTTCTTCCGAACCCAAGGCAGATATAAAATACAGCGGAACAATGCTTCTGAGAGTTGTCTATACCGCATCAAACAAGATTATTGCGGCGGGTGATAACAGAGCATTTGTGCTGAACAAAAAGGGCGAGCTTTTGGATGAGCTTGTTTATTCGGAAAACAGCATCATTGCCGTTTGTGCGGATGACAGCGGCAACACGGTGATTTGTTACGAGGAGTTCGGCGGCTCCAAAACGGGGATTGTCAGATATTCACGCAGCGGCAAAAAGACCTGTTCGTTTGTTGTTGACGGAACCCCCGATTGCGTAGCGGCTCAAAACAGCCGAATTGCAGTTTCCTTCGGCGATGAAATAACCGTTTATTCTTCGCGCGGCAATGAAACAAAGCGCATTGAAGCCGGCAATTCGGTTTCTCAGATTTTCTTCTGCTCAGGCACTCTTTATACGGTAGAGGGCGGAGCAATCTGCAAATACAGCTAAGGAGGTTTTTATGGGGATTTTACCGTTTATAATTGACTTTTTGCTTGTATCCGTCTTTTTAGGGGGGATTATCAAAGGGCGCAGCAACGGATTTGTCAAAACCGTTCTTTCAATAGTTGCAGCGGTTGTGGGTATTCTCATTGCAAAGGAATATTGTGAACCTGTTGCGCTCTGGATTGAGGAGCATTTCATCAGAAATGCAGCAACTAACTCCATAACCGAGGTGCTCTCGAATCATATCGGCGGAACGGTGCAGGATGTTATAAATTCATTGCCTGCTTACATAAAAAATGCGGCGGAATTTGCAGGGGTTGAAATAGAATCTTTTGTTTCCGGTGCAATAACAACCGAAACCGTCGGAAGTGTGAGTCAGTCAATCTATTCATCGCTCAGCGAAATTGCAATTATCCCTGCCGCAAAGGTGGTTGCGTTCGTTATCATCTACGCAGTAGTCAGCGTGTTGCTTTCAATTGTGATTTCACTTGTCAACAATGTTTTCAAGCTCCCGATTCTTAACGGACTTAACCGCACTCTCGGCATGATTATCGGCGGCATAAAGGGTGTTTTTGAAATGTATGTAATCAGCGCGCTTATCGGATTTTTGTCGATGCTTATACCCGTTGCCGCGTTTACCGATGCCGTGCAAAAAGCGGCTCTCCACAGCGGCCTTTGGGAAACAATACTCAATTTTTTGAAATAGGAGGATATTATGAAAGCTTTATTAAAAGAATATTTTACAGGATGTCTCACAATCCCAAATCTTCTCTCACTCATCAGAATAGCACTTATCCCCGTTTTTGCCGTGCTTTTCAATGACGGAAATTATGTGTGGGCAATTGTTGTTCTTGCAATTTCGGGTCTTACAGATTTCTTTGACGGCAAAATCGCACGCAAATTCAATCAGATAAGCGCGCTCGGTAAGCTTCTTGATCCCATTGCCGACAAACTCAGCCAGATAACAATTGCAATTGTTTTTTATATTACCTTTAAAAATAGTGCTGACGAAACCGTCAAGGCATTCAGCTGGATTTTCCTTGTTTTCCTTATTAAAGAGGCTGTTATGGTTGTCGGTGGCGCAATTATGATTATGTTTGGCTTAAAGCCTGTTGCCGCTGAAATGCCGGGCAAAATCGCAACATTTGCATTTTATTTCATTATGTGCGTTATCATGGCGTTCGGTCCCGATATCGGCATTTTCGGAAATGTATTTACTCTGCCTGCGGCGGTTATGCTTGTTCTTGTAGGAATAAGCGTTGTGCTTACCTTAGTAGCATTTTTTAGCTATGTACCCGGTGTGCTTCAGCAAATCAAAGAGAAAAAGAACGCAAAATAAATCAAAAAAGGGAAATTGACTAATGAAACAGGTTTTATGTGCAAGATGCAAAAAACGCCCCGCAATGTTTTTTGTAACAAAGGTTGAAGGTGAAAAAACAACGCAGGAAGGTCTTTGCATCAAGTGTGCAATGGAAATGAATATAGGTCCCGTCAAGCAGATTATGGAGAGCATGGGTATCTCCGAAGATGAGCTTGACGATGTAAGCGAGCAGTTTGAAGCGATGTTCGGCGAAGACGGCGGCTTTGAGCCGGGTGGTGCGGGAACAATGCCGTTCCTTCAAAATCTTGGTGCGGCATTCGGTGGCGCAAAGAATAACGAGGAGCACACATCCTCGGAATCCAAGAGCTCACCCGACGAAAAGAAAAAGAGATGGGGCAAGAAAGATAAGGGCGAAGAGAAAAAACGCAAATATCTTTCGCAGTTCTGCACCGACCTTACCGCAAAGGCAAAGTCGGGTGCGGTTGATCGCATTATCGGCAGAGATAACGAGATATACAGAGCAATCCAGATTCTTTGCAGAAGAACAAAGAATAACCCCTGCTTTATCGGCGAACCCGGTGTCGGTAAAACCGCAATTGCAGAAGGTCTTGCGCTCAGAATTGCCGCAGGAGATGTGCCTGCAAAGCTACGCGATAAAGAAATTCATATGCTTGACCTTGCCGCTCTTGTTGCAGGCACTCAGTTCAGAGGTCAGTTTGAAAGCAGAATAAAGGGTCTTGTTGAGGAAGTACGTTCAGAGGGTAATATCATCCTCTTTATCGACGAAGTGCATTCACTTGTCGGCACCGGCGATGCGGAAGGCTCAATGAACGCCGCAAACATCCTTAAGCCCTCACTTTCCAGAGGCGAAATTCAGATTATCGGCGCAACCACCTTCACCGAATACAGAAAATATATTGAAAAGGATGCCGCTCTTGAGCGCAGACTTCAGCCCATCAAGGTTGAGGAGCCTTCAATTGAGCAGACCATCGAAATGCTCATCGGTGTCAAGGATTACTACGAGGATTTCCACCGTGTTAAGGTGACTGATACCCTTATCGAAAAAGCGGTTAAGCTTTCCGAGAGATATATCAACGACAGATTTTTGCCCGACAAGGCAATTGACCTGCTTGACGAAGCCTGCACCTGCGCAAATCTTCGCAACAAAGCCATAAGCGATTTTGAAATTGCAACAAACGAGCTTTTGGAGCTTGAGGCTCACGAAACCGAGCTTATGGAAACAACAGAAGAGAAGAATTATGAAGAAATAGCAAAGGTTAAGGCGGAGCTTCTCCAGAAGAGAGAAGAGGTTAAAAAGCTTGAAGAGCTTGCAAATGACTGCGCCGTAACAGAGGATGACCTTGCAAGAGTTATCCAGCTCTGGACAGGAATCCCTGCAAGCAAGGTTATCGAAAGCGATCTCCGCCGTCTTTCAATGCTTGAGGATAATCTCAAAGCGGGCATTATCGGTCAGGACGAAGCAATTTCACTTGTAGCCGCCGCTGTCAGACGCGGCAGAGTTCAGATAAGCCCGCGCCGCAGACCCGCATCATTTATTTTTGTCGGACCTACGGGTGTCGGTAAAACGGAGCTTGTGAAGCTTCTTGCAAAGGAGCTTTTTGAAACTCCCGAAACGCTTATAAGACTTGATATGAGTGAATTTATGGAAAAACACTCTGTTTCAAGAATTATCGGCTCGCCTCCGGGATATGTAGGCTATGATGAAGCAGGTCAGCTCACCGAAAAGGTGCGCCGCAAGCCTTATTCGGTTGTTCTTTTTGATGAAATTGAAAAGGCACATCCCGATGTAATGAACATTCTGCTTCAGATTCTTGACGAGGGCAGAATAACCGATGCGCAGGGCAGAACGGTAAGCTTCGAAAACACAGTTATCGTTATGACTTCCAATGCGGGCAGCAACAGAGGCTCGGGTGCACTCGGCTTTGCAAAGACGAAGAACGAGGCTTCAAAGGAAAGAGCACTTAAAGCACTCAACGAATTCCTCCGCCCCGAATTTATCGGCAGAGTTGACGAGGTTGTCGTGTTCAACGATCTCACTCTTGAGGACTATAAGCGAATTGCTGTGCTCATGCTGGAGGAGCTTGTTGACCCGTTAACTGACAAGGGAATAACCTTTACATGGGACGACGAAGCAACAGCTCTTATCGCTGAAAAGTCCGTTGATGGTCCAAGAGGCGCAAGAGATTTGCGCAATGTTATCCGCCGAAATGTTGAGGATGTTATTACCGAAAAAATCGTTAACAGCGCAGAAACTCCTGTAAAGGCAGTTAGCCTTACGGCAGAAGGCGATAAGATCATCTGCAATTTTGAATAAAAAGATAATCCGTATCACCAAAACAGGTGATACGGATTTTTTAATCGTGCAAATACTGACCGTGTTCTTTGGTCTTATTTCCTCTTTGAATTGCAAATTCGGGGCAGCGGTGTAAACATCCGAGACACATTGCACATTTTTCTTTTACCCAAACGGGCTTGCCGTTTTTGATTTCAATTGCATCAACGGGGCATTCTTTTGCGCATAGTCCGCATCCGCTGCAGTTATCTTCAACTGAAAGGCTGCTTGTGCGCCTTAACGATTCATAGCCGCTGTAGAATTTATCACCGAACGGAATTCTCCTTGAATCATAATTGCCCGATGAATGCTTTTTTATTTTCTTTATGATTTTATCAATTTTCTTATCCGCCGCCGCATTGATTTTTGCGTTTTTGACTTTGTCCGAAATATCATATGCGGGAGTCCATGTGTCGGGCATTCTCACGGAATATTGAGCATTAACTCCAAAACCTTTATCAGCAAGCTTTTCTTTTATAATCTTGCTTGCACCGCCCGAAAATCCGCCGAATGTTGCAACGGTGAAAACATAATTGTCATTTAGATTTATATTTAGTTTCCCAATAAAGTCAATAACGGTAATCGGCAGTCCGAAGTTATAGACGGGGAAAATGAAACCGATGCTTTCATTTTTGTCAATGATAAAATTTCTGAAATCCTTTTTCAGACAATCCGTAATTGACACTGCATTTTCGCCCAAGGCTTTTGCAATTATTTTCGCTGTGTGTCTGCTGTTACCGGTTGCGGAAAAATAAAAAATCATAATGCGACCTCATAATTATAAATACCGCCCGAAAGAGCTTCGTTTGTTCCGTTCGGCAGAACAATCTGTGCCGTTGAACCTTCCGGGATTTCGATTTCAACCTTTGTTTTGCCGTTTTCTTTCTTCCATTCGCATCGGATTTTTCCTTGCGGTGAGTTGATATAAGCTTCCGCCCAATCGAGACCGCAGGCAAGTTCGGGCGCAACGGTGAATTCCTTATAGCCGTTTTTTATGCTGCGGATACCTGCAATGTGAGAATAAAGAATTTCATCGTACGTTCCGAGAAAATAATGGTCGAGCGACCTTGTAGCTTTTTCCCAGGATTCCCATGCGCTGTCGGCTCCGTTTTCAACCCAGTAGCCCCAGCTTGGATAAGTGGTCTGAGTGAGCAGTTTATATGCAATATCGGTATACCCCTCGTTGAAAAGCACAGGAAGAAGATGCTTTGTGCCCGTGCAGCCGGTGTCAAGATGATAATCATGCTCAACAATATCTTCTGTGAGATTTTTAAGCACAGCCGTCTTGGCTTCTTCAGGCACCATGCCTAATGATAGAGGCAGAAGATTTGATGTCTGTCTGTATTTTCTGCGGCTGCCTTTCTGATTCCAAACGGTGGTTTCATATATTTTCTTTTCCGCGTTATAGAATCTTTTGTTGAAAGCATCGCAAATCCTTTTTGCGGCATAAAGATATTCTTCTGAATCGCCTTTGCCGAGAATGTCGGAAATGCGCGCCATGGATTTGAGCATGGCAAAGATATATGCCGTGCAGCAGATTTCGGCACCTTCGGAGGGGTTGGGGTCAATCGGCAAATCCTCGCCGCCCATGGGTGAGAGCCAGTCAGACAGACCTCTTGTGCCCCATGTGCCGCCGAGAGCATCAAGCTCTGCAATGTCATTCAATGCGAAATTGCGCAGATTGGGATATATTTTTTCTGCATATTCCTTATTGCCGCAATAGTTAATCATCGCTTCAACGGCAAAAACATAGATTGTGTTCCACACGGGCGAGTTGCCGACACCCCAGTCCGCAGTCGGAACAATTACAGGCACCTTGCCGTATTGTTCAAAGCAGTCGTTCATTATGTCAACAAAGCTTGCCATATATTTGCTCATGTCAAAGTTATACATCATAACATCGAGTGCGCAGTTTGCATCGCCCAGCCAGCCGTTCTTTTCCCACACGGGAGTATCAGTGGGCTTGCCTTGGAAATTATTCAGCATTGTTCGGCGCATTATTACATGAAGCTTGTTGATAAGCTCATTGGAGCATTTGAAATCCGAGATAATTTCAACATCATTTGCAGTTCTGTAAATAACAATGTCATCAGCAGAAAAATTATTCTGAATGTTATCAATCTGAATATATTTAAAGCCCTTATAGCTGAATTTCGGCTCAAAAACGGCAGGGGAGCCGCTGCTGATAAACTTATCCTGCTGAATATATGCATCGGGCCACCATTTGCCGTCATGCCCCTCAAATTTGCCGATTTTTTGTACCATACCGTCGCCTCTGAGCTTTTCGCCGTAGGTGATAACGGTTTCAGTATTCTTTGGTGTGCGGATGCTGATTTTTGCCCAGCCTGTCACCATTTCGGGAGCTTCAATGATAAAGCTGCCGTCAATGCGCTTTATATTTTTGGGCTTCATTTCACTTATGCGGCGAATCGGCGGCATATACTGTTCTTTGAGTTTGGCTGCGGGTGCATCGGCAATTTTAGCATTATCCCACGAAAACTCCGTGTGGCGTGCATCATATGTTTCACCCAGATAAATGCTGTTTGCAACCGTCGCCCCGTCTTTTGTTACCTGCCATGTTTCATCGCTTATGATTGATGCCGAAGTGCCGTCGGAATACAGTATTTCTATATCGGCAATCATTTTGGGAGCAGAGCGCCATGAAGCGGTGTCCCAATCCCAGACATCGGTTGTTTCATTGAAAAAGCTGTGCCCCAGCTCAACCGTAATCGTGTTCTTGCCGTTATGAATCAAATCCGTTATGTCAAAAATTCTGTAAAGAACGGTTTTGCTGTATTGTGAATGAGCGGGGTTCAAAACGGAATCATCGGGCAAATTGCCGTTGATTTTAAGTTCAAACAGACCCAGACCGCAGATAAAGATTTTTGATTCGCGGACTTCTTTTGAAATGGTAAAATCCTTTCTGAATACAGGCGCAAAGCGGTCATCAACCGTCATTTCCGCAGAAATCCATTTGCCTGCAAAAACATGATTCTTTTTCATAACACACCTCTGTTTTATCTTGAATAAAGCATGCCTACTATTGCATTTCTTATTCCGCACGGAAAAATCTTGCAGAGAACGCTGAGAAATTTGTAGCCGAAGCCGATGGCGTAAACAGGCTTAACATTCTTTTTTGTGGCGATTTTTGCTATGTATTTGCCCGCGGTTTCGGGGGTCATACCATTTTGCTCGTCTTTTTCCATGCCTGCAACGCTTCTTGAAATTCTGCCGTTATATATGTCATCTCCGTCAAATGATTTTTTTCGCGCTTTTGTGAATTCCGTGCATATGTCGCCGGGCTGTACGGCGGTTACGGTTATTCCGAACGGTCTGACTTCATTGCATAATGCACATGTGTATGATTCGACGGCGGCTTTTGATGCAGAGTAAAAGGTCTGGAAGGGTATGTGTGCAACGGCGGCAACGGAACTGATGTTGACAATGCGCCCCGAGCCGTTTTTTCGCATGAAGGGAATCGCGGCGCGGTTCATGTTGACCATTCCGAAAAAATTAACATCAAATTGAGCTTTTGCATTTTCTGAAGAAGTGAATTCAACCGCGCCCGAAATGCCGAAGCCTGCGCTGTTAACAACAATATCAATACGCCCGTTATCTTCAATGATTCTTTTAACTGCAGACAACACCGCCGCTTCATCGGTCACGTCGGTTGAAATGTGAATAATATTATCCTGAGAAATGCTTCTTCTGCTCAGGTCATAAACGGTGCATCCCATATCTCTGAGAGAGGCAGCGGCATAACGGCCGATGCCTGAGCTTGCGCCGGTTACAACGGCAACCTTGTTTTTCATTTTCTCACCGCCATATAATTATTGGTGTTTCCGTAAATATTTTATTTTAAAGCGGTGTCAATGTCAATCTGAAATAAAAATAAAACTCAGCCGTTACCTGCCGCAAGTGCCCGTTGTCGGATCTTGGAACAGCGGAATTTCAAGCTGGACAAAGCTTTTGCCCTATAAGACGGATTCTAAACACTTTTGAATTTTAAACCGACACTTTTGCAGTGCAACTGAAAACAGTTGACAAATTATTTTCATATTGTTACAATAAATAAAATTACCGAAAGGCGGGCGGACAGAATGAGAATGAATCTTAGTTTTCGAAATCGGAGAGCCGTTTTGTCTGTTTGTGATTGATGTAATTTATATCTTTCTGTGGATTGCAGGCATCTCCGCTTCGGAGATGCTTTTATCATTTTATGAGGAGAAACAATGAAAAAAGTTATTGTAATAGGTTGCCCCGGAAGCGGAAAAACAACCTTTTCCATAAAACTTAATAAAAACACGGGCTTACCGCTTTATCATCTTGATGCAATATGGCATAAGCCCGACAAAACGCATATTCCAAGAGAAGAATATGACGAAAGGGTTGCCGAAATTTTTAAAACCTCTGAATGGATAATCGACGGCAATTACAGCAGAACAATTGAAACAAGACTCCGTCAATGTGATACTGTCTTTCTGTTTGACCTGCCGACAGAAATCTGCATCCAAGGTGCAACAGAAAGAATAGGAAAAGGACATTATGATTTACCGTGGCTTGAAACAGAAGTTGACCCCGAGTTTATACAATTCATCGAAGAATTTCCGCATAAAGTTCTGCCGGGGATATATGAGTTGCTTGATAAACATAAAAATCAAAAACAAGTGATAATATTCAAATCAAGAGCAGAGGCAGATGATTTTTTGAACGGTTTGTTCAATTTGTCGTTTGATTTTCTTGATAAATCAGATTTTTATATTGTTGCAGGTGAATTGTTTGAAATTCTTGCAACCAATATGGAAATCATTGCTCCTACAGGAAACACAAGAGAAGAGGACTGCAATTGCTGGTATGAAGGGGTAAGCGACGGCTTGAGGCGAGATGAACGGCAGATTGTTTTAATCAAAGATGCGGACAGTATTATTGGTTTCTTTCAGTATTACACTAATGCAGACACATTTATGATGGAAGAAATTCAGCTTAAACCCGAATATCATGGGAAGAACATTTTCAGGAAGCTTTATGGTTTTTTAATTGAAAACATAGGTGAAAATATAAAATTTGTTGAAGCCTATGCCAATATTACCAATTATAAATCTATAGGAATTCTGGGAAAATTAGGACTCTCAAAAATCGGAATAAGCAAAAATGGAAGATGTTATCATTTTAAAGGGAAATACGGCGACTTGATAAATTGGTATGAATCAAAATAGCTTTTAAGAGGAGATGAAGAAATGAGAATAGCAGTTTTGGGATATGCCGGCAGCGGAAAAACATATCTGTCCGATTACATATCTGAAAAGAAAAATATCCCCGTTCTTCATCTTGATTCAATTAAATGGGATAAAGAATGGAAAGCGATTGACGATTCGCTCGTCTTACCGCAGATTTCGGATTTTATGGCAAAAGACAGCTGGATTATTGACGGTTACTATAAATATCTGCTTTACGATAAAAGACTTGAAGATGCGGATATGATTGTTTTGCTGTTGTTACCCAGATTGACTTGTTTTTACCGTGCGGTCAAAAGGACAAAATCCCGCAGAAAAGACGGATATAAAAATGACCTTAATTGGTGGTTTATGAAGTTCATTCTTTTCGGATGCAGAAACAAAGAAAGACGGCAGACCTATGCCGAAATCATAGATAAATACAAAGACAAAACCGTGGTGCTGAAAACAAATCGGCAGGTTTCGGAGTTTATGAAAAACATATTGGATAAACAAATTACGATTGAACGTCTGAATCCAAATGACTATCACAAATGCTCAAATATCTGGAATATGAAATCTCAACCGCTTGCCGATAAATGGTTTGACGAGATAAAGTCCGGTAACCGTCTTGTTTTTGTGTATAAAATCAACGGTGAATTCATTGGCGAGGGTGCGTTGGTTTTGGATGAAGGCGACCCCGATTACACCATTCCCGGCAAACGCATTTATGTTTCAAGAATGATTGTAAAAAAAGAGTATCGCAATCGCGGTATCGGCAGTGAGATATTGGAATTCCTTATTGCTAAAGCCAAAAGCATGGGCTATTCCGAAATGACTATCGGTGTTGATAAAGATAATGTCAATGCACTTCATTTGTACAGAAAATACGGATTCACAGAAGTTTTGTTTGACGGTGCAGATGAAAACGGAGGATACTTTAAATTGATGATGAGGATATAAAAGATGATTTTGTGAAATATAAGATTCGAATATTTTAACAAACCCGCAGGTTTTTGCCTGCGGGTTTAATTTTTACTCGTGTTAAGTTTAGGCCATTTTATTATCAGATTTTTTATGAAAAATTTCGTTTTTTGATAGACCAACCGACTGTTTAAATCGTAATAATAGTGAAAGGACTGAAACGGAGGTGTGAAATGAACAATGACGTAAAAACAACAAGGGTCAATCTTGACGGCTTGCATTCTCTTGAAATTGCAATTAATGAGAAAGCAAAAACCGTTATAGCAGAGCTGATTACAAGCGAAGAAACAACATTCATATATGCAGAAAAATTTGATACACCGTGCAATTATCTGCGCACGGCTATCAAAAAGAGCATCGTTTATCTGAATGGTGATACACCCGAAACAAATTATGTCAGTGAAAAGAAAAAAGAGAAAAATTGTATTTGCTTGAACACGGACATTTATGTGATATAATGGAAATCGGAAAATATTGGTGTGATTGAGGTGAGACAATGAAAGATGAAAACAAAAAAATCGCCCGATTAATCAAGCAGATACAGCGCGGAAATCAATCCGCCTTTGAAGAATTCTATAAGATGACAAGCTCCAAAGCCTATTTTATAGCACTCAAAATAACTCAGAATGAACACGATGCAGAGGATATTTTGCAGGAAAGCTACATAAAAGCTCTCGAAAAAATTAATGAAATTGACACTTCACAGAATGTGACATCATGGTTTCTTAAGATTGTTTCAAACAAGAGTAAGGACTTGCTCAAAAGTAAAAATCGTATTGTTTTTGAAGGTGAAGAAGAAACGGTTTTCGATGAAATCCCAGAAGATAAAACCGAATTCTCTCCCGAAGAAAATCTGAATCAGGAAGAACTTCGGCTTGAGGTTATGGCGGCAATCGACGAGCTGACCGCTGAAAAAAGAACATGCATTATGATGATGTATTTCGGTGATATGAGTGTTAAAGAAATCGCCGAAAGCATTGAAGTGCCTGAAAGCACCGTTAAAAACAGACTTTACACAGCAAGAAAAGACCTAAAAACAAGATTTGAGAAAAACGGGAATATTCTTTACGGTGCAGCACTCGGTGGAGTTCTTATCTGGGCGCTCAACAAAACATCGGTTACTGCTTCTGCTGCGTTTCTTGCAAGTGCAGCTTCTGCTGAAATCGTTGCAGGTGCAACGGCAGCCTATACGGCAGGTGCTACCGTAACAGCAACAGCGGCTACGGCAACAACCGCCGCCGCATCAACCGCAGCAGCTTCAACTGCGGCAACAACCGCCGTTTCGGCGGGGACCGGAATTGCAGCTAAAATAGCCGTAATCTCCGTTGCGCAGAAAATAGCAGTCGGTGTTGCGGCAACTGCAGTAATAGGCGGCTCAACCGCAGGGGTTGTAACGGTAGTTAAAAATGCAACACCCGAAAAGGAAACAACAACTGTTGTTACTGAAGCGGTTACAACAGCACCCGAGTTTTCAACGGAATATGTATTTAATGAAATGACCTTGCCCGAATCGACTGCCCAAACATCTTTTTCGACAGAAATAAAAACGCACGGAGAAAGAACAAAGGCAACAAGTAAAAGGACAAGCACGCGCAGGCACACAACCGCGCCTTATTCAACAACCAAATCGGTTACAAGAAAAGAAACCGCAACTAAAAAGAAAACAACAACAGCAAAAGCAATTACTACGACTCATAAAGAAACTTCAACTCAGACCACAACTACAACCCGTGCGGAAACAACAACCCAACAAGAAACAACTACTCGCAAAGAAACCACTACAAAAAATGAAACCACTACGCGAAAACCAACAACCACAACTCAACCCTCAACAACCGTTACAACCACAACCGAGCCAACAACGCAGGCTAAGGCAACTCTGATAATTGAGGTAACGGATTTTGATAACAGTGTTGTTGCAACAATAACCGAAACGGTTGATGCTGGAACAGAGATAACAAGTGAATACCTTGTTTCTCTTGTGAGCGCAAACGGATACGAAGCAATGGCGGGTGTTTACGGAGAGGCGATAGGCACCGTTGCAGAAGGCGGAGTTACATATGATTTCACAGCGGAATTATAAATTATTAAACAACAGGGAGGCATAAACATGAAAAAAGCATTATCTTTATTCCTCGCATTTATAATGATTTTCGGCATTGTTGCAGTCGGTATATCAGAAGCACCGCATTCTCATGCCGAAACTGCGCAAAGCACTTTTCTTGAAAATAATTTTTATTATACGGTTTCTGACGGAAAGGCGACTGTTGTTGACTATTCCGACAAGCTCTCGACCGATGAAATCCTGATTCCTGAAACTCTCGGCGGCTATCCCGTAACAGAGCTTGCTGCAGAATCCTTTAAGGGCTGCCGATGCATTGCAATAACCGTTCCCGCATCGGTAACGGTTATTTCTCCTGAGGCTTTCGCTTACGATATGCCCAATATTGAAAAATATACCGTTCTTGAAGATAACCGCAACTATTATTCCGACGAAGACGGCGTTATCTACAGCAATTTTTCTTATCTCGGCTATCCCTATCTTTTTGCATATCCCAAGAACGCACCTGCTGAGACATATACTGTTAATTACGGAAACATAATATCAATCATCGGAGCTTTCGCTTTTTCAGAAGCGGCAAATCTGAAAGAGATTGAATTGTGGGGCCCCACAGCCGCAGGTGTTGACAACTACGCTTTTTATAATGCGAAAAAGCTTGAAAAGGTTTCTTCCTCAAGGATGTGGGTAATTGGCGACTGCGCTTTTGCAGGCTGTTCGTCACTTTCGGATGTTGACTTTGTTTTCAGCGGCCCCATTCAGTGGTTCGGCAGGGATGCTTTTGAAGGAACGGCTTTCGTCAACAATCCCGATAACTATGATGAAGACGGCGTGCTTTATCTTGCGGATAACCTTATCACAACCCTTCCCGAAACAGACAGGCTTTATTATGAAATCAAGGCAGGCACAAAATCCGTTGCGGGCGGTGCATTCAAATGGGATTCGCTTAAAGAGGTATATATTCCGGCAAGTGTCGACTGGATGTGTTCCAATCCCTTTGACCGCTGCACAAGTCTTGAAAAATTCACGGTTGACCCGAATGGCAGCTGCAAGATAGATGAATACGGTGTGCTCAGCATTGACGATATGATAGTTGCTTATCCCGTCGGTCTCTATCAGACCTGCTATACTGTTGAAACAAATATTACTCAGATATGCTCTTATGCATTCTATAACAGCCCGATAAAGAATTTCTATATCCCCTCAACAACCGATATGGGTATGGGATATTTTGCTCTCGGCGGTGACGGAGTAACAGATATTCATTTCGGCGGCGATGCAGGTCAGTGGGAAGCAATTCGTCATGAGAAAGAAGACTATGAAAAGACAACCGCTGCAGAAAATGTTGCAAAAATTCATTATAACGACTATTCATCAACAGAACACCACGCAACGGTAAACAATGAAAAATACACCTCATGCACCTGCGGTTATACTGCGGAATATACTCCCGCCAACGGCGAATTCCGTGAAAACGGCTTCGTTTATAATGTTGTTAACGGCAATGCGGTAATCGAGGCATATGAAAACAAATCCTCAACTGCGGCTCTTGTTATTCCCGATACTCTCGGCGGCTATCCCGTTACCGAAATCGGTGGCGGTGCGTTCAAAGACTGTATGTTCAGCTCGGTGCATATTCCCGCATCGGTAACAGCAATCGACTGTGAGGCTTTTGCATATGCGCTCAACAATCAGTCGTTCACCGTTGCAGAGGAAAACGAAAATTACTATGCAAAGAACGGTGTTCTTTGCGAAAATATGTACGGCATAGTTTCTTATCCTCAGAATGCATCCGCAACCTCATACAAAGTTCCCAATAATGTTATAGCAATCAGTCACTACGCTTTCTGCGGCACCAAAAACCTTAAAACAGTTACCGTGCCTCAATATAAGCTCGGTGCAACAAACTATTTTGCAGTCCAATTGATAGGAGACTGTGCATTCCTGAATTCAAGCGTTGAAACAGTTAACATCGAAAGCGAAAATTTCATATGGATGGGTAATGCAGCATTCAAGAATTCACAGCTTGAGCAAATCAGCTTTGAATTTGATAAGGATGATTACGGAATCAATATCAACCTCGAAATTGATGCTTTGGAATTTTATTTCGGCTATGATTCTTTTGAAGGAACACCCTTCCTTGAAAATGCGGAATACGATGAAGACGGCGTTTTCTATCACGATAATATTCTTGTTGCAACAAAAGAAGAAGCCGGCAAAAAGAATTATGACATAAAAGACGGCACAACAGCTGTTGCGGGCGGTGCTTTCAGATGGAGCGGTCTTGAAAGCGTTGATATTCCTGCAAGCGTTGAATGTATTGGCGGTTCTGCATTTATCAATGCAACAAGCCTCAAGAGAATAAATGTGAGTGCAAATAACGGATATTTCAGCTCTGACGATTCCGGAGTGCTCTATAACAAAGACACAACAAAGCTCGTTGCTTATCCTGCAGGTAATGAAAGCATCTGCTACGGCATTCCGAGAGGAGTAACGGAAATCGGTTCTTTCGCGTTCGGCAATGTTCAGAAGCTCGAATGCGTCAATATTCCGCTTGATGTTACCGACATAGGCGATTTTGCGTTCGGTATGGGCGGTTTTGAATGCATAACAAATATCCGTTACGAGGGTTCCCGTGAAAACTGGGAAGCAATTACAATCAACAGTTCGGATACGGGCTGGGTGAGCTATGAAAAAGCAATCGTAAAGGTTTTGAATACATATACAGAGGGTAAGCACATTCTTGCGTCCCACACGGTGGATGAGCCCTCCTGCACCTGGTACGGCTATGATGAATATATCTGCTCCTGCGGATTCAGACACAAAATCACAATTCCTGCAACGGGTCATATTCCTGAGGCTGAATACAGAATTATCGATCCCGCTGAATGCGAATATTCCGGTATGGCGGAACTTTATTGCTCCGCTTGTGAAACAAGACTTGACAGAAAATCAATTCCCAAACTCGGTCACGATAAGGTGTTTGTTGAATATCTTGAACCCACCTGTGAGGATGCGGGCGGCACCCTCTATAAATGTAACAGATGCGGCAAAAAGGATATTTTTGAAGAGGAAGAATCTGCACTCGGACACAGCAATGAATTTGTTCAATATGTTGAGCCTACCTGTGAGAAATCGGGCGGTTCACTCTATAAATGCAGCAGATGTGAAACAGAGTTTTTTGAAGAGGACAAAAATGCACCTGCTCTCGGTCATAAGGCTTCCAAAACAAAGATAATTATTGAACCCACCTGCACGGAAGACGGCGGACTTTTCTATTCTTGCGAAAACTGTGGCGAGCCTGTTGAAATTATAGAGTACTATGATGCAACAGGTCACACCGAAGGCGAGATAAAAATACATCAGGAAGCAACCTGCAGTCAGCCTCAGATTAAAATAATTTACTGTGCAGACTGTAAAAAAGAAATCAGCAGGGTTATCGGAACAACCGGAGAACATAATTATGTCGGCACAATCGTTAATCAGAACTGCACAACCGTGATGTGGTATTACAGATGCACCGCCTGCGGAGATTATTACTATGATGAGGTTAAGGGAAGCGAAATCGGTCATGTTACCGAAATCATAACCGTAGACCCTACCTGCACAGAATCGGGTAAGAGCTATAAGAAATGTACACTTTGCGGAGAAACAGTCGGATATATAACTGTTATCGATCCGATGGGCCATACGTTTGAAGAAACCGTA
>JAZNSX010000069.1:0-3857 GCA_045591425.1 Acutalibacteraceae bacterium | reverse complement strand
AATAACTTGATATATCATCAACTCTATTTATTGCTTTTTTATCTTTTGTAGCAGATAACTCATTCGTGTTAAAACTGCCAACCAAAGGATAAATCTTTGTAACATTGATATGATGAAGTATGGTGCAGACGGTTTTATATGCATCTTCAGGATTGCCGTCACCGCCACCGACAAGAATTATCGCACCTTTCTTTGGCTTGACGGAAATTGTTTCGTTACGAAAATGCTTTGCTGAAAAATATGTTTGAAATCTGCTGCAAACATCAAGGAGCTTCCCTGTAGGCTGTGAGAAATAAATTGGCGAAGCAATTACAACGTTATCACAATCGGCAATGTAATCATATATTTCAGTCATTTCATCTTTAATTGAACAACCATCATTGTTCCAACAATAACGGCAATCTACACAAGCAGAAATATCCGAATAATAAGCATCAACTATTTTATATTCGCCATTTAATTGCTCCGTTAGTTTGTTGATTAAACTGATAGTATCTCCGTTTTTACGACGAGAGCCGTTCAGAATAAGTGTCTTCATATAATCACCATTTTACAATATCTTCTTTATAAATCCGTAACTCTTTTTGAAATAGCCTTGTGATTCGTAAAATGCGTGTGCATCTTCTCTGGGTAAACCACTGTTGAGAAGTATAACTTCAATTTTGTTATTTTTTGCCCATTGCTCTGCAGTTTTGAGCAATGCGGTGCCGATACCTTTTCTGCGATATTCCTTTGAAACTGCGAGAGCAATTATCTTCATACCTTCGTTTTCAAGTTCAAACGCAAGATAATTGACACAACCTATGTAACCGACAACTTCGCCACCGTCGCAGGCAACAAAAATCTGATAATTGCCCCGATTCATCATTTCATTAATACGGTTATTCAGATTTTTAATTTCACAGTTGTAACCTAAATCATTTTCGAGAATATCCCGTATTGCGGAAATATCACTGCTTTCATATTTTCTATATATCATAGTTAAGCCTCATATATCATTTCAATAACATTTAAATTGCCTTTTTTATATCTTCGATTTTCTTTAAACCCAACCGATTTATAACAGTTGATTGCTCTTTCGTTTTCTTCACGGACACGAAGGAGTATTTTATTTGTGTGCATATGCTGCAAATCGGTTTTGATTATTTGTTCAATCGCCGCTTTACCGATACCATTGTTTCTGTAAAGCTCATCTGCTATGAAAACGCCTAAAACAGCGAAATCATCGTTGGCATTCTTCTCCAACCAAATTGCACCGATATACTTTTTATCTGCCTTTATGTGATACCAACGCAAAGTTTCTGCATTTTCAGACGGATGAATCCTTGATTGATATTGCTTCAAATCAGTTTCAAATGCTTTTTCATATTCGCTGTAATACGACATATTTTCATTGCATACTTGTTCGAGTTCAAACATATCTACACCTCAAAAATCAAAGCTTTCTTGCCTTAATAACAATCGACAGCGGAAAATGCTTTGCTTTGAAATCGGCATAGTAACCTGAAGCGAAGTCTGCTGATTTTTCAAGAACGGTTTCGCTTGTTTCTTCAATCACTCTTTCAACAGCAAAACCTGCGTCGGCAAGGGTGTTTATGTAAGTAGAAAGTTTTCGGTTTTGCAGAGTAAGAGGGTTGCCGTATTTCTCAAATGTATAATAATCTTCTTCAAGATAGTTGCCGCTGAAAATTATGCGTTCTTCGGTTGCAACCGTTCTGTTTCCGCCTGAAATTGCAATGCTTTCCAAATCAACGCAATGCAGAAGCGGATGATCCCAAGAGAAAATATATGTGCCGCCTTGTTTTAGATATGATGCAGCATTCTTTATTGTTTTCTCAAGGTCGGTAGTCCAACCAATTGCGTATATTGAATAAACAATGTCAAAATAGTTTTTGGGAATATTTGCGTTATCTTCCATAGGCTGATGAAAAAGTGTGCAGGAATATCCGCCTTCGCCAAGCAATTTATTTGCGGCTTTAAGTTGTTCTTCGGATATATCAAGACCGAAAAGCTCTTTTGCACCGTGTTCTGCACACCATTTGAGCGAATGACCGCTTCCGCAACCCATTTCAAAAACAGACTTACCGTTAAGGTCGGGAAAAAGGTGCAGTTCATCCTCTGTCGGAATTGAACAGCCAAGTATAGGCAAAGCTGTTACACCGAAGAAATCTTCAGCCAACTCATTCCAACTGTTTTCATTTTGTTTTAATATTTCAGGTTTCATATCTGTACCTCATTAAAAAGAAGATTTTCAATAGTAATGCGAGGGCGCCACCAAGCTCTTGCTTGTTCGAACTCGGAATATGGAGTATACCATTTCCAAGTAATATCAAATCCGCCGTCTTTCATTTGCAGTTTACCTAAAATATCTTTTTCGGCAGCAATCAACGGTTTGATTTCGGGAGTTATAAATTCCGAATATGAGCCGGAGAAAAAGTCGGATGGCATCGGTACATATTCAATGCCGTATTTTTCAATATCCTTGCATATGGAATTATCAATAGTTTTACACAACAAATCCTTGAAATGTTCCAAATCAATTATATCCTTAATGCCGTTTGATTTCAAAAGCTCATATGTAAGCAGAAAACATTTCAATGAATCGCCGCTTATTTCTTCGGCTGTTTCAAGATATTTAAATCCTTCTTTTATGATTTTTTCATAAAGAGAAGTGCGATTACCGTAGCAACTCATAAATGCAGCTAACGAAATTGACGGATTAAATCCGCTAATACCGTCACTTTTTTTCTCCCACCAGATTGCGTGCGGATAATCCTTGTTACTGTCTATCGCAAACAACCAACGCTTTTTATCCTCATCAAATGAATCGTGAGATTTCAAATATCTGACTATCCCTTTTACGATGTCGGAATCCTTATCAAGTGAGTTGGTACGGCAAAGAGTGATTATAGCATCATTTGTTGCAATAGGGCTTGAATTGGGATTGAAGAAATCAGGCTCAAGAGCATTACCGAAACCGCCATCGGAATTTTGAAATTTCAAAAGCTCATCAATAACAGCTTGGTTTGATTCGTTTTCAAAGAAATACTTGTAGATTGCTAACTCAAGAGGTCGTGCGTTTTGTATAACAAAGTTAATTGCTGCGTTCTTATCCATAATTTTCACTCCCGTGTTATAAATTCAATCCCATTTCTTTCATTTTCTTTATCAATCTTTTTGCACGGAACATCAGATAATCGTGTCCCATTTCGCCCAAGAGGATATACCAATTCAGTTCGTTACACAGAGCATAAAGTTCGACCTTTAAATCGCAGTATTTTGAGGTCTGATTTCTCTTTTTATACTCATCATAAAGCTTCAGCTTTTCGCCGAAACCGAGCGTCAGGCAGAAAATCTCATATTCGGGTTCTGCCCACAGCATATCAAACGGGTCAACCGCACCTGCAAGCTCGGATTTCCAGAAATCAATTATCAGATTCGGCATCCAGAAATCGCCGTGACAAAGGCAGGCTGTGTTGTTGGTAACGCTGAATATTTCATCGAAATTCTTGTTGATAAGCTCAACCGCTTCCATAATCTCGGGTTCAATCTCGGTTTTCTCAAACTTCGCTTTCGTAAAGGCGTAAATATCAACGAAATAATCTTTGTAATACTCTGCCCAAGTGTCATAAACGGGATTATCGTACTTGCCGAACTTGTCATTATGCACGCTTTGTGCGTTCATAAGCGCATCTATAATGCTGTTTCTGAGTCGCTTTCTTGACGGAATAAATGCAAGATATTTGCTCTTACCACTCATACCCTTTATGTAATCCATACCGAGATAAACGGTGTCATTTTCACGGTAGATGAAATAGGTTTTCGGAACCTTATATGAAACCTTGGGAGAAAGAAAA
>JAZNSX010000068.1:0-12974 GCA_045591425.1 Acutalibacteraceae bacterium | reverse complement strand
TACATACTCAAATTAATCTTCAAGGGTTTTTCTTAAATCGTTGTTTAATTTTCAAGGTGCGTCGCTCTCCGCTCTCTTGCGGAGTGCTCGACTATATTACCAAATCACATCCCATTTGTCAACACCTTTTTTTAATCTTTTTATCCCTTCTTCTCAACTAATCCGTGTGTTTCATGGTTTCTCATCAAAACCCGACAAAATATATTAATGTATAAAAGCCTTCAGCAATCGCCGAAGGCTTTGAATATTATTCAAGCATAAGTTTTATGTACAGTCCGCCCTGAACTGTACGGTGTTGAAATCCTCTCATATGCGAAGTGTCACAATAATACCAATCCGTCATGGGAACTCTCGTTCTCATTGTGTTATAAGCCATCCACAGCGAATCCGTAAACAGCTCAAAATCCTTTTTGTCACCGCTGAGGCATGCAGCCCACACAAGCCAATCTGACTTTGTATATTTTTCGCGCGAATCAAGCGGAACGCCGTAGGGCAGAAGTTCTTTTTTATACCGCAAAATTTCGCCTTTATAGAATTCTTCGGGGAAAAGACCTGTTTTCCATATCTTATCCCATACAGAATTATATTTAAGGCTGAAGGTGCCGGGCTTATCATATGCAAGGCGGAAGCTGCCGTCTTCGTTTGCAGCGTTTTTCACCAGTGATTCAGCATAAGTCTTTGCTGTGTTCATCATTTTTTCGGCAAGCTCTTTTTTATCGATGTGTTCAAGAATCCTGCCGAGACCTGCTATACCCATAATCGCCTTGATTGAAAGATTAACATTATGTGCAAGGTGTCCCGCAAAGTCATCGGTGCAAATCTGATTCTCAGGGTCAAGACCGTATTGAATCAGATATTCGCCCCATTTCAGAATAGTGTCAAGATATTCGTTTGCAAAAGAAGCATCCTTTTCAACATCGCATATCGCCGAAAAAAGAACAATCATGTTACCGCATTCCTCAACGGGCATCTGCCATTTAAGTTCGTTTGCACCGTAAACCTGACCGTTAACAAGGGGATACTGTCCGACATCGTGAGGAGCAAAATCAAATTTCCATGCATCGCTGAGAGCATATTTCATAATGGGTCTGAGCATTCCTTTGAGAAGCTCGGGATTATAAAGCAGAAACAGCGGTGCCGAAGGATATGTGACATCAACCGTTGCCGCACAGCCGTTTGAGAAGCACTCCTTAGAAATATAAAGGTTGTTGCCTTCGTTATCAACAACAAGCTTATGAGCAGCCATAACCTGTCTGTAAGCAAGAATAAGAAGTTCTGCATACTTTTCGCCGCCCTTCTCAACGGCATCCGACTTCAACTTTTCCGAAAAAGCTCTGCACTTTTCAAAAATCGCATCATAATCGGCAGCGGCCTCGGTGATTGCTTCTTCGATGGTTTTTCCGTCTTTTTTCCAATACGCTTTCAGTTTGTCACCGAAATAGACCATACTGTCAATATCGTCATAAGCAAAAACGAACAGAGCATCATTATCAAGCTCTTTTTCACAGAAAACTCCGTACATTCCCGAGAAAGCTTCATTGTCTGCCTGCGCCTGACCGACAACGCCAAGATAAAAGAATCCCCAGTCGATTCTCACATCGTCGCCGCTTCTCCAAAGCACATTCTGTTCACCGTTGCCCATTTTAATGGCGGTCATGCCCGGGATGTCAACCTTTCGGCTGTATGCCCTGCCATCTCCTTTTTTGTTGAGAACAAGCTCCTCGCTGCAGCTGAATTTAATCTTTACATCATGATTTTTGCCGTCAATTTCACTGTAGGACACTTTACAATACGCCACGGGGCGGGAAACATAATAAAGCTCCGTAATAAGCGTAGGTGAAGTAAAACAAACATCAAGCTTTATTTTATCATTTGAATATGTAATAAATGTTGAAAAAGCATCGAGTTCGACTTTCTCAACCTTCATTTCGGGAGTTTTTGAACCTTTGACATTATCGCCCAAGAATCGGTACTCCTCACCGTCAACAAAAACTCTGCCGAGAATAGTGTTGGGGCTGCCCGTCCAATGAACGGTTGTTTCAAGCAAAGACTCTTCAGTCCATACCGAAAAATAGGGGTCAATATTGATTATCGGCAAAGCCGGGGCGCGCATTTTCATAGTAAAAACTCCTTTATATTTTCCTTTATATTTATTGTATACTCTAACATTATACAAACAAACACTTAATCAACCAAAGAAGCGTACCTTGAGTATAACGCTTATAGGATTTATCAGCCACTCTGCCGCTGTCTGCAAGCAAATTATCAAAAACTCCGTTGCCGCCCGGCTTGCCGACTTCAAGCACAGCGTTTCGGGTATCCTCCCTGAAGTTTGAACGCAAATTGGAAACAACCGAATTGAATTTACCGTCCGCTTTGAAAGCAACTTCTTTTCCGCCGCTTCCCGAATACCAGAAGCAGAAGCAATTATCAAAAATGCTTGACGCATTGCCGACGGTTCTGAAACCATTGCAGAATTGATCGCTGTAACAAAAATCATAGATGTTATTGCCGCCTTCGTCAAGGAAGCCGCAGCTGTTTTCATAATCTGTATAATCGGAATAATAAAGAGGATGAATATTTCTGAGAGAGTTCGACGAAGATTTGAGATAAACGCCCGTAAAAACATTGCCGATGCGCATATTGGTGAACGTATTATCATATCCCTCAACAAGCAGTCCTATCGAATCCGTTCCGCCTGTTCCGATAATATTAACATCGCTTATATCCGCATCCGAAGATGAATTGTTTGCGCCGTATTTGATATGAATGCCAATCACCGCATTTTTTATTGAAACATTTCGAACGGCAGTTTCTCTGCCGCTGTCAATGCTGACACCGTTTGCTTTGCCGCAAGGATCGATAACGCCGCCCGTGAGCGAATAATTGCTGCCGACGGTATGGGTGTCGTTAGCCGCATCCTTTCCTCCGAGACGGATCAAAGCTTCTCCTTCAAAATCATCTGTCGCCTGAATAACGGCATAGTTTGAAAGCTGCAAATCAACGCTTTTTTTAGGGTCAGCAGGAGTTAAAATCGGCTTGCCTATCAGATATACTCCGTCAGGAAAATATATTGTTCGGTTTGGGTTTTCATCAATAAGCGCCTGAAGCGAGTCGGAAACATCGGTTTTGCCGTCCGCAGGAATGTATTCGGTTACAACAACATAGCCGAGCGACGATGCAATACTGCCGTCGGAAGCAGATTTTGCAGCTTTGCCCGCCGCCTCGGCAGCAAAATCCATATCGTTTTCCAAGGATTCAATAAGCTCATATGAATTTCCTTCATAGGCGAGCGGAATATATTCAGTTGAGTTTTTCTCACCCGCAACCATGAATGTGCAAAGAAGTATCGCCGCCGCAGAAAACAAAGCAATCGCCTTTTTCATTTTAATCCCTCTTTATGTAAAATCAATTTGTTTAAATTTTATCATAACTCTGCAACAAAAGCAATAACGGCACTGTATTAAAAACAGTTATTTCAAAAAAATCAACAACCGCCAAAAAATATTTAATTTTTTCAAAAAAGGACTTGCAAAATCCCGAACAATATGATATTATAACATCCGTTCGATACAAACGCGCTATGGCCCGGTAGTTCAGTTGGTTAGAACGCCAGCCTGTCACGCTGGAGGTCGACGGTTCGAGCCCGTTCCGGGTCGCCAATTTAATAATTGCTGCTATGGCTCAGGCGGTAGAGCGCATCCTTGGTAAGGATGAGGTCGGCGGTTCAAGTCCGCCTAGCAGCTCCAATCCCTTGAAACTTAAGGTTTCAAGGGATTTTTCTTATGTTTTATGAAATTCATCAGACCGCATCCCTGAATCGCAATTTTTCAGTAAGGGATGCGGTCTGACTATGAGCAGAAAAATCACTGTGAACAGGACTGAAAACAAGACCTTTGAACAGGTCTTTTCAATGTTCATCACTTCAAGAACGGCAAACGGTGTTTCCGATGCAACAATCAGGAATTATCATCAGCATTTGTACAGTATTTCAAAGTGTCTTGACATTCAGATGCCCTTTGATGGCGCAAAAAAAGTTCCGAAAATCTTGAAAATCGGATTGGATGCATCTATAATGATATTAAAATTAACGGTGAATACACACTTAACCGTTTGATTGGGGAGATGGCTTTATGTTTAAATCAATAACCTCTTTCTTTGTGTCATTTGTTATTTTTCTTATCGGGCTTTTTACACCTACAGTTCCCGAAGCAAAAACGGAGCAGGAGCTTGCAAAGCTCGGCAATATCTGCATTGACTATGAGCTTTCTGACAAGCTTTATGTTCTTGATTCGGCAACATTCAAAAGCGCAGATGAGCGCCATATGGCGGTAAGCCTTCAGGGTGTTGTTGCCAAAACAAGCCCCTCTATTTTCATTGTCACAAACGGAATCTGCAACAATTATCTCAAAGAGATTGAGGCAAGCGGTGTTGAGCTTATCCGCAACGATGAAAACGGAAATAAATGGACTGTTGAAACTCTTCTTAACAAATTCAAGTCATACATAACCGATTCGGGCTATGTTCTTTACCGTGAAAGCGAAAAAGCGGAGGGCCTTAATGCCGCAACAAATCTTGCCGCTCTCTACGGCTGGCTGCCCGTGCCCGAAAGCCTTGAAAAGCTCGCAATTGATGCAGGACTTACTCTCAAGGAAGACTTTTCCGATGATACATATAATCTGATTTTTCAATGGAGCTTTTTTGAAAAATACAAGGATGAATTCAATTACAATGCAATTGTAAGCCTTAAATATGAGGTTACCGGTGTTCGTGACCTTGCTATTCAGCAAGGCTTTTACACTTTCTACATTGATGATGACGAGGATACAAATCTTCTTCGCGGGCGTGTCATGGAATATGCAGGAGATAACGTTCCCGTTCTCGGCTGGGTAAAATATGAGGTTGCATTTGTCGAGCAGGCTTCAAAGAAGGGCAATATCGCGCTCCCGTCAGACCACAGCCATAACAACAGCTATCTTGCTTCGTTCAGATGCGACATTCCCGAGCAAAAGCACGGCGTTACAAAGGAATACACAGACACATCAAAGCACTACTGCGCCATTGTTGTAAGCGACGGCGATAATCTTCAGTGGATTCAGAACGGCTACGGCGAATTCTATCAGAAGCTTGCTCTCCGAGAGCAGTTCCCCGTAACATGGTCATTCCCTCCCCTTCTTCAGGAATTTTCACCTGTTACGGTTAAAAAGATTTATTCCGACGCAACCGAAAACGATTATTTCATGGCGGGAGTTTCGGGCGCAGGTTATATCCACCCAACGGAATATCCCTTCGATGCTCTCGGAGGATTTACGGATTTAACGGCAGCTTCAATGGCAAAAAGCAAGCTTGAATATGTCCAAATTCTTGACGGCACTCCCGATAATGAAATTGACGATAAAGTCCTCACCGACAGACTCGAATATTACGCAAGATATAACAACATCAAAGGCGGTGTTTTAAGCCTCGATCCGGACAGATACGAGGGCGGCAAGGGCAGAATTTATTTTGTTAACGACAAACCCTTCATCAGTTACCGTCTTTCACTCTGGCACCCCGACGGCGAGGGTACAAATGTTACAACCGAATGGCTTGACGAGCAGGCAGCAACAGTCAATTCCTACCCCGCAGATATTAAATCAATTAACGGATACAGCGTTATCAATGTTCATCCGTGGACTGTCAGCATTGAAAATCTTGCGTATTTCGTAAGTCAGCTTGACGAGGATGTTGTTCTTGTAACGCTTGACGAACTTATGAAAATGGTTGAGAAAAACATTCCGCATAAAACTGCTAAACCGGAGAACTGATTATGAAAACCGAAATCAATATCATAGCTCATGTTCACACCGATTTTTCTTCAAAATTCGGCATACCTCGCCAGAGCGGACTTGTTGACGAGCTTGAAGCAACGATTATTTTTGAGCCTGAATACCGCAACCCCGATGCACTTCGGGGAATTGAAGAATATTCGCATTTATGGCTGCTGTGGCAGTTTTCGGAGTGCATAGACAAAGAATGGACTCCGACGGTCAGACCTCCGAGGCTCGGCGGTAACAAGAGAATGGGCGTTTTTGCAACACGCTCCCCTTTCAGACCGAATCCCATAGGTCTTTCCTGCGTCAAACTTCTCGGAGTTGAAAAAACGGAAAAACACGGCTGTATTCTCCGCGTTGCGGGTGCGGATTTGCTTGACGGCACTCCGATTTATGACATAAAACCTTATCTGCCTTATGTTGACTCTCACCCCGAAGCAAGCAACGGATTTGCGCTCAACGAAAAAGAAGGCAGATTAACCGTTGAATTCCCCGAAGATCTGCTCAAAAGAATACCGCCAAATAAACAAGCGGCACTGAAAGCAATTTTGGCGCAAGATCCGAGACCTGGATATCAGGATGACGCCGAAAGAATTTACGGAATTGAATTCGCGGGATTCGATATCAGATTCTCAGTCAGAGACTCGGTTTTAACAGTTGTTGAAACAGAAATAATATAATAATCTGAAAAACAAGTGTCAGTGATTTGTTGACACTTGTTTTCTTATATGATAAAATTTCACAAGGAGGAGGTTTTTATATGATTAAATCGTTTTTGGAAATCCTTATCGCCCTGCTTATGCTTATAAATCCACAGCTTCCGAACGCTCTCGATCTCGGAAAAATACCGCAAGGAAAGGTTATTAACCTTGAAGAAGACTTTGAGCTTGTCTGGAAAGATGAGTTTAACGGCGACAAGCTTGATAAATCAAAGTGGGGCTTTTCATGGTGGATAACCGACCGCAAAGGCGGTTACTGGCATGAAGATATGGTAAGCGTTAAAGACGGCAATCTTATCATAAAAGCCGAATATCTTGAAGAACCGCCCGTCGGCGGCAAATATGATGAGGCGCGCAAAGAACTCGGCTGCAATGAATTCAAGCCCGGCTGGTACACCGGCAAGGTCACCACACGCGACAAGCATGAGCAGCTCTACGGCTACTTTGAGGTTCGCTGCATTCTTCCCGCCGCAACAGGCATGTGGAGCGCGTTCTGGATGATGAATGAAGGCGTTTATAACGTCAACAATTCGGGTGAGGACGGCACGGAAATCGACGTTTTTGAATCCTTCTACTATAAAGATAACTGGTGGGGTAATGATGCCATATCCACCGGCATTCACTACGACGGATACGGCGAAGGACACCACGGCGAAACTGTTGGCAAAATGTTTATCAAAAACAATCCGTATAAGGAATATAACACCTACGGCGTTGAATGGAACGAAAATGAATATATCTTCTACATTAACGGCGTTGAAACCGGCAGAACCTCCACGGGCGGAGTATCAAAGAATCCTGAATATCTGCTTCTTTCCTGCGAATTTGCAGGTGAAAACGGAGTTCAAAGCTCCGACAGACACGGAACGGGCGAAATTTGGAAAACACCCCCAAAAAACTGGCCCGCAGAATTCAAAGTTGATTACGTCAGATGCTATCAATACAAACATCTTGTCAATAAATAAAGCAACGGGACTGTTCGGTTTGAACAGTCCTGTTTTATATTATCACGCTGCTGCCCGCATGAAGATATTCAAGGCGGTCACCCATTACCGTTTTGAGATATTCATATTGAGCTGTGCCCGTACAATGCGCGGTGTAATATTTTGTTTCATATTTCATCAAAGCTTTCGCCGTTTTTCTCAGCCCTTCACGGTCCGGAGTCGCGGGATCAATCTTTGAAAGATGAAATCCGCCGACAAACACGTCGGGTTTAAACCACTCCTGAATATTAAGAATCCCCTTGTGTGAACAGCCGCTGAAAAGAATACGTTTGCCGTTTTCATTTATCAGGAGATAGCGCTCATGCAAAAAGCTCTCCGGCTGCATAACACCGCCGATTTCAATATTCAAACCGAAAGGCTCCGTTTGATGAAGCCTTTCTTTTTTGTTGCATGAAATCAATCTTATATTTTCATTGATTTCAAATTCATCATCAACAAAAACAAGTCTTTTGTTGCTTTTCAAACCTTGGTCAAGACCTATATACTTTTCACTGCCGTTGAAATGAGCACCGAAGGCTTCCTTCGCAAGATAAACAGGCGCAATATCATTCAAACCCAAAAAAGTGCTTATTCCGCCGCCATGGTCATAGTGACCGTGAGATAAAACGGCAATATCCG
This sequence comes from Acutalibacteraceae bacterium, assembly GCA_045591425.1. GTDB lineage: Bacteria > Bacillota > Clostridia > Oscillospirales > Acutalibacteraceae > CAG-177. The sequence goes on along the minus strand of JAZNSX010000068.1, from coordinate 4,820 downwards.
ATTTTGACAAATCAACACCGAGAGAAAGTGCATTTCGAGCAAACGCATTTGTCTGACCTGTATCAAAAAGAATCCTTTTATCAGCTGCTTCTATAAAAAGTGAAAGACCATGCTCAGCGATTAAGCGGCTATCATTTGCCGTGTTCTCGGTTAAAACAGTTATTTTCATAGTCTTACCTCACATTTCTTCTTTTGAAACATTATAGCAGCAATGTTTTTTGCGGTCAATCGAAAAAATTTCAAAACCATATTGACAAAAAAATGAATATGTTATATCATATAGTCACTTTATCGCACAAAAGCTTTAAAGCTTTAAAGAACAAAAGGAGTGAAGTGTCTTGGGTGAATTTACAATTTGGGCAACGATAGCTGTTTATATAATTATTATGGCAGTTATAGGCATTACTCAGGGTAAAAAAGCCAAAAGCATTGCTGACATCACGGTTGGCGGCAGAAATGCGGGAGCGTGGCTTTCCGCGCTTTCATACGGCACCGCATATTTTTCGGCGGTTATGTTTGTCGGCTATGCCGGCGGCACCGGAAAATCATATGGTCTTTGGGGTATTCTCGCGGGTCTCGGTAACGCAGTTTTCGGTTCATGGCTCGCATGGAAGGTTCTCGCACGCAGAACACGCGACACATCCTATCGCCTCAAGCTCAAAACCATGCCTCAATTTCTTGAAAAACGTTACACAAGCGAAAAAATGCGTCTTTTCGCATGCATAGTTATATTTATTTTTCTTATTCCTTATTCGGCATCGGTTTACAAAGGTCTTGCATCGGTTGCAGAAGTGTTGCTTGGAATCAATGTTGATATATGCATGATTATCATTGCTGTTGTTGCAGCCCTTCTTCTTGTTTTCGGCGGATATCTTGTTCAGGCAAGAGCTGATTTTATGCAAGGCATCGTTATGATGTTTGGCGTTGCGCTTCTCATTATATGCGTTATCCGCTGCGATGCAGTCGGAGGTTTTGCAGGCATTGCGGAATACGCGCAAAATGCAGGCACACAGCTCAGTGCAACAAACGGTCTGCCTGACCTCACGGTTTCTCAATGGATTTCGCTCTGGGCAACAGTTCTCATGACAAGCTTTGGCACATGGGGTCTCCCTCAAATGGTCACAAAGTATTTCGGCATCAAAGACGACAAGCAGGCAAAGAAAGGCATCACAATTTCAACCTTCTTCGCTTTTCTTGTTGCGGGCGGCGGTTATTTCATAGGCTCGCTTTGCTACAGATATTTTACATATGAACAGCTCAACAATACTTCAACAGAAGGATACATAGCACAGGACTACATTGTTCCCTACATGCTAAAAGAATCAAACCTTCCTTCTGTGCTTCTGGGCATTGTTCTTGTGCTTTTGATTGCAGCTTCGGTTTCAACACTATGTTCCGTCACTCTCACCGCAAGTTCAACTCTCACCATTGATTTTATCAAGCACTTCAAAAAAAATCTCAGCGACAAAAAATCATCATTGATTATTAAAGTATTATGTGTTATATTTGTCATATGTTCGTATATTATCGCCAACACAGACACGGCAATTCTTGACATGATGAGCTATTCTTGGGGAATTATCTCCGGTTCCTTCCTTGCACCTTATGTTATCGCTCTTTACTGGAAAAAGATGAACACAAATGGTGCTTGGGCCGGTATACTCGGCGGTTTCATTATCGCTGTTATTCCCGCTGCAGCAAAAATTCTCACAAACTTCAGCACAAACGAAACATTTATCTGGCTTGCAGGCAAAGGACCTGTTTTTGCATGCGTCGCAATGCTCACTTCGCTAGCACTCTGCTTTACTGTAAGCGCGGCAACAAAAGCAACTAACGAAAAGGAAACTGAATTCTTCTACAACGGAGATGTTCATATCCTTGAATCAAAATAAAGAATCAAACCGGAGTGACGGGATTCGTCTCTTGAATCCCGCCACTCTGAATTATGTTTTTAATAAAGCAAATCATATAACCAAACAACAAAGAAAAGGAATGACGACATGCCTATCACCGAATTTCTCGAAAAAAACGCAGCGCAATATAAAGACGACATCGCGCTGGTTGAAATCAATCCCGAAATACAAGAAAAAAGCCGAGTAACCTGGAGAGAATATTCTCTTATTGAACAGGGCGCAAACGCAACAGGCAGAAGCGAAATCACCTGGGAGGATTTCAACAAAAGAGCCAACCGCTTCGCAAACTTTTTGCTTTCAAGAGGCATTAAGAAAGGCGACAGAGTTGCCATACTCCTCATGAACTGCATCGAGTACCTGCCGATTTATTTCGGCATTCTCAAAACTGGCGCACTTGCCGTGCCTCTCAATTATCGCTATACAGCTGATGAAATCAAATATTGTCTCAAGCTTTCGGAAAGCGATGTTATCGTTTTCGGTCCCGAATTCACGGGCAGAATGGAGCAGATCTGCGACCGCATTCCCGATGTCAAACTTCGCCTTTATCTCGGAAGCGACTGCCCCACATTTGCAGAAAGCTACAATCAGCTTGTTACATACTGCACATCAAGAAATCCCGAAATCAACCTGAGCGATGATGACCATGCTGCAATTTATTTTTCCTCGGGCACAACCGGCTTCCCAAAAGCGATTCTCCACGCACATAAAGCTCTTGTGCACTCCTGCAAGGTTGAGCAAAACCATCACTCTCAGACAAAAGACGATGTTTTCCTTTGCATTCCTCCCCTTTATCACACCGGCGCAAAAATGCATTGGTTCGGCAGCCTGCTTGTTGGCGCAAAATCCGTTCTTCTCAAGGGCGCAAAGCCCGAATGGATAATCAAAGCCGTTTCGCAGGAAAAATGCTCAATAGTCTGGCTTCTCGTGCCTTGGGCTCAGGATATTCTTGACGCCATTGAAAGGGGCGATATTGAGCTTGACCGCTATAACCTTGACCAATGGAGACTCATGCACATCGGCGCACAGCCCGTTCCCCCCAGCCTTATCAAGAGATGGATGAAGGTATTCCCCCATCATCAGTATGACACCAACTACGGTCTGAGCGAATCCATCGGCCCCGGCTGCGTTCATCTCGGCGTTGAGAATGTTCACAAGGTCGGCGCAATCGGCAAGGCAGGCTACGGCTGGGAAACAAAGATAATTGACGAAAACGGCAACGAGGTTGCAAAAGGTGAGGTCGGCGAGCTTGCAGTTAAAGGCCCCGGCGTTATGTTGTGCTACTTCAATGACGACAAGGCAACAAGCGAAACTCTTCACGGCGACTGGCTTTACACGGGCGACATGGCTCAGGAGGATGAAGACGGATTTATATTCCTTGTTGACCGTAAGAAGGATGTTATCATTTCCGGCGGCGAAAATCTTTATCCCGTTCAGATTGAAGACTTCCTTCGAAAGCATGAGGCAATAAAGGACGTTGCCGTTATCGGTCTGCCCGATGCAAGACTCGGCGAAATAGCAACTGCAATCATTGAAATCAAGGAAGGCTGTAAAGCAGATGAGGAAGACATCAAGGATTTCTGCCGCGACCTTCCCCGCTATAAGCGTCCTCACAAGATAATTTTTGCCGAAGTACCCCGCAACCCGACCGGCAAAATTGAAAAGCCCAAACTCCGCAAGATTTATTGCGGCGAAAGCCTCGTTGCAACTCAGGTTGAAATGAAGCTCGATAAATAATATATGATTACAAAATGCATGCTCGGAATTTCCAAGCATGCATTTTATATTTGCTATAACTTGTTTAATTAAAAAGCTTCAATTCCGTTTTCGCTATGATTTCAGCCGCACTGTCAGCTGTCTTTTTAAGCGAATTTGCTTCAAAAGGTGATTTAAGTCCTGCTCCCTTGATAAGCTCACCGAGAGAAATACCACCCGTTTTCTTTAAAAAATCAACATATTTTTCAAGTGCACCATCAAAATCCGCTCTTGAAAGTCCGAGAAAACCGAGCGCGACACATTGAGCAATACAATAATCAATATAATAAAACGGGCTCTCGTAAATATGCATCTGATACTGCCAGCGCGTGCCGAGTTCAAGATATGGAATGCCCTCAAATGAAAGATAGGGTCTGTATTTCTTTTCGAGCTTTATATATTCCGCCTTACGCTCTGCGGGAGTAAGGTCGGGATTTTCATAAACAATGTGCTGGAATTCATCAACAATCGTTCCGTAAGGAATGAAAGAAAGTGCATCAACAATGTGCTTATAGCGGTATTTATCCGCCTTGCCGCCGAAGAATTTATCCATATATTTATGGCAGAGAAATTCCATGCTCATGCTGTGGCATTCGTGAGTTTCCATACCCGTCGGATAGTCGGGCTCGGCATATTTGAACATATAATCAGCCGCAAGAGCGTGACCGAATTCGTGGGTGATAACATCGATATCTCCGCTTGTGCCGTTGAAATTCGCAAGGATAAACGGCTGCTTGTATTTTGCGAAAGTGGTGCAGTATCCGCCGCCGAATTTGCCGTCACGGGCTTCAACATCAAAGGCTTCGGCATCAAGCATCCGCTTCATGAAATCGCCGCTTTCAGGCTTCATGTCATTATACATTTTAAGCGCATTTGCAAAGATTTCATCCGTGCCGATAACGGGTCGGGGCATTTCGCCCGTAACGCTGATTGCATCGTCATAGTACATGATTTTATCAAGGCCGAGGCGGTTTCTTATGCGCTCTTTAAGCTCGGCAACGGCAGGCACAATATCGGTTTCAACACTCTTACGGAAAGCCGCAACCATTTTTTCATCGTAGTCTACCCTGCCCATTCTGTAATAGCCGAGTTCAACGAAATTTTTGTAGCCGAGTTTACGGGCGATCTGTGTTCTGATTTTAACAAGACCGTCAA
>JAZNSX010000067.1:0-100262 GCA_045591425.1 Acutalibacteraceae bacterium | reverse complement strand
TTTAAAAGTGGGCAAAAAAATATTACTTAGTGTCCGATGGTGGAGATGAGGGGGATCGAACCCCTTACCTCTTGAATGCCATTCAAGCGCTCTCCCAAGTGAGCTACACCCCCATGTTTGAGGACACTAAGTAATTGATTTTTATTAAATTTTTGTAGGGTGCGTTTCTGAGTGCCTTGGGCTCCCAAGTGAGCTACACCCCCATTTATCTGCTCGACTATATTATCATACATTATCCAAAAAATCAAGCCCTATTTTTAAAAATATTTTTAAAAACAGGGCTGCAAATTTAATCTTATTTTGTTCCGAAAATTCTGTCGCCGGCATCGCCGAGACCGGGAACAATATATCCGTGGTCATTAAGCTTCTCATCAAGTGCGCCGACATATATATCAACATCGGGATGAGCAGACTTAAGAGCCTCCAGTCCCTCCGGTGCAGCAATAATGCACATAAATTTGATTTTCTGAGGAACTCTCTTTTTAATCTGAGTTATTGCATCAATTGCAGAGCCGCCTGTAGCTAACATGGGATCAACAACAATAACTTCCCTCTCTTCAATATCGGCAGGAAGCTTGCAGTAATATTCAACAGGCTGCAGGGTTTCGGGGTCTCTATAAAGACCGATATGACCGACTCTGGCTGAAGGAACAAGAGCGAGAACACCGTCAACCATTCCGAGGCCTGCGCGGAGAATGGGAACAAAAGCAAGCTTTTTGCCTGCAATAACTTTTGTTTTTGCAACAGTTATCGGAGTTTTTGTATCAACCTCTTCAAGAGGCAAATCTCTTGTCGCTTCATAGCACATAAGCATTGCAATTTCGCTGACAAGGTTTCTGAATTCCAGCGAGCCTGTGTTTTCATCTCTGAGAAATGTAAGCTTATGCTGGATAAGAGGGTGATCCATAATAACAACTTTTGACATAATACAAACCTCCGATTTATTAAAATCTGTTTTCAAGCTCGGTAATCTGAGCAATTCGTCTGATATGACGCTCATCATTGCTGAATTCAGTATCAAGGAAAACATCAACAAGCTCAAGTGCTTTTTCAACTTCAAGCACCCTGCCGCCGAGACAAAGCATGTTGGCATCATTGTGAAGCCTTGTCATCTCAGCAGAGAATTTATCCGAACAGCAGCAAGCACGAATGCCTCTGACCTTATTTGCGGCAATCGAAATGCCGACACCGGTTCCGCAACAAAGAATACCAAGGCTGCATTCACCACCGACAACGCCTTTTGCTGTCTTTTCAGCATATACAGCATAGTCAACGGATTCACCCGAAAAAGGACCGTAGTCTTTATATTCAATGTTTCTTTCTTTAAGATGTTCAATAATAGCCTGCTTGAGTTCGTAGCCGGCGTGGTCGCTGCCAAGTGCAATCATAATTTTTCTCCTTTTCTTATTTTTAATTCCCTCTCAGCCTGAGGAAGCCTTAAATAGACCGGAGCAAGCTCAGCGGAATCCTTAAACAAATCTTTATTATTCAAAGCAACGAGTGCCGCACCGTAAGCCCGCTGATATCTTCTGTTTTCAGCGGCAAGAACGGCATTGGGAATCTTTTCGTTTAAAGCTTTGAAGCATATTTCAGCACCGTCACCTGCAAGCATTATCTTACCATCAAAATGCAAAAGCTCAGCGCACAAATCATCAATTGATACGGCTTTGTCATCGCACAAACGGGCAACGGAACCGTGCTCGCACTTAAACAAAGCTGTGTAGACCTGATTGCATCTTGCATCCATCGAAACGCAGACAATGCAGTTTTCATCGGTAAAGTTATATGCTGCCGCCTCAAGCGTTGAAATGCCCGCACAAGGCTTGCTGCTGCTTAAAGCAAGACCTTTTATCGCTGCAACACCTATACGGATACCGGTAAAAGAACCAGGACCTGCATTAACGCAATAAGCATCAATATCTTCAATTTTCAAATCTGCTTGTGTAAGAGCATTATCGACCATAGGCATAAGAGTTCTGCTGTGAGTCAAGCCTGCGTTAACATAGCATTCGCTAAGCAGCAAATCGCCGTCGATAACAGCCACACTTGCTGTTTTAGCCGAGGAATCAACCGCAAGAATTTTCAATCAACTCAGCTCCAGTTATTTCAATATTTCTTTCATTAACGTTATCGGTTTTGGTGATGGTCACTCTGATACAATCCGACGGCAAAACCGCTTCAATATTTTCACTCCACTCAATTATAAGTGTGTTGCCCATATCAAGATAATCAAAATAACCTGTTGAATATAAATCATCCCATCCCGAAATGCGGTACATATCAAAATGACAGAGAAGCTTACCATTTCCTCTGTATTCATTTACCAAAGCAAAAGTGGGGCTGCTGACATCGCATGAAATACCCATACCTTTAGCAAAGCCTCGCGTAAAAGCCGTTTTGCCTGCACCGAGATCGCCGAACATGGCGATAACGGAACCACACTTAACACTTTTACCAAGCATAAAACCAATTTTTTCCGTTTCAGCCGGGCTGACAGTATTATAAATTGCCATAAAACACCACCGATTGAGATTATATCATACAAACCGATTCATTTCAACAATTAGATTAAAGTTTGCAAAAAATCCCGATTTTCGTAAATCGGGATAAAACAAGGAAACAAAAATTATTTGAATCTGGCAATCAAATCCTTGACCATAATCGGTGCATTGGTGATAATGCCGTCAACGCCGCATTTAAGCATTTTATTTGTGACGTCAGGCTTGTCAACAGTCCAGACATTGACACCGATACCGTTTTCATGAAGCCTTCTGACAAAGCGTTTATTAACGGAAAGATAATGCGGGTGAAGATAATCAGCCCCGATTCTTTTCGCAAATCTGACATAGCCCAAAAGCATTTCAGAATAAAAATGCAAATTATTAGGAGCGTAAAGATAACCTGTTTTACAATTCGGTTCGACTTTTTTACATTCAACAAGCACATCAGCACTGAAGCTGGAAATTAAAAGTTTGTCAAATAAACCGTGAGCTTTAACGGCATCAATAGTTTTTGAAACAATAGACATATTGCCGTCAAGAGGCGGCTTAATTTCAATATTCATTATTTCAATGTCCGCAGTTTCGCACAGGGTCAGAAATTCTTCAAGAGTAGGAAGCTTAGTGCCTTTAAATTTTTCATGAAACCATGAACCGAAGTCATATTGACGCAGCTCTTCAAGTGTCATTGATTTAACCTCACCGGTGCCGTTTGAAGTTTCGTCAATTGTGTAATTATGGCAGACCACGGGAACGCCGTCAGCAGAAAGATGAATATCGGTTTCAAATCCGTCAACACCGATTTCAATTGATTTTTCAAAAGCAGGCAGTGTGTTTTGCGGAGCCTCAAGATTTGCACCTCTGTGTGAAATAACTTTGCAAACAGCCATAATAATCACCTTTCAAAACTAAAATATAATAAATTCCGCTAAATATTTTAACAGATAATTGCCAATATTTCAAGAGAAATGTTATACATATTAATATAAAAGAAACTGCAGACCGCAAAGCGATCCGCAGTTTGAAATAAGTTAACATTCTGCATTAAAGAGGCATGGGAATTCCGGCGAAAATTGATTCAAGAGAATTCTTTATAATTTCGATAATACCGGCTGCCTCTGCTTCATTAACATAATTAAGGATTTGCTGTACCATTGCAAGTATTTCATTTAAAAATTCCATTTTCTGTCCTCCTAAATTTTTTTCGCGGATTAACCGCTGAATAAAGTATAATCCGGATGGCACAAAATGTCAATTGAAAACTTCCATACAATTTTCATTGAATGTCCAAAAACAAACAATATCTGCAATTATTACGCACTATTCAAGCATATCCATTATTGCTTTTTTACCGGTAACGCCAATACTGCGGTTTTTAACAGTTCCGTTTTTTAGTACAACAAGAGTGGGTATGCTCATTATCCCAAAGCGTTCGGCAAGCTCTTTTTCCGATTCAATATTAACTTTGCAAACCTTAACTCTATTTTCATTTTTTTGAGCAATTTCCTCTATAACCGGTGAAAGCATTTTACAAGGCGTGCACCAATCAGCAAAAAAATCAATCAGCACCGTTCCGTTGTAGTTCTCTATTTCGCGGGTGAAACTATCCCCTGTCACATCGAAGATTTTCATGTGTATTTTCCTTTCTTTTGTCTTCGTTTGATATTCAAAGATAGTTTTCACCCGTCTGATTGTTTTATTCAAGTAAAACTTTATGCTCCGGGTATCAAAAGCATGCCGCTTTTTTCAATGGAATCTGTGACGATATCATTTTCACACATTACCGCATCAACTGTTGTATTATAATGTTTTGCAATGTTCCAGATACTTTCTCCCTTTTCACAAAAATAAATTGTTAAGGCGCAAGATTTCTCTCTTTTCGAGTTTTCTTGAGAAACTTCAATACTGTTGACATGTTTTTTGATTGTGCTTGAAAGTATAAGTACGTTCACCAAAATTTCAGTTTTCAATTCAAGCCTGCTGTCTCCCGTAACAGCACATGAACAAGCTGAAATAACTGCAGAACCAAAACTGACAATTCGTTCTGCACTTTCTTTAAGGCGAATAGAAAACTCAAAATCGACCGGTTTTTGAATAATCCCCGGCTGACCTTCTTTATCTTTATATATTACCGTTGCGCGGTAACTGCCTGCAACATTGCATTTGTCTTCTTTTGCCGTAAAAGCATAGCTTATATCCGAACACCAAACAGCCAAAACGCAGTCAACACTGACACCGATGCTTTCAAGAACAACTTTGTTGGTAAAGGATGTATTGCAGCTGTCATTATATTTCAAAAGCTCCATACTTTTTGCTGTGTTTTTAACGTCGTATTCCGTTGAATATGCATCTGAAATCAATGACAGTGGCGTTTCATTAAACGCGGCAATAAAAGCACTTACACGCGCATTAACTTCAATCAGACGCATCTCACCCGATGTGTCAGTCTTAGGTGAAGCATCGCAAGACGTTACGGAAAGCTTTATACTGCTCAGACAGTTTTCATCAATACCTTCCATATCAACTATCTGACTTATCGGCATTGAATGCTCAATGCTCTCTATCGAACCGATTTCTTCGCCGATGTAATATATTTTTACAATACATTCGCCTTTTATCAACGCTTTATTATTTATTATTTTCACCTCATCTGCAATTGCGCAAACCGAAATATCAATAATTTGGGAAATCGGCAATTTATTGTCAGTAATTTCTACAACTTCACCAATCATAAAAGCACGCTCATTCAAGCCAACAAGAGAAGCAAAAACGCAATCCTCCTTCATGGTTTGCATTCCGGCACCCTCTGCATAACACAAAACATCTTCATCTCGCTTTTTTTGAGCTTTGAAGATAAAGGTCATCATAGCCCTAATGTCAACTCTTCTGGAATTGACAGCTCTGCAATTAACATAGTCTGTGTTAACCCTTACACTAAGAACAGAATCAGGTGTCAGTCGACCGGATTCCAAGAGTTTTTGAATGGGATAAGACTGTTCATAGGCGGCTGTTTTTCCATTGTCACCAACATATATGAGTCTTACAACCGCATTAACGTCGGCAGTTATTCTTTCCGTGCTGTTTTGAACAGCTGTTACATTGGGAATCAACGAACATTTCAATATTCGCTGTATTTCCGGACAATAATCAGGCAGACTGATATCCGCATCAAGCGACTGCTCGGCTGTTGTCTCAAAAACTGTTTCACAAAAGCCGATTCTTTGCGTGTCATTGGTGAATTTCATATTATTCACTCCTTATTTTGATTTTCAAAACAATATATTCACCACATGTCCATAATATGCAAATTTTTACATCCTTTAATATTATTTTTAAATAAATTATAATATTTTTAAAAATTAATATTTACATTCGTAAAAAAGTATATTATAATTATTTTGTAAAAAAATTGAAAGGAGCAACACCATGCCCGAATTTACTTATGAAATCGTTGAATCTGTCGCTGTTCTTTCGGAAAATCCCAAAGGATGGACCAAAGAACTCAACCTCATCAGCTGGAACGGAAGAGATCCCAAATATGATATCCGTGAGTGGGCGCCTGACCATGAAAAAATGGGCAAGGGCGTTACTTTGAGCAAAGATGAAATGGCAGCTCTTAAAGAGGCAGTCAAAGGTCTTAAATGATTCAACTGGCGTTGCGGTAAACCTGCAACGCCTTTATTCATTGAAACAAACACGCGGAGGAATCATATCATGAACAGTACCCAAACTGCTCCCGAAAGAAAGGTTTCAGAATTCAAGGTTTATGACAGGCGTTATGTCGGTTCAAAAGAGACCTTTGCTTATCTTTTGAATGATTTTTCAAATGCTTTTAATATCGGTCAGTTTACCGACCGTTTTCTTTGGGACGTTGTAAAAATTGATTTTAAAACAAACGCTCTTGTAAGCATATTTACCGGCGCATGGGATGTTATCAATGACCCCATAATCGCAGCTTTGGTGGATAAAACAAGAACCCGTTGGGGTAAATTCAGGCCTTATCTTGTCGCCTTCCAGATTCCGATAACGTTAATCGGCGCACTGTATTGGTTTATCCCATTCTTTTTCCCCGGAACTGCAGGCACATATCTTCCCAAACTGATTTATTATTTTGCCTTTAATGTTGTCAATGAAACAGCCGGCACTTTTACCAGCATTGCCAAGGCGGGATATATGACAACCATCACGCCGCATCCGAATGACCGAACGCGATTAATCACCATGGCCGAGCTTCTAACCGGCTACATGGGTGAAGACATGCCAAACTATATAATGGGTGTTTTGCTTGACCTGATTAACAACGGCGTTTTGAAATGGAAGCTCAGAAATCTTTTCCTTGCCATGGGTCTCGGCACAAGCATCATTTCTTCAGTCTTTACTTTATATTTCTTTCTTGTCTCAAAGGAAAGAGTCATGCAGTCCATTGAAGCACCGAGCGTAAAACAGGGTTTGAAAGCTGTTATAAACAACTATCCCGTTTTGCTTATAACCATTTCCGATTTTCTCGGAGGCTTCAGCGTGAGCGGAAGCAACACCAACTATTTCATCGATGTTCTCGGCTCCGCCTCTCTGTTAACAATCGCCAACATACCGTCGGGTCTTAACGGAAGTATAAGCTACGCATTTGTCAAGCCCATCAGAGAAAAATTTTCATCCAAAGCAATTTGGGTTTTCGAAGATTTATACACAAGATTTTGGTATTTACTACTCTTCGCCGTAGGTTCAATCGGCAAAAACTATCAGAAACCGCTTTTAATGACTGTTCTGTTTGGTGTTCAGGCTTGGTTTGATAAATGGGCTTTCGGTATCAGAAAGGTTGTTAAAACAGAGCTTTATAATGAAGCAATGGACTATTGCGAATGGAAAAACGGCTACAGGGTCGAGGCAACAATCGGCGTTGCACGAAATCTGATAACAAAGCTTCAGAATTTATTTATGAACTCGGCCAAAAACCTTATTCTTGACGGTATCGGATATAGGCAGGGTATTTCTATCGGCACTCAGACCGATAAAACCAAATGGTGGCTTTTTGCGCTTTGCACAGGTATCCCGCAGCTGACAGGAATCCTCGCAGTTATACCGAAATTTTTATATCCGCTTTCCGGTGCTCTCAGAAATCAGATGTATTCCGAGCTGATGCAGCGCAGACATGAAATGAATGAAAAAATCACCAAAGAAAGCAACGAAATTAAAATCACTATAGAGGACTAAAAGCTTTAGCGTTATGAAAACAAAATCTATAAAAACAATTATTGTCGGGGGCGGTCATCGCAGCCTTACTTATGCTTCGCTTGCTGAAATTGAAAGCGACAAAATGGAAATTGTGGGCGTTGCCGACCCAAATGAAGCACGCAGACAATCAATCGCGGAAAAATTCAACATTCCGCCCGAGCGTTGTTTTGCAACCGCTCAAGAGCTTGCCGATGCACCTAAATTTGCCGATGCCGTTATCAACGGTACAATGGACCATATTCATGTCGAAACAACAATTCCGCTTTTAAGAGCAGGATATGACGTGCTGCTTGAAAAGCCGTTTTCTGTCAATGAAGAAGAAGCCCGTAAGCTTGTGGCTGCCGCCGAAAAATACGGCAGAAAGATCATGGTCTGTTTTGTTCTCCGGTATGCGCCTTTTTACAGAAAAATCAAGGATATTATACTTTCCGGCGAAATCGGTGAAATAATTAACATTCAGACAAGCGAATATGTCAGCTACCACCACATGTCAACAAGCCATGTAAGAGGCAAGTGGAACAACTCCGAAAAGTGCCACAGTTCAATGCTGCTCGCAAAATGCTGCCATGACCTTGACATTATGATGTGGCTTATGAGCGAAACTAAACCGTCTTTAGTTTCGAGCTTCGGCTGCAACAAACAGTTTATAAAAGAAAATGCTCCAAAAAATTCAGGAACAAGATGCCTTGTTGACTGTCCCTTGGTCGATGAGTGCCTGTATTCGGCAAAAAGGATTTATATTGACCACCCTGACAGATGGTCATTCTATGTATGGGATGCTTTAGAACACATTGAAAACCCGACAATTGAAGACAAAATTGAGCTTTTGAAAACCAGTCCGTACGGTGTCTGTGCTTATAAAAGCGACAACAATGTTGTTGACCATCAGACAGTCAGCGTTCTGTTTGAAAACGGTGCCACGGGCACACATATTATGGTAGGCGGCACAAGCTACGGCACACGCACAATTCATATCACAGGCACAAAAGGTGTTATTAAGGGCGATTTTGAAAAAGCAAAGCTTATTCTTTCTAAAATCGACCCAAGCCCCGGCTTTGAACACGCAGATACCATTTTCGACTTAAAGATTGATAATGACACTCATGGCGGCGGAGACCTTGATTTGGTTCGAGATTTTGTTGCTTATGTAAGAGGAGAAACACCTTCTGTTTCGTGCACATCAATCAGCGACTCTCTTTCAGGCCATTTGGTGGTTTTCCTTGCCGATAAATCCAGGGAAAATAGCGGAATTCCCGAAAAAGTAATATTATAAATTCTTTTTTACAAAAGACAGCACCTCAGAAAAACCTGAGGTGCTGTCTGCTTATCTTATTAATTATTGCGCATCGTTTTCGTCAAATCTGTCGCCGCATTCGGGGCAGAATTTGGGAGGATTGTGGGGGTCTTCGGGCTTCCAGCCGCATTTGTCACACTGGTAAAGCGGTGCGCTTGCGGGTTTCTTCGCTCCGCAGTTGGGGCAGAACTTACCTTTGTTTACTGCTCCGCACGAGCAGGTCCAGCCTTCTGCTTCAGGCTTCTTTGCACCGCATTCCGTGCAGAATTTACCGCTTACTGTTGCACCGCAGGCACATTTCCAGCCATCAGCAGCGGGTGCGGGAGCTGCCTGCTGCTGTTGAGCAAACTGTTGTTGCTGCTGAACACCTGCCTGATACATCTGAGCCGCATTAAATCCGCCGTTGGCATTCATTGCCATGCCCATTCCCATAAAACCTGTCATGGCACCGCCCTCATTAGCAGCAGCTGCTTCCATTGCATTAGCCTGTGCATCAGTCATTCTGCCTGCCATCATAAAAGGATTGCTGCCCATTGTTGCGGCATCTTCCATCTGATTGATTTTCTTCATATCCTCTTCGGTGAGGGTAATCGGATTAAGAGCAATCGATTCAACGGAAATACCTCTGCGATCTGTCCACTCAACCTTAAGAGCTGCATTCATTGCATCTTTAAGTTCAGTTGTGTGTGCAGGTATCTGTGCAGGGCGAAGTTCAAGCTCTGTAAGTCTTGCAAACGCAGGCTGAAGTGCAGAGATGAATTCAGTTTTAAGCTGCATATCTATTTCTTCTCTTCTGTATTCATCGCTTACGTTACCGGCAATTTTTGTATAGAAAAGAATTGGGTCTGTAATCCTATAGGAATAAATACCGTTGCATCTTACCTGAACCGTGCGACTCATACCGATTCTTTTGTTAACGACCTCAAACATAAACGGATTTGCGGTGCCGAACTTGTTGTCCATTATTTCCTTCATGTTGAAATAATAAACTCTCTGGTCTTTGCCGGTATCTCCGCCGTATGTAAATCTCTTACCGATGAGCTTGAATGTTTCCTTAATTGAATCGCCAAGCTTACCGGAAAATATGCTGGGTTCTGTTGAAGAATCATAAGTAAACTGACCCGGTTCGGCACAGACCTCAACAACCTTACCCTGCTCAACGATAATCATACACTGCCCGTCGGCAACGGCAATACCTGAGCCGTTGGAAATAATGTTATCGCTGCCTTTTGTGTTTGAACTTCTGCCGCTGATGCGCTTTGAGCCCTTTACCATAAGCACATCGTTTTCGAGTGAATCGCAGTAGAAGAATTCCTTCCACTGGTCTGCGAGAACACCGCCGAGTGCTCCGATTCCTGCTTTAATAAGTCCCATATAACATTTCTCCCTTCAAAAAATAAAATATTTTTATAAAGAACGAATCCTGAAAAGCCTGACTCCGTGACCAGGAACCATTGCTTCAACAGAGCCATAAATAACCTTTTCTTCTCCTGACCAAAGGTCGGTTAACAAATATTTGTCAGCTTTCGGTATTGAAACAAAAGGTTTGCCGATAATATCATTAAGCGGGCAGTTCATTGATGTGCGCGAATTAGCTTTATTAAAGAAACAGACGGCAACCTCATCATTTTCAAGAGGCTTAACCAAAATATCCTCTGCGCCGTTTGTTTTTATCCTACGGCAAGGAATACCCAAAGAATCCTGATCAACAGCAATAACAGCCTTGTTTGCCAGAATTCTGTAAGTTTCGTTCTCTTTATCAACAGTGCCGTCAGGCTTAATAAATTTACGAATATCATTGCCTAAAATCAGCGGAGCGGACATCATACACCAAAGCGAAAAATGAGATTTATTTTCCTCAAAAGTAAGTTTTCCGTTACCTACCTCAAGCATGTCCGGGTCATTCCATGCTCCGGGCTCAGCATAATTATATAACAAAACATTAAATTCGTAAATACCGATAACAGAAGACCAAACAGGTCTGATATCCGGAGTGGTTCGCCACATATTTCCTGCACTTTTACCCCATTTCCAGGGGAAATTGCGTCCCCACTCACAAATTGAAAATACAATCGGCTTTTCTTCGCAGCCGTTTTTCTCCGCATATTCCTTAGTTGCTCTCTTTAATTCATTTGCCATGGCGGAATACTGAACAGAGGCACTATCCATTCTTGAAGCAACAGGATTAAAAAACCTTAAAGTGTTTTTTCCTTGAAGCAGCTTGATTCTAATCTGATGTCTGCCCTCAAGTGTAAAAGCTTTTGTGGCAGGCAAATCGGTTCTGTACAGCTCAGAACCGTTAACAAGTATTTCAATATGTTTATCTATCCTGCCGCCTTTTTTAAATATAAGAGTCAGTATAAACTCCCCTGCATCGGAAACATTAATATCAGGCAGTTCAAACGAGCCCATATTTGCAGAAAGACCGTCAATATAACGGCAAGCGCTGTTATCCGCAGCTTGTGAGATGCGGGCATCACCGCTGAAAACAGCATCATCGGGACCGAATTCAAATTCTTCTCCTGAAACGGGATTGATGATATTGATGCCTATAATCTGCGGAGCATAAGATGAGATTCTGACATTATGGCAGAAATCATATTTGAAATACTCAATCCCCCACTCCGCAAAAGTATCTGCATCAACAGCCTCATTCCCGAGGCTCGCAGGTAAATCCTCGCATGTAAGAGTTCCGTTGGAGCTGTAAATTCCAAGCTTAAGACCTAATGAGTTAACACGTTCGACAAGAGACTTGATACCACTCGGAAATGAAACAAAATCGCCCTGAAGTCTGCCGTTCTCATCTCTTATTGATGACTGCCAGCAATCATCAATATTCACATACTTATAGCCGCAGTCAGCCAGAGCGCTGTCCTTAAGTGCTTTTGCCGTTTCAAAAATAAGTTCCTCATTAATCTTATTTCTGAAAAGATTCCAGCTTGACCATCCCATAGGGGGTGTTAAAGCAACGCCGTTATCATACTTGCCGCTGACTGCATTATTATATTTAACTCTGCTAACTGCCGCCTTTGCAACAACACCCGGATTTAAAACAGATTTAGATTTAAATGTTTGAAAAAGTTCTGATAATAAGGACATAAATTCATCTCCACGCAATAAATGTCAATTGCTTTTTAGATAAGGAATCATATATGTAAAGCTGTCAAAACCTGAAGCCTCACCAAGGGATTCGGAATCAACGGTTTTAGTATTAAACACTGTCAGTGTCTGCCTCTGATAAATCGGAAGTTCAACAGCTTCATCCATAACCAATGTCATAAGCTGTGCAGTCATCTGCGCCTTATCTGAAAAACCGACTGACGAGCGTATTGCTAAAGTCATGGCATCGATTTCAGCAGAGTGAAGCGCAGTTCGGTTCATGACCCCGTTGCTGTTATAATAATCATATTTATCGCAGGTAGAGCCGTCATACACCTTTTCAATCCACAAATCAGCCAAACCGGAAACAATTGCGTTTTCAAGTGAGGTTTCATCGGAAAGAACGATTTTGAGATTTATTCCTTTTTCGGACAGTCTGTTCTTATATTCCGTAAGCACGGCATATTCAACATCAGATTCAACGCCGCAATAGTAAACGCTGATGTCTTTCAAGCCGGAATAACCCATCATACTGTAAGCGGTGTATGCACTCTCGTTATAGTAAGGAGTTACCGTTCCTGACGGATGCTCGGAAAACCTAATGCTGATAGGGTTAAGCAAGCCCGTATAATATGAACCGATGCGGCTTTCGATTGCATCACCCGCTGTAAAAAGACCCATAAGCGCTTTTCTCGCAATTGAATCAGACAAGGTGCGCGTGTTAAAAAACATTGAGACATAATAATCACAGTCGGAAATAAAATAGCTGACTGATTCGTTCGACAGCCTTTTAACAGCATCGGCATCCGCTAAAATGTTTACTACATCAACTTTTCCTGAAACAACACTGTCAACAGGGTCGTCGCCTTTTGCTTCAAAATCCAAAAACTTTAAGCGGGCAAAATCTCCTTTTGACTGATTATAATACTGGTTCGCATAAAGAGAAGCTTCACCGTCACTGAAATTCGTCAAAACAAAAGGTCCCGAACAAACAGGAAACCCTTCAATATGCTTCACTTTATCCGCAGAACCCTTAACATATTCGGGGGAATAATAAGCTTTTGAAACAATCGGAACATTCAATTCCGAAACAGCGTTAATATTTCTTGAATTAAACAAAATCGTGCATGTATAGTCATTGACTTTTTTTATGCCCGATATCTCGGTAACATCGGCTCCGTCAGAATAATTTCTGTTTATATATGAACCGTAAAGCTGCTCACGATACCATGATTCGGGATTGTATGCAAGCGGATTCTTTTCCGCCTCAGCTTTTGCTGCGAGCTGAATAACACTTTTTTTATCCGGATTCTTGCCCAAAGAAGCCAGATCTTGTGAATAACCAAGCTTATTAAGATATTCGCCCCATTTTATTCCTGCGGGCGAAACAGAATCCAGATTGCCGTCAAATTTACCTTCAAGATCGGTGGCAGAAAGATATTTTACGTAATCAGTTGCCGAAATCGAAGTGACCGTATATTTTTCTTTGATTGTTGCTTCAATTTGAGCAATGGAAGATGCATAGTTTTTATCGTCGAAATAGTATTCCTTCAGACCCTGAATATCGTTGAGATACCAGTCGCTGTAGGTGCCGTTGTATGTTGCATCAGCAATTAAATAATAGAAAAAGATAACGTCGTCGATTGTTATGTTTGTTCCGTCAGAAAACATCATATCCTTGTCAATGGAAACCGTATATTTAACACTGCTTTCGCCAACATATTCATAGGATATTCCGCCGCTGTGATTAATGAGCGTGTTGTCGGAACCGCGCCGCTGAATGGGTCTGAACATCTGCGAAACAATTTCACGGTCAGCTTCGCTTTCGGAATAAAACGGATTAAATTCACCGGTTATTCCGGAAACACCGATCTTCAATTCGCTTCCGCTTACGGTTAAACCCGACATATTTTTACAAGACGATAAAAGTATTATCGCGGCGCAAAGTAAAAATGCGCAAAAAACTTTTATTTTTCTCATCTTGACAAAGCTCCTTTTAGTACTGATTATAATTATTTTATCACAACTAAAAAAAACTTACAATATATATATATAAATTAATATAAAAAAGACGCCTTTCTTTCGAAAGACGCCTCGATAAATACTGAATCAGTTCTTATATTCCTTGAAATCTCTGTAGATTTCTTCGGTATAAACATTGTCTTCATCCTTATCATGAAGAGGATACCAAACCTGAGCGAAGAAGGGATTAACCTTTGCTTCGGCATCATATGCCCAACGGAACTTCTTCTGCTCAGCCTTTTCAAGAGTAGAGGGAAGCTCTTCGTTGCACCAGTGACCGCCTCTGAGAACAAGGTTGGGTGACATCATGAATTCGTGACCGTGTGCACACTTCCAGAGAACGGGAGTATACATATCAACAATTTCGGTTGCAAGGCATTCGCCGCCTCTGAAAGCAGCAGCCTTCTTAAGGTCTTCGATTGTGAGTGAATCAAAGTCCTTGGTTTCGTCATAGCCGTGGTCAAGAACACGTGCATTAGCGGGGTTATCGTCAGGACGGTAAACCTTAACCTTGCTCCAATCGTTACCGATAGCATCCCACTTTGCCTTTGAACCGACGTAAGCATTGATTCTTTCGGTTACGTTATTTTCTCTCCACCAAAGAGTACCGTAAACGGGAGTCTTGGCAATCTTCTTCATGAAGGGCTTAACAGCAAAAGCGAAGGGCTTTGCAAGCTTTGCAAGCTTATAGAACCATTCAACTCTGTTCATAACGCTCTTGAAGTAATCTTCAATGGGCATATTGGCACGGAAATGACAATAGCTTTCAAGTACGTCAGAGTCGAGATACCACTGACCGTGGAAGTTTCTTGTGATGAACCAGTCAGGATCGAAGAGTTTTCTGGGATCACCGAGACCAAGACCGTATTTACCAAGAAGGAGCTTTTCAAATTCGAAGTTTGTGATTCTGTACTGGGCACCAGAACCGATGTTGTAGAATCTTCTCCAAAATTCTTCGGGAATGTCATCGCCACAAACATTTACAAGAAGACGACCTGAGTCCTCAACTGTTGCCCACTCAAGAACACCATTGATAACTACGTGGTACATAATGGGTTCCATGTTCTTAACGATTTCAGGATAAAGAATACCTGACTGACGGAGAGATACCCAGTGCTTGAGACCTGACTCTGCAAAAACAGCTTCTGCAAGAACCTTTGAAGTTGCGTAATGGTCATAAACACTGATTTTTATGGGGTCACCTGTACGTGCCCAGTGGATTGGATCATCTCTTTCGCCGGTTTCGGCAACAGTTCCGATATAAACAACCTTGATTGCATCAGGATCCGGCTGAGCCTTAACAGCAGCAACGATATTCTTCGCTGCGCCAACATTGGTCTTGATTGTGTTTATGGGATAATAGTCTGCTGAGGGTGAAACCATACCGCCGACATGAAGAACATAATCTGCACCGGTCACACATTCAAGAACGCTTTCATACTTCTTAAGGTCACCCCATACGATTTTAACCGAGGGGTCATTCATATAAGGAGCAAACTTCTTTCTGTTTTTTTCGCTGTCACGAAGAAGAACAACGATGTTGAACTGGTTTTTCTTAGCATAGAACTGCTGGAAGCCTTCCCAACCCATAGTGCCTGATGCACCGGTAAGGAATACGGTCTTTTTCTGGGCCATTTTAATTCCTCCAAAAATTTAATAAAAGCCAAATTGCTACTCTAAAATATTAACATATAGTTAATAATAAATCAACATGTTTTTATAAGAAAATACATATTATGCTAAAATTATCCGATATTAAAGTTCTTTTTAAACATTTTTTCTATGGTATACATCTGCTCAATTTCTTTTTTTCTGCCTTCAAAAAACAAAGAAATGTCTTTTGACCTTGTATTATAACCAATATCAATTCCGCACAAACTGAGATGATATTTTGCATTTACGGGATAAACCTGGCACTCTGCCATAGATGCAAAAGCAAGAAAAGCCTGAACTTCCTTTGCTTTTTCGGGCTCTGTTTTATAATTCTTGCAAAGCCACGAATAAATTTCGGGATGGAAATTTGCCATAACGCCCGAAAATCCTGCACAACCGGCTTCAAGAGATTCAAGAAGCGTTGCGGAATTGGCATTGTATATTTTAAGTCCGAGGCCGTCAACAGCGGCAAGCTTTGCCTTGATAAGCTCAATCTCGCAGCAGGTATCCTTGAGGAATTTAAGTCTGCCGTCAAGAGCACACTGTCTTAATGTTTCAGGCTGCATAATTCTTTTATAAGGATAAGGACATTCATAAATACCTAATCCTATTTCGGGAATTGATGAAACCATTTTTTCATAATTGCGAAGGAAAACGGAATCATCTTCATCTTGCTTTGCAAAACGGTTTGCAATAAATACATATGCATCAATACCTTCATCAATGAAAGCATTTGCCTCATAAATCTGTCTGTCAAGATCATCAGCGGTGTGACCCGAAGCAATAATGCTCATGCCTTTGGGTGCATTTTTCATAATAAACTTGAGAAGCTCCAGTCTTTCTTCAAACGAAAGAAAGAATATTTCGCTTGACTGACAGATTGCAAAAACACCGTCAACTCCGTTTTCGGAATACCAATTGAGAATTGAAAGAACTCCGTTATAATCAATTTTGTTGTCATCGGTAAACGGAGTAACCATTGTCGGATAAACACCGTCGGGAATATTTTTAATCATTTTAACACCTCTGAAAAAAAATAATAAGCGGCAAAACAATGCCGCTTTTAGTTTAATCTTTATATTTTCCTTTGTCAATGCTATGCAGTTAATTTTTTGCGTAAAATTTTCAAAACCGCCTTTTCACGCCTTGAAACCTGCACCTGAGTCATACCGAGCATTTTTGCGGTAACTGTTTGAGTAAAGCCTTTATAGTATCTCAGCTCAATCATTTTTCTGTCGCGTTCATCAAGAGATTTCATTACCTGTCTTAAAGCAAGAAAATCAGAAATTTCATTTTCAGGTGAATCAACAGGTATTTCAATCTGTTCGTCACCGTCTTCTCCGCAGGATGTTAATGAAAAAACGGGCATTGATGCATTCAGCAGCATTGCAGCTTCTGTCACATCAACTCCCATCGATTCAGCAAGCTCGCTGATTGTCGGTTCTCTGCCGAGTTCAACGGTAATCTGCTCTTTTTGCTTCACGGCATTCCGCGATTTTTCTTTAATGCTTCGGCCTATTTTAACAGAACCGCCGTCTCGAAAAATCCGCTTGATTTCGCCCAAAATCACCGGAACCGCATATGTTGAAAATGAAAACCCGCGGGATACATCAAAATTATCTGCCGCCTTTATCAACCCGACACAGCCCGCCTGAAACAAATCTTCATACTCAACTCCCCTGCCTTTAAATCTGTTTGCACACGAATGAACAAGACCGAGATTCTTTTCCACGAGAGCATTTCGAGCTTCGGTTGCTTCAGTCCTCACAGCCATCACGACCCTCAAACACTTTTTCAAGTGTCACGGTTGTTCCTTTGCCGAATTTTGAAGTTACTTTAATTTTATCGCAAAAGCTTTGCATAACGGCAAATCCGAGACCGGCACGCTCTCCGCCAAGAGTTGTAAAAAGCGGCTCCATCGCCTGTGAGACATTTTCAATGCCGCATCCTTTATCACGGATTTTAACTTTAAAAACGCCGTTTTCATAAATACCTGCCCATATGTAGATTTTTCCGACGGTTTCGGGATACGCATGAACAATACAGTTTGTCACAGCTTCACTTACTGCAGTTTTTATATCAGAAATCTCCTCTACGTTCGGGTCGGTCTGCGCCGCAAAAGCCGCAACAGCTGCTCTTGCAAACGCTTCATTAACGGAGCGGCTTTCGATTTGTAATTTCATTTCATTTAATGCTTTCATATTATTATCCTTTCATTTTCAATGTCATTAGCTTTTCCAGCCCCGCAAGCTGCATCATTGAAAAAAGCCTGCCTGAAAGATTGACCACTTCTATGCTGCCGCCGAAGCTTTCAACAATCCGGTAACGTCCGAGAACAAAGCCGATTCCCGAACTGTCCATAAATGTCACTTCACCGAAATCAAGCCTGACATTTTTAACCTGTGCAGTCTGAATTGACTCATCCGCTTCCATTCTGAGTGCCGCTGCATTATGATGGTCTATTTCTCCGCTGACGGCAATTGTCAGCCTGACAGGTGTTGCCGAAATTTTAATTGCCATTTCTACACTCCTTTGCAAAAAAATAAAATCCTTTATCAAAAGGATAAAGGATTTTAAATAAAAATTTTGTTGAATTGTTGATTCGGATTAAAAATTAAGCAAATCATCCCTGATTTTTCCTGCAAGATAAAACGAGCCGCACACAATCAGCGCATCATCATCGCGGGTTATGTTTCGAGCCGCTGAAATTGCTTTTGCAGGGTCACTGATATCATAACAGTTTTCGCAGAATTGCGAAGCACTTCTCATCAGCTCTTCGCTTGAAAGAGCACGGGGCATATCAACTCCGGTCGCAATAAAAGTTTCCGCTAACGGAGACACAAGCGAAAGATAGGAAAAAAAGTCCTTATCTGCCATCATTGCAGCAACCATAACAATTCTCTTGTCGCCCAGATGCTTTTTGATAAAATCCGCAAGAGCTGCGGCACAGCCCTCATTATGCCCGCCGTCCAGCAGTATAACCGGATGCTTTTTTATCAGTTCAAGACGCGCAGGCATAAGCGAAGTTTCGATACCGGCCTTAATAGCATCATCACTTATATTTACAGCCAGTCTTTTCAGCGAACGGACAGCTTCAATAGCTGTGCAGGCATTAAATATCATGTGTTTTCCGGCAAGAGGAAGAGTAAAAGAAATTCCGTCATATTCCGCCTGAGTACCTTCAAGCTTTTCATTAAATATTTTCAGGCTGCCGACATCGGGAATCCGCAGATCATTGCATCTTTCAGCACAGGTTTTCCGTATAATTTCCATTGCTTTTTCATCCTGAAAAGGGTATGCCACGGTCTCTGCACCAAACTTTATGATTCCGCATTTTTCAGCCGCAATTTCTTCAATTGTATCGCCGAGAACAGCAGTATGGTCTAAAGAAATACTTGTAATGACACTGACATACGGAGCTTCGATAACATTTGTCGAATCAAGTCTGCCGCCCAGACCGACTTCCAAAACAACAAAATCGCACTTTTTCTTTTCAAAATATAAAAATGCGGCAGCTGTTATTGCTTCAAATTCGGTCGGCTGAATATCATTTTCCGAAAGTGTTTCGATCGCCAACTTAACTGCCTCAACACACTCCGCAAGGTCATAGCGGTCAATCATATTACCGTTGTATTGAATCCTTTCACGGAAGTCGGTAACATAAGGGGAAATAAAAAGGCCCGTATTATAACCGTTCTTTCTTAAAATATTTGAAATCATCGTTGAGGTTGAGCCCTTGCCGTTCGTTCCCGCAACATGAATAACTTTTAACTTTTTCTGAGGATTTCCGAGAAAATCGCAAAGAGCGCGTATTCTCTCCATACCCGGTCTTATTCCGAATTTTTCAAGAGAATGGATATATTCTATTGCTTCGTTATAATTCATGACATCACCTGTTATAAAATACGGCGGGAGCAAGCCCCCGCCCTACTTATGATTATCCGAGTTTTGCGATGCTTTCTTTAAGCATTGCAATTTTTTCCGCATACTTTGCAGCCTGCTCACGCTGAGCGGCAACAACATTTGCGGGTGCTTTGGCTACAAAGTTTTCATTTGAAAGCTTTGCGTTTACAAAGTCAAGGTCTTTCTGAACTGCAGCAAGTTCTTTATTAAGTCTTGCCTTTTCAGCCTCAAAATCAACAAGCTCACCCATGGGAATATAAATCTTCGCGTCCTGCGTAACAATGCATACTGCACCGTCAAGGTCGAATGCTTCAGCAACTTCAACCTCTGATGCACTTGCAAGCTTCTGCATAAACACTCCGCCCTGCTCAAAAGTTGCCTTATGAGCTGTTGCGATATAAACCTTTGCCTTCTTTGAGGGAGGAACATTCATTTCCGCTCTTCTGTTACGGATTGCACGGACAGCGGTCATGATTCTTTCCATTTCCGCTTCCTCCGCGGCAAATGAAAGGGCTTCATTAAATTCGGGCCATGCCGAAATCATGATTGCTTCGCCGTCGTGAGGAATTGTCTGCCAGATTTCTTCGGTAATGAAAGGCATGAAGGGATGAAGAAGCTTGAGAATCTTATCCATAACCCAAACAAGAACCTGCTTTGCGGTCTGTGCTTCGTCGCCACCCTTCTGGAGACGGATTTTTGCAATTTCAATATACCAGTCGCAGAATACATCCCAAATGAAGTCATAAAGCTTTGCAATTGCGATGCCAAGCTCAAACTTTTCAAGATTGTCGGTAACATCCTTTGCAAGCTTGTTTACGAGACTGATTATCCACTTGTCTTCAAGAGCAAGCTCTGAGGGAAGCTCGCAGGGAATTTCATCATCACCGATATTCATAAGAATGAATCTTGATGCGTTCCAAAGCTTGTTAGCGAAGTTACGGCTTGCGCTTACCTTTTCATCTGAGAAACGCATATCGTTTCCGGGGCTGTTGCCGGTTGCAAGAGTGAGTCTGAGAGCGTCGGCACCGTAAGTGTCGATAATCTCAAGCGGGTCAATGCCGTTGCCGAGCGACTTTGACATTTTTCTGCCCTGAGCATCTCTTACAAGACCGTGAATAAGAACGGTATCAAAAGGCACCTGACCTGTATATTCGAGAGCAGAGAAAATCATACGGCTTACCCAGAAACCGATAATGTCATAACCCGTAACAAGAGTGCTTGTGGGATAATAATGTTTGAGATCAGAAGTTTCATCAGGCCAACCAAGGGTTGAGAAGGGCCAAAGAGCGGAGGAGAACCATGTATCGAGTGTGTCCTCGTCTTGATTGAGGTTCTTGCTTGAGCAATGAGGACAGGTATCAACATCGGTCTTTGAAACCATTGTTGCACCGCAATCTGCGCAATACCATGCAGGGATTCTGTGACCCCACCAAAGCTGGCGGGAAATACACCAGTCGCGGGTTCCTCGCATCCAGTTCATATAGTTCTTTGTGAATCTTTCGGGCACAAATACCGTTTCGCCCTTTTCAACAGCCTCAATAGCGGGCTTTGCAAGAGGTTCCATACGAACGAACCACTGCTTTGAAACCATAGGTTCAATAGTGGTGTGGCAACGGTAGCAAGTACCTACTTCGTGCTTGATAGGCTCGATATATTTAATGTATCCGCCTGCTTCGAGGTCTGTAAGAATAGCTTTTCTTGCATCAATTGTTGACATACCCGCATATTTGCCGCAATCAAGAACTTCAGGTTCGTCTGCGGTTGCCTTACCGCTTGCAACAAGTTCATCATAAACAGCCTTATCGGCGGCACCCGTCATATAACCGTCATATGTGAATGTTCTGACCATGGGAAGATTGTGACGCTTGCCAACCTCAAAGTCATTGGGGTCATGTGCGGGAGTAATCTTAACAACACCGGTTCCCTTAGTCATATCCGCATGTTCATCACAAACGATGGGAATTTCTTTGTTAAGAAGAGGAAGAATTACATGGCAGCCGTGAAGATGAGCATACCTTTCATCTTCGGCATTAATTGCAACAGCCGTATCGCCAAGCATTGTTTCCGGTCTTGTTGTTGCAAGCTCAAGCTTCTCGCCTGTTTCTTTAACGGTATAAAGAAGATGCCAGAAATTGCCGTCCTGCTCATCATATTCAACTTCAGCATCGGAAATCGATGTGTTACAATTGGGGCACCAGTTAACCATTCTGTTGCCTCTGTAAATCAGGTCTTTTTCATAAAGTCTTACGAAAACTTCACGAACCGCTCTGCTGCAGCCCTCGTCAAGAGTAAAACGTTCTCTGTCCCAGTCACAGGAAGAACCCATTTTCTTGAGCTGTTCGATAATACGGCCGCCGTATTTCTCCTTCCAGTCCCATGCGCGGACAAGGAAGCCGTCTCTGCCGAGGTCATCCTTTGTAAGACCCTCCGCCGCCATAGCTTCAACAATTTTTGCTTCCGTTGCGATTGAAGCGTGGTCAGTTCCGGGAAGCCAAAGTGCGTCATAACCCTGCATTCTTCTCCAGCGGATAAGAATATCCTGAAGAGTATTGTCAAGAGCATGACCCATATGGAGCTGACCCGTGATATTAGGAGGAGGAATAACGATTGTATAGGGTTTCTTATCATTTTCGGTTTTGGCATGGAAATACTTTCCCTTAAGCCAGAAGTCATAAATACGATCCTCAACGTTTTTCGGATCATACTGTTTGGCAAGCTCTTTTGCCATATTCAATCATCCTTTCGTTTTGTAAGGCAATAAAAAAACTCGCCTCACAGATAATAATCAATGAGACGAGTATAATTTCTACCCGCGGTACCACTCAAATTGCGCAAAAGCGCCGCTCTTTGGGCTCTGACAAGCCCTATGCATTAACGCAGCAATCACGGAAAGGTTCTACTGATGCAAAGCACTTTCTTCCTTTCGGTTCAGGGGCTACAACTAACGCCTGCCGCTCATCGGCTTTCACCGACCGCCGACTCTCTGAGAGCACATATGCGCTGCCCTCCCCGTCAAAACCTTTTTATTAAATTTTCTAAATTCTAACATAGAAAAGATTCAATGTCAATACAATTTTAAAGGTTAAATCAATAATTAAATTTACTTTTCAAAACTTTTGCAAACAATTCAAACGAAACAACATATTCTCTGAAATATCTTCCTCTTGCATTGACAGGAGTCGGGCTGCTGACTTTTCCGATTTTTTCAAAACCGCAGCATTTCGCAATTTGTGAAGCTCTGAAAATGTGATAATCCGAAGATAAAAACGCAGTTTTAACATCTGATATGCTTTTACCAGAGTGTTTCTCAATTATTTTAAGAGTAAATTCAAAATTTTCAAAAGTCGTTGTCGACTTATCTTCAAGAATTATTCTTTTTTCGTCAATCCCCTGTTCAACAAGATATTCGGCAATAATGCGTGCCTCGGATTTCTTCTGCTCGGGTCTGAAGCATCCTCCGCAGGGAATTATGAAGCAATCGGGGTTTTCTTTGAGATATGCGGCTGCTGATTTCATACGTTCAAAAAGCTGGGGGCTGGGTGTATCTGCACCAATCACATTGCCGCCCAAAACCATAAGATAATCGCACTCGTCACGGTAATTTTTCTTGGCATTATATATAACAAACGGCATATATACACCTGCAGTTACAACCAAAAAAACGCCCAAAGTTCCGACCGAGCCTGACAAAATTTTCGAAAACCTATTCATAGGTCAGCACCCCTTTTAAGCGGTGACTCCGTAAAAATCAAGCAAAGCAGGATTGATAACAGTATCGGTATAATCAAAGCAGGTGCTGTGACCGCCGCCGACAACCATTAATTCCTCTGCGCCTTCAATCGATTTCGTTATCATCTTAGAATGCCAGCGCTGTATCATATCATGCTCACCGTAAATATTGAGAACGGGAACCTTAATTGCAGAAATATCCTTAAATGTAAGGCTGGGCTGACCGACCATCATTCCTTTGATATCTCTTCTTATCTTTGTTTCTTCATCGCCTGTTATCCATGCTTCAACACAGAGAACAATATACTGATAGGTAATTTGAATCTGGTCAAAAGTATTTGTTCCGAAAGTGTTGATGTTTGAACCCATAACAACGAGCGATTCCACCCTCTCCTGATGTGCAAGAGTAAATACTATTCCGAGATTTCCTCCGTCGCTGAAGCCGAAAATCCTTGTTTTTTCAATCTTAAGATAATCGAGAACTTTAACCAAATCTTCGGCAAATGTTTCAAAATTCATCGTTCCCTCTACCCAATCGGAATTTCCCGTGCCTCTCGGTGAAACGGTAATAACCTTAAAATGCTTTGACATTTCGGGAAGAATGCTCCCGTCAAGGCTGTGCATATCGCCGCCGTTCGGTGGAAGAAGCAACAAAGGTTCACCGTTTTCCAAGCCGTATATACCGTATTCAATTTTCGCATCGCCGCAATCAACAAAACCGTATTCAATCATTTCGGGTGCAGTGCTTTCATCGGCAAATCCGACAGGAGAAACCGAAAACAAAAAAGAAAACAACAAAACAAAAGAAATCGCTTTAACAAATCTTCTCATAAAATCACCTTTTTCAAAAATATAAGCTTATTATACCATATACACATTAAATTTCAACTGCAGAAGGTTAAATCATGCAAAATAAATCTGATATTGTGACTCACACTTTAATAATGACAGCAGTCAATTTAATAATGAAATCAGCCGGTGTCAGCTTCAATGCATATCTCACTTCAAAAATCGGTTCAGCGGGAATAGGGCTTTTTCAACTTATAATGACTGTCTATTCACTTGCCGTAACTTTTTCTTGCGCCGGAATAAGACTTGCAACAACAAGGGTAGCGGTCCAAAACATAGCCCTGGGTAAAAACGATTTAAGTAAATCACTTTCAATGTGCATTACCTACGCGGGCATATGCGGCTCATTAATCGGCTTTCTCCTGTTTGTTTTTTCAGATATAATCGGGAACGTCTGGATATCGGAACCTAAAACTGCTTTTCCGCTGCGCGTTCTGTCTCTCAGCCTGCCTTTTGTCGCCATGTCTTCATCTCTCGGCGGCTATTTCACTGCCGCTCAAAAAATCCCGCAGTATTCGGCGATACAAATGCTCGAACAAGGTTTTAAAATTGCAGCGGTAATTTTTTTGTTGAACAGATTTTCAGGCTATTCTGCTTCATATGCATGCATCGCCGTTGTGACAGGAATGACGGCATCCGAAATATTTTCATTTACTTTGTCTTTTTTGCTCAAAAAGCTGTCATTAAAAACTGTGACAGATATGCCGGCAACAAATATTTTTAAAATGCTCAGGGTCGCTTTGCCTGACGCTGCAGGAACATGTGCAAGAAGCATTTTGCTGACCGCAGAACATCTGTTGATACCAAGAGGCTTCAAAAAATCGGGAACGGGAAGCGCGGCAGCCCTTGCAGCATACGGCAACATTCACGCAATGGCAATGCCGATTCTTCTTTATCCGAGCGCGATTCTTTCATCGCTTTCTTCACTGCTTGTACCGGATTTGGCAAAAAAGAATGAGATCGGTGACAAAAAAGAAATCAATAAATCTGTTGCACAAATCTTAAAGAAAACTCTGATTTTTTCGATTTTTGCCGCTGTTATGTGTGCCGCTTTTGCGCCCGGAATATCAAAAATTGTTTATAAATCAAACGAAGCAGTGATGTATATAAGAATACTCTCACCGCTTGTTCCGATAATGTATATGGATATGATAACGGACGGAATGCTGAAAGGTCTTGACCAACAGATATATTCAATGCGTTATAACATAGCGGATTCTGCCATGTGTGTGGCAATGGTATATTTTTTGTTGCCGAAATATTCCGTCAAGGGCTATATTTTTATTTTATATGCCAGCGAGCTGATAAACTTTTATCTGAGCTTGGGAAGGTTAATAAAAATTTGTGATTTAAGAATTAAATTCTATCAAGCACCTCAAGCAAATAATTCCAGACTCTCTCGGTTGAAGAAATGCTCAGTTTTTCGCGGGGTGTGTGAATATCAAACATATCCGGACCGAAAGAAACGCAGTCAAGCCCCTCAATTTTTCCGCAGAAAAGACCGCATTCAAGACCTGCATGTATGGCGGTAACTGTCATTTCTTTCCCGAACATATCAAAATAAATCTCTGCCATTTTATCACGAAGCTTTGAGTCCTCTTTGAATTCCCACGCGGGATAATCACTGCCGCTGATAAAATCGCAAGGATATTTTTCTGCAATAGTCGAAAGACGGCTGCAAAGCTTTTCTTTTTCGGAATCAACGCTGCTTCTGACGGAAAAGCAAAAGTCAACCTTTTTGCCGTTTGTTTTAAGAACGCCGAGGTTAAGCGAAGTCTCAACCAAGCCTTCAATTTTTCCGCTCATAGCAATAACACCGCTGGGAAGCTCATTGAGAAGCGAAATAATATTATCGGTTGACTGATTATCAAAACAATATTCTGCTGTCTCAGTCTTATTAATTTTCACATATGCATTCGGGTCTGTGTTTTTAATTTCAGAACAGATTTCATTGCCTATTTGCAAAGCAACATCAGTTATATCGGTATCGGCAGAAACAACGCATACGCACTCTCTTGTTATGGCATTATCGGCAGAACCACCATCGATTTTGACAATATTGAAACCGTTGTTCACTTTAAGACTGTCAAGAAGCTTGCCCATAACTTTATTTGCGTTCGCATAACCGTTATGAATTTCAGCACCCGAATGACCGCCGTGAAGCCCTGAAACAGACAAAACAAAGGTTGATTTGCAATTGGGTATTTGATTCACATCAAGTGCAATATCAACCCTTGCGCCGCCTGCACAGCTGACCCAAAGAGTACCCTCTGCTTCCGAATCAAGATTGAGCATTCTTTTTCCTTTCAGCACAGAAGTGTCAAGAGCAATTGCGCCGTTCATACCGGTTTCTTCATCAGATGTAAAAACAATTTCCAAAGGAGGATGTGAATACACATCGGAATCAAGTAAAGCAAGACACATCGCAACCGCTATGCCGTCATCGCCGCCAAGTGTTGTTCCTTTTGCGTGAACAAAATCGCCGTCAACGCAAAGTTCAAGACCATCTGTTAAAAAATCAATACTGCTCGTTTCATCTTTCTGACACACCATATCGATATGACCCTGAATAATAACCGGAGCTTCATTTTCTCTTCCCGAAGAACCTTTCTTGAAAATAACAACATTTTCAGCTTCATCGGTATGATATGCAAGATTTCTGATTTTCGCAAAATCGATGCAGTAATCCCTGATTGCGGCTGTGTTGCCTGAACCTCTCGGAATTGCGGAAATCGCTTCAAAATATTCAAAAACTGTTTCGGGATTCAAACCCTTGAGTATATTCATAATCAACCACCTTAAATAATTTCAATGCTTTCGGGAGCCGAAATAAGCGGCTCTTTGTTTTTATCCAGTTTTATATAAATCATGCCGTATTCGGTAGGTATGCTGATTTCAGCAAATTCAAGACCATACAGGTTGGGGTTGAATTTCAGCTTTTTCATGCCGGGCTCAAGAATTTCAAGACCCGTCAGCGCCATGGGCATCTGATATGCGGGAGTTCCTCCCCATGCGTGGGAATGGTCGAAAGAATAGCTTTCTTCAGGTGCAATCCAGCCTTCGGCAAGTCCTTTATCGCATTCTTCTGCAACGGGAATCCATCTTTCGAGAAGCTTCATCCCGTATTTATCAAACAAATCATACTTTCGTATTGCATCAAGCATATAATGCATGAAATACGGCTGAATATCCTGAAGTTCATCATCAAAAACAATTCTTTCAAGAATATCCTTTGCGAGATCTTCATCCGCAAGGCCGAAAAGAGAAGCAAGGA
The DNA here is from genome assembly GCA_045591425.1 of Acutalibacteraceae bacterium. Lineage (GTDB taxonomy): Bacteria > Bacillota > Clostridia > Oscillospirales > Acutalibacteraceae > CAG-177. The sequence goes on along the minus strand of JAZNSX010000067.1, from coordinate 72,709 downwards.
TGTTCGGATATTTTGAAAAATACTTTTTATCAACATTTGCGGGATGATAATGCTTATCCCCTCCGCAGGGAGTTCCGAGACCGTCAAAATAAAGCTTTTTATCATTATCAAAGAAAACGCAGTTGAATTCTGCTCTGAACTTCTTCGCTTTATTCATCATTTCTTCGGAAACATCATTTTTACCGAGAAAAGAATATATTTCCGATGCATTGATAAGCGCATTATAATAAAAAGCATTCAGAACGGTCTGCCCGAGTGCTTTGGGAGGATGATGCATCGAAAAGCCGTCAATAACCGTCCAGTCAACGAACATGAAGTCGGGCGGATTATCTATTATTTCACCGCCGTCTTTATATGTTTCAAATCTTTCAAGAAGCTTTCCGAGAGCATTTTTGCAATAAAGCAAAACCGCTTTTCTGCCCGTTATCATATAAACATCCCGAAGCATCTGCACCCATATGAGGCTGTAGGTTGTGTGGAACATGACACCGTTATTCATTACAAGCCAGTCTGCGGTTCTCATGAGGTCGAATTCAGCAAGACGCATATCGCCGAAGCAGAAAAGAGTCATAAGACTTTCGATGTTATAGTCTCCCGTGCAGGCAAGAAGCTCCTGATGCTTTGTGCTGTCAAGGTGAATTGACTGACGGCAGATTTTGAGTGTATGCTTGCAGACATCATAAACCTTATTGAGACCTTCGTTGCTTGTAACGAATGAGCCTTCCGTTTCTATAGGATACCACGGAGCGATAAGAGATAAAGTTACTGATGCCTCTGTATCGTCTGTGTTTTCAACAATAAGAGTTACCATGCCTGCGCTATGCATTCTGAAAGAATAATATTCACCACCGGGATAATCAAAAACAATTCTTTCTTCCGTTTCTTCCTGTCCTTTAAGCTCGCACATTTTCAGAGTGATATTGCTCATGCAGTAACCGCTTACGACGGGATAAACGCCGTATATTTTATCGAGTTCAAACTCAAAAATTTCAGTTTTACCTGCATCAACCCGAACTGTCTTTTCAAACACCTTGTTGAATGTTCTCGGCGGAATATATGAATCTTCCGCATTCCATATATCCTCAATTTCACAAGCGTATTCATATCTGAGAACCGTTCTTTCTCTGAGTCCTGAATTATAACTCACAAATCCGTTGTAACATTTATCGGGAGATGCAAACCAAGTTGAATCGGTTTCGATTTTTTCAGTTGTTCCGTCTTCAAAATATACCGTTCCCGAAAAATAAAAGCCTCCGTGACCTCTTGAATAATCACAGCACATTTCGGGTTGCAGTCTAACCTTTGCAAATATGTCAAGCTTATCAATTCCGTCAAAATCAATTTCATAAACATCCGCATAATGCTTCGTGGCTTTACCCGTGCAAAGGAAATCTCCTCCGGGCAACGCAGGTCCGATGCCTTTAAATTCATCGTTTATGAATAAAATATATTCATTATCTGCACTGATTCGGATATTTACAGATTTTATCTGCTTACCGAAACTGAATGATTTTGAAAAATCGGCAACAGCATACTTACAGATTTCTTTATTGTCACAATCGTAAAGAGTATTGAATTTATTATTCTGATATTCCGGATAATACTTTTCATCAAGCCATATCCATGACATATAATCACCGCCTTTTTAAAAATATTACCACACAGATGTTTATTTTTCAACAACTTATTATAAGTAAAGCACCGCCGTTAAGCGATGCTTTATCAATTATTTTTTGAATGTACCTTCAATCGAACCGTCAGAATATTGAAAAACAGGGTATCTGTTACCAACTCTGTAAAACTCACCCGTAACTGCATTTACACACAAATCATTTGTATCGTTTTCTCTTTGAATATCAATCGGTTGAATCTTGAGCTCTGTTTCGTCGATACAAAAATGCCAACAAGGGACAAGCACCATGCTGCCGTTATCAAGTTCATCAAGTAAATACTCAAGTCTTATTTCAACAATCGGCGCATATTCGGAAAGCCACAACTCGGATAATTGGTTTTCAATTAAGTCTATTGCTTCTTCAACGGTCATTATTCCGTTAAGCTCTTGTTTATCGTACAAATTCAGTCCGCAAACACGAAGTCCGACTATTCCGTCATCATCTACCCTGATATTCAAATCTGAAGCAACACCGTTATATACATCGGGACTGACTGTTTCAAGAGAAAATCCGTCAACATACTGATAATACTGAAAATCATAATATCCCGAAATTTTTCTTCCGCCTTGTGAAGAAACAGGTATAATATCGCCTTTATTGAAACAGTAATTATCAAATCCTCCTTCAACTAAAAAAGAATCGGCAATTTTCCGTGCATCCGAATAGGAAATTTCACAGCATGCATTCTGTTTTTCTTTTAACGCCTGTTGAATTTTGCTTTCCAGATATTTATCATAAGCAATAGCCTTTGATTCTGTTTCAAAGTTTATTCCTGTTCCTCTCGGACTGAGTATAGGCATTACAGCACCTTTTCTTTCGTTTTTTGCTTGAAAATATCCGTTCTTACCATATAAAAGAGCTTCTATTCTTTCGACCGATTGCTCCGCATATTCCGCGCGGTATATGCATAAATCATTGACGTTTCCTTCAATAATTACATCGGCATTGATTTTTATTGTTTTTTTGTTGCTTTTGATTTCCGAATTAATATGTTTCATACTTTCGAGAACACCTTTTGTTTCATAAGCAACAGGTAAATCAACCGTTTCTTTTTTATTCGAATTCCCAAACATCCAAACGCCCGTACCTATACCGGCTAAAATAAAAACAAAAGACAAAACTCCCGCTATAGTTTTAATTACGGATTTCTCATTCATTTCTGCCGAAATAACTGCATACTCAAGAATCTCATTGTCAGGTTTAATTTCATTAAAAATTTCTTTATATGTTTCTCTCATAAATCGTTGCTCCTTTCAAGAATTTCTTTTAAAGCTCTCCTCGACCGTGTCAACAGCATTCTCACATTTGCTTTATTGATTTTCAGCATTTCAGATATTTCATCAACGCTCAGATCTTCATAATAAAACAAATGTATAACTGCACTGTATCTTTTCGGTAGCTTTAGCAGGGCATAACTCAAATCTTCTTTGTCAACATCAACAATTTCCGTGTTTTCGTCAAGTTCAGAAATCTTTGTTTTCCAAAAAGATTTCAACGCCGTTTTACTGCAATTAAGAGTTACTCTGATAAACCATGCCTTTTCATGCTCCGGTGAATCAAAAGTCTGTTTTTTCTTTATATATCTGCAAAAAACATCCTGATAAACATCATCGGCATCGTCTTTATTTTTCATCTGTGAAAAAGCAAGTCTGTAAACCATTTCACTGTTACGCCTGATTACTGCTTCTGCGTTTTTTGAAAAGTCCGTTTTTCCGGGCATGATTTTACCTCCTTTCACTCTTAATACTTTTTAAAATCAAAAAAAGCAACACAAAAACCCGAACTCGTGAGAATCCGGGTTTTTATAAATATCAATCGTTGTCAACTATGCCCTCGAGGAAGTTTGTTTCGGTTACATATCCCTCCGCATTGATACGGAATATCTTGATTTCAAAAGGATTGAAATCTGCATAGAATCCGGCATCTGCGATATCGCACACAATAGCTGCCCTGACATACTTTCCGTCTATTTCGCAGAAATGCATGATAACATCTCCCGAGCCGTCTTCACAGAATTTGAACGCATCGAGGCGTACATTTTCTTTATTTACCTTAACAAATCCCTTGTTCTGAGGAAGCGTTCCCTTATGATAGCCTACGGGGATTGCGACGGGTTTTGAATTAAGAAGTGCCGCAATTCGCTGAACACCGCTGTTTTCAGCTTCGCCGTTATGGGGATAAACCGCATATTCAAAACGTTGAAGACCTTCATCTGTATAGTTGAAATCAGCTTCGGGTCTGTCGGAATAATGGTCGGCAAAAATGCAGTTGCGAAGCATTGTGAGTCGCAATGTGTTGCCGGGACAGTCATAGCTGTATTTTGCATCGCTGATGAGTGAAACACCCTTGCGGTTTTCATTTCCTGCTGTTATATCGCCCCATGTGAGCGCAGGCTCTTCTTCGCCGTTGCAAGGTCTCTTGATGAAGCCTGCGGGGATTTCATAGGTTGAAATCGGATTCTCACCTTCGACGGTTACGGGCATCTTAAGAATTGTCAAAGGCTCCTGCCAGAGAATTCTGCACTTGACGCGCAGATGCTTGCTTTCGGATGCAAGAATAAAGTCCTGTGCAAGATATGAACCGTTATAAATATGTTTGACACGGACAACATCCCTTGCTGCACCGCATTCAACAACCTTTATTGAGTCAAGGCTCATCTTTGCGATTTCTTTATCAAATTTAAAGATGTTATGTGCCCATGTGTCAGGTTCGGAATTATCAATAACGGTGGGAATACAGAATTCGCCTCCGACATATTCCGTTCCGTCTTCCTTTGATACAAGGCTCTTTATACCGCCTGTTTTATCATTGAAGGTAACTTTGAGATATTTATTTTCAACGGTAAGACCGTCTGCATAAACATCGCTCTTATTCTTGCTGAGGTCTTCGCAATATTCGGAATCCTCATGCCAGAGCCAATAGGTTGCATAACCCATGGCAGGCACTTTTGCAAAGAAAACGGTATCCTTATGTGAATCGTTTGAACGGGATGAACGGACATTCTGGAATCTGACATCCTCACCCACGGAATTCTCAACCTTTCTTGAAGGATGATATGTTCTCACGGGAGTTTCAACATCAAACGAGTTGGGATTGAAAACAATGACAGGTCTGGGGAATTTAAGGTTTCTGCAATGGTGGCGTTCGTTGGTTGCAACGCTGTCGGAAACGCCGTCAAGCCATGTATCAACCATTCCTGCAATTTTAAGCATCGCTTTGTTTTCTTCGTTTGCGGCAATCTTCATGGCATAACCCATGGAATCACGAACATCGTCATATGCCTCCATAATCGAACAGCCACAGAAAATATCATGGAACTGATTGAAGCATACCTCCTGCCATGCCTTTCCGAATTCTTCGGTAGCTTTGGGAAGGTCTGTGATTTTTCCGCATACCGTGTTCCATTTTTCGGCATTTGCAAGCCAATATTCAGCTTTTCTGTTGAGCTGCTTTACCATTGATGTTGCGGAATAGCAGCCGCTTGCATGATGCTGAAGTTCATCGCTCCATACAGGGAGATTGAGATTTTTATCGGCGCACATTTCAGCAAAATAATCATCGGGTGAGGAATATTTAAGCTCCTCATAGCCGTTCTCTCTGAGTTCACGCAGATAATCAAGGTCGCCCTTTGTGGGACCTCCGCCGTGATTTCCGACGCCGAAGAACATCATCATTCCGTGACCGGTGTTTTCAACCCTTTCACGGAGATGAACAAGCTCGTTATCAATGCCGTTCTTGCCGTTTACGCAATAACAATCACGGATTCTGTAGGTCAGAACCCTTGAACCGTCGGGGCTGTCCCACCAGAAAAGGTTTTCGGGAATTTCTGGGTTTTCATGCATACCGGGTCTCATCATAACCTAGCAGCGCATACCCCCCTTATTGAGGAGCTGCGGCATCATTGCATTGTGTCCGAACGAATCGACATTATATCCCGTTTTGCAGATTTCGCCGAATTTATCATAGTAATAAAGCTGACTGTAAAGTGCCTGACGGGCAAAGCTTTCTGCCGAAGGCATATTGCAGTCGGGCTGAACCCACCAGCCGTTGACGGGCACCCATCTGCCTTTCTTTACAAGCTTTCTGATTTCTTCAAAAAGCTCGGGGTCAATTTCTTCAACCCACTTATAATATGAAGCGGAAGAACAGGTAAAAACAAGCCCTTTGTATTCCTTAAGGCGGTCAACAGCACTTCTGAATGTCTGAAGCACCTCGCCGCAGCCCTCCTGCCATCTCCACAGCCAGATGGGATCAAGGTGGGCATTACCTATAAGATGTATTTTATTATTCATGGTCACACCTCATTATTCAAAAAATCCGTAGAATCTGCCAACCCAGTATGCAAAGGTATAAACATAGCAGTTTTCAACACACATTATACCGCCTGAGTCTTCGTTTTTATATTCAACGGGGTCACGGTCATATTTAGCAATAAATGTTTCGTCGGGAGGAAGCTGAACCGAAATTTCCTTCTTTCCGAGTCTCAATGTTCTGACCGGAACATCATGCCTGCCAACCATACTGACACCTGCGGCAAGACGGCTCGCGTTTGTTCTGTAGAACCAGCCTGCAAGCTTATCAAGATCGGGCTTTTCATCGGGACAGGCAATAAAATAAGGAAGGTCGTAGCCGGGGTTATGCTCTCTTGCTATAGAGCTTCTCCATGCCTTGAATCCTTTACGATACTTCCTAAGGAGTTCTTCATCCTTTTCAAGAAGACAAAGACCCCAGAAGGAAAGAGTTGCGAGCATATGGTCGCCATACATGATATCCTCGGGATAGTCAAAATTCATCGAAAGAGATGCCTGATAGAGCCTGTCAAAATGTGTCTGACATATATCGTCATAACCGCATTCATTGATGAGGTATTTATAGCTTTCAAGCCACTTTCCCTCTTCGCCTGTTATCTTCATTGTAACAAGGTGATACATAAGAAGCTCGGCAGTGTTGAGTGCGCCGTCAACCCATCCGAATTCCGAATTAAAATAAGGAATGTTCCATTTTGCCCAGGTTGTGGGTTTACCGGTGAAATCATGAAGTTCATAACCGTTATCAATAATATGATTCATAAGGTTCTTTGCTGATAAAACAATTAGTTCATCAAGCTCGGGATCATCACAGGCAAGATACTCATGTGCAAAATACATATTAAGAAAATGATGAGTAACTTCATCGCTGCTTGTATCAGCCTTATAAACAATACCGTCAATGGTAAAACCGAGATCGGTATAGAGCTTTGCAAGTCTTTCGGGAACGGGTGCACTTGCATCGATTTCATATCCGACAATATTTTTTTCTTTGGAGCTTGTTGTTTCAACTACATAAGCTTTTCCGTTATTTATTCTGAAAAACAAGCCGTCGTCAGGCACCGGTTCGTCAGGAGTGTGATAGCTTCTTGCAACAAAACCGTCACCCCTGCACGAAATATGAAGAAGGAGAAGACACGCCTCAACGGCTTTGGTGGCAATATACTTTGCCTTTACTGTGTCGGGATGATCAATGCCTTTTTCTTTTTTATAAACAGCATAACGGAATACTTCGCCCATCGCAAAACCGGAAGTAAAACTTCCGTCATTATCGGATGAGCCGTAAGGAAGAATCGAATCGAGATTTCTGCCTTCGGTAAGATATTTTTGGGCAAACATCCATCTGCGATTGACGTATTTAACGGATTCCTCAAGGAGGATATCCGCTTTTTCTTCCATGCTGACAGAACGCATTTCGATATATGCCGCGCCTGTCGCAGTAAGCACCCAGACATTTTCGCCGTCGGGCATGATTGCTTTGACTTCGTTATCAAGCAAATCTCTCGGTGCACTGAAATACATTACGATATCTTCTTCACGCACCGCATTTGAATCATATCTTGTTAAACCGTTTGATGCACCGTACCACTCAATATCGCCCGTTTTTGCAAAGCAGGAGTAATCGCTTTTCTTTGAAGGCAAAGGCATTGGAAAATCGGTCAAATCAGGTTTTTCATTTTTATAATTAATTAATTCTTCGGGAACTCTTTCATCACCGAGCTGATAAAAACTGCAAAATCTGCACAAATGTGAAGACAGCTTATAAGGCTTTGTCATATAAGCACCCCTTTTTTACAATATACATTAACTATAACAGAAACAAAATACTAATGCAACAACAAATTCAGTTTATATTTTATACAGTAATTAATATGGTTTGTAATTTTTAGATTTACAAGCGCTAAAAATAATGTTATAATCTATAAAAATCAAAGAGAAAATAAAGGTGTTTTATGCTGTCATTCAAAAAAATTGATTTTTCCGATATCCCTGTGTTAAAAGCATATTTCAACTCATATCCTGCAAGGCAATGCGACAGAGCTGTCGGTTCAACCGTTATGTGGCGCGACTATTTCAACAACCGATATGCCGTTATTGACGGCACGATAATTCTCTCGGCAAAATTCAAAAATGAAATCTGTTTTTCTTTTCCAATCGGAAGAAATGTTGAATCTGCGCTTGATGCCATTGATGAATACTGCGATTCATTGAATATCCCCACGGTATTCTGCTCCGTTAACAAAAATGACCTCTCTGTTTTAATGAAAAAATATCCGGGAAGCAAAGCCGATGCCGACAGAGATTGGTTTGACTATCTTTATCAAAAAGATGCCATTATGAACCTTATAGGCAAAAAATATGCAACACCGCGAAACCACATAAACAAATTCAAAAAGCTTTATTCAAACTTCTCATTTAACAAAATCGAAAAATCCGACATACCTGAACTTGTTGCTTTTACCCGCAACTTCACATTCAATGCCAAAAAAGACGAAAGCGCAAACCTTGAGCTTCAGATGTGTATAGAAGTTCTTGAAAATTATGACACCTACGGCATGCCGGGCGGTGTGCTGAGAGTTGACGGCAATGTTGTCGGCTATTCAATCGGTGAAATAATAGGCGACACGCTTTTCTGTCATATCGAAAAAGCTGATATTTCTTATCACGGTGCATATCAGATGCTGACCAATCAGTTTCTGCGCATGTATGCTTCCGGCGATGAAGTTAAATTCGTTAACCGTGAAGAAGATTGCGGCGACGAGGGCTTAAGAAAATCAAAGCTTTCTTATAATCCCGTTGAATTGATTGAAAAAAATACAGTATTTATTGCGAAAGGATGATTAACATGAAACTCGGCATTATAAACGGTTGGAACGAGGGCTGTTTCAAGTATGTTAAAGATAAGGGGCTTGATGCGGTTGAGTTCTGCGTTAACGACAACTACGATTCGGCGGAATTCCTTGCAAGAGCAGCGGAAATCAAAGGCTACAGCGATAAATACGGCATCCCCGTCGGCTCCATGGGACGTTGGGGAATGCAGAGAATTGACGACAACGGCAAAATAATTCCCGAAGCTTTGCAGGCTGACAAAAACGTTATTGAAGCCGCTTCGATTATCGGCTGCCCCGTTTACAACTGCGGTGTCAACTACACAGAAAGCAAAAGCTTTTATGATAACTGCACAATCGCAATAAACTATCTTAAAAATCTCATAGATTTCGCAAAGGATAAGGGCGTAAAAATTGCTGTTTATAATTGTCGCTGGGAAAATTTTGTTGTTGAGCCGAAGGTTTGGGAAGTTGTGCTTTCTGCTCTGCCCGAGCTTGGCATTAAATATGACATTTCGCACTGCCTTTACGACAACGGCAACTATCTCACCGAAATGCGCGACTGGGGTGACAGATTCTATCACTTCCACTTAAAAGGCTGCGTATATTTTGACAACGATGTTTATGACGATGCACCCGCGGGACTTGACAGCATCAATTGGGGCGCGGCAATGGACATTCTTTACACTAAGAACTATGACGGAATGCTCTCCATTGAGCCGCATTCTCAATATTGGCAGGGCAAAAAAGGTCAATGGGGCATCGATTACACGATAAATTATTTCAGACCCATGATTATGCCCGAAAACTATGAATATGACGATAACCCTTATATGCCTTAACATAAAGCTATCCCCACAGAGAGAAATCTCCGTGGGGATTTTTTACATCCAAAATAATTTTTCGCCATCGGTTTCTTTCAGATGAGAAACATCATTTTGCAAAGCGAGCTTTACGGGCGCATCATGGCAGAAATTTATCTTCGTTACCGATGCGTTATAAACCGAAAGACGCATTGCATCACATGGAATGTTAAGTGCTGCTTTGATAAGCTGATTTAAAAACATGCCGTGAGCAACAACGATAACGTTTTCATGGTTTTGATGCTTTGATTTGATTTTTTCGATAACCCGTTTTGCTCTTTCGTAGCATTCTTCGGAGCTTTCAAAATAATCTTCAAAACCGTTTTCTGCTTTTCTTACGCCGTTTTCGAGCAAATTATAATCAATTACCATGTTTTTGCTTATCTGCGCCGCCGTTTCTCTTGCTCTGTCGAGCGGGCTTGAATAAAGCGTATAGCTTTCGAGGGCGTCAAATCTCTCGCCGAGCGCCTTCGCCTGCATTTTGCCATGAGGAGTAAGCGGCGGGTTTGTTTTATCAAAAGGCTCGTCAGTTTCGATGTTACCCATGCTCTCGCCGTGGCGTATCAGATAAAGCTGAAGATACATTTCATCGTTTCTCATTCGGTTATCTCCGTTTCATAGCCGCTGAATGCCCATGATATCAGCATCATTGCCTGGCGCATATTATACCCTACAGCATTATTTGAAGTTACGCTGTTTTTATAAAGCATTGACGGGTCGCGATAATAAAAAGCAAGGGCTGTGTTGCGGTGGCAGAAATTGAACATATAATTAGCCATGCTTTCCATTTGAGGATTGGTCACCCAAAAGTTTTCGGCATGAATTACAAGCAGATTTTCCTTGCTTTCAAATCTTGCCCCCGTCATTCTGTCCGTGACAGCATTTTTATCGGTATAAACATCAAGCGGCTCGTTTTTCAGCATTTTACCATTTTCTTCGGATAAAATCAACAAAAAGCTTTCGTTATACTGACCCGAGTAATTCAAGGGCATAAGCCTATCCTGATGATATTCCCAGAAAACCGCATCGTCAAACAACTTTCCCTCACCAGCATAATTCAGCCAAGATAAAACTCTGACATAAGGATAGCCGTTTTCGTCAAGCATGCCAACAGCGCAGACCGATGCACCGACCTCTGTTTCAATATGGTAGCCGAGATTGATATATGAAGTTTGGGAAGGATAATCGAGGCTCTGAAGCTGTTCTTCGGAAAATTCAGATTTGTTTACACAACGTGAATATTCATTTATCTCACTTTTCGGGAGATTATACACAACTTCCTCGGGGATTTCGTAAGACAAAAGATTTGTGCATATGCGCTCATATTCGCTCTGCGGCATCTCAAAATCTTCGATTAAATTAAGCGATGTGTGTGATTTTTGCGTTGCTCGGAATATGTCCACACAGACAATCGGCACAACCGCAACGGCGAATGCAAGAATTGCGGCAACCCACTTTTTTCCGCATGAATCCTCAATTTTGTATTCATGGTCGCTCTGCCATAAGCACTTGGAAACTCTGTGAAAAACAAATAAGGTTATCACGGCGGAAACAACGATAAACGGGATAACAAAAAGCAGTTCTTCGCCGTTGTAGTCGTTAACAGCTTATCCGACGAAAAAACGGTTAAATGAAGAATAATCCATACGCCTAAAACGCAAGATTGGCAAAAACCCATAAATCCAATCGGGATTGTCTTTTTATACTCCGGCAAATAAGGTTTCACAAGGTCATTAAGCCCGAGAGAGAAGAAAATCCAAAATAAAAGATTCAATACACTTCCCGAAAGAGAAAAAGCTGTTGATACATATAAATTATCGGATATGGCAAAAGGCTGAACGGCAACAGAAAGATAAGACACCGCAAATCCCGCAAAATCAATATAAAATGCCTGCTTCAATCTCTTGCTTGCCTTGCTGATGCAATAAACGCCCACAAGCATAATAACATTGCCGATAAGCTTTGTTATATCGCCCATTCCATCGAAAAATTTAATTTGAAATGTCATTAAAACGAATCCGACTGTCAGCAGATTCATCGCTTTTTTCATAGATAGCTTGGGATAATAAGAATGCACCTGCGAAAGCCTGTGTTTGATAACGGTTTTATCGCCCAAATCGTTGATTGCGCTCTCTGTTGCCTTTTCTTCATCCATGCCGATTGCAAGATTGGTTTCATATCTACACATCAGGTGGTCAAAAAGCTCGTCGCGCACGCTCTGCCGCTCGCTTTTTGACATGATACCCGAGCAAAGAAAATCGAGTATTTCGTCAAAATTATGCTCCTGCAAGCTTGGCACCCCCCAAAACCTTGGTGACAGCTGTTGAAAAGGTTTTCCATTCCTGCTCCCTGCCCGCAAGCTCCTGAAGGCCTTTTGAGGTTATCTTATAATATTTGCGTTTTCTTCCCTCAGCTTCGCACCAATAGGATTCGAGGCTTTTTTCTGCTTCAAGAGAATGCAAAATGGGGTAAAGCGTGCCTTCATTGAGCGAAAACACATTCCCACTATCCATCTCGATTGTTTTGATTATCTGATATCCGTACATGTCTCTTTTGGAAATTACACTCAAAACAAGCAGCGCGGTGCTGCCCTTTGCAAGCTCCTTACTGACTTTCATAAAAAACACATCCTATACATAGATTTTCGATACATCGAGTATCTATGTATAGGATAGCATAAATATATTCACTTGTCAATAATCTTTTTCGGGCGATTCGTGAATCGCACCCACAAAAAAGAAAAACGGGCGGATAATATCCGCCCGTACACAAAATTATTATATTTTTATACACAATATAAATTCATATCCCAGCACGGAATATAAGGGTGGCGGCGGATATGAAATTTATAGTCGGAATTGATTTTTGCAATTTGAAGCGGGATTTCAAAAATATCTCCGCTTTTGTGATACAGAGCAATATTAAGCTTGGGTTTTTGAGTTTTCAATGTGTTTTCTGCGCCCTTTATCGCTTCTTTTTCCGCGCCCTCAACATCCATTTTGATATAAGTCACGGATTTGTCCACGCAAAGCTCATCAACGGTTGTCGCCTCAATTTCCTCGCCTTTTGAAGAAATTGTTGACTGCCTGCCCGCTTTACTGCTGAAAATCAAGGTTTTGCTTTCGCTGTAGATTGCCTTTTGGAATGTTTCGGATTTCGGGATGTTTTCCAGATATTCAGTAAGCTTTTTAAAAGTTCTTCTGTCAGGCTCAACGGCGGTTACGGAATTATATTCATTCCCGCAATAATGCAGAAATTCTTCAACCGTATCTCCTCTGTATGCACCCAAGTCAAGATAGCTTTCGTTATTGTTCAGCCTAATTATGTTTTCAAAAGCTTCGTCTTTTTCACTTGTTATGCTTTTAAGAGTTTCAAGCTCACCGCCAAACATAAAGTCAACACAGCCCGCAAAAATCGGCTTTGAGTCAGCTTCAAAAAGAGCATAGGCGGCGTTGATTTCGGCTTCGTGTGCTTCAATAAAATCGCGGTTGAATATTTCATCACCGAAAACGGGCACACACGGCACAAGCACTCTGTATTTATCGCAAAGAGAATATATATGATTCATAACATCGGACAGAGAGCTTGCAAACGAAACAGCAATTAAAAAATCGCCGTCAAATTCCGAAAGCTTTTTCACAGTAAATCCACGAAAAGACTGCCCTCTGACAAAATCATCGCTTGCGGTAACACCCATAACGGGGATTGAAAGGCGCACAAATTCATCAAGCACCTTGTCGGCGCCGTTACCCATTCCGTAAATAACAACTGGCAACCCGCTTTCTTTTATTTTTTCCCATGAAGAGCTTTTTTCGCTCATAAACTCCAACATTCAATCACCGATTTTCAAACTCAAATATTTATTCAGCACGGTAAACTCGCGCAGATAAAGACTTGCAATATCTTCTCTTTTTGAAGCATAGTCACCAAAAATCTCTAAGGCTTCTTCAAAGTCAACCCAAACAGGAGTTATTCCGTGCTCAACCTCAATTTCGGTGAGCGACTGTTTGCTTTCGCCTACTTTGCTACAAATAAAATAATTGCTGACATAAAGGGTATCAAAACAATATTCATTAATAACAATAAAATGCATTTCGGGTATAACTTTATATCCCGTTTCTTCCCGAAGCTCCCTGATGCAGCATTCTTCAAGAGTTTCACCCTTTTCGAGTCCGCCGCCCGGGCTCATATAAACGCCGGTATTTTTCTCATATGAAAGCAGTATTTTTCCGTTTTCAACAACTATTCCCCTGCTTGCAATGCGCTCTTTCTCAGGCGGATCGGAATATATTTTTGCGTATTGGTTTATTGTTTCAAGCATAATTTAACCTTCCGTAATCATTAAAAATCGCCTCTGAAAAATCAGAGGCAATTTTATTATTCGAAATAATAAACTCGTGTTTCATAAGGTCTTGTTGTGAAACCGTTGTTTGTTACCGGATTCTCTTTGTAGTTACAAAGAACAGCCTTTCCATTTGAGAGATCATAGCCTGCGGGAGCCTTAAAATTGACCGCTTTTTCGGAATATGAGCAGATAACAAGCAGACGCTTTCCTTCGTATGTACGCTCATAAACATAAAGCTCTTTGCTCGATTTACAGTATTCTTTATAAACACCGTGAGTAACAACGGGAGTTTCCTTGCGGAATTTAATAAGTTCCTTATAGTGATTATAAATCGAATCAGGATTTTCCATTTCAGCCTTCGCGTTTATACCCTGCTGATAGTTGGGGTTAACGGGCATCCAGGGATCTCCTGTTGTGAAGCCTGCGTTAGCCGAATCATCCCACTGAACGGGAGTTCTTGCGTTGCCACGGCTTGAAGTCTTAAGACGCTTAATTGTATTTTCTTCCGAGAAACCTAAAAGACGGAGAGTTTTATAGTTATTCACCGCAAAAACATCCTGATAATCCTCAACCTTGGGAAGATCGATATTAATCATACCGATTTCCTGACCCTGATAAATGAAAGGCGTTCCGCACTGAAGCATATATGAGTTTGCGATTGTTTTCGCGCTTTCGGTTCTGTATTTTATGCTGCCGAAACGGTTGATAATTCTGGGGTGGTCGTGGTTTTCCATATAGAGAGCATTCCAGCCCTTGCCATAAAGACCCGTCTGCCAAGTTGAGAATGCCTTTTTAAGTCTTTTAAGGCTGAATCCGATACAAAGGCAATCCATGAATATGCAGTCGGCTTCCATGTGTTTGAAATGGAACATCATATCAAGCTCCTGATCAGGACCTTCCTTGATGTATTTAAGAGCTTTTTTAACTGTCATCATCGGTGCTTCGCCGACAACAAAGCAATCATACTTATTGAGCACCTGGCGAAATTCTGTCAGATATTCGTGGATATGAGGACCGTCTGCATAATGCTCCATGCCGCAAGCCTGAGGAATGGGGAAACCCATGGGAAGTCCTTCTCTTTTTGAGGCAAATGTAATAACGTCTTCGCGGAAGCCGTCAACACCCATATCAAGCCAGAATTTCATGATATCCTTAACTTCCTCGCGAACTGCGGGATTATCCATATTGAGGTCAGGCTGCTTCTTTGAGAAAAGATGCAGATAATACTGACCGTTTTCTTCGTTATATTCCCAAGCCTTTCCTTCAAAGAGAGAAGACCAGTTGTTGGGAAGCTTTTTACCCTTACCGTCGCGCCAGAAATAATAATCATGGTATTTGCTGTTTTTATCAATACCCTTCTTGAACCATTCATGTTCGTCGGAGGAGTGGTTGACAACAAGATCCATGATAACTTTTATTCCCCTTGCGTGAGCTTCATCGAGAACCTTCTTAAAAAGCTCATTGTTACCGTAATCGGGAGAAATGTTTTTATAATCTGAAATATCATAGCCGAAATCCGCGTTTGGTGAGCAATAAAGAGGCGAAAACCAAATGCAGGTTATACCGAGATCCTTAAGATAGTCAAGCTTTGAAAGAACGCCTTCAAGGTCGCCTATTCCGTCGCCATTGCCGTCGCAGAATGAACGGGGCCAAATCTGATAACACACCGCATCTTTGTACCATTGAGTTTTTTTCATAAACAAATCCCCTTTCGGTCTGTTTTATTTCTATATTATTATATCAAAACATATAAAAAGAAACAATAGCAAAAACAATATTATTTTTCAAATGAGTGCATCTCAATCATTTTATCAAACCAATATTTGCAGGAATTCTTTAAATTCAGCGCACTTTTAACAGATTCTTTCATCAAGGTGACAATAGAAGCTGTGATTTCAACTCCAAAACCGTCAATTGCGGGAATATGCTCGCCTCCCATGTCAATCAAACCGTTTCGGCAGGCAATATTCATAACCGTTTCCTGGATTTTTGCATCATGCATTATATCGGCATTTTCAAGAATATAAGCAAGCACGGCAATCAGAGAATAACATCCCCAATCCGAAACGGTTGCTGTTATTATATTATCCGCCTTGGTGCGCACGGGGCTGACGGGAATTTGCTTTTCAAGGCAATCAGAAATTGTGCCCAAGCCGATTTCATTGCCCAAGTCACCGATGGCGATATTCAAAACACCTTTTTCCTGAAGCACTTCAAACAGAACATCCTGCTTTGCTTCAAGCGCCGTCACATCAATGCCTTTTGCATTACGGTAAACACCTTTTTCATCCTCGCCGGGACTTTCAATGCTGATAACAGCCTTTGGGAGACCGTCAGAAAGAATTCTCTCTGTATCTTCCAAAGCTTTTGAGCTCTCTTTTGTAAAAACAAATATACCGACAGCGGATGCATCATCCGTTAAAAACTCAGCAAGCTTTTTAACCGCCGCCACACACTCTGACGGGCAGACAATAATCGGTTTTGCTCCCAAGCCCTTAATTAATGCACCCGCAAGAAGCACGGAACCTATCACACCGTCAGTTTCAGCCTTATTGAAAGGAGCAAGCACAAAGCCGGTCATTATAAAAACCTTATCGCCTTTTTTTACTGCTTCAACAAGCTTTTGAGCTGCATTAACACAAAGCGGTAAGCCGGTATGCTTTCTTGAAGCTTTATACAGAAGCTTACATACTCCGTATCCCCTGGGGTCAAGATTTGCCAAATCATCAAGACTGCTGCCGAGATTTAAAAGCGTAATTTCCTGTTGAGTCATAGAAACACCTGCTTATAATTAAGTCAAGGTGCCAAAAGAGCTTTGGCACCTTTTAAACATCAAGAAACAATAAACATATAGTTTATGCCGTTAAAAACATTGAGTAAAATCAACAAAATCATTACCGAAACAAAAACTTTTCTTATTATTACGTCATCAAATTTCCTGTTGAACTTTGAGCCCAAAATTCCGCCGATAACAGCAGCAGGCAAAATAAACAGTAAAGTTTTCCATTGATGTGTATAGCTGTCTATTCCTGCTGTCATAAACATCGTGACCAGCTTTGAAAGCTGAGAAAAGAAGATAATCGCAACCGAATATACAGCAGATTCCTTAACATTCATTGAGAAAAACAAGGTCAGCACAGCAACATTTATCGGTCCGCCGCCGATTCCGAGAAAAGATGCAACAAATCCAAGAAGCAAACCGACTGCACAGATTACAAAATTGTTTTTAATGTTAAATGAAAATTTGATTTTACCTACATAAATGCTAACCGCCGCAATCAAACCCGCAAGAGCAAAGGCCTGAATGCATCTGACTTTATCAGGGTCAACCGCACCTTCAAGCATATCCATGAAAAAACTGCCGAGGAATCCGCCCGCAATTGAACCTAAAGCAATCAGCACAACAATATTTTTTTTGAATTCTGCTTTGCTTCGGATGGATTTTGCCGTTGAAACAATTGACATTGTAAAAACGGCAACACAGGAAAGAAAATCAACCTGCATTCGCGGCTCTGCGCCGATAAAATCCAAAACGGGTTTGATAATTACCCCGCCGCCTAACCCCACAAACGCACCGAGAGTTGTTGCTATCAAAATAACAACAGCATAAATCAAAGCAAGCATATCAGAAGCGAGCAATAACATCGGCAAAGGCATCGGCAATTGTCTTTTGGGTTCCTATGCCCATTGAGTTGGTTTCATGATAATGATTGAGTCCGTTTTTATCCTTAACGCCATTAAGATAGGGCTGAGTGGGATTCAAAATAAAATCGTTTGGCGGAACGACATAGCCGGTCATATCGTTTGAAACACCGAAAACAATCATGTCGGGCTCACCTGCAATTTCGGCAAGAGGAGTCGGATTAATTTCGGAACCTTTACCAGTGGGTGCAACATCTGCAGGCATATAGCTGCCGTAGACCGTTGAAACAAAGCTTTCGCCCGGAAGAAGAAGAACCTTCTGACCTCCGATTGACATATAGGTCATTTCGGTCATCATGGCAATACCGGTGTCACTTTCGGGGCATGCATAGGCATTAAAGCTCATAACATGGCGCATTGCAAGCAAGGTCAAAACATAGTTACCGACCGGCAGATAGAAAGGCTGCTGAAGAATACGGATTTCCGGCTTGAGTTCAGTATCGTTATCAATTCTCAGAGCAGCATCTGCAATCATCTTTGCCTGAAGCTTTATGCAATTAACATTATCCTTTTCATCAAGCTCAGCAACATCCATTGCGCCGATGGCTCCGATGCCGAAAAGAACATCAGCGCCGTTTTCGGCTGCAATCTGTTCACGCATGAAATAGGGATATTCGCCGCTGAGCATGCGGTTACCGCCGCCGAGCGAATTGGGATGACCGCCGAAATTCAAAATCCAGGTTTCATTTGTACCATCGGCAGGAACGAAACGGAATCTTGAAAGGATTTCGTGCTTATCGATAAAACCGCGTCTTGTCTGAAGGCCGTCTTTAATTTCAATGCTGCCGTTATAAAGCTTGCCGCTCTTTTTGTTTTCATAGGCTTCTTCCGCAACCTTAACACACTTGTTCATCAGCATTTCCATATATTCGGGATCCTTGCCATCCGAAGGAATGCTGACAAGATTGGGCTTGCCCCAATAGCCGAGAGTGTCAATACCCGAATGGCTGTGAGTGCAGCTGAAATTAATGCACTTGCAACCTTTAATCTTATCGGAGGCCATAATCATAGAGCGGATTTTATTAACTTCAACCCTAGTCATGCCGACAATGTCTCCGCCGAGCCAGAGCATACCCTCCTCATTGCCGCAGTCAATCCAAACGGCGCTTACAAAAACAGGAGAAAGGGTGCCCTCCATTTCATGACCCGAGCCGTGACCAGCAATCCAATATGTCTTTCCGCTTGCAAGATCGGGCATAATTTCTGCCTTGGAAAAACCGACTCTGTATTCCGCGCCTTTAATATCAATAGGCTGAACCTTTTCTATTTCGGGAGCTTTGCCCTGCTGCCTGCAGATTTTTTTGCCGAAATTCTTTGTTATGGCAACAATACCTTTTGAAGCAATATCCATTATATCCATAGTTTATTCCTCTTTCTTCAACTAAAATTTTTATCACACATTTTTGCCGAATTTATAAATGCTTTGGGATTCAATATCAAAATTCGGCAGAATAACCGGCGGAATTCCCGCATTAACCGTAAGAGTTGAAATCATTGTTCTGACATAAGGAAACAGTTCCTTATAAGACTCAACATGAATTATTTCTTTTTTAGCTTCCGGATTATAAGTAAACACGCCGAGAACAACTGCTTTGATATGGAACTTATCTTTATTGGCTTTGTCGTTAACTTCAACCGTAAATTCGCCGACACAGGTGTTATTTGCGGAATATTTCACATTGTATGAATATTTATTTTCAAATTCAATGCGTGTGCCGTTTTCATGCTTATTAATAAATTCAATTTCAGAAGCCTTAAATGCCTTGAAAGTTATATTACGCAACTTCGACTACCTCCGCCTTTTCAATTACAATAGGCTCAACCGGACTGGAAAGAGCACCATCGCCGCCCATTGTTCTCTCAATCTCAAGGAAAGAATCGACAACCTCCATGCCCTGTGTAACCATACCGAAAGCGGCATAGTCGCCGTCAAGGAAGGTAGCATCGCCATAGCAGATAAAAAACTGAGAAGAAGCCGAGTTGGGATTAGACGAACGGGCCATTGAAATCACACCTCTAGTGTGTGAAAGCGTGTTTTGAGTGAATCCGTTATTAATAAACTCACCTTTGATTCTTCTGCTGCTGCCGCCATTGCCGGTGCCGTCAGGATCTCCGCCCTGAGCCATGAAGTTCTCAACAACTCTGTGGAAGGTAAGACCGTCATAAAAGCCCTCGCTGACAAGAGTAACAAAGTTATCAACGGTTGCGGGAGCATATTCGGGATAAAGCTCAACAATAAAGCTTCCGCCGTTTTCCATTGTGAATTTCACAAGCGGATTTGAGCTCTCAGCATCAGATGAAGTTGTTTCACCCGCAGGAGAAGTTGTCATATCTTCAGTTTCGCTGCCGCAGGCACAGAAAACAAAGGTCAATGCAAGAACAAGAGAAATAATTTTTATAAACTTTTTCATTTTAGCTCACCTCAATAAATATTTACTGATTAATTATATAATCTTTTGGCAAAAATAGCAACCGTAACAGTAAAAGTTCTCAAAAATTTTAAAAAATACAAAAGGCAGAGGAAAATATAATATCCTCTGCCTTGATTCTATAATCATTATAACACATTTTTTGCAGAATTCAAGACTGTATTTTCTTCTAAATTCGTTTTATAATTCAAATCGGGAGTGATGTTATGAAGCGATTTTATAATCACCTTGTATCAATCGACAGCCACGAAAAACTTATAATGCAAAAAGGGAAGCTGTGCACCGAAAACGGCGAAAGCTCATATGATATCGTATTGGGCATTCCGATAATGCTGCCCGAAACAGTCAAAGCAAAATGGCACAGAGAGCTAATAGAAATAATTCTATGGGAACACACCGATGAAATTGAAAGAATTTATAAAGAACTTGAAAAAACCGATAACTACGCTGAAATATACACAAAACATTTAAAGAAAATTTTCAGCACTAAGCAAGAAATTCTTGATGCTTTTGAAAAATATTCAGCGGAGGCAACTGACAAATGGATAGCCGAAAACTACAGCGAAACAATTACAGGTGCACAAAAAAGAGAATTTCTAAGGCTATCATTAAAAAGAAACGGAAGAAAGAGAACAAAAACAAAGATAAATGCAACCGGAATTTTTGAAATTTATCCGATTTTCAGCAAATCGGTTAACATCAATTCACCGGAAACAATTCTGGAACTTGGCACAGGTGCCGGAGGAGGAACGGCAGCGATTGCCTTGCAGATGACCGAAAACACAGTTCTGTTTACAGTTGATATCGGGTTTTCCTGTCTTGGAAACGCTGTCGGAATCCGAAAATATCAAAAGAAAAATATTATTCCTGTTTGCGTCAATTTCTGGTATCTGCCTTTTGCCGACGAGAGCTTTGATGCTGTTTGCACATATAACGGACTTGATGAGTCACGCGAAATCGAGCGAACTGTTGAGCAGGTTTCAAGAGTTTTGAAAAAATGCGGCACTTTCACGGTAGTGTCAAGAGAAAAAGCTTATATGAGACAGGGTAAAGTGCTTGAACCGTTTGGATTTGTGCATGAAGAAATCACCGAAATCATGAGTAAATGCCGAGCTTACTCTGACATTGATTCTCTTACAATACTCTGCCGAAACTACGGATTGATTTTGAAAAAACAAGAAAAATTTGACCGCGGAAACAATCTTATAATCGTTTTATCGCAATTTGTCAAAGAATAAAAAAAGAGCCGAGGGCAAATGCCTTCGGCTCAGCTTTTTCATGATTAATAGTTTTCTTTTCTTACTTCAAAGAATGCCTGAGGATGAGCGCAAACAGGGCAAACCTCGGGAGCCTTTTTGCCCATTACAAGGTGACCGCAGTTGCGGCATTCCCACATTGTTTCTTCGGCTTTCTCGAAAACCTTCTGCATTTCAACATTGCTGAGAAGCGCACGGTATCTTTCTTCATGAGTCTTTTCAATTGCGGCTACCATGCGGAACTTTTCGGCAAGCTCTGTGAAGCCTTCTTCATCAGCTTCCTTTGCAAAAGTTGCATACATATCAGTCCATTCATAGTTTTCGCCTTCTGCAGCATGAAGAAGATTCTGAGCTGTGTCTCCAAGTTCTCCGAGAGCCTTAAACCACATTTTAGCGTGCTCTTTTTCATTGTTTGCGGTTTCGGTGAAAATAGCGCAAATCTGTTCATATCCTTCTTTCTTCGCAACCGAAGCAAAGTAGGTATATTTGTTCCTTGCCTGAGATTCACCGGCAAAAGCTTCCATCAAATTCTTTTCAGTTTTTGTTCCTTTAAGATTCATATTATTCTCTCCTTTATTTGAACTTTCCTCAACCGCTTCGACCCTTTCAAAATCGGAAGCGGGATGTTTACAAAGCGGGCAGATAAAATCCGCAGGAAGGTCATCGCCTTCATAGATATATCCGCAAATCTTGCAGCGGTAATATACCTTCACGTTTTTCTTTGCTTCAGGTTTCGGCTTAATATATTTGTGATAATAATCATAGGTTACGCTTGTTTCGTTTGAAAGCACTTCACAGTCCGTGACATCTGCAAGAAAAAGAGTGTGGGTGCCGAGATCGGTTGCTGAAATAACCTTTCCCGAAATATAAGCGTTGGTGTTTTCGGTTATATAATTTATTTCGTTTGCGCTTCTTGAAACTGCGCCGAAGTCCGCAAATTTATCGGTATCTTTACCGCTTCTGAATCCAAACGCCTTGAAAGTTTCAAAAGGCACGGAATTCGTAAGAATGCTGACATTGAATTCACCCGTTGCGAGAATCATGTCATGGGTTTTATTTGCCTTATTGACGGCAACGGTTATTCTGTTCGGCTCTGCAGTAACCTGCGTAACGGTGTTAATTATACATCCGTTATCAAATCCGTTTTCACGGGCTGTAAGGACATAAAGACCGTAACCGATTTTAAACATTGCAGTTAAATCCATAAAAATCACCTCTTCAGAAAAATTTTACAATATCATTTTTTAAAAGTCAACAATATTTTATCAGGCAAAACACTCGGTTATTCTGATTTTTTCACCGAATATGCAATATTTTTCTTTTGCAGCATCGGGCATAAGAAAATAATCGCCTTTTTTAATCTTCTTCTCATAACCATTGCCGATAATTTTGCCTTCACCCTCGGTTACGACATAAACAGCCGCACCCTTATTAAGAGAAAAGCCGCCGCCACTTAGGGTAATTGTTCTGACACTGAAACTGGTTGTTATGCTTTCGTCAATCATTGCCTCATACTTTACGCTGTTTTCATCTTTGAGAAGTTTCGGCTGAAGCGGAGCGGGATATTTTTTTTGCATATCAAAGCATTCGAGTGCATTTTCACGCTTAAGACCGAGATACATTTCTCTGTCGGAAAGTTTATACTCGCCGCAGAAACGCTCGGGCTGAATAGTAAAATCCGTCGGCTCCTGAACTTCAAGAAGAAGGCACCCGCTGCCGATGGCATGAACCATTTTTGCGGGAATATAGATCACATCCCCTGCTTTTACATCAATTGAGCAAAGCAGATCTTCCATTGCATCAGACTTGTTTTCACTTTCATCGATTGCCTTTTCAAAATCCGACATTGTCACCCCGTCTTTGAAACCGTAAAAAATCTTTGCGCCCGGTCTGGTGGCAAGAATTATCCAGCTTTCCTCCTTGCCGTATTTTGAGGAAAAATACTTCATGGAAAACTCTTTGTCGGGGTGAGCCTGAACGGGAAGCCTGATTGCGCTGTCAAGAATCTTGGTGAGAATTCCCAAGTCTTCTCTTTCTCCGAGAATTTCAGTTTTAAAACTGCTGACGGCATCATTTAAATACCACTCGGTGTCTTTAATTCTTGAAACACCCTCATATTCATCGGTGCTTCCTTCATTCAGAGCTCTGACGCTTGA
Source organism: Acutalibacteraceae bacterium (assembly GCA_045591425.1). Lineage (GTDB taxonomy): Bacteria > Bacillota > Clostridia > Oscillospirales > Acutalibacteraceae > CAG-177. Next base: position 49,150 of record JAZNSX010000067.1, on the reverse strand, counting down.
TGCAACCCATTCTTCGGGATAAAACCCGTCTGTTGAATCATCGTCGAAAAAATCGGCAAAAAGCTTTCCGCCGGTATAGACTCTGAAAACTCTGTTTTTTTCAAAGAAAATAGGTTTTTTATAAAACATAGCATTAATTCTCCGTATATTTTATCATTTCGCATGCAGCGGAAATGCTGTTAAAAAATCCGCAGGCAACGGAAGCGGCAAGTGCCGCGCCAAAAGAAGCTTCTTCCTCAAAAAGAGGAATTCTGATTTCACAGCCGAACATTTCGGCAAAAACGCGGCGAAGTGCGGCATTTTTCCGGATTCCGTTGCCGGAACAAACAAGTATATCCGCTTTTTTACCTGCGTTTTTATACATCTGATAAAGTTCATCTGCCATGCCGTTAAGAACTGCAACAGCAATATCTGCGGCAGTAAAATTATTCTCGGAAATGTTATATATTCCGCCTCTCTGTGCCGGATTACTGCGCGTGCCGCAGAAACGGCAGTCGGCAGAAAGCGTTGTTTTTTCACAACTTCCGAGCAGTTTATCGAGCATGGGGTAAAAAGAATCAATTTCTTTTTCACAAGCAAGGTTCGCAATATCCCTGAAAAGCCTTTCAACCATTGCAAAAGCTCTTCCACCGCAAAGCGCACAACCTGCGGCAAGATAACGTTCACCGTCAAAAGGTCTGTTTTCAATGCCCTCGCAATTAACAATTTCATGCGACAGCCATGAAATCTGAGAGCCTGTGCCGATGTTTATCAAAGCATTGTTTTCATCAGAAACCGAGCCGATAAAACTTGCCTGATTATCACCGAGTGCAACGCAAACAGGAACACCATTGTAATTACCCGCTGCTTTAAATTCAGCTGTCACCTCGGGCAATCTCGGATTTTCAATTGTAAAACAATTGTTTTCAATATCAAAGCAACCAAGGCTTGCTGCATTTGTAATATGAAGAAGCGGCGTTTTCAGACCGCAAAGCTGCATAACAGCATAATCCGCAACCGTACAAAGATATTTTGCATTGGCAGGAATCAAACCGTTCTTTTCATTGTAAAAATCAGTTGCGAGTCCGTAGCCAGCAAAGCAGCCAAGTGTCTGAGCATATGATTTGCCGCCGCTGTATTCTTTTGCAGCACGCTCATCCTGCCAGGTATAAAGCGGACTGACCGCATCACCGTTTTCATCAACATAAACGACGCCGTGCATCTGACCCGAAAAACCGATGGCATCGGAATTCTCGGCATCAAGCGCACCGAGGAGAGAATAAACCGAATTCATTATAATTTCTGGATTTTGAATTCTCTCAAAAGCATTTCCAGTATTAATAAAAGAATTATTCTTTAAAGTTTGTGACTTAACTATCTCTCTGGTTTCCGTATCAAAAACAACACCGCATATGCTTGTTGTTCCGATATCTATTCCGATAAATTTCATATTCAGTTCCTCATGCAATTGCGGCGGATTTGGGGTCAAGGCGGGTTATGATGTCCTGCTGAATCGCGGGCGATAAGTCAAGGAAATTAACAAAAGTGCCGTGAATTCTCATAATATAAACGCCGCTCGGAGCATATTTTTTAGGCTCAGCAAGCACCTTACGCAAAATCTCAGCTGTTGTAACATTAACATAAAGATAAAAAGGCGAAACACCGTCTTTTAAAGGATTGAAGAACAGAGGATTTATAATCTTATCTCTGAATTCAACGCCCTTTCCTTCATAGGATTCGGACTTAAAATATTTGGGGTCAACGCCGAGATGTGAAGCGTAGCCGCCGTTCATCTTTTCAAACGGCATCTTCATATTTGAGAGCATGCGGAATCCAAGACCGTTTTCGGCACTTCCGTAAAGCGGGTCAACACCGTAGCCAAGCATATCTCTTGATTTTCTGCCGTCGGGTGTTGCACCGACCCAGTAACCGTAAAGAAGATGTGTTGAGGGTGAACTGAAATCCGGTCTGAATGAATTACCGAGATAATTCTTGGTTGACGAAACGATATCCGCAACCTTTGAAGCAATCTCGCCGGCTTCAGTGTCTACTTTTTCAATATTGTTACCGAATTTATCGGCTGAAAGCAAAAACTCGCGCAAATCTTCATAGCCTGCGAAATCCGCTTTAAGAGCATCAACAAGCTTATCGGCATCCTGCGGTCTTTCCGCAAGAAGTTTATCAATTGCCGAAAAGCTGTCAGCAATAACAGATACACCGTGAATCAGACATCCGCTGCCGTTGTATTTTGTTCCCTGTGCGTGAATATCGCGGGCATCGATACCGTTTTCAAGACCGCCCATAAGGCAGGAAAGGAACGGAACTCGTTGAGTTGAAAGAGCGGCAGAAGCTCCGTTTGCGGCTTCACCCATGGCTGCAACAAACTTTTCAACGTTTTTCCAGAATTCTTCTCTTACATTTTCAAGCTTGCACGCTTCAACATCAACAAGCTTTTCACCTGTAATCGCGGAAACACCGCCGGTCAAAGTCATTTCAAGAATTTTCGGAAGATTCAGCCAGCTGTTGGTTGTGTTGCCGTTATCCTTACCCATGATAAGCGGTTCCTGACAGCCTGCAATTGAAATATCAGGAAGGTCATTTTCGTCAACACCTTTAGAAGAAAGAACTTCATAAAGCGAATCATCATTAAAGAATGACGGGGTAAGAACACCGGGGGTAAACATAAATCTGCCCATTTCTTCATAAAGCTTTTGCGGTGTGTTTTTATGAAGCTTAACGGAAAGAATCGGCTGAGGCAGGTTCATGTCATAATAGGCATCCATAAGAGCATACGAAGTTTCGTTGGTCAAATCGTTTCCGTCAATATCACGCCCGCTGATAATAAGATTTTGAGAAATCGCCCAGCTTCTGTCAGCAACATTGAAGAAAACAAGAAAATGCTTAAGTAAAGCCGCGGTTGTATCGCGGTCAAGACCGTTTCTGTAAGGCTCAAAAATTCTGTCAGCATTTCCGACCGAGAATGCAAAGGGATTTGGAGTTTGCTCAAGGCACATAATCTGCCACATGATAATAAATGACTGGATTGCTTCATAAAGATTTTCGGCACCATTTTCGGGCACTTTTCTGAGAGTTGCCTCCATTATTTCAAGCTGAGCTTTTCTTTCGTCGGATGCAGATTGTGCTTTTTCTTTTGCAATGTCGGCATAGCGGTTTGCAAGGATTACCGCGCAATCAAGCGCAATTCTGAATGCTTCGTAGCCGTTGCCCTGTTTGCCATCAATCTTTTTGAGCATTTCTTTTATACCGTATTTAACTGCAAAGCGCATATCGGGAATAAGATGACCCGTTACCTGCTCAAAGAAGAAAATAACCTCCTTGGTATAGCATTCATTTTTTGCATATACCTCTCCGAGTTTAACGGCATATTCCGTTTCTGCAAACTCAGCTCTGGCTTTTTCTATTCTCTCCGTTGTAAAATCTTCATTCGGAACGATATCCGAAAAAACAGCAGCGGGGTCACAGTAGCCGCTGAATTCTTCAACCTTGAAAGAAGGGTTAATAAGCGCATAGCTTCTTGCAAAAGCATCATCCTGAGTGCCTGCAAAAAGTTGAAAATCACTCAGATAAAGCGGAATTGTTTTAACTATCTCACGGAGAACGGTCGCTTTCTTTACTTCTTCGTTCATACCGACATATTCTTGCGAAAGACGAAGCTCAGCTTCTTTTGCAATAAACCAACCGTCAAGTCTCATCCCTGCCCTTTTTTCCGAAAAAAGAGCCTTCGCCATTTCTGTTATTCTTTTGCTGTCAATAACTTTGTACATAACCCATACTCCTTATGTTACAATTGTTTTCAGACCGTGCGCCCGAAAAACATCATTAAATTCTCTTATCTTATCAGCCGAAACAAAGCCGTTTTCGATTTCATATTTACCGTTCCATTTGTCCTTGCCAAATTCATGATAAGACAAAAATTCAAAAACGGCATTTAGGGTATTAAACCTTGAAAAATATTCTGCAAAACCGTGCGGAATGTCGTTAACACAATTAATAACAGGGATTCTTATATGAATCTGTCTGCCGGAAAACAAAAAATACTCAATATTTTCCTTAACGGACTTGTTTGATGCCCCAATCCATCGGCGGTGCAAATCATCATCATAATGTTTAAAATCAACAATCAGATAATCAACATATTTTGCAAGCTCTCTGAGCGATACAAAGGAAGCATTTGTTTCGATTGCAATGTGTATACCCGCATCTTTGAGACGTTTAAAAAGCGGCAGCAATTCGTCAGACTGGACACACACTTCGCCGCCCGTGAAGGTAACGCCGCCACCGTCAAAAAACATCATACGGCTGCGCATGACTTCGTCAAATATCTCATCTTCGGAATAATCCGATGCTTTCGGATTATCAAGCGGAATACTGTCAGCGTTTGAACACCATTTGCAGGCAAAATTGCAACCCTGCAAGTGATAAATAAGCCTGTTGCCCGGACCGTCCTGAGAGTAATTAAACCCTTTGTTCAGAATTTTCATATCACTCCCCCTTAAATATTAATTTTACATTTTTTAGTAACATGTGTCAATAAAAAATTAATTATATTGACAATTAATTTGGCATAATGTACAATTAGGAAAAATAATTAATAAATATGCTTTTATAATTCTAAGGACACAGTCATGCATGAAATAAACAAAGTTTTTTTTGAAAGCATTCCTTCAACAAGCACTTATGCAAAAGATAATGCCCATATACTGCCCATGCCCACTTTGATTGTTGCAAATCATCAATCTGCCGGCAGAGGAAGGCGCGGCAACAGTTTCTATTCTCCGTCAGACACAGGGCTGTATATGACAGTCATTTTTGATGCACCCGAAGATTGCAGTCTGATAACCCCCTCAGCAGCAGTTGCGGTTTGCCGTTGTCTGAAAAACCACGGCATCGACCCGAAAATAAAATGGGTTAATGATATTTTTGTTGATGGACATAAGGCCTGTGGCATTCTCAGCGAGATGGTTGCAAAAGACGGCAAGCATTATGTTTCAGTTGGAATCGGAATAAATCTTACCACCGAAAAATTCCCCGAAGAGCTTCCATTTGCCGGAAGCGTAGGCTTAGATTGCGACAGAATAATTTTTGCCGATGAAATCACGCAAATGCTGTTTGACTGCATAAAAACCGAAAACGAAAAAATCATTGAGGAATACCGTGAGTTACTTTTCATTATAGGTAAAAGAATCAAGTATCATAAAAACAACGCGGAATATACTGCCGTTGTTTCTGATATAAACGACCAATGCAATCTTATTGTTACCCGCAGCGACGGAACGGAAGATATTCTTTCGTCCGGCGAAATTTCCATAAAATTCTGAGGTGTTTTAGCTATGAAAAAACAAATACGTGCCGCATCAGCTGTGTTTCTTGCAGCTTTCTCTGCCGCAACCGTTCTGACTGCCTGCGGAGAAAAAGCTCCGTCAGCAAACAAATCAACCGCTTTTACCACTGCAATTTCTGTTGAAACAACTGTTACTATAACCGAAATTTCCGATATTGAAACTACGGTTAGCGGTATTTTGAAAACAACCGAAAGCAATGTTACTGCGGTCGAAGCTCCGGTTGAGTCAACCGTTAAGGAAACAGTTAAACCCACCGCCGCCACAACAGCAGCTACAACAAAGAAAACAACCACCACCAAAAAGCCGCCTTCAACTGAGGTTATTCCCGAAAAATCTAAAGGAATTTCACTCATGACAAAAACAACTCCGGTTAATATCGGCAACTCCGCAGTTATAATGATTCAGGGCACTGCCGGTAAAAAATACACAATTGATTTTTATGAGTCAACCGACAAAACAGCAAACTATAAAGGTTTGGAAACAAAAACTGCAGACAGCAACGGATTTGTAACCTGGTCATTTATAATTGAAGATGACTGTGACCCGGGAGACAGAAAAATTATTATTAAAGAAAAAAATTCAAGTAATTATATTCAAACATCAATAACTGTACAATAAGGAGAGACTAATAATGGAAAGAAAAGGTTTTTACAAAAGCGGGAAATATCCCCAAAGATTATGCGATTATTTTACCGTAAGCAACGGTCTGCTTTCAAACAAAGCAACCTGTCTTGCAAGCGGCGGTGACGGCACTGTTTACATCGGCACAGATGCCGGACTTAACTACACAAAGGCTGACGGCACTCTCGGGTCATTCAAGTGCGACGCCGTAAAAACTGCTTACACTGCAAAAGACGGAACAGTTTATTTTGCAACTGCCAACAAGGTTTACACAGCAAAAGACGGTAAAATCGCAGAACTTCAGAACTTTGACAGCGAACTTTATGAATTCGGCGGAATTGATGAAGTATATCTTCTTGCGGAAAACGCACTTTATAAACTCGACGGCGGAAAATTTGAATGGTTCTTCCATAATCATGCAAGTGCAACAAACCTTGCATGCAGCAATGCTAAAATAACAGCTTCAAGCAAAAAGACTCTCAATATTGTCAACGGTAAACGTAAGCAGTGGATGAGCATTTTTGCTCAGCACTCCACCATGCCTGATTTCGGAATTAACTGCATTGCTTTTGATGAGAATCTGGGTTTCCTTTGGCTTGGCACAGACAAGGGAGCATACATATTCGACTGCAAATGCAACTGGTTCGGTCACAGCGAAATCAATGCTCTTCCCGAAGAAGAAATCTATAAAATCCGTTTTGCAGATGACGGAAGAGTTATTCTTTCGTCCGAAGCAGGTCTTATCATTCTTAATAACGGTTCAAGAAAATACCTTCCCGCAACCCGCTGGGCAATGGAAAAGGATATCAATGACGCCATTGCAATCGGAGATTCAATCTGGACAGCGACAAATTCAGGCGTAACAAAGATTACCGAAAAAGAAATGACTCTCAGAGAAAAAGCAGACTACTGCTTCAATCTTGTTGAAGAAAAATATGTCCGCACTCTCGGTTATGTAACAGGTCTTGGCGGCATCGAAAACTGTGATGTAAACACCGGAAAGCCCAACATTACAGACAATGACGGTCTTTGGACTCAGATTTACGTCGGCTCACTTGCATATGCATACGCGGTCACAAAAGATGAAAGAATTCTTGAAGCTGCAAGACGTTCGATGAAAGCAATGGGATATCTCGCAAAGGTCACCGGCGTTAAGGGCTTCACAGCAAGAGCGGTTCGTTTTGAAGGTGAACCCGGCTACGGCACGGTTGTAAAGCGTGCCGGTCAGGAATGGCACGCAGCGCCCAACGGCGAATGTGAATGGCTCGGCGAAACCTCAAGTGACGAAATGACGGGTCACTTTTTCGGTTTCTCACTTTATTATGATTTCTGTGCAAACGAAGAAGAGAAAGAATACATCAAGGAAGTTATCTGTGATATAGTTGACCACATTCTTGAAAACAATTACAGACTCTGCGACGTTGACGGTCTGCCGACAACATGGGCAAACTGGGATCCTGAGCAGCTCAACAGAAACAACATGTGGCTCTGGGAAAAATGCATCAATTCTCTTGAAATGCTTACATTCCTCAATGTTGCATATCATATTTCAGGCGACGAAAAATACAGAAAGGAATTCCTTCGCCTTGCGATTGATGAGCATTATCTTCTCAATGCTGCTCAGCACAAGAAAGATGACGGTCACACCTGCCACATCGACGATAATCTCGGCTTTCTCTGCACAGCAACAATTCTCCGCATAGAGAAAGACCCGGGAATCAGAAAATATCTTCTCATGGGCATGCGACATCATTGGGAATACGAAAAGCCCGAACACTCATTACTTTATAATATTGTCTACACCGCATTCACGGATGATGTTACCGGTCTTGACAGCGCAATCAAGACTCTCTATGAATATCCTCTTGATTTTGTCAACAGACCTCTTTTCAATTCGTCAAGAAAAGGTCTTGTCTATGACACCGAGCAGGAAAAATGGGGCGAAGCTCCTCAGCTTAAAGAAGCTCTCGATATTGACGCAAGAAATGTTCACAACTATGACACAAATCCGTTCCGTGCAGATGAAGGTCACGGCAGAAGCGCATGCTCGCCCACACCGTTTCTTCTTCCCTACTGGCTCGGAAGATATTACGGAATTATCGAAGAATAATAGTCCGAAAAAGCCGCAGATAACCAAACGTTATCTGCGGCTTACAAAATATCAAAATACACAATCAAAAAAATCTACTGTTATTCCGTCCTCTTTAAGCTTGTTATAAACACCGATATTGTTGAACACGGCATAAATTGTGCCGACAAATCTTACAAACGCATCGAACGGAGAATGAATTATAGCATCTCGGTGACCGCCTTCATTGGTGGCCTTCTTAATTGTGTAGCTGTTAAACGCTGTGTCTTCGCCTTGATAAAAAGCAGAAACGGTTAGCGTTTCTTCGGTAAAATCAAGCACATTGTATATCTGTTGCTCATCAGGCGTATTCCAAGCACCAATCCATTCTTCGTTAAGACCGATATCGTCATCATCTCTCGGTCTTGTAATTGAGCCGGAAACCTGATAAACCGTACCCTCGGGATTTACCATTTCAGCGGCGTATGGCTGAACCGTCTTGCCGTTATAAATTACATTGGTGACAGTATAATAATGGCTGTGACCCAGAAGAACAAGGTCAATTCCGAATTCATCGGCAAGAGGTCCCCAAATCATACGCAGAAGTGCATTTTCACTTTCTCTGTTAGGAAGCCTGCCGCTGTAAAGGTCATGGTGAGCCATCATAACCTTCCATTTAACATCAGGATTGGCCTTGACCGCTTCTTTGATAAATCTTCTGTGATCCATACCGCTTGCATTGTTACTGTCCATAACAAGGAAAAGAACATTGCCCTTTGTAAACCAATAGTTACTGCCGATATACGATTCAACCATTGCATTATCCTGCTCGTTCGGCATGTTTTTGAAAGACTTATACGCGATGCCTTTGCGGTCATGATTACCAATTGTTGTCGCAACAGGAACTTGTTTAAAAGCAAGAACGGAAGAAAGGCCTTTATATTCGTCTTCTCTGCCTTCGCTTGCCTGATCACCCGTTGAAAGGACTATCGATGCATCATGCTTCCTCATCGCTTCATCGGTAAGCTTTTGAAGCATGCCGGCAGTTTCTTTGATAGCCGCTTCTCCTTTAATTTCATCCTTTGCATAGCTGATATGGATATCAGTCATGTAAATTGCAGTAAATTCATTTGGATTTTCATCGGTTTCAAAAGAATATACATCTGATTTGAAATTTCCGCTTATACATTGATAAAAATAAGTTTTTCCTGCTTCAAGACCTGTAACCGTTGCCTTATACGAATAGTCACCGTCAGGAGCCGCAACATTCGCTGCGGTATAGGTCTTGTAACCATCCAAATCCTGCGCCGAAGAAACTCTGACCTCTGCATCATCGGCTTCTTCCGAATGATACCACGAAACATTTATCTCGCTGTTGTCGCTACCCGGGAAAAGAATAACTCCGTTTTCATATTCCTTTTCCCACAAAAGCTCCCATGCAACATTGCCGGATGCAAAAGAAGGAACAGTTGCAGAAAAAGCAATTAAGAAGCAAAGAACAACCGAAACAAGTTTTTTTGAAATTGTTTTCATAAATTATACCTCTCTCTCAATTTTTCAGTTAACATTTTAATTAACAATTAAATATGTGTCAAGGCTTTACTTGAGAATATACCAAAATCGCAGTTCCGTTATCGACTGCAATTTTGCTTTTAATGCCCATAAACTCATTGCTGACACCAAGCGGCTCCGTGTTTTTGAGCACAGCATTGTCAAGGCAGTATTTCAAACCGGTTTCACAAACGCCGATACATTCATCGGTATGGGAAAAAAGCGATATAAAGCCTCTGTATGATTCATCAAACTCCATATAATCATTACACAAAGCAGTAATTACGGTTTCACCGTCATAAATAAATGCCTTAAAACCCTGCTGAGAAAGCTTGGCAATCATTTGAATATTTGCAAAAGTATGGTCAATTCTGCCGCCGCATGCACCGTAAATATGGAATTCACGATATCCCTTTTCAACACCTATATCAACAGCCGCCGCCATATCCGTAATGTCTTTAACAGGGTTCAGCTTTATAACGTTTTCGCCGCAAGGAATGCTACCCAAAGAATCAAAATCACCTATCACCGCATCAGGCTCGATATCTGCATCTTTCAGATATTTATACCCGGCATCGGCAGCAATAATATAATCGCCGTTTTTCTTATTTATACTGAGATTCGGACATTCACCTGCTCCGACAACATAACAAACACCCATAAATATCATCCTTTGTAATTTTCAAGATACATTCTAATATCAAAACTTCACATTGTCAAGTTACCATTAATATGTACTGCATAACACAAATCAGTTTGACATTATGCATCAAATAAATTATAATTTATTAAAAAAACGGAGGAATTAATATGGAAAACCAACCCGTTAAAGAGCTTGAACTCTATATAATCAGACACGGTCAAAGCATGGGTAATGCAGGCTACGGCAGAGAGAATCTAACAATAAAAGAATCAAACGACCCTTATCTGACTGAAAAAGGCATTTTGCAGGCAAAAGCAGCGGGCAAATATCTTTCTCAGACAGATTTCGATGCCGTTTATTCAAGTGCACTTCTCAGAGCAGTACAAACAGCAAATGAAATCATCAAATCACAGCCCGAAAAAAAATCCCTTTTTATACAACCGTTACTTACTGAAATTGGTGTAAATGCGGAATACCCGGGCGCGGGAATGGAAGAAATAACTCAAATCTGCCCTGCGGCACAGCTGGCAGACGGCTTGACAGAAAATGACCCGCTCGTATGTCACAACAACGGAAGCGATGAAGACGGCTTGTTTGAAAGAGCAGAAAAGATGATTTCATACCTGCGAGAAAGATATAAAAACGGTGAAAAGGTTGCCGTTGTTAACCATGCCGCCTTTATGACTTTTCTTGTATTCAGCATAATGGGCTATAAAAAATCTCCGATTTTTGACATTGATTTTTACAACACAAACATCACAAAGGTCGTTTTCTACAAAGCAGGTACCAATAAATACGGTGACATAGTGTTTGAATATATAAACAATACCGCGCATCTTGAACTGTATTGAAGATAAAAACGCACCCGTCGGTTATGCCGAAGGGTGCGCAGTTATTTCAGAAGGGTTTCAGACTTTGATCATCACCCGAAAGCATAAACTGCGGATATTTTTCCGATGCACCAGCATAGAAATCACCGCCATAAGTAAGAAGCCAGATTAAGAAATCACTGTAATCAGTGCCATAGTTACCCGCAACATGAGGAGCACCTTTTATGATGTATGTATACTCGGGAAGAATAGCTGTAGAAAGGTCAACTACTCTGTCGGGAGAAAGATACTTGGGGTTAGCGGGCACATAATCGTCACCGAGAGTTTTGCCGTATTTTGCAACAGTTGCGTATCCTGACATCTCATAGGTTTCAAGGATACCGTCGCCGTTGAAGTTGGCATTCTCATAAACGGGAATAAGCGGTGAATCATAATGAGCTACAACAGCGATTTCAACACCGTTATCAAGCATTTCTTTGAGAAGTGCGTTTCTGCCCGCAAGCATATTCTGAACCCTGTCTGTTTTCTTGATAAATTCCGCATGGGGCTCAAGGTTGTCGCCGAAAACATAGTTCAATGCGGTTTTATAATCTTCAGGCTGAACAAGGCCCCAGAAAGAAATCATGTGGCTGAAAACGGGGTTGATAACGCCTTCAAAAGCTTCGTCTTCATAATTCTCCGTAATGAAATCAGTTATCTTTGTAAGAGAATCAAACACACCAATCTTATAAAGAGTAGTGAGAAGAAATGCAAGCGATTTGTTGTCGCCTACGGCATCGATAACAAAATCATAGAGCATGTCGGGATCAATATCAAGTCTGCCGCTGAAGAGGTCTGAAGCAACCTGACCGCCGCAGAATGCCGACGACATAAACAGAACACGGTTCACATTATCATAGCCGTATTCGGTAAGATAAGCCATAGTCATAAGACCACCCATACTGCAGCAAACGATATTAACCTTGTCTTTGCCGGTTGTTGCAATTGCGGTTTTGACTGCGGCATTGATTTCTTCGGCAATAACAAACGGATCAAGTCGCCAGTCATAGTTAACATAATATGTATAGCCTGCACCGAATTCCTCAACGCATCTTCTTACCATGCCGAGTTCGCTGTCAACCGCATCATTGAATTCGGGATAATTATCGGCGCTCAGAGGATACTTGGGCAATCCGACATTGTGAACGGATTTGCCGAGTTCATCAACGGCAAGACCGCCGAGAATGCTGTATGCACATTCAACCACAACATCCATAAAATTATCAAAACTGAAAGTAATAAGACCTTTACCGATAGCTTTAAAAACATATTTGACTATTTCGCCTGCATCAACTGTGATGGCAGGTCTTTCGTTTTCTGTTCCGTAATCAAGATAAAGCCCGCCGAAATTCATACCTCTGACAAGAACAACCGGCACCTTTTCCGCTGAAGTCTCTGGCGCATCATCGCCGGCCGCGAATGCGGGAACCGCAAGCGAAACAACCATTGATAGCGCAAGCAGGATGCTGATAATTTTTTTCATCATTATTCCTCTTTTCACTTTATTTTCAATTTCCCGTTTTCTTCAATAATATCAAAGAGAACGGGTCTTTCCTTGTATGTTTCATTGGGAGAATGAAGAATCAGATGCTTTTTACCGCTATAATCCTCAAATATCATACCGTGACCGCCATCCTTAGCAAACAGCAATTCCTCATGACTCCAGTTACCGTCAATTTCGCCGTTATCCGAAACAGCAATTGCCTGCACATAACCCGTCTTTGCGCTCGAAGACCATATCATGCAAAGCTTTCCGCATTCGGTGCGATACATAAACGGTCCGTCAGTCACAAAGGTTTCTCTTGATTTATCAGCCCATTGGGGTTCAGATGCTTTGAAAAGGAAAATCGGCTCCCCTACCGCTGCGCTAAGGTCTTTCGTGAGCTTCATTGCATGAATTTCGCCGTCACCGACCTGAACCCATTCACGGCAGAAAACGATATAAGGGTCACCGTTTTTATCGATATAGAACGTACCGTCAAGGCACTGCCAATTGGCAGGTGTTATTGCATCGTCGGTAAAAGGAAGGAACGGTCCCATGGGTGAATCACTGCGGAGAATCTGTGTTCCTCTGAGTCTGCTGTCGGATCTCAGCGAAACAAACATATAAAATGAACCGTTATAAAAATACACTTCAGGAGCCCAGATTTCTTTGTTTGCCCAGAAACCTTCCGGTATTGAGAAGCATTCGTGAGCTTCGCTCCAGTTTTCAAGGTCTTCACTTACATAAACATCAAGTCCGGTTGCAACAGTCCAAGTTGTTTTTCCTCTTGTTCCGTAAAGATAATACTTTCCGCCATGTGGCAGAACAAATGGGTCTCTTATGTTAATGTCTTTGAAAGTCATTGTCTGACACCTCAAAAATCAACTTTGTAATGATGAACAAATATACCTATAATTTTGTTATAATCAAGAACATGCAGATTGGCGCCATCATCAGATTCACAGAAAGTCAAGCCTTCAGCTTCCACATTATCGCCGCCTACATTGCGCTCAGCCGCAACAGCAACTTCTCCTGTTTCAACATTGACACTGTAAATATTCTTGATTTCGCCTTTATCTTCACAGTCATTGGAAAGATAAAGTGTTCCTTTAAAAAATTCGCCGCCCTGGATTCTGTGGATAGTATCAATTCCATTAAGAGGAATTTCTTTGACAAGCTTCATGCCGTCATTAATATCATAGGCATATATGGTTTTTATGTCGTTCCACTTTGAGGCATAAAGATATCCGGTTTGTGTATCAACGGCACACCAGGGAACTCCGTCATCATAGATTTCTTTCGGCAGTTCATAAATTTCACCGGTTGCCTCAAGAGTTTCACAGTCAAAAACAACAATGCAAGGGTAGATATATTCGTCACTGTCTTCAACCGAAGCATATATTTTGCCGTTATAACAGCTTATACCGCCAATATGGTCATCGCCTCTTTTTGAGCATTCCTTGGGCAGAGGATTGATGTTGCTGTCAACAATTTCCATATCATCAAAAGTAAACTTTGCAAGCGCGGTTAAATCCAAAGCTGAAATCGCACCGCTTGTATAATAATATTCACCGTCGGTTGTTATACCCTGACCCATAAGAAGTGCTTTTTCAAAGACAAAAGTATCTGTTGAAACAAGCTCGGCACTTTCTGTGCTGACGGCGACGGGACTTGTGAGCAATGTGATCAACAAAAGCGGCAAGGTGATAACTGACCAGATTTTTCTGATTATAAACATAACAATTCTCCTTATTATTTATTTATAAATAATACTACCATATTTTCTCGAAAATATCAAACCAATATTAAAAATGAACTGCCAAAAATGCCTTTATTTTTTTGTTAACTATTTACAAATCATAAAATATCATGCTATAATATTTTCAAAATTAAATGGAGGTATTTCAAATGCTCAAAAAATCAATAGCAGTTCTTCTTGCTGTGCTTATGTTTGCCGGCTGCGTTCCGTTTGCTTTTGCAGCCGAAACCGACGGTTATACCATCAAAAACCCCTATTCCGATATTAATTGGGAAACAGTTAATCAATACAAAACCGCCCTTCATACTCACACAAATGCAAGTGACGGCGATGACAAACTTATCAACTCCATTGAGCGCCACTATGAAACAGGATATGATATCGTTTCTATAACTGACCACGGCATTTCCGACAAAAGCTGGACAGAAGAAAGCGGCAGCATCGTCACTTCCTTTATGAGCCTCATAGGAAAAACTGACGGCAATATAGTTAAGCTTGAAAAAAGCGGCACATTTGCTAACGGTGTTGCTTATGAAATGAAAAATGTTAACGGAGACGATTATCTCGTAACGGCTGACCGCGAAATTCTCAGAATCCCCTACGGCATTGAAAACAATGCACTTTCCGTCAATGCTCATGTTAACAGCTGGTTTGCTCCTTATGAAAACAATCTTCCCAGCGATTATCGCACTGCAATTCTCGGCGTTGACAAGGCCGGCGGTGTTTCGGTTATCAACCACCCCGGTGAATATACTCAGGCACGCTATGAACTTTATGAAGAAGATGCCTACAACTTAGATAACTGGTCATATAATTATTATATCAACAAGTTTTATGGCTATATTAATAATTATGACTCCTGCATCGGTATTGACATCAACAGCAAGGGTGACGGCAGAACAAGATACGACAGAAAGCTTTGGGATATCATGCTTGCAAAAGCTGCTGAAAGCGGTAAAACCGTTATCGCAATTGCCACCAGCGATGCTCACCAACTTGATAAAATTGATACCGGTAGCCTCATAGTTCTCGCCGAAAATAAAACCACTGAAAGCGTAAGAAACGCTCTTGTAAACGGCGAAGTTCTTCCTCAGAGCACCTGTATTCACAACCGCAATGAGCTTGCGCAAATCGCAGACGGACTTAAAACTCATTACGGCGAAACAGAACTTTATAAGGAAATTGCCACACTCGTTGCTCAATACGATGCCGAATGCGAAGAAAAAGCAAATTCTTCAGATGACGGTCAGGTCGATGTCCGCTATACCGCACTCGACGATAACGGATTCCTTGCCACGGCAACAAGACCCTCAATAAAGTCAATTACTGTTGACGATGCAGAAGACACAATCACAATCGATTCCGAAAATGCTCTTCTTATTCGTTGGATTTCTGACGGAAAGCTCATTGCAACAACCAAAGCTGATGACAGCGCATTTGACCTCAACGACTATGAAAATGTAATCAAGGGTTATGTCAGAGCCGAAGTATTCGGCGAAGGCGGCGTTGTTTATACCGAAGGCTTCACACTCAACGCTGACAAAGCTGTTGACAGCGGCGACGAATTCATTCTTGATTTCGGTTTCATGGATTTCCTCTTTGCTATGATTGACAGATACGGCGGTCTTATCGTAAGAATTTTCGGCAATCTTTTTAATTAAAATATAAAACCAAAAAGCCCCTTGTGTGTTTTCACACAAGGGGCTTCAGCTTTGCAAAAATCAAATTGTTTCAACATCAATACCGAGGATAACAACATCCTCGACAGGCTTGTCGGCATAGCCGGTTTCAACCGAAGCAATTGCATCAACAACATCCATGCCTTCAACAACCTGACCGAAAACCGTGTGCTTATAGTCAAGCCAAGGAGTTCCGCCGAGTGCCTTATAATCCTCAACACATTCGGTGGGGAATCCTCTGTCAGAAAGCTGTTCCATTTGCGAAACAAGTCCGTCATCAACTTCTTTCGCCTGAACGATAAAGAACTGGCTGCCGTTTGTGCCGGGTCCTGCGTTCGCCATTGAAAGAGCACCTCTGAGGTTGTGATAATCAACACTGAACTCGTCCTCAAAGTTTTTGCCCCAAATGCTTTCACCGCCTCTGCCGCTTGCCGTGGGATCGCCGCCCTGAATCATAAAATCAGGAATTACTCTGTGAAAAACAACACCCGTGTAATAACCGTTCTTTGCATGTGTTGTAAAATTCTCAACTGCTTTGGGAGCGGCATCGGTGAAAAGCAAAATTCTTATATCTCCCATTGTTGTTTTCATAACCGCAACGGTATCTCCCGACTGCGGGTTTCTTATCTGCTTACTCATAATATTTTTTCCTCTCACTTTAAATTAGGGTCATACTTATCAGACAGCTTCATAAAATCAATTTTTGCCATTTTTGTTCTCGGAAAAGAATCGTGAATTTCAATTTTTCTGGGGCACGAAAACTTCGCAAGGTTTTTCTTGCAGTATGCCTGAATTTTATCGATTGCATCGTCATGATTCATCGTCTGATTAAGCGTTACGCACAGCTTAACACAAGGCTTGTTCTTTTGATAGCCCTGCACCGCACAGGCTTCACCGACAAACGGCAGCTGCAGAACCGCATTTTCAATATCGATAGGATAAACATTATATCCCGAAATAATAATCATTCGCTTTTTACGACCTGTAAAATATACAAACCCTTCGGAATCCTTGTGACCCAAGTCACCTGTGAGCACCCATCTTTCACCGTTTTTGTCAACATAAACTCCATCGTTTTTAACGGTATTGTCACCGTTGAAATATCCGATCATAACGGTGTCAGCTTTAACAACGATTTCACCGGTTGCGCCGGCAGGAAGCTCATTTTTCATTTCGTCCCAAATCTGAACAACTATGTCTCCCAAGGGTTTACCGATTGATTCCTCGCGGAAATTCTCATATGTGTTAACAGTACACACCGAAGAAACTTCTGTGAGCCCATAGCCTCTGAAAAGCTTGCCTTTGCCGCCATTCTTAGCGATGGTTTTATTAAATTCCTTAACAAGCCGCTCGGGCAAAACATCTCCGCCGCAGAAAACCAAACGCAGATTTTTAAGATGAGGACCGTCAAAATTTTTGTCCTCCATCATCTTCTTGAACATGTTGGGAACACCGAGAAGAAATGTAACTTTGTGTTTCTTTAAATATTTATTGGCAGATTCCGCATTAAACTGCGGCATCGGAATTGTTGTAAATCCGTGAGTAATCGGAAAATGCATCGCAATTCCGAGACCAAACGCATGGAACATGGGCAAAACCTGAAGAGAAAACTCTTCGCCTGCCTTGTGAGGAACATCAAGCAAATTAAGCTTTTCAGAAAGATTGTTAAGGTTGTTGCTTGAAAGCATTATTGTTTTGCTTTTTCCAGTTGTGCCGCCACCATGAAGATAAACGGCAATTTGGGCGCCGTCATGGCAGTCAACCGACTGTTTTTTTGAGCCGATTGAAATTACCTTGGAATATTTAATTGAATTTCTGAAATTTTCAATTCCCTTACCCTTGATTTTTTCAAAAATCTTAAATGCAGGAACAACGGGAGCAATAATATAATCGGAATTCGAGCAAAGAATGCACGGAATTCCCATTTTATTAATTAAAGAAGCATATTTTGCCGCAAGAATATCAAGCAAAAAAATAGCCTTTGAACCGGTTTGGTCAAGAATCTCTTCAAGACCCTCAGACGAAGTGAGAGGATGAACTATGTTAGCAATAACGCCTATTTTATTAAGAGAATAAAAGGTTGTGAAAGAGTGCACAACATTGGGCAAAAGAATTGTGACAACATCGCCTTTTCTTATGCCTATTGAATTCATATATGCAGCGATTGCGTCGGCATCATGAATGATTTTTGAAAGCTTTGTTTTGCTTCCGAAAGCCAAAACCGCATCAAAATCGCCAAGCCTTTTTGCCGCAACTTTAAGATAATCATAACATGTGAGATTCATAATTATTACCGTTCCATACACAAAACTTTAAAAAACAGCCAAATTTCAACCATACTTTTTATATCATAACAGCGCAACGGTAAAAAGTCAATTTCCGCGCCGTTAATTTAATAAAACATTAATATATTCCGTTATTGCCGCCATGCTTAGCTGTGAATATCGGAGGTCAAAACAATTTTATTGCTGTCGGTAAATGTTGCAATAATTCCGTTGCAGTCATAGGTTGCATAAACAGGAACTTTTGCAGCCATAGTTAAATTCCATTTAACATTCGGATAAATTTTGCCAAGCTGATTTGTGACAATTGCAATTTCGGGACTAAGATTTTTGAGAAAGCTTTTTGAAGAAGAACCGAAATATCCGTGATGACCGATTTTCAGCAAATCAACATCGCCGATTTTTTCGCCGAGCAGCTCCTCAAGACCGCAAGATTTCGTTATATCCGCAGCCAGAAAAGCAACTTTTTCACCCTTTGTAACTTTTACTCCGACACTGGCGGCATTTTCTCCTTTTCCGTCAAGCTCGTCAGGTGTTACTGTATTAAAGAACTGCAAAATAAAATCACCAAACTCGAACGGTTCGCTTGGCAAATCACTTATAATCTCAATATTTTTCACCTTTAAATCATCGATTATCTGATTATAAACCTCATCGATTTTCCATCTTTCAATTTCATAATCTTTCGCTGTTTTGGGGTTAAACTGTTTGAAATAGGCTTTTCCTATGCCGATTTCAGGGTCGGTAATAACCGCGTGATAGCAACCAATGTGGTCATAATGACAATGGGTGCCGAGAATAAAATCCAGATATGCATTTTTTTGCGCCGAATCCCCCGCAACCCTCTTTATATATTCAACAACTTCTTTTTCATAGCCTTTATAAGCAGTTTTTCTTCTGGGATTGCTGTTACCCTCACCCGCATCTATCATAGCGAACATTCCGTTGCTTTCAATAAGAATAGCATCGGAATTTGCGGTGTTAAGGAAATGAATCCTGTCATCACCGTTTTCATAAGTAAATCTTTCTTTTGTCGGATAATATTTTCGGGCATAATTATTGCTGATAACAACCGTTACAATATCCAAAACAAAGATTGCCGCCATAAGCGGAACTATTATCCATGTTGCAATTTTTTTAACTCTTTTTTTATTCATGTGTTTCTCCGTTGATTTTAATCGCAAATATTTTATCACACAATTTAATTTTTTACCATAGTTTAATAAAAAGTTTTTAAAATAGCTTGTATAGTTTTGGATTTTAATGTAAAATAACTCCATATATGATTGATTGGAGTTATAACTTTGAACAAAGCAAAACTTATTTCCGTTTCTAAAGATACAATATGTTATTTAACCTGTTTGTCTCCCCTCGCCTTCAGTATGGCGGTTTGCTTTGACCTGGGGGAAATAATTGCAACCATGTTTGCTTGCCTCGCAATTCTATTTGCTCCGATAAAACGCGAAAAAATCATGCCTGTTTATCTTTCATTTATGCTTCTGTGGTATGCATCTGTTGCTTTTGACATAGGGGTTACCTTTTGGGCATGCATTTTGAGCGGAATTCTGTTTATTATTTCTTCATTCTATTTTGAAAGGCTTAAAAAGCTGTTTTCTGCCCCTGCCGTTTCGGGCGTTATGCTTGCAACTTCTCTTTCGGCAACAGTGCTCTTCACAACGCATTATTTCGGCATCGGTGCCAAGGGAAATACAGTCATGGAAATGATTGATTCTTACATTTCTCTTGGTTTTCATCCGAATTGGCGCGGTGTGCTATACGGCACGATTGTTATGGTTATAATGATTACTTTTCCCAGGAAATTTAAAAAGCTCACAAAAACAGTTTCGCCAGCTTTCATCGCAATAGTATCAACGCTTATTATTAATCTTTTTCTTAATCCGTCTGATATGGTAACGGCAATCAACGAAATTCATGACGGAACAAAATGGCAAGCATATCTGTCCTTTTTGCCGGCTAAAGCTGCATTTTCTTTTTCGTTGAGTTTTGAAAACATTTTGGCTGTTATTACAATCGCTGCTGCATTGTTTATAACATATTTCCATTCAATTGCAAGCATTGAAGACACAAGCAAAAAAGATATTCTAGTTAGCGGTATTGCCAACGCTGTCAGCGGCGGCGTTTTCCGTCTGCCGTTTCCGTATGGAATCAACAAAAATAAAAGCAGTTTCCTGCCAAGAATACTTGCTGCGTCAATTATGTTTTTAATGTTTTATTTCGGCGAAAAAACAATGTTGAGAATACCCGTCCATTCATGTGCCGTTGTTATTATTGTCGGAGCCTGGCAAAGCGTTAAATGGGATAATCTGAAAAAAGTTTTCACGGGAGTTACACCTGTCTTGTGCTTCGTTGTCTGTGTTCTCGCATGCCTGATTACAGACTTGGTTTACGGAATTATCATTTCATTTTTGATTTCGGTTTTATACAGCTGTTTCTTAAGCAAACTAAAGGTTTTTGAAAAAAGCTGAATGTGCTGCTTTTATAAAATCAGCTAATGCATCGTTAATCTGAGCTGAAGCCGCACTTGCATTCTTTCTGCAATCCATATTTATAATAACAAACCTGCGGATATCTTCACCGCAGGTTTTCTTCTTTTTTAACAGACCTTTTATTATACCCGGTATCAAATCAAGCTGTTTTTTTATATTCTTATCCTGTGCCGCGCCATTTCTTGACAACGCTTCACATTTTGTCTGAATTTCAAGAAGCAAATATGAAAGGCCGGCAATATCCTCTCTTTCAATAGGAGGCAGAAAATCCTTTGTAAGCTGTCTGCAAATTTCAGCAAAGATTTTCATTGATGAATCCGCCGCTCTTTTGCCTTCAAGAGCAGACATCAATAAATTACATTGATGAATCAGCATACCATCATAATCAAACACCGTTTTCAAAATTTCACCTCAAAACAATCTGATGAATATTTGAGTCATCAAATAACCCAGTAAAACACAGCCGGGAAAAGTCAGAAGCCATGCGGCTGCCATTTCACATGCAACGCTCCAATTAACCGCTTTAATACTTTTCGATGCGCCAACACCCAGAATTGCAGATGTTTTGGTGTGAGTAGTGCTTACGGGAAGACCGAAAGCAGTTGAAATCAAAAGGCAAAATGCTCCTGCGGCATCAGCCGAAAAGCCTTGGTCGCGCCGCAGCCTTATCATATCCATACCGACAGCTTTTATTATCCTGCCGCCACCCGTCGCCGTGCCTAAAGCTATTACTAATGAAGAAACCATAAGCATTGGAAAAGATATTGTTTCAGATACATTTTCAAAACCAGAAAGAGAAAATACAATCAAAAGAATACCTGCAAATTTTTGTGAATCCTGTGCACCGTGCATAAAAGACATAAGAGCGCTTGCTGTTATTTGTGCACGCTTGAATATGATATCGCAAGCTTCCTTTTCTCTCCTTTTAAAAGTATAAACGGTTATTTTTGAAATTATAAACCCTGAAAAAAAGCCAAGAAGAACAGACAAAAACAATCCGAAAAAAACTTTACGCCATTCCGCCAGAGCAACAGTCCTGAAACCGCTTTCAGCAGCAATTCCTGCCCCCATAAGACTTGCCATAAGAGCATGGCTTTCGCTTGTCGGTATTCCAAATGCCCAGGCAGCCGTTGCCCAAACCGCAACACTGCTCATGGCTGCACAAATCGCTTGCATTCCGTTAGCTTCAAAACCAATAAGACCGGCAACGGTATTAATCACCCGACTGCTGAACAAGCCCATAATCATAGCCCCTGCAAAATCACATAACGAAGCCATAACAACCGCTTTTTTCATGCTCAGACAGCGGGTAACAACACATGAAGCGATGGCATTCGGAGCATCTGTCCAACCATTCACGAAAGCAACGGCAAGAGTAAAAAAAACAGTTAAAAACTGTAAAATCCCCGAAAAAGTGAAAACGAACAAATCTCTGAAAAACATAGAATCACCAAAAAATAAAAACGCTTTCTTAAGGAAAGCGTTTTTTAAAAATCCGTAATTTATTTAAACAAATTGCCGCCATTTGAATCAATTGCAACAACTACAGGGAAAGCTTCAAGCTCAAGCTTTTTTACACTTTCACAGCCTAAATCTTTGAAAGCAATTTCTTCGCAAGCTTTAATTTGCTTTGCATACAACGCGCCTGCGCCGCCGATTGCACAGAAATACACTGCCTTATTTCTGACAACAGCATCACACACAGCCTTATTTCTCTCGCCCTTACCAATCATTGCAGCAAGACCCAAATCAAGAAGCCTCGGTGAATAGACATCCATTCTTCCCGAAGTTGTCGGCCCGCAGCTGCCGATAACCATGCCTTCGGGAGTCGGAGTAGGCCCCGCAAAATAAATGCAAGCATCTTCAAGTTCAAATGGCAGCTTTTCGCCACGGTCAAGCAGTTCAAAAATTCTTTTATGCGCTGCATCGCGTGAAGTATAAACCGTTCCGCTGAGCAAAACTCTGTCACCTGCTTTTAAAAGCGACGAATACTTTTTCAGTTCATTAATGTTTATGTTATATTCAGGCATATTATTCTTCCCCGTTTTCAACAATGAGCATTCTTTTTGAAAGCGATGAAAGCGTGTTAAGTAAATAATCTGTGCTTGTTTTAAGAGAAGAAACAGAGCTTTCAAAATTCACGCAGGCTGTCTTAACTCTTTCATTTGCATCTGAAATTTCAGATTTTGCCGTGTTAACCGCATCATCAGCCTTTGCAACAATTTCTGCAGCAGAAGCTTTAGCTCCTGCAATTATATTTTCTGAATAACTCATAGCATCCGAAACCATTTCATTCGCTGTGCTGTGAGCCTCCTTATATTTTAAATAATCCTTTTCGATAACAGAAAACTGCTTTTCAACAGACTGAATTTTTTCTTCAAGCTCTTTCTGCTTGCTTTCATAGCCCGCAATGCACACCTGAGCCTCTTCAATTTTCAGCGAAAAAGCAGCATTCTGCTCGATAAGGGCACTGTTTTCATCTTTTAATGCAATATTCTCTTCCTTAAGCGAAGCAGCTTCCTTTTCACTTATTTCTTTTGCATACTTCAGCTCATCAATTTCATCCTTCAATGACGAAGCATTGACAGACTCTTTCTTTAAGCTGAGTATCTCGGACTGAAGCTGTTCTATATAATTCAAAACACCTTCTTTTTTAAATCCGCCTATTACCGATTTTCTCAATATCTGTTCAGAACCCATAATTACACCCTTTCCAATCTTCATTCAAAAAGCAGAATTTCCGAAACATTCTGCGCAATTTCTGCGGATTTGCCGTCACTGTATATATATAGGCATCCGTTTTTATCATACGATGAAATAAAAGCAGCTTTATCATTTTCGCAGTAAATAAAGCTTGCAACGTCAATTGCGCTGCCAATCTTTTCTTCGGATGAACCGTTATAAAAATAATAATCTGCTGTTGCTTTTGATGTTTGAGCATTATGATTTTTAAGAATAATTACCTTTTCGGAATTACCGAGCGTAAAAGCTTCGGCAGCGTTTGAAAGCTTGACGTTTGTAACACCGTTATACGAATAAATATCACCGCTGTTTTTTCCAATATCACTTTTCAGATATATGACATTATCATCAACAAAACGATAGCTCGAAATACCGGTATCAACATTAATCGCCGTTGACGGCATAAGATTTTCATCAAGAATGTTGGTATATAAAGTCAGCCTCTCGCCCTGCAGGTCACGAACAAAAGCAAAAAAGCACGAGCCGTTCTCAGGAAAAGAAAAAACGGTTTTTTTCTCATCATATCCTTCTAACTCATAGTTGACAGCGCCGTCATTTCCGTAAGCAGCCAACGCGAGACCTTCAGAAACGATGCTGCCGTCAACGATATTGCGTGCATATTCAATAACCTCGGTCATTGTGCTTCGCTGAGCGATGCTTACAAGTGCTTCCATGTCGGTTGAACTGGGTAAAATCTCGGTTGCTTCATAAATAATCTTGGGTTCACCGAAAGCTGCAACAGAACACACGCTTTTGGGATTTATATTTTCGGCAATTTTAAAACTGGCACCGTCGTGATAAGCAAAAGCGGAAAAAACGGGGGCTGAAAACTCACCCTTTTCCATTGTTTCATTAAGTGCAGCTCTGATTTCGTCTCTCACAAGCTTATCATGATATTCGCTCAAAGCCTGATTATATTCCGCCGAAATACCAAGAATAGCGAAAAAATCGTCTCTCTTGGGTCTTGTAATTGTTTTGTCATTTTCCGCATATGGGTCAGCAATAACATAACTCCATGAAATATTTTCATTAGAAGAAGAAAAATAATAAAGATTTCCGCCGGGAGAATATGAATCATATTTAACCTCAAAGGTATTATCACAAATCAGCTCGGGATTTCCTTCTGCGCGGGCTATATAAAGCTCCGTCATTTCTGAATAAACATCGGACTCTTTTTCATACAGCACATGAGGATTTTCCGCATCACCGAAGCCATGTATTTCGCTGATATTTCTGCAGATTTCAACCGGTGAGGCTTCATTATATCTGTAAAGCACCTTTGTTGAACCGTGCATCTTAATAAAATACACGGTATCAGACCCCTCAAGCGGAAACAAATTACTGACATTATTTGAAAAAGTTTCTATTTTCCAGTTATCTATATCACAAATGCAGCCGTCATCGGCACCTGCAGCCTTGTTTTCTTTCAAATAATATACTTTGCCCGAAGAAACCACATAATTCTTGTCGATAGCATAGTCAATCATTTTCGGCTCAGTCAATTCACTTCGGCGAAGCTCAATAAAATATAAATCATACATACCATCGGAAAAAGCGGAATCCACAATATAAAACACTCTATTTGAATCGGCATCACACTTGAAACCGGATGCATTGGGATTCGTTAAAACGGTTTCATGTTTACCGATGCGGATAACTTTGTTTCCATTTTGGCTGTAAACCAAAAGGCTGTTGTTCTCGGGCTTAAAAGAACCGACAGCCTGAATTATAACAACAACAATGCAAAAAAGAGCCACCAAAGCCGCCGCTGCAATCAGAGCAACTTTAATCCTCTTATTCAATATCTCTCCACCCGTTTTTTTCAAATCAACACCTCTTAAACAGGCGGTTGCACCTTTTTGTGACAACCGCCTTCAAGTGTATTTATTATTTCATTGAAATTGCTTTCTTAACCTTTTCAACTATATTCTGTGCATCAAGACCGTAAATATGAAGAAGTTCAACAGCGGGACCGGATTTTCCGAAAACGTTGTTAACGCCGAGCTTAACAACCGGAACGCGAACAGCGCTTTCGCAAACAGCTTCAGCAACAGCGCTGCCAAGACCGCCGATAACGTTATGTTCTTCAGCTGTTACAATTGCACCTGTCTTTGAAGCGGATTTAAGGATCGTTTCGCTGTCAAGAGGCTTGATTGTGTGAACATTGATAATCTCTGCGCTGATTCCTTCGGCTGCAAGAATTTTCTGAGCTTCAATTGCCTCGCCGACCATAAGACCGGTTGCGCAAATGGTAACATCGCTGCCCTCATTGAGAACAACAGCCTTGCCCCATTCAAATTTATAGTCTTCATCGAAAATTCTGGGCACGGCAAGGCGTCCGAATCTCATATAAACGGGACCTTCGTATTCAGCTGCGGCAAAAACTGCCGCTCTTGCTTCAATATCATCGGCAGGATTAATAATTGTCATACCGGGGATTGATCTCATAAGAGCAATATCCTCACAGCACTGATGGCTTGCGCCGTCTTCACCAACGGAAATACCGGCATGGGTTGCACCGATTTTAACATTAAGGCGAGGATAAGCAATTGAATTTCTGACCTGCTCAAAAGCTCTGCCGGCTGCAAACATGGCAAAGGTGCTGGCAAAAACCGTGTGACCTGTTGAAGCAAGACCCGCTGCAACACCCATCATATTGCTTTCGGCAATGCCGCAGTCGAAAAACTTTTCAGGATATGCCTTTTTGAACATTCCAGTTTTTGTTGCCGCTGCAAGGTCAGCATCAAGAACAATGAGTTTATCATTAATTGCACCAAGCTCAACAAGAGCCTTACCGTAAGCATCGCGGGTTGCGGTTTTAATAATATCTGCCATTTCAGTTACCTATCCTTTCTTATGCTTCAAGCTCTGCAAGAGCATGTGTAAGCTCCGCCATTGCTTGCTCATACTGCTCGGCATTCGGAGCTGTTCCGTGCCATGAAACCTGATTTTCCATAAAGGAAACGCCCTTGCCTTTAACACTGTTTGCAATAATTACAGAGGGCTTGCCTTTGAATTCGGCTGCCGCATTGAAAGCTGCATCAATTTCATCAAAGCTATGGGCACAGATTTCAATAACATTCCAACCGAAAGCCTTGAACTTCTCTGCAATGGGATAAGGCGAATTAACTTCGGCAATAGTGCCGTCAATCTGAAGACCGTTATTATCAACAACGGCAACAAGATTATCAAGTCCTTTGGCTGAAGCAAACATTGCCGCTTCCCAAACCTGACCTTCCTGAATTTCGCCGTCACCGAGAATTGTATATACTCTGTTGCTCTTGCCGCTGAGTTTTGCACCGAGAGCCATACCGCATGCGGTTGAAATGCCCTGACCGAGTGAGCCTGTGCACATATCAACGCCGGGTGTATACTGAATGCTGGGATGACCCTGAAGCATCGAATCGCTCTTTCTGAGAGTTTTCATCTGTTCAACGGGGAAGAATCCTTTAAGAGCAAGTACAGAGTAAAGAGCGGGAGCTGCATGACCCTTTGAAAGAACAAATCTGTCTCTGTTTTCATTCTTTGGATCCTGAGGGTCAACATTCATATGATTAAAGTAAAGATAGGTAACAATGTCAACGCAGGAAAGTGAGCCGCCGGGATGACCGGATTTAGCATTGAAAACGCCTTCAATGATGCCCATTCTTGCCTTGCATGCTTTGATTTTTAACTGTTTTCTGATAACTGTATCCATTGCAGTTACCTCCTGTTATAATATTATTTTACGGTTTACAGCTCTTTGCTTTCTATGTACTCAAGGAAATCCGCAACTGCACCTTTGTTACAATGGCAAGTAACATGTTCGGAAATCTGCTTGAGCTCATTCGGAGCCTGACCGCAGCAAGCGGGAACACCCACACTTTTTAACATATCATAATCATTGAAGTAATCGCCGATTGCGCCAACGTGGGACTTGTCAATCCCGAGTATTTCAGCCAATTTCAAAAGTGCCGCACCCTTGTGTGTGTCCTTGGCAAGAATTTCAAAGCTCGCTACCGAAGACGACATAAGGGTCAAGTCGGGATCTGTCATTGATTCAAAATGTTTTTTTACTTTAGAAATAAGAAACGGTATTCCGGAAAAAATGACTTTTCCCCAATTTTCCTTAGGAACATCGTCAATATTACGAATGTGTCTGTGTTTAAGCTTGTCGGGGGCAACAAAAAACCTTCCGAACCAACCGGCTCCCGTAATATATATCATATCCTTTGCAACAACTATAACATCAACCAACGGAAATTTTTTTGCCGCTTCAATTGCCAGATACATGCCGTCTTCGCTCATAGAGCTGAACCAAATCATTTCGTTTTTCTGAAAATCATATAAACCCGCACCGTTGATAACAACGGCAGGAGTTTCAGAAATAGGCAATCTTTTAAAGTGCTTTTCCATTGACTGCGGATTTCTGCCCGATGCCAAAGTAAATCTGCCGCCCATATCAACAAACCGCTTAATCGCCTTTTCATTACGCACAGGCAACTGCCTGAGTTTATTGTTCAGCGTTCCGTCTATATCGGAAGCTATTAACCAATTTGAAAGATTCTTCATTATTTTTTGACTCTCCCGAGAAAATCTGTAAAATAATCAGGCAGCGGAGCCTCGATTTTGATATGCTCACCTGTTGTCGGATGAACAAAGCCCAACAAACCTGCGTGCAGGCACTGACCGTTAAGGGAAGTTATGCCGTTTTTGGGGCCATAAACCATATCCCCTGCAACAGGATGACCCATATGCGCCATGTGAACTCTTATCTGATGAGTTCTGCCTGTTTCAAGTTTAAGTGCAACAAACGAAAAATCCTTAAATTCTTCAATTACCGTATAATGGGTAACGGCGTTTTTGGAGTTTTGGTTTGTTACGCACATCTTTTTACGATCGCTTTGGCTTCTGCCGATTGGAGCATCAATCACTCCTGTTTTTTCTTTAAGATGACCGTGAATAACTGCACGGTATTCTCTGTCCAACGAATGGGCACTTATTTGACCCGAAAGAGAAACATGCGCCGCATCGGTCTTTGCAACCAGAAGCAAACCGCTTGTATCCTTATCAATTCTGTGAACAATGCCAGGGCGGATAACGCCGTTAATGCCAGAAAGATTACCTTTACAGTGCCAAAGAAGCGCATTGACAAGTGTCGCGCTGTAGTTGCCGGGTGCAGGGTGAACAACCATTCCTCTCGGCTTGTTAACAATGAGAAGGTCGCTGTCTTCATACATTATATCAAGAGGAATGTTTTCGGGTTCAAGCGAGAGCTCTTTTGGCTCAGGAACGACAAATTCAATCAAGTCACCGTTTTTCGGTTTGAAACTCTTGGAAACCTCTTTACCTTTGCACCGTACAAGACCTTCAGAAAAGAGACCTTGAACAAAAGAACGAGAATATTCACATAAAACGCTTGAAAGAATTTTGTCAAGCCTTTCTCCGCTGCTTTCTGAATCAATTTCAATGGAAATCAGCTCATTATATTCAATAGTATTTACAGATTCAATCATTTTTTTCAGTCTTTTTCTTTCGCTCGCCGAAAATCTCATAAACTTCGTATCCGATAAGCATCAGAGCACCGACGGTTATGCAGCAATCGGCAAAATTGAAAACTGCAAAATCGATAAACAACGGTTCAATAAAATCAACAACATAGCCATAAAGAATCCTGTCGATAACATTACCGATACCGCCGGCAACAACAAGCAAAAGACAAATGTTAACAAACGTCGGTTTAAGTTTTTTGCTCAAAAGCAACACAAGGCAAAAGCTGAGAATAATCAGAGTTGCAACAGTAAGCAAAGTTGTATTGTCGGAAAAAGAACTGAATGCCGCACCCGTATTCTCAACATATCTGAACTGAAACAGCCCGAAAAAAAACTCTTTTGCCCCTGTGACCTTGACAGTTGAAATTGCCGCATATTTTGTTAATTGATCCAATCCGACCAAAAGAGCAATTACCGCCAATGAAATTGCCTGAAACATAAAAACCTCTCAATTATCAGTCTTCAAACATCGAGTCGAACAATGAGGTGAAATCGTCATCATCTTCGTCCTCTTCTGAATTTCCCATACCGTCAATCGAATCAAGATCAACCTTAAAACCTTCAAATTCATCGTCTTCTTCGGCCTCGGCAGAAATCACTTCATCATCTTCTTCTGTTACTATGGGAACAACTGAGGGAATCAAATCGTCAAGACTTGCTGGAATTTCATCTTCTTCAAAGCTGATATCATCAATAAAACTGAACAAATCATCTTCTTCGATTTCTTCCTGTTCAGAAACCTGAATCGCTTCTGCCGGCTCTTCTTCGGGTTCTTCGGGAGCATATACAATCTGAACTTCTTCCTGAATCTCTGCAAGAATTTCTTCGGCTGAAGTGATTGCCTCAGCCTCGGGAACTTCTTTCTCAATTTCGGGAACAAAAATTTCTTCTTCTACAGGAATCTCAGCAATCACTTCGGGTTCGGGCTGAGCAACAACCTCTGACTCTGCTGCGGGTTCTTCCTCAACAGGAGCTGCGGGTGCAACATATTCGGGAATATCCTCAAGAAGATTAAGCTGTTCTTTGCAGATTGCCTGAACAGAAGCCTTGAATTTTTCGGTTTCTGCCTTTATTTTTGTAAGCTCGGCAGTGTAGAATTCAAAAGATTCCTTGCTGTTACCGATTATGTTCTTGCCCTCGGCTTCTGCCTGAGCAACGATTTCAGCGGCTTTGTTGTTTGCCGCAGTAATTGCGTTTTCGGTTTCAACCTGTGCTCTCTCTGTAAGAGAAGCAACTGCGGTTCTTGCGTTATCAACAATTTCCTTTGCTTTTTCTCTTGCTTCGTCAATCATCTGACCTGACTGTCTGTTTGCACCGTCAAGAATGATTTTTGATTTGTTTTCGGCGTCTTTAACGGCAGTTTCAGCCTTTTCATTGGCTTCCTTGCTGATTGAATCCGCCATTTTATGTGCATCGAGAAGAGCCAGCTTAATTGCCTCTTCGTCATTACGGTAGCTTTCGATTTTGTCGGCAAGAATACCGATTTTTTTCATAAGCTCTTTGTTCTGGCTGAGTGATTCTTCATATGACTCTGCGACTGTCTTAAGAAAAGCATCAACTTCTTCTGCGCTGTAAGTACCCTTGCTTACCGGAGTGAATTTTGCATTCAAAATCTGTTCTGTTCTGAGCATTATAATCACCTTTCCTTTTGCAAATTGTCAATTAATATTCGGACATGCCTGCTCCGAGCTCATCAAGAAGCTCACCCGAAACAGGAACATTATAGGGTGTGATGATATATGCTCTGCCGGCAACTTTTTTGAAATCGCCGTGGTTAGCATATGCAACACCGTAAAGAAAGTCAATTATTCTCTGTGAAACATCGTTGGGGCAGGTTTCAAGGTTAAGAATAACTATTCTCTTTTCGTTCAGAATATCGGCAACCTCGCCAACCTCTTCAAACCTGTCGATTTTTTGGAAAACAACGTGGGGCTTGGGCTGGTTTGATGCTGCTTTTGACGAATTGATATTTACAACATTATTGGATTGATTTGAAGCTCTTTCGCTTCTTGAATGAGAAGCAGTCTGCTGACGGGGTTCTGGAGCCGATGCCTTTGCGGGCTCAAAATCAAAATCATCGGAATAATCCGATTCTGCACCATCGATATAATCGTCATCCGTTACATTAATAAACTGCTTAAGCTTCTCTTTTAAATTCATGATTGAATCCTCCTTAATTATCTGTAAATTCTGGCGCCAAAAATTGCAGAACCGATTCTGACAAGATTTGCGCCTTCGAGAATAGCTTGCTTATAGTCACCCGACATACCCATCGAGAGAACATTCATATTTATATTATCTATTTTTTTTGCGCCAATGTCAATAAACAGACGGCGCATATTTGAAAAAATTGCTCGAATTTCAGTATCTTTTTCACAAATCGGAGCCACACACATCAATCCGTCAACTGAAATACCGGGTATTTCGGAAATTTCGCAAGCACGTTCAAATAATTCTTCCTGCGAAAAACCAAACTTACTTTCTTCATTTCCAACGTTGACTTCAAGCAAAACCCTTGTCAAAACATCCGCCTCAACGGAGCGTTTGCCGATTTCCTTTGCTATTGAAACCGTGTCAACCGATTGAACGGTTTCAACCCTGCCAACGATTTTTTTTACTTTGTTGGACTGTAAATGACCGATTAAATGAGCTTTGCAGGAATTAAGACTCAGTTCAGGTTCTTTCATCAAAAATTCCTGAACCTTGTTTTCGCCAATCAAATTTATACCGCATTCAATTGCATGGTTTATAAACTTACTTTCTATGGTTTTGGTGACAGCCATTAAGTGTATATCATTCGCGCTTCTCCCCGAAGCTGTGGCTGCCTCGGCAATATCGCTGCGGATATATTTCAGATTTTCTTCAATCGCCGAAAATCTTTCCTTATCCGATAACCATTCCATTTTTCAATTCCTTTCCCGAGACAATAACCTCGTCATAAAGCTTCAGATGAGTATATGCAAGCTCCGTTCCGCTGTCCGCGGAAGGGGCAGAAGCAATAACAAACTCATCCTCGGAATAAATTATATTCAGACTTCGGAAATTGACGATGTTTCCTCGGCGAACATAAACACCCTTATTGCCTTCTTCATCAAGACGAACGGCATCCCTGCTGACTTTTAATCCAGTATATTTATTAATTACAATCTTGCCGTCGACTTTTCTTAAAGATGCCAAATCTTCATTCATAAGATTGCAACGAAAAATAACAAGGGATTCTGATTCGCCAAAGTTTTTAACCGAGTGAAGATAGGTGGAAACCGCATCTTCATCTGAATCACCAAAAATCAGGTCAACCGTTTTATTTTTCGAAAATCCAGTAATCTTTGAAGAATCGATAATTGCGGCAATATACCAGTTATATCCGTCTATAACTTTACCGATTGCACCTTCCGTACTTTCATTTTTATCTTTTTCAAGGGCTTCTTTAAGCATTTCAGGGGTAAGCGAATCAATATCATTAACCGTTAAAATATTTTCATAACCGTCTTCGTTGCTGACATAATAGCCGGATGTCTCAGCCGCAAGTATTTCAGCGGGAACCGCAGCTGAGTTCAGTGCCGATATCTCACCCTGAAGCTTCGCAATCTTTGCCGAACAATCAACCGTTTCTCCCAATGAAATCTGTCTTCTGGAAAGCTTTTCGCTGAACGAAAGCTTGGCATCGCCAAGCGCAGAAAAATCATTGTTATATGCACCGTTGACAACTCCGGCAAAAACCGAGTCTATCTCGTCGGTAAGCTTGTCCAAATCAATATTTGCAAGACTTAACTGACCGTCAATTTTCTGATACGCCTTCAGTTGCTGTTCCAACGTCTGCAGCTTTACATAGTTTTCGGCAGAAGCTTCATTTGAAAAGACAGCCGCTATTGTACTTCCTTTGCTGACTCTTTCGCCGTTATCTGCCAAAGGAACGGTTACACCGGAGCCGGAAACTGTCAGAACAGTTTCATCACGAATAACAAACATTTTGGCATCAACGGTTTCAAGAACCGTCTGCTCATAAACGGTTTGGGTTGCATATGTCTTTGCTGTCAGATTATAAATCTCGGCGGCAAAAAACACAACAATTATAACCGCTGCCAGAGCAGAAAGCACCTTCAGCAATCTGTCTCTGTTATTCACTATCCTCCCCCCTCTCTATGATATTACATGCGGCTTGAAGCAATTCATCACCGCTTGCATAATCATCAATATACAAAAAGTTAATTTTCGGGTCACGCCTGAACCAGGTAAGTTGACGCTTAGCATAGCGTCTTGTCTGCATTTTCAAATTTTCAATGCATTCGTCAAGCGTTTTTTCTCGCTTGAAATACGGGTCAAGCTCTTTATACCCGATTGCTTGGCGTGCTGTTCTTCCGAGCGGCGATTCGAAAAATTCCTCAGCTTCGTTCAGAAGACCGTTTTCAAGCATGATATCGACCCTTTTATTAATCCTGGCATATAAAAAATGCCTGTCTCTCGCATCCAGACAAATCGCGGTTGTGCAAAACGGAGTAGGGTTGTTTTTTGACTGCTTATTCTGCATTGTTTTGGTTTTACCTGTTGTGTGATGAATTTCGAGCGCTCTGATTATTCTGCCGACATTGTTGACATGAAGCTGTTTTGCTGCTTCCGGGTCAATCGTAAAAAGCTTGTCCAAAAGAACCTGTGCGCCATTTTTTTCAGCCTCTTTTTTCAGTTCTTCGCGATATTCAAAATCTGTTTCTTCCTCCAGAAATTCAATGTTATCGGTAAGCGCACTGTAATAAAGCCCCGTTCCGCCGACAAGCACGGCTTTTTTTCCTCTTTGAGTTATATCAATTATTTTTTCTTTCGCCATGTCGCAGTACTTTGCAACGCTGAACGGTTCATCGGGGCTTTGAAATCCTATCAAATGATGAGGTATCCCCTGCATTTCATGCGCAGTCGGTTTTGCGGTTGCAATATTCATTCCTTTATAAATCTGCATGGAATCACACGAAACGGCTTCTCCGCCCAACCGTTTGCAAATTTCAACGGCAAGCGAGGTTTTACCCGAAGCCGTGGGACCAACAATTGCAATAAGCGGTATTTTAGATTCTGCCAAAATTCTTCTCCAGCTCTCTTTGTGTCATTTCAATAAGCACGGGTCTTCCGTGCGGACAATATCGGATGTCAGGCATTGAAAGAAGCTGCTTTGCAAACCTCTCCATTTCAAGACGCGAGGTGAAGTTCCCTGCTTTAATGGCGCTTCTGCATGCAACGGAATGGAAAATCCAGTCCATTTTTTCAAACGCAACATCCTGTTTTTTTTCAACAAAACGACCGGCAATTTCGCTAATGACTTCGTCAACATCATCAGCAGACAGCTCCATCGGGCATTCTCTGACGATAACACAGCCGTTGCCGAAATCCTCAACATCAAAACCTGCGTTATTGACAAGCTCAAGATTTTCGAGCATTGCGGAATATTCTTCTTTTGAAAGAGTAACGGTGACAGGCAGCAAAAGCAGCTGCGGAGTTCTCTCACCGTTTTCTCTTTTGAGTTTTTCGTAAATAATTCTTTCATGCGCGGCATGCTTGTCGATAATAATCATTTTGCCGCGATATTCACACATAATGTATGTTCTGAACGCCTCGCCTATCAAGCAAAATTCTTCTTCGCAAAAATCACTTTCAGACCTCTCGTTATTAATTTCGGGCTGTTTTTGGGGTGCGGAAATACTGACAGGCGGAGAATTGAGAAGTATATCTTCGATTTTCTCTTCCTTATCAATTTCCTCTAAAGGTGCATTCAAAACAACAGTATTTACAGGTTCACCTTTAATTTCACGCTTTGCCTGCTGAACAAAATCAATCTTTATCTTCGGAACCTCGTTTGTCTGAACCGGTTGAACAGGCTTTGCGGGCACATGCTGCCAAAAATCCTTTTGCTTTGGCGCCTGAGAAATTATTTTAAGCTGTTCGGCAGGCTTGGGCGGCTCTCTGTAGAAATCCTTTGCGATTTCTTTAACCTGCTTCGGTGTATCACCTGCCGCAAGCGCATTTTTACATGCATAATAGACGGCGTTAAAAATCAGCCTTTCATCCGAAAACCTGACCTCGGTTTTTGCGGGATGGACATTGACATCAACTAAAGACGGATTTATCTCAATGTTAAGCACACATGAAGGGAACTTGCCGACCATAATCGAATTTTTATATCCTTCGCTGACAGCCGCACTTCCCGTTCCTGTTTTGATAAGTCGGTTATTTAAAAAGAAAAATTGCATGTTTCGGTTTGGTCTTGAAGCAGACGGCTTTGAAACAAATCCGCTGACCTTGATTCCGTTTGATGAATACTCGGCACGAATCAAATCGGCTGAAAAATCTTTTCCGAACACTTCGCGGATGCATGTCAAAAGGTCGCCTTTTCCGCTTGTGATAAGCACCTGCTTTCCTTCGCGGATAAACCTGACAGAAACTTCGGGATGCGAAAGAGCAATTCTGTCAACAACCCCCGCAACAGCATTTGCTTCGGTAACATCCTTCTTCAAAAACTTCATTCTTGCGGGAGTTTTATAAAACAAATCTCTGACAATCATCGTTGTGCCCTTGGGGCAGCCAGCATCGTCAAGCAGAATTTCTTCGCCCGCTTCAATCACATAACGTGTACCGCACTTATCCTCGTCAGTTCTTGTCATAACCTCAACACGGGCAACTGCGCTGACACTTGCAAGAGCCTCTCCTCTGAAGCCGAGAGTAAAAATACTGTTCAAATCATCTGCAGTTGTGATTTTGCTTGTGGCGTGGCTGACAAACGCATTTCGAATATCCTCTTTTGAAATTCCGCATCCGTTATCGGTGATTCTGATATAAGAAATACCGCCGTTTTTGATTTCGATCGTTACCGTATCGGCACCCGCATCGATAGAATTTTCAAGAAGCTCCTTAACAACCGAAGCGGGGCGTTCAACGACCTCGCCTGCGGCTATAAGCTCCGCAAGCTGCTTTGGCAGAACATTAATTTTCGGCATAAGGACACTCCCTTCTTAAATTTTAGCTTGTTTCGTTAAATCATACAGCACACTCATCGCTTCAATCGGAGTGAGCGTGTTAACATCAAGATTTTTAAGCTTTTCAACAATATCGTTTGCGTTAGAACCGCCGAAAGAAATCTGCATTTCCTGTTCTGTGGTGTCATTACGGTAAACGGGTGATTTCAAGCCGTCACCTTCAAGTTCTTTGAGAACAACCTTTGCTCTTTCAACAACACTGCCCGGCACTCCGGCAAGCTTTGCAACTTCAATGCCATAGCTGCCGTCTGCGCAACCCGAAACAATGCGGCGAAGGAAGGTTATGTCGTCTCCCCTCTTTTTGACAGCAATGTTATAATTTTTAACACCGGAAACACAGTTTTCAAGCTCTGTCAGCTCATGATAATGCGTTGCAAAAAGCGTTTTTGCGCCAAGCTTGCGTTTGTCTGCGGAATATTCGAGAACGGCTCTTGCAATACTCATGCCGTCGAAGGTTGAAGTACCTCTGCCGATTTCATCGAAAATAATAAGGCTTTTTGATGTTGCGTTTTTGAGTATGTCGGCAACCTCGTTCATTTCAACCATGAATGTTGATGAACCCGAAGCAAGGTCATCCGATGCACCGATACGGGTAAAAATCCCGTCAACCACGCAAAGCTCTGCTGATAAAGCGGGAACAAAGCTGCCAGCCTGTGCCATAAGGCAGATGAGCGCAACCTGGCGCATATATGTTGATTTACCCGCCATATTGGGACCCGTGATGATAGCACAACGGTTGTCTGAACAGTCAAGCACCGTGTCGTTGGGCACAAACGGGAAATCAATCATTTTTTCAACAACGGGATGTCTGCCGTCGGTTATTGCAACCCTGTCGCCTGCATTCATGGCGGGGCAGCAATAGTTATTTTCTGCCGCGACCCTTGCATATGAGCAAAGTACGTCAACCGAAGCAACGGCAGATGCTGTTTTCTGAATCTCATAAAGATGCTCGGCGGCCTCTTTTCTCAAAGAATCGAAAATTTCATATTCAAGGCGGACAATTCTTTCCTGTGCGCCGAGAACCTTGGATTCGAGCTCTTTGAGCTCCTGAGTTATAAATCTTTCGCAGTTTGTCAATGTCTGCTTGCGTATGTAATCCTCGGGAACAAGCTCCTTATATGAGTTTGAAACTTCGATATAATAGCCGAAAACGCGGTTATAACCGATTTTAAGCTTTTTAATACCTGTTCTCTCCTGCTCGCGCAGCTGGATATCGGCAATATATCCCTTGCCGTTATTGACAATATCGCGCAGGTCATCGAGTTCGGCATTGAAGCCGTCTTTTATCATTCCGCCTTCGCGAACCGAAAACGGCGGCTCCTCAACGATTGCACTATCAATAATTTCCGTTAGCTCATCAAGCGGGAGAATATCGCCGCAAAGATCGGCGAGCAAACTGCTCCTGCACGAAGACAGATATGATTTTATTGCCGGAAGTCTGGTAAGCGTTGAAGACAGCCCTTTAAGCTCCCTTGCATTTGCCGTTGAATA
Organism: Acutalibacteraceae bacterium; assembly: GCA_045591425.1. GTDB lineage: Bacteria > Bacillota > Clostridia > Oscillospirales > Acutalibacteraceae > CAG-177. The sequence goes on along the minus strand of JAZNSX010000067.1, from coordinate 11,566 downwards.
GGCAATTCTGGTTATGAGTCTCTCCATATCCTGACAGCCGGTAAGGGAATCAATGATATCATCTTTGAGAATCGGATTTTCAACAAGCTCCGAAACGGCGTTATGGCGTTTTGTTATCTTTGCAATATTAAGCAAAGGCTGTTCGAGCCAGCTTCTTATCATTCGTTTACCCATTGAAGTGCGGGTTTTGTCAAGCGCCCAAAGCAAAGAGCCTCTCTTTTCACGGTTACGCATGGTTTCCGTTATTTCAAGATTTCTGAGGGTTGAAACATCAAGACGCATAAAACTGCTTTCGCCGTAATAATCGATGTTCTTAACATTTTCAAGCTCGGATTTCTGAACAGACTTAAGATAATCCATTGATGCGCCGATTGCACAAACCGCTCCGGGTGCATTTTCAAGAGAAAGAGCAGAAAGAGACGAGACATTAAAATGCTTAAAAAGAAGTGCGGAAGCTTTTGAAAGGTCAAAGCATTCATCATCAAGCAAATCACAGGAGGAATGGAGCTTACTTTTTATAAAATCCGTAACCTGCGTAAGCTTTAAAACCTCGGAGTTCATGATTACTTCACTCGGAGCAAATCTGCCGAGCTCGTTAATTATTTTTTTCTCCGAACTCTTTCTTTCAAGCTGCGTTGCATGAACGCTGCCTGTGGAAATATCGGCAAAGCAAAGACCGATGCAATCCTTCATCGCACAGATGCAGGCAAGGAAATTGTTTCTGCCCTCGTCAAGCATCGTGCTTTCGATAACCGTCCCCGGAGTGAGCACCCTTGTTACATCGCGTTTAACGATTCCTTTGGCAAGGGCAGGATCTTCAAGCTGCTCACAAATGGCAACCTTATATCCTTTTGCAACAAGGCGGGCAATATATGAATCTGCGCTGTGGAACGGAACACCGCACATGGGTGCTCTTTCTTCCTGTCCGCAGTCCCTGCCCGTTAACACAAGCTCAAGCTCGGCGGAAACCTTCTTTGCATCCTCAAAGAACATTTCATAGAAATCGCCTAGACGAAACATGAGAATCGTGTCGGGATAGTTCTCCTTTATCTGAAAATATTGCTTCATCATAGGGGTAAGCTCTGCCATGAATTTACCATACCTTTCAAAAACTTCCGAATAAACAGATAAGTTGTATCTGCGGGCGGATATTATCCGCCCAACACAGATAAACTCATTTTAGATTAGTGACATCCGCTGCATGAGCTGCATTCGCCGCCGCAGTTATGCTCCTGCTTGGGAGGCTCACATGTTGCGGGGTCTTCGCCCTGAAGGCAAAGAGCAAAAATATTGTTGATATACTGCATAAGCTGGTCAATCTCCGATCTTGCAGCTTCATAAGCCTGCATGTTGGGATTAGCCATAATCTGAGTATAGATTTCGCCGAATTCCTTATCATAAGCTTCAAGCTTCTGCTCGTTCTTATCCTCTTTTGTTGCTTCGTGCTGGAAAGACATCTGAACAAGCTGAATTCTTGCGATAAGCTCATTAAGAGCGGTATCAGCCTCGTTAGCCTTCTGTGCTTCCATGAGCTTGAGATAACGCTCGTCCTGCTGGAGGGCGGCACCAAGCTCTCTTGCTTTTGCGATTACGTCCATTTTTGTTTCTCCTAACTGAAATTTATTTATAATACGATGAAACGTACGTATTAACTTATTGAAGTTCGCCCCTTAAAATCCAGGTGAGCGATTCGGTTACCTTAACATCTCTGAAAGAACCGATAACCGAGGTATCCGCGGGAAATTCGATAATAATATTCCCGCCGGTTCTTCCTTCAATCAGACCGCCTTTGCTTACGCTTTCGCAAAGAACACGATATGTTTTACCTACCATTGAAGCAGTTCTGACTGCAGCAATTTTTTCCTGGGTGTCAAGAAGCTCTCTGAACCATTTACCTTTTTCCTCCCTTGAAACGGGGTCGGGCATTGATGCAGCCTTTGTTCCGTTTCTCGGAGAGAATATGAATGTGTACATTGAAGTGAACTTTGCTTCTTCAACCAAAGAAACCGTATCAAGAAACTCCTCGTATGTTTCCCCGGGAAAACCGACTATAACATCGCTTGTTACCGATAAATCCGGCATAACGGAATAAGCATAGTTGAGTAAATCAAGATATTTTTCTCTGGTATATCTTCTGTTCATTTCGGAAAGAACTCTGTTGTTTCCGCTTTGGAACGGTAAATGAAGATGTCTTGCCACTTTTTCGCACGATGCCATAGTATCAAGCAATTCATATGTGCAGTCTTTCGGATGAGAGGTCATGAATCTGATTATGAAATCTCCCTCAATATCATTGAGTCTGTGAAGCAATTCAGAAAAATTGCATCCATAGTCGGGATATTTGCCGTAGGAATTGACATTCTGACCAAGAAGAGTTATTTCTTTATAGCCTTGTGAAACAAGCTGCTTTGCTTCATTAATAATCGCTTCGGGGTCACGGCTTCTTTCTCTGCCTCTGACATAAGGAACAATGCAATAACTGCAGAAATTGTTGCAACCGTACATTATCGGAAGCCATGCTTTAAATTCGCTGTCCCTGTGAACAGGAAGTTCCTCAACAATAACTCCGTCATGCTCAGGAAATTCACGGATTTTCTTTCCTCTTGCAATATTGAAATAAAGAAATTCAGGAAGTCTGTGCATAACATGAATTCCGAAAACTATATCAACGAACGGATAGCTCTTCTTTATTTTTTCAACAACCCATTGTTGCTGCATCATGCATCCGCAAAGAATTATTTTCATATCACGGTTTGCGTTTTTGACAGGTTTCAGTGCACCGACATTTCCGAAAACCCTGTCTTCTGCGTGTTCACGGATAGCACAGGTGTTATATAAAACCAGATCGGCACCTTCAAGCTCATCGGTCAAAACATATCCCATATTCTCGAGCATACCTTCAAGTCTTTCGCCGTCTGAAACATTTCCCTGACAGCCATAGGTATGAACAAACGCTTTCGGAGATTCGGAATATCTCTGCTCAATTATCTCTCGCACAAGAGCTGAATATTCACGCTGTTTTGCAAGCTCTTCCGCAGGAACGGAAACTGCATTTTTATTTGAAATATCGGACAAGCCATATTCCTCCATATTGAACATATATTTGTTATTATATAATAAAAGAACAGATTATTCAAGAGTAAATTGAATAATCTGTCGCTTTTTTTAGATATTTAATTCTGTGTTAACCATTTATTCATCAAACAAGCTTTCGGCGAACTCAAAATTCTCATTTCTGCGCCTAATTTCTTCATCTTCATCAACAATATAACACTCATTTTCGCCTTCGGAAATAACACTTCCGACGGAATAGCTGCCGATTATATGGTCTGTTGAAAGAAGAAGAATCTCTTCATTGTCGCCTATGCAAACGGCAACCTCTTCTTCAATTCTGTCAATGCTGTAAAACATAATTTTCACCTCATTGGTTTTCGTTTATTATAATTGTCATATCAAATTTGAGCTTTTGAGCCAACACATCAATGCACCAAACAACAATAAAACGATCACCAAAATTATAATAAAGCGCATTTTGTGATTTTTGTTCCAACGATTCAACAAATCATAATACGCCTGTTTTTCATCGTTATCCTCGCGTTTCGGAAGTCTTCTCATGTTAAGCCCTCATTGATTATTCGTTTTCATAGGATATATCAATATTTTCGCCATCGCTTATCATGACAATGCTTCCGCAGATATCTGTTCTGTATACTTCATCCGTCTGATAGCTTATTCTTTTAAGTGCCTTGTCATGAGGATGACCGTAATCGTTGTTTGCACCGCACGAAATAACGCACACTTCGGGAGTTACTGCTTCAAGAAATTCTCTGCTTGATGAGGTTGAGGAACCGTGATGACCGACTCTCAAAACATCACAATCAAGATCTGCACCGTTTTCTATGATTTCAAGTTCCTCATCTTTTTCTGCATCACCCGTTACAAGAAAAGATGTTTCGCCGTATGTAATTTTTGTTACCGCCGACATGCTGTTGATGTCCTCGCAATCATTTGTAACAGGTCCGAGAATTTCAAAGCTCGCGTCACCAAGAGTATAAGTTAAACCGGGCTTTGCCGAAATAACCTTTGCTTTGGAATTCTGAACAGCCTTTAAAAATGCGGTATATGTGCTGTTGGTGGGAGTCTGTGCCTTGGTGAGTCTGGGCATAATTATATTATCTGCCTCAAACTCTTCGAGAACTTCGGGGATTCCGCCTATATGATCGGAATGTTGGTGAGTAGCAATAATATAATTAAGCTTTTTGATATTCATTGAGCGCAGATAATTGAGCACTTCTGTTTCATGACCGTTTTCACCCGCATCAATAAGCAGCGACTGACCGCCGCTCATAACAAGAGTGCAATCACCCTGACCGACATCGATGAAATGAACGGAAAAACCGTTCTGCTGTTCGGCATAAGCAGGTGTACTGTTAAGCATCGACTCAATTTCTTCAAGGTTAAACCCCAAACCCGATGCAACAGCCAGAACAAGCGCCACAATTATATAAATCAGCTTTTTATTTATTCCTCTTTTTTCTTCCGTTCTGTTTATTTCGTCCATTTGTGAACTCTCCCCTTTCTCTTCCCGAAGGCGCAGACGGTTTGTTTGGCGTTACAAGGCATTTATCACCGAAACCTATAAGGTCATGTCTGGCCGCTCTTCTTAAAGCTTCAATAACCAGACCTTTGTTTTTAGGATTAAAATACTGCAAAAGAGCCCTCTGCATCGCTTTTTCATGAGGGTCTTTGGCAACATAAACCTCTTTCATGGTATAGGGGTCAAGACCCGTATAGAACATGCAGGTTGAAACCGTACCGGGTGTGGGGTAGAAATCCTGCACCTGTTCGGGTCTGATACCTATTTTTTTCAAAAACAGAGCAAGCTCTACAGCTTCCTTGAGCGTGCTGCCCGGATGCGACGACATGAGATAAGGAACAAGATACTGCTCCTTACCCTCGTTCTTAGAGTATTTAAAATAACGCTTTGAAAACTCAAGATAAGCTTCAATATGTGGCTTGCCCATTTTATCAAGCACAGCCGCCGAGCAATGCTCGGGTGCAACCTTAAGCTGACCGCTGACATGATGGGCAACAAGCTCTCTGAAAAAGCTGTCGTCCTGGTCCTGGAGCATATAATCATATCTGATACCGGAACGAATGAAAACCTTTTTGACTTTAGGCAAAGTACGAACCGTTCTCAATATATCAAGATATTCCGTATGGTTTGATTTGAGGTTGGGACAAACTGTCGGCGCAAGGCACTTTTTACCTTTGCAAAGGCCTCTTTTTTCCTGACCTTCGCACGAAGGCTGACGGAAATTGGCAGTAGGGCCGCCAATATCGTGAATATATCCTTTGAAGTCGGGTAACTGAGTAAGCAATTTTGCTTCTTTGATTATGGATTCTTTGCTTCTTGTTGTTATATATCTTCCCTGATGAAATGCAAGGGAGCAGAAATTACAGCCGCCGAAACAGCCGCGGTTATGGGTAATCGAGAAACGAACCTCTTCAATACCGGGAACTCCGCCCAACTGTTCATACATAGGGTGATAGGTTCTCATATAAGGCAAGGCATAAACCTCGTCAAGCTCCTCTTGCGAAAGAGGAATTGCAGGCTGATTCTGAACAAGCATTTTACTGCCGTGGCGTTGCTTTATTGCTCTGCCTCTGAAAAAATCCTGTTCATCCTGCTGAATTCGGCAGGACACGGCATATTCTTTTTTTGAATTGCAGACATTTTCAAAAGAGGGACATTCAGTGCCAATGTAGGGCGTTTCACGCACATCAACGCTGTAACATGTACCTCTGATATCGCGGATATCGCTCACCTTTTCACCCGCATCAAGTCTTTTTGCAATTTCAACCATAGAACGCTCGCCCATACCGAAAGAAAGCAAATCCGCCTGTGCATCAAAAAGAATAGAACGGCGGATTTTGTCATCCCAATAATCATAATGTGCAAAGCGACGCAAAGATGCCTCTAAGCCGCCGATAACAATGGGAATATCTCCATAAATCTCTCTGATTTTGTTGCAATAGACTATAACCGCTCTGTCGGGGCGCATGCCGAATTGACCGCCCGGGCTGTAATAATCCGAACTGCGTTTTTTCTTGGCTGCGGTATAGTGAGCAACCATGGAATCTATGTTACCGCTGCTGACAAGGAAGCCGAGGCGCGGCTTGCCGAAGCGCTTGAAATCCTTGTCGCTCCGCCAATCGGGCTGGGCAAGGAACGCAACCTTAAAGCCTGCATTTTCAAGCACTCTTGTTATTATAGCCGCACCGAAGGCAGGATGGTCAACATATGCATCACCGCTGACATAGACAAAATCAGCCTGCTCCCATCCTCTTGCGGTCATATCCTCTTTAGTAACGGGCAAAAATCCGTTCATATTATTCAAAATCATCCTCTGCGCCTGCGAAATCATCGTCTTCCGCAAAAACGTCATCTATATTCGGAGCGGTGCCTCCCGCTCCGTCGGCAAGAGCCTGCATTTCATACCACTGCTGCTTTGTGAGCAGAACCTGTCTGGGCTTTGCGCCCTCCGAAGGTCCGACAATACCTTTTTCTTCAAGCTGATCCATAACTCTTGATGCTCTTGCGTATCCGAGCTTGAGTTTCTTCTGAAGCATGGTTGTTGAAGCACCGCCTGCATTGACAACAACTTCAATTGCATCGTTAAGCATGGGATCCCAGTCGCCCTCGTCTTCGTCACCGACATCCTTCTTCTTGGAATTTTCCGCAGCAGCTGCTTTAGCCTCAATTTCATGCATTGTTTCTTCATTATATGTGGTCTGAGCCTGCGATTTAATGTGATTGACAACACGCTCAACTTCGGCATCGGAAATAAAGCATCCCTGAACACGGGTTGGTTTTGAAGCTCCGACAGGATTAAACAGCATGTCACCGTTGCCGAGAAGCTTTTCAGCACCCGAAGCATCAAGAATGGTTCTCGAGTCAATCTGCGAAGAAACAGAAAGCGCAATACGGCTGGGAATATTCGCCTTGATTATACCGGTAATAACGTCAACAGAAGGTCTCTGTGTGGCAATAACAAGATGAATGCCCGCCGCTCTCGCCATCTGTGCAAGGCGGCATATGGAATCTTCAACCTCTTTGGGAGAAACCATCATAAGGTCAGAAAGCTCATCAATAAAAATAACAATCTGATGCATTTTAACAAGGTCATCCCTTGTTTCACAAAGCTTGTTAAATCCTTTGATATCTCTGACACTGTTTTCGGAAAACTGCTTATAGCGCTTCTCCATTTCGCTGACAGCCCAGCCGAGCGCGCCCGCAGCCTTTCTCGGATTAGAAACAACGGGAACTTCAAGGTGGGCAATTCCGTTATATATGGTAAACTCAACCATCTTCGGGTCAATCATAAGAAGCTTCACTTCATCGGGCGAAGCGTTGTAGAGAATGCTGACGATCATTGAATTAAGGCAAACCGATTTACCGGAGCCAGTTGTACCCGCAACGAGAACGTGGGGCATTTTTGCAAGGTCTGCACAAATGATGTTGCCGGTAATATCCTTACCGAGAGCAACATTCAGCTTGCTCTTGGCATCAGTAAATTCAGGAGTATCAATGATTTCGCGCATTGATACCATTGACTTTGCGCTGTTGGGAATTTCAATACCGATTGCTGCCTTGCCCGGAATGGGAGCTTCAATTCTAACGCTCGTTGCCGCAAGGCGCAGAGCAATATCATCGGCAAGACCTGTGATTTTATTAATTCTGACACCGGCTTCGGGCACAAGCTCATATCTTGTTACGGAAGGACCTCTGCAGATATTGGTGACCTCCGCATTGATTTTAAAGCTTTCAAGAGTTGAGACAAGCTTTTTGGCACCTATCTGCATTTCCGTCATGCTGTCTGTCGCGCCGTCTTTTTCAACAATGTTGAGAAGGTCAATTGACGGAAAAATATAGCTGCTCTTTTCGGGTTCATTCTCCGGAAGAGTTTCAACAGGTATCTCAATCTGTTCTGCAATCGGCTCACCGTCGGGAACAGCAGGAGATTTCCTCTTTTTCTTAGGCTTTTCTTCCGCAACGGCAGCCTCAATAATTTCTTCAACTGCATCGGTCGGTTGAGCATCGGGCAGCTTCACAACCGGTATTTCAGGCATCGGCGAATCATCCACGGGAGCAAAGGTGGATTCATCGGTTATAAAGTTATCTTCAAATTTTTCAACAGAAACCGTAGGCTGTTTGGGAGGATTAAACGTTTTCTTTGCCTTTTCCTTCTCTTTTTCCCTCTCCTGTTCAATCTGTTCGCGGCGAATTGCGTTCTGTTCAAGCTTTTCGTTGGTCAACTCACCAACACGCTTAACAGGCTTTCTGATTGCGTTAAGCAATCCGAGCAGAGTTGTTCCGGTCAAGAACATTGCAAGCACAACCAAAAGCAAAATTATAGTAATACCCGCGCCGGTTTTGCCGAACATTTTTGAAATGAGTCCGCCTATAACAGCTCCTATCACGCCGCCGTTTGACAAAGAAGAAACTTTATTCCATGAATCGGAAATCTGAATCTGAATTCCCACATCTTTAAGATAATCGGCAGAATTTGCAAAAATATGTATTGCGCCGCTGAGCAGGGCAACAAAAGCACCGGTACCCGTCAGATTAGCGGCAACGCTTCCGAGCGGCTTGTCCTTGGCATAAACGATTGCCATGTAAATCAGCACAACAGGCAGAATGTATGCACAGAAGCCGAAAACACCGAACATCGCTTCATGAAGACTGAGCCATATACTCTCGCCCTCAATAAACGCAACGCAAAGCAGAAAAACAGCAGCTGCCATCAGAATAATGGCAGTCTTCTGGCGTTTTACGGTTACGTTAACTTCTTTTTTGGTATTTTCGGTCTTAGCAGGTGTTTTCTTAGGCGCCGAAGCACTCTTTGACGCGGTTTTCTTTTTTGATGCACCTGTTTTTTTGTTTTGGGTGTTTGCCATTTATGTCATCCTTTCGGAGTATTATTGTTGCTTTTGTTATCGTTTTGACTAATCAAATCATAAAGGCAGTTAAGAGCATCTGAAAGGCTCCCGAGAGAATCTATAAGCCCTTCATTAACAGCCGCTTCTCCGCTCAATACCGTGCCGACATCCAGAACAAGCTCGCCTGTTGCAAGCATCATTTCGCGGAATCTGTCGGGATTTATTTCGGAATTATCAGAAACAAAGCGGACAATACGCTCCTGCATCTGTTCAAAATATGAAAGAGTTTGAGGCACACCGAGCACAAGGCCGTTCATTCTCACGGGATGAATGGTCATTGTTGCCGACGGAGTTATAAAAGATTTGTCGGTTGAAACGGCAAGCGGAACGCCGATTGAATGCCCTCCGCCGAGAACAAGCGAAACTGTGGGGGTTGTCATGCCCGCTACCAATTCGGCAATCGCAAGCCCCGCTTCGATATCGCCGCCGACGGTGTTTAAAATCATGATAAGCCCGTCAATTTCGTCGCTTTCTTCAATCGCCACGAGCTGCGGAATAACATGCTCATATTTGGTTGTTTTATTCTGTGCAGGTAAAATATAATGCCCTTCAATCTGCCCGATTATTGTCAGGCAATGGATAAGATGCTCACCCTTACGCACGGTTACGGAGCCTGACTCAATTATGCCGCTGAGCGCAGAAGAATCATCGCCGCATTCGTTGTTGCTGCTGTTGCAATCGGGCGACTGCCACGGAGGCGACGGAAGAAAGAAGTTGTCTCTTTTATTTTTATTATTTTTCATTGTTAACACGCCTTTCTGAAGATAAAACAGAAATAGTATTCCTCAAAAAAGCGCACATTAACCATGATACAATATTTTTGATATTATAACATTATTTATTGTTTAATGCAACAACAAAACGCAATATTTTGTGTTAATATTACATTATAATTTAAGTTTATTCTTGAATTTTGCACTTGAAAAAGCTATAATTGAATCAGAGGTGAAAAAAGATGTTAAAAAAGCTTGCTGAAATGATAAAATCGAGCGAAAACATTGTGTTTTTCGGTGGCGCCGGAGTATCTTGCGAAAGCGGCATAAAAGATTTTCGTTCGGCAGACGGAATATACAGTATGAATTATAAATATCCGCCCGAAAGCGTTTTGAGCCACAGCTTTTTTGAGATGCACTCGGAGGACTTTTACGATTTTTACAGAAAATTTCTTTGTTTCCCAGATGCGAGCCCCAATGCTGCGCACTATAAGCTCGCAGAGCTTGAAAAATCGGGCAAACTGAAAGCGGTTATAACTCAAAACGTTGATGGCTTGCATCAGCTTGCAGGAAGCAAATGCGTTTATGAGCTTCACGGCTCCGCGCTTCGTAACTATTGCATGAAATGCGGAAAATTTCATGATTTCGACTTTGTATATAAATCAAACGGTATACCCAAATGCGAATGCGGCGGCATAGTCAAACCCGATGTTGTTTTATATGAAGAATCGCTGGATAATGACGTTATTTCAGGCGCGGTGAACGCCATTGAAAATGCGGATATGCTCATAGTTGCGGGCACATCGCTTACCGTCTACCCAGCAGCGGGTTTCATCAGATATTTCGGCGGCGATAAGCTTGTTTTGATTAACAAGGACCCAACACCAATGGATGAGAAATTCGGATTGGTTATACACGCAAAAGTCGGGGAAGTTTTAGGAAAAATAATATAAGCAAAAACCGCTCGGGTTCAAATGAACCAGGGCGGTTTGTTGTTTGCTATTCTATTAAAAGAGTCCACTGATTTTGCCGTTTTCGTCAACGTCAATCTTTTCCGCTGCGGGAACTTTGGGAAGTCCGGGCATGGTCATGATATCGCCTGTAAGAACAACGATAAATCCTGCACCTGCCGAAATCTTAACGTTCTTGATTGTTACGGTGAAATTCTCAGGTGCTCCGAGCTTTGTGGGGTCATCGGAGAAGCTGTACTGTGTTTTTGCCATGCAGACGGGAAGATTTGCACATCCCAATGCTTCAAGAGCTGCAATCTGCTTTTTGGCTGCGGGAAGAACTGAAATTCCGTCGCCGCCGTAAACTTTTTTAACAATTGCTTCAATCTTATCTTCGATTGAGCCTTCAAGCTCATATGAGAATGTGAAATCATTGGGCTGATCACAAAGTCTTACAACTTCTTCCGCAAGCTCAACGCCGCCCTTACCGCCTTCTGCCCAAACGTTGGAGAGAACGACGTTTACGCCAAGCTCCTTACACTTATCAATTACAAGCTGAACTTCTGCATCGGTATCTGTGGGGAAACGGTTAACCGCAACAACCGAGGGAAGCTTGTATACGTTTTTGATGTTTGAAACATGGCGGAGAAGATTGGGAATACCTTTTTCGAGCGCTACGAGGTTTTCGCCGTTAAGCTCTGTCTTGGGTACACCGCCGTGCATTTTGAGTGCCCTGATTGTTGCAACAATAACAACCGCAGAGGGTGTAAGACCTGCGTAACGGCACTTGATATCAAGGAACTTTTCAGCACCGAGATCTGCGCCGAAGCCCGCTTCTGTGATGGCATAATCGCCGAGTTTCATGGCAAGCTTTGTTGCCATAACAGAGTTACAGCCGTG
>JAZNSX010000066.1:0-21976 GCA_045591425.1 Acutalibacteraceae bacterium | reverse complement strand
TTACCAAAGTTATTACCTCATATCAGACAGCGGAGTGTAATCAGTACTGTTTCGCAGATATTCTTCCATCTTGCCGCTGAGTAGTAATCTGACATAGCTAATAGGCTCGTTGTAAATGAGATAGTCGAGTTCTGATGTTTCGTACATATTGTTTGCATATTCGTTTTCAACGGCAATACAATCGACTGACACCATAGATCCGTCAATAAGTTTCACTTCAACGCAGGCGGTATCAATATTAAATTCACAAGAAATAATGTTATTTTTCATAAGTAAAAAACTCCTTTTATTTGTTTGAAAAAAGTAGGAAAAGTACGTTCTGAAATCGTTGATATACAAGGGATTGAAAGTGCGGTAATTGAGGGGTACGTATAGTTTGACCTGTAACCCCGATTTTGCGTTTACTTTTTCCACATAACGAACTTTAAGGTTGTAAAAATCAAGTGATAAAAAACTCTTTCATTACAGTTGAAAATTAACCAAATAGAGCTTCTGAAACCGTTGTATATCAACGGTTTCAGAGTGCGGTAATTAAGGAGTGAGTATAGTTTGACTTGTAACCTTGTTTTTGCGTATAATGCCCATTACGGGCGAAATTTTAAGTTACAGATGCAACCGTTCAGAAAAATTTGACAAAACTATTGAAATGGTTTAGAATATAAACGAGGACTTTTGTGAATGTTGGTTTTTCATAATTTAAAAATCTCCTTTGGTGAAAGGAGAAAAGCGAATACTTCGCATGGAAAACACAAAAAATGAAAAAGATTTCGGAACAGGAATTCTGGAGAACGCAATAGAAGCTCTGGCAAGAGTTCTTCTCCCGGAAATCGAAAAATTCTACAACACGGAAGAAGGCAGAGGGGCCTTTGAAAAGTGGAAATCCGAAAAGGAAAAAGAACTGCATAATAAATAAATTATCAGTTGGCGGGGATGAATTATCATCCCCGTTTTCCTATTCTATAAGACTATATAAAAGAAAAAACCCGAACGCATCTCCTATTTTAAAGAGATAGTTCGGATTTTCGTCCTTTGGTCCGAGTGGCGAGACTTGAACTCACGGCCTCTTGACCCCCAGTCAAGCGCGCTCCCAACTGCGCCACACCCGGATATTCAGTTTTAAGTGCTTTTGTGCACTCAACGAATGCTATTATAACACAGAAAATCAAAATGTCAAGAATTATTTTGAATTTTTGAAAAGTTTATTTAAAAAGTTTTTATAGCCAAAAAACATATCCAATATTTTTCTTGCCAATGAAGCGGTTTTGGTGTAGAATCGGCATGAGAGGTGCAGATTTATGAGTGTCAAGGAAAAAAAGCCTGAGTTGTTGCTGATAGCGCTGGCTCTTGTAATAACAATTGTCGTTATGCTTTATTCGGTTTTTGATTCGCCGAAATACAATTCTGTTGAGGCGATGTCGCTTGCTGTTACCGATTTTCGAAATTCGGGAGGTCATTCTACAGAGAACGTGAATAAGGTTAATATCAACACCGCAGATGCAAGTGAGTTGGCTCAGCTTGAGCTTATCGGCGAGAAAAAGGCGCAGGCGATAATTGAATATAGAGAAAAGAACGGAAAGTTCCGAGACGTTAAGGAACTGACCAATGTGAGCGGAATCAGCGACTCTGTTTTGCAAAAGAATATCGGCAGAATAACCGTTTGAAGTTGCTCTGCCGATGTTTTTTTCTTTAAATTATGTTTTCGTCAACCGCTTTTTCAACCAGCTCAGCAAAAAGAGCGCATGACCAGCTGAACCAGCTTCTTGTGAACTTTGTCGGGTCGTTCGCATCAAAGCCTTCGTGCATGTATCCAGTGTCTGCATCGGTTGTTTCGAGCATGTGAAGAATATCTCGGATTTCTTCCGGGCTGTTGCTTGTAAGTCCTTGCATTGAAAGGGCAATATGCCAGATGTATCCGTCGGGAGTGTGCGGGCTGCCGACCCCTTTTGCAAATTTGCCTTCATAGTAATAGGGATTATCTTTGCTGAGAATGAATTTTCTTGTGTTGCGGTATATTTCATCTTCGCAGGAGCAAAAGCCTATATACGGCGCGGAAAGAAGGCTTGGAACATTTGCATCGTCAAACAGGAAGTAATCACCCTTGCCGTTAACCTCGCAGGCATAAATTTTGCCGTACTTTTCTGTTTCGATAACGGCATGATTTGAAATCCCCTCTGCTATTTCCTCTTTAAGGGTAGTGCAATCCGCAATAAAAGCGGATTCTTCGGGATGGGATGCTTTGAGCATTTCGCAAAGATAACCGAGTGCGACAACGGCAAACATGTTTGATGCAACCAGATATCCGTAGCGGCAGGCATCGTCACTAGGGCGGAAGCCTGACCATGTCATGCCTGTATATTCAACGGGGTTACCCATTCCGTTGTTGTGAAGGGTATCCTGTTCGGGACAGTTGTTTCTTGAAAAACGGTAAGGGGATTTTTCAAAATGGTGCTGTTCCGTGCGCCAGAGATTGACGGTTGTTTTTGCGCTTGAAAGAAAATCGGCACCGAGAACGCTTGAATCTCCGGTTGCTTTCCAATAAAGATAGGCGAGCCTTATCGGATAACAGAGGGAATCGATTTCATATTTTCTTTCCCACACAATCGGATGATTCTTCGGATAATCGTCAAATTCTCTGTGGTCGTTCGGTTCTTTTTTGTATGCATTGGCATAAGGCTCTGTTTCGATATACATTCTCTGCCTTTTGATAACGCCGCGGATTATGTTTCTGATGTCCTCGTTGTCGGCGGCAAGGGGAATATAGTGGGAAACCTCGGCAGTTGAATCTCTCAACCACATTGCGGGAATGTCACCGGTCAGAACAAACACTGAGCCGTCGTCCGTGAATTCCGTTGCGGTTTCAAGCGTGTTCGGGTAACAGTTTCTGTAAAGAGCAGCAAGCTTAGGGCTGCTTTTTTCGATTGCCACGCAGTATTTGTCCATTCGTTTTTTAACACAGTTCGGAAGAATCATAAAAAAATCCTTTCTTTTGGAAGTATTACAGCCTAAATGATATAACGGCAAAATCGCGTTGTCAACAGATTTTTTCTTTTGCATGTTGCAAACACAGATAAATATGTTAATATATAATTAGATATAATCAGAAAGTAAACGGAGATGATTTCGGTGAAGGAATACAGCCTTGTTTTGGCAGGCGGCGGCGCAAAGGGCTCCTATCAGCTCGGTGCGTGGAAGGCTATGCGTGAATTGAACATCAGCTTTTCGGCCGTTGCGGGCGTTTCGATCGGCTCTATTAACGGCGCTCTTGTTGCATCCGGATGCTTTGACAGTGCGCTTGAACTTTGGAAAGAGGCTTCTGTTGACAAAGGTGTTAATATAACGGAAGAACTCAGAGACCGTGAAAATCTTTTCAGCTTCAAGAATTTTCCTGCGCTTTTGAAAGAAATCATAAGAAACGGCGGCATAGATGCTTCGCCGACAAAGGAGCTTATCGGGCGTTTTATTGACGAAAAAAGAGTCAGAGAATCAAAAACGAGATTCGGAATGGTGACTTTCCAGCTTTCTGAATTCACACCGCTTGAAATGTTTGTCGAAGATATTCCCGAGGGTCAGCTTCTTGACTATCTTCTCGCATCCTCAAAGGTGCCGGGGGTCAGCAAAATAGGACCCGAAGGTGAGCGCTATCTTGATGGCGGGGTTTATGACAATGCTCCTGTAGGCATGCTTCATAAAAACGGCTATAACCGAATGGTTGTTGTTGATATTTCATCAATGAAGGGATTCGGTCACAAGTCGGATATGACCTGCATGGAGTTTGTTTATATCAGACCCTATGATATTGAGGATTTGGGCGCTGCGTTTGATTTCAGCGAAGAGATGCTGCAAAAACGCATGAATATGGGATATCTTGACACAAGAAAGGCTTTCGGATATCTTTGCGGCAGACAGTTCTATTTTGAAACGCATGTTTTCAGAGAAATGGTTAGAGAATTCGGCGCAGACACGCTTGAGCAGCTTGAAGGACTTGGCGCAGAATTGGGTGCGGAGCGTTTTAAAATCTATACCAAAGAAGAATTCTTGTTTGCGTTGAAACAGAGATATGTTGAATACCAGAAGGAACAGCAGGGAAAAGAAGAAGAAAATGAGCAGAGATTCTACAGTTCTCTTCTTAAAAAAATACCCATATTCAATTCGGATCGTGAATATGCCGAAGCTATAGCGGTGCTTGACAGTATTATAGTTTAAATAAACAGACAGCGGCAAAATTACCGCTGTCTGTGATTTTTTATTCGTATTTTGCCCTTTCTCCGCCGATATATTTGGGTCTTGTTCTTGCGGCGGAGAGCTTCGCTTCGCCTATTACATTGTTTTCAAGGCGAAGGGGGACTGCAACTCTCTTAAGATGCATTCCGATAAGTGTTGTGCCGATATCGATTCCAGCATCGGCTCTGATTTCTTCGAGTGCAACGGGATTTTTCATTGTATGCCATGCCGCAGTTGCAAACGAGCCGCCTGCATGAGGGTGGGGGACAACACAAACCTTTTCTAGCTTTAATTCATCCGCTTTTTCTGCTTCAATAATAATTGCTCTGTTAAGGTGTTCGCAGCACTGAGCGGCGATATATATACCTTTTTCGGAAAAGACGCTGTTAAGGCCGTCGAAAATCTGCTGAGCAACCTCCAGCGTGCCACTTGTGCCGATTTTTTCGCCGATAACCTCGCTTGTTGAGCAGCCTATAACAACGATATCACCGTTTTTAATGCCTGATTTTTCTGTGAGCTCATTTGCAGCTGCCTGTGCCTGCTTGAAAATACTATTCATTGTTTTCATCCTTATTTCATTATTGATGAGAGGGTTTTGCTTCTTTTAGCAGCAGCATCTATGGCTGTGCAGAGAGCTGCAGCTGCGGCTATACCGACAACGCCTTGGATGACATTGCCCAAAACGCTGCCTGCAGCACCGATTCCGTATTTAAGAATAACCGCTTCATAGCCGAAATATCCGATAACCATGATTGCTTCGGAGGCAACACCGCCGATTATTTTTGCAGCAAAGGAGTGCTTGCCTGAAAGCACTTTGACAACAAAATAAAAGCATGCCGCCATAAGTGCTTTTATAATAAAAGTTGCGGGTGCATATTGAGGATAGCCTGCAAGTAAGTCTGTAAGAGCAGAGCCGAGACCTGCAGCACCGGCACCATAAACAGGACCGAGTATAATCCCTGCTGTGAGGACAAAGCAGTCGCCGAGGTTGACATAGCCGCCTGTTGCGGGCATCGGTATTTGAACAACATATGTCGCTACGCAGACTATTGCGACGAAAAGCGCAGCAGTTATGAACTTTATCAGTTTGTTTAATTTCATTTTCTTTTTCATCTCCGGATAATTCTGATTAAAAGTATAATCCAAAACCGATAAGATTTCAAGGTGTGTTTTGTTGTGATTTTTAACATAAATTTGAGTCTTAATCTTGAAAAAATGGTATCTCTATGATATAAATATAACTATAAATCCTTAATTAAGGTTTTTTGTTTTCGAATGCAAGGAGGTATTCCATGAAAATCAAAGCATACCATAAGGACCTCGGCAGCCTTCATGTCGGCTGCGAGAAGCCCAGAGCATATTTTATTCCTTATCACAGCGAAGAAGCTGCTTTGAATGGCAACAGAGAAAATTCAGAGTTTCTCACTAACCTTTGCGGTGAATGGAATTTTAATTTTTACAATTCATTTGAAGATATTGAAGAAGATTTTCTTAAGAAAGAATTTAAAAATACAATATCCGTTCCTAAATGCTGGCAGGTTGATCTCGGCAAGGGCTATGATGTGCCGCTTTACAGCAATCTTTTTTATCCCTTCCCGCTTGACCCTCCCCATGTTCCCGATGAAAACCCTGCGGGTCATTATAACAGAAAGTTCAGCCTTGCAAAGAAGGATGGCAAAAAATATTTCATCAATTTTGAGGGCGTTTCTTCCTGCTTCTATCTTTATATTAACAGCGAATTTGCGGCTTACAGTCAGGTGAGCCACTGTACAAGTGAAATTGATATTACTGACAAGCTCGTTGACGGCGAAAACACAATCGATGTTGTTGTTGTCAAATGGTGCGACGGCAGCTATCTTGAGGATCAGGACTATTTCCGTCTTTCGGGTATTTTCAGAGAAGTTTATATTCTTGAAAGAAACAGCGGCATAAATGATGTTTATATCAGAGCATCTCTTTCTGATGACCTTTTATCAGGCAGGTTGTCCGCGGATATAATCGGCGAATATGATTTTGAATACAAGCTGCTTGCACCGGGCGGAGAAACCGTTGCGGCCGGCAGCGGCGATATGGATATTGCTGTTTCGTCGCCCGAACTCTGGAGCAGTGAAAAGCCATTGCTTTACACTCTTCTCATTTACTGCAAGGGTGAGATTATTCCCTTTAAAATCGGCTTCAAACGCATTGATTTCAGAGGAAATGTTGCTTATATCAACAATCAGCCCGTCAAGCTTTTCGGTATCAATCGCCACGATTCAAATCCCGAAACTGGCTATTACTGCAACGTTGAGCATATGCTGCGCGATATACACATTGTTAAGCAGGGCAACTGCAACACAATCCGCACCTCTCACTATCCCAACGACCCCAGATTCCTTGAACTTTGCGATGAATACGGACTGATGGTTGTTGACGAAGCGGATATCGAAACCCACGGCATGGGCTTTGAATACCGTGACACATGGGATTGGATGCGTTGGTCAAAGCTTTCGATTGAAGATGAATGGGAGCCTGCATATGTTGACAGGGCGGCACGTCTATTTGAACGCGATAAAAACCATGCCTGTGTTATTATGTGGTCGCTCGGCAATGAGTCCGGCTGCGGCAAGAATCACAGAGCTATGGGTCAATACATAAAGAGCCGTGACCCCAAGGCAATTATCCATTATGAAAATGCGCACCTTGAGTTCAAGGCGGTTCCCGTTGGCGAAAACTACAGCGATATTTCCGATGTTGAAAGCCGCATGTATGCTTCGCTTGAATATACTCAGGAATATTCAGAAAACAAGAATTCAAAGAAGCCCTTCTATTTCTGCGAATTTGTCTGCTCAATGACAACCGGCAATATTCATGCCCATTGTGACATGTTCAGAAAATATCCCGCAATCTGGGGCGGATGCATCTGGGAACTTACCGACCATGCTGTTAAGGTTGCTGACGGAGCTTACCGTTACGGCGGCGATTTCGGCGACTATCCCAATAACACAATTTGCTGCATTGACGGCCTTGTTTTCCCCGACAGAAAGTTGCGTCCGGGATTTTATGACATGAAAATGGCTTATCAGCCCTTTGCCGCTGAATATGCGGACGGTAAGATTGCCGTCAGAAACTACCGCTATTTTGAATCACTCTCAGATATGTATATTGACTGGTCTGTAGAGGTCAACGGCGAAAGCGTTATGAGCGGCAGAATTGACGATACTGACATTGCTCCTCAGAGCACAAAGGAATATGTTTTGTTTGAAAAAGCTCCCGAGAGGGATTGCTGCTATCTGACCTTGAACTTCCACCTGAAAGAAGCAACAAAATGGGCTGATGCAGATTTTGAAACAGGCTTTGTTCAGTTTGATTTGTCGGTTGAGCAGGAAAAATCTTTGCTTAAAATGGCTCTGCCTGCTGTTACTGAGAGCGACAGATATGTTAAAATCGAAAGCGGCAATGTATGCTACATCTTTGATAAGCCCTACGGAAGAATTTCTTCGGTTCTTTGTGGCGGCAAGGAAATGCTTTCAAAGCCTGTTCATATTGAGCTCTGGAAATCTCACGGATACAATCAGCTCGGTGATGCCGATGACAGACGCTCGGCGGCAATTCAGGCGGCTGTTCAGAAAACCTATTCCGCAACCGTTTCAGCCGAAGCGGACTGCATAAAGATAACCTGTCCCGTATCAATCGGCGGGCCTGCGGTTGTTCCCATACTTAACGGCGAGCTCACCTATAAGTTCTATGGTGACGGAAGCGCGGTTATGGGCTTTAACGGCGAATTCAGAAAGCTGCTTGCAGATATGAATATGCATCTGCCGAGATTCGGCTTTGCGTTCGCCCTTAATGGCGGCTACGAGAACATGGAATATTTCGGCAAAGGTCCTCACGAAGCATATGCCGACCGCCATCTTGCCTGCCGTTACGGCAAGTTTGAGACAACGGTAAACGATAATTTTGTTCCCTATATCAGACCGATTGAAAACGGTGCACACTTTGGTTCAAAATACGGCGTTGTTACCAATGAAAACGGCGAAGGCATGATTTTTGCTCCCGCAAGCGAAAACAGCTTTTTCTTCAATGCAACCCATTTCACTCCCTATATGCTTGAAGAAACAAAGCACAATGATGAGCTTAAACCGCTTGATGACACAATGGTTTATGTTGATTACCGTTTCGATGTCAGAGGCGGTCACGGTTATTATGATAATGTTGAACCTGAGCGCAAATGGGGCTTTGAGCCTTTTGAATTCTCGGCAGCCTTCAAGCCCTTCAACTCGGAAATTAATCCGTTTGAATTCATAGACAGCAAGAGATAAAAGTTTGGTTGAATCACAGCCTGTTTTAATACAGATTGTCATTTTAATAAAAACGAAAGAGGTGCGGTCATGTCTGAAAAGTGGGTGCAGGTCTGGGGTCAGGCGCATTCGGCATTGTCTTTTTTCTATTATCCGTCGTGCTCAAAAACATTCCGAATGGTTATTAATCCGGCGATTTCCGGTAAAAGCGTTTGTCTTGAGCTTTCAAATCAACATGCCAAAAATGATGTGTATATAGGTTCTGTGACCGTTGCCAAATGCGACGAAAAAGGCAGCTTTACCGATGCATGCCAAAAGCTCACGGTTAATTCGCAAGGTGCATTTTGTCTTGGAAAAGGTGAAACGGTTGTTACCGATCCCGTCGAAATAAACATTGAGGCGGGTGAGTGCTTCTGCATCAGTGCTTATGTTGAAAAAGGCGCGCTCAGAAGCGGAAATCTGATTGACAATGTTGAGCTTATAACCGTTAAGGGCAATATGACCGAAGAAAAGAATGTTACAAATCAGCGAAGAAAGAGAGACAGGGTCAGAGAAATAGCCTCAAAGGTTCTTGGCATGTATTTTCACAAGCCGATTCCTTTGTTTCAGACCGTCAGTCTGCTTAACGCCGACGGAGCATCTGCCATCACCGTTTTCGGCGATTCCATAAGCCAGCAGGGTTATTGGACAAATGCTTTTTCAGAGAGAATACGAAGCGAGTTTTCAGGCAGATATTCCGTGATAAACAAGTCGATAATGGGAAACAGATTGCTTCGCGATTTCAGCAAACGCTTTATTTGCAAGGGCTTGTTCGGTATAAGCGGCATTAACCGCCTTCAAAGGGATGTTCTCAATTATCCCGACACGGAATATGTCGTTTTTGCTCTCGGAACAAATGACTTTTTGCAATATGCCTCCATTGCCGCTCCGAAATCGGAAAAACCGACAGCAAAGCAGGTTTTCGATGCTGTTGTGCAGATGAGCGAAAAGCTTAAAGCGTGTGACAAAAAGCTGATTGTTTTTAATGTTATGAACTTTGGTGAGTGTATTGATTCAAGACCCGAAAAAGAAAAACTGGTCAGCGAATATAATGGATTGCTTGAAGAAAACAAGCATCTTTTCCATGCTGTTTATGACCAGGCGGCGCTGTGTGTCAATCCCGACAAACCCAACTGCTCCAAATTGGAATATCTCGGCGGCGACAAATTGCATCCCAACAAAGCGGGCGGCAGGCTCGTTGCGGATAATATAAATCTTGATTGGTTCAGATAAACGATAAGGAGTTGCCATTGGCAACTCCTTTATTTCTTATAACAGTTTATAATATTTCTTTGAGTTTATCCAAAAATGCTTCTTCACCGAATGTGTTGATTTTAAAGAATGTTGCCTGACTTCCGCCAGAAGTGATTGCTGAGAGTCTTATTGGTTCCTCACCGTTCTGAAACAGCGTTACATTAAGGCTTACGCGGTTGCTTCCCGTTAAGCTGTAGCGTTCAAACACTCTGATGCTGCAACGGGCATCGCCGCTGGTGAAATTACTTGATTCCTCAAGTGTTGCCGAAGTACTGCCGTTTAAAATACCTTCTTCAATTTTTTTAAGTATCTGATTGAAATTACCGTTAAGAGTTTTTTCCAGCTTTGCCATTTTTTCTTGCCTCCTTTAAGATGATAAGATATATTCCGTAACCGATGGCAACGCCAATCAGATTCAGAATCAAATCGTCTATGTCACAGCTTCCCAAAAGCGTGAAAAGCTGAACAACCTCAATTGAAACAACAATGCTTGCGCAAATAATCATGCTGCGGAAAAATGATGAATTTTTTGAGAAAACAGAAGGAATAAAAAAGCCCAACGGAACAAACATAACAACATTTCCGGCGAGATTAATAATTGCGTGGCGTAAAGCGTAACCGTAATCCGAGCTGCTGAGCGTGTTGATAAAAATGCGTATTGTTTGCAGAGGTATAAGATTAATATTCGATTGCAGCATTTCCCAATATGAACCGAACAGGTCTCTGCCTATTCTTTGCCCGAACAGCAGCCATAGCATGAGCATTGCGTACAGCGCAAACACCGCTTTTATAATTGCCTTTGATTTTTTGTTCATCTTTTTTCCTTCTGTAGCATATGTATTTTATATTTTCTGTAATTATTATACAGCATAAGCGTTCAAAGATAAATATGTATTGAAAAATTTACAAATCAGTAATAAAAAGAAGCTGTAGATTGACTACAGCTTCTTAATCTTATTATTGAATTACAGTTTCATTGCAACGTCCCACGCGCCCCAGATAACTGTGCGGAGATTGCCGACTTTAGCAGCATCGCCGATAACATGAACGTGCTTGCTCTTGGGAGCGAGGGGAGTGGGAACATAACCGACGGACATGACAACAGAATCGGCAGGAATATCAAATACTTTACCGCCCTTATCCTTAACCTTTACGCTGCCGTCATTGATTTCGCAAACTGATGTTTCAAGGTGAACGGGAACTTTGTTGGTCTTGAAGAAATCTCTGAGGTAGCTGGTGTTTGCAAGAGCAATACCGGGTGTTGTAACAAGGTCATCCTGCATTTCAACGATTGTTGGTTTCTTGCCGTTCAGATAAAGCTCATAAGCGATTTCGCAGCCTGTAAGACCGCCGCCGATAACTGTTACGTTTTCGCCGACTTCTGCGTTGCCGAGAAGGAAGTCAACAGCTTCAATAGCTGTGTCTGCACCCTTAACGGGAATCTTTCTTGCTTTTGCACCTGTTGCAATGATAACCTCGTCAGCGCCGAGAGAAGTGATGTCCTTAACCTCTGTGTTCATCTTAACTTCAATGGGCTGTTTTGCAACTTCGCGGATGTACCATGCAATAAGGTCACGGTCTTTTTCTTTATATGAGGGAGCCGCAGCAGCGATAAATACGCCGCCGAGCTTGTCGCTCTTTTCATAAAGAGTTACCTTGTGACCGCGCTTTACGCAAACAATTGCTGCTTCCATGCCGCCGATACCGCCGCCGATAACAGCAATTTTCTTTGCCTTCTTGGCGGGTTTGATGCTGTATTTCTTGGACTGCATTGTTTCGGGGTTGATAGCACAGCGTGAAAGACCCATTGTGTCGGTAAGGTCCTGAGTGTTTGCGTGACCGTTGGATGATGAGAAGTTGAAGCAGGCGTTGTGGCAGCAGATACAAGGTCTGATGTCTTCAAGTCTGTCTTCAATAATCTTTGTGATCCATTCGGGGTCTGCAAGGAACTGACGTGCAACACCAACGCCGTCAATTTTGCCTTCCGCAACAGCCTGTGCGCCGACATCGGGTTCCATACGGCCTGCACAGACAACGGGAATATCAACAAACTTCTTGATGTGAGCAACGTCTTCAAGGTTGCAGTTCTGAGGCATATACATGGGGGGATGAGCCCAATACCATGAGTCATATGTACCGTTATCTGCGTTGAGCATATCGTAGCCTGCATCCTGAAGATACTTTGCGGCCTTTTCGGATTCTTCCATTCCGCGGCCTACTTCTGTGTAGTCTTCACCGGGCATTGCGCCTTCGCAGAAGCCCTTCATCTTTGATTCAACCGAATAACGGAGAGATACAGGATAATCGTTGCCGCAAGCTTCTTTGATAGCCTTGACAACTTCAACTGCAAAACGGTATCTGTTTTCAAAGCTTCCGCCGTATTCGTCTGTGCGCTTGTTGAAGAATTCAATTGCAAACTGGTCAAGAAGATAGCCTTCGTGAACTGCGTGAACTTCAACGCCGTCAACGCCTGCATCGCGGCAGAGCTTTGCTGTTTTTGCAAATGCTTCGATGATTTCGTGAATCTGCTCTTTTGTCATTTCGGGACAGATTATGTCATGTGCCCAACGTGAAGGCTGGGGGCTGGGAGAAGCAAGCTCATGTGAAGTGTCAAGAATAGGCTTAACAAGAGCGCGGGTGAATTTATTTCTGTGAAGGGGAGCAACAAGCTCGGTGATAGCCCATGAACGGCCCATACCTGCTGTAAGCTGAACAAAAAGCTTTGCCCCTGTCTTATGGATTTCGTCCATGAACACTTTGAGGTCTTCAAACATCTTGGGATTCTGCCAGAGCCATTTACCCCAGAATGTGTCACGAAGAGGTGCGATACCGGGAATAATAAGACCAACGTTGTTGTTGGCTCTTTCAAGGAAAAGCTTTGCAGCTTCCTTGTCGAAATGGCATCCGCCGAGCTCAAACCAACCGAAAAGCGATGTGCCGCCCATGGGACACATAACAATTCTGTTTTTGATTTCAACATTGCCTATTTTCCACGGGGTAAATAATGCTTCATACTGCTTATCCAATGAAAAACACTTCCTTCTCAAAATTTTGTTAACATAGATAACCATTATATATAATAAATTAATTGACGAATGATGTCAAGATTATATTGATATTATTTCTTTTGTTTATTAATGTCGGAAAATCCGATTGTTTGATTTTTTATTTACAAATTGTTCACAAACAAAAATTCACATTTCTGCATTTTGATTTGTTTATATATTGGACGTTAAGAAAAGGAGGTGTTTCCGAGTTTGACACAGAAAAAAATAAAATCTGAAGAAGAAATCAAAGAACTTGTCGATAAATACGGTTCGTTGATTTTCAGAATGTCGTATTGTATTCTATGCAATGTTCAGGATGCGGAGGATGCGGTGCAGGAAACCTTTCTCAGATATTTAACCAAATCACCTGAATTCAATAACGAGGAACACCGAAAAGCCTGGCTGATAAGAGTGTCCGCAAACATCAGTAAGAACATGCTTATGTTCAGGCTTCGTAGAGAAACGGTTAATATAGACAATATCGAAAACATCGGCATCGCACAGGATGATTTTGAAACCTTTGAACTTATTATGAATCTTCCCGCAAAATATAGAATCGTTATGACTTTGTATTATGTTGAAGGATATAAAAGCAAAGAAATAGCGGAAATAATCGATATTAACGAGGATACGGTAAGAAAAAGGCTTCAAAAAGGAAGAGAATTATTAAAAAAAGAATTTGAAAAGGAGCAATTGTTGTGATTGAACGAGAAATAAGTGAATTTATAAGAGTTGTCGGTTCTCTTTCTCTTTCCGGGTCAAAAAAAGCGCAGATTTTGGATTTCTTGATTCAGGGTGGTGAAAACCGCAAGGAATCGTCGGGCAAATATGTTGCCGTAGCATCTGCGGTTGCTTTTTTGGCAGTCGGAACATATTTATTTGCAAAAAATTTTAAACAAGATATTAATATTATGTGAGGTTTGAAATGACAGAAGTAATAAGTAATCCGTTTTTGAAATTTGAAAACAGCAATTCACCGCTTGGTTTTGATGTTCCCGATGTTTCTATGTTCGGAATGCTCGGAATCACAGCAAAAAATCAGCCTGACAGTCTGGCATATGAATATTTCGGCACAAAATGCACCTATAAAAACCTTGTCGAAAAAATTGAAGGCATTTCCGGCGCATATTATGCCCTCGGTGTCAGAAAGGGCGATATTGTAACAATAATAATGCCCAACACACCGGAAGCAGTAGTCAGCATTTACGCACTTAACAGAATCGGTGCCGTTGTCAACATTCTCCATCCTCTTTCGGCTCAGGAGGAAATCAAAAACCACATTAACAGAGTCGGCAGCAAGGTTGTTCTTTGTGTTAATATCTGCACGGAAAAGCTTTCAAATATAATTGACAAAACATCTGTCAAAAAGGTGATAGTTGCTTCTCCGGGCGAATCAATGCCCTCGATAATGAAAACTCTTTATGCACTCAAGAGTATTAAGAATTTTAAATATGACAAATCCGATAAGAGATATATGTCATGGAATGAATTTGCAGGAAAATCAAGAACTGTTGCCGAATATTTCCCACAAGGCGAAGAAAATAAAAAGGTTGCAGTTATACTCCACAGCGGCGGCACAACGGGCACACCAAAAGATATTATGCTTTCAAACTACAATTTCAATGCATTTGGCATTCAGGCTGTGCTTACTTTGAGAGATGTTAAATCGGGCGATAAAATTCTGGCGATTCTTCCGATTTTCCACGGCTTCGGTTTAGGCGTATGTGTTCATGTATCTTTCTGCTTCGGTGCCTGTTCTGTTCTTATTCCGCAGTTCAATGCAAAGCAGTTTGCAAGCATACTTAAAAAACACAGACCCACAATGATATTCGGTGTTCCCACTCTTTATGATGCGCTTCTTAAAGCAAAGGGCACGGATAAGCTTGATTATTCTTTCCTGAAATATGCCGTCAGCGGCGGCGACACTTTACCCGAAAAGCTTGAAAACAGCGTTAACGAATTCCTTGCTTCCCATAATTCGAGCATCAAAATCTGTGAGGGTTACGGAATGACAGAAGGCCTTGCGGCACTTTGTCTTTCGGTTGGCGAAAATTATAAATCAAGAACCATAGGCAAACCTCTTATCGGTACTGAAATGTGCATAGTTGAACCCGGCACAACCAATGTTCTTCCCGCAGGCGAAGACGGCGAGCTCTGCATCAGCGGTCCTACCGTTATGATTGGCTACAGAAACAATCCCGAAGAAACCGAAAGCGCATTGCGCGTTCATGCTGACGGCAAAACATGGCTTCATACAGGCGACATGGCGATGATTGATGAGGACGGCTTTGTTCATTACAAGCTCAGATTAAAGAGAATGATGATAACCTCAGGCTTCAATGTGTATCCCACTCAGATTGAAAGCGTTATCGAAGAACTTGATTATGTTGACAAATGCGTTGTTGTTTCGGTTCCTCACCAGTACAAAAAAGAGGTTGCGAAAGCCTATATTGTTCTCAAAAACGGTAAAGAAAAGAATGATGCGACCAAAGAGGAAATCCGTGCATACTGCAAAAAGAAGCTCATGCATTACAGCGTTCCCTATATTTATGAATTTGTTGATCTTCTTCCCAAAACGGCATATAACAAAATTGACTTTATGAAGCTTCAGAAGGAGAGTGCAAAGGAGGCTGTTTGCTGATGGCAAAAAAGCCGAGAACATGGGGTTTTAAATTGCTTTCGCCTCTGCTTCTTACTTTGTTCAAGCTTTATTACAGTCCTAAGGTTTTCGGAAAAGGAAATATTCCGAAAAAAGGTGCCGTTGTAATCTGCAGCAACCATAAGCATGTTCTTGACCAGTGCCTTGCTGCTCTTGCAACCCGCAGAGCCATAAATTATATGGCAAAATCCGAATATTTTAAAGGTTCTTTTGCATGGTTTTTTAAGCTTACGGGTTGTATATGTGTTAACCGTAACGGACATGACGAAGAAGCAAAAGAATCTGCCAATGCCGTTCTTTCAAACGGCGGTGCATTGGGAATATTCCCCGAAGGCACAAGAAACAAAACCGATGATTTGCTCGGGCAATTCAAGTTTGGCGCGGCATCTCTTGCCTGCAAAAATGAGGCAATGATGGTTCCCGTTGCGGTTACGGGCGAATATAAGTTCAGAAGCAAAACTTTGTCTTCAAGAATCGGCACCCCTTTTTCAACCAAAGGAATGACTGTTGAAGAAGCAAACAAAAAACTCCACGATGAGATAGTGAAGCTTATCAACGAAAATCTCGCTGAAGGCTACGGTACTCCCGAGGAATTTGAAAGAGCAAAGCGCTATTCAATTAAATAAAATTAAGGAGCTGTCTTGCTTTGACAGTTCCTTTTTTGTTGAAATGATTATTATGGCATGATATAATTAATTTGCTTGTAACAATATAAAACAAATTAATTAATAAACAGGTGAAAAATATGGAATACAAAAGAATTTTAAAAGCAGATTGGAAGGCAAAGTGGATTTGGCACAGCGGAGAAGAAGAAAGCAAAAATGTGTGGCTTTGTTTTAACAAAAAAATAAGCGTATCCGATGCTGGTGAACGCCTTGTCGCAAGAATAGCGGCGGAAAACAAGTATTGGCTTTATATAAACGGAATTTGTGTTGTCCGAGAAGGCGGTCTCAAAAGAGGACCGACTCCCACGGGATGCTATTATGACGAAATTGATATTTCGGAGCATCTTGTTCAGGGCGAAAATCTTATAAGCGTTCTTGTTTGGTATTGGGGCAATGAAGCAAGCTATTCAAGCTCCGATGCGGGGCAGGGCGGGCTTCTTTTTGAGGCGGAAAATGAGAATGTTTCCATTCTCTCCGATAACAGCTGGAGTGTTTTGAAAAATCCTGCATTTAAAGAGGATACGGGCAAGCTGCAGCCGAATTACCGTATTCCCGAAAGCAATGTTTATTATGATGCCCGTGAGGAGATCGCCGATTGGTGCAAGAAAGATTATGATTTCTCGCATTGGGAAAAGGCAACCGAATATGCTGTCGGCGGCGAGGGCTGTTGGGGAAAAACATACAGTAGGGATATTCCCATGTTTAAGGATTTCGGCTTGAAGGATTACAAAAACAGCAAGGACTATGAGGGCAAAAGCTTTGCTGTGAAGAAAAAAATCACTCTCAACATTCCCTATAATGCACAGCTTACTCCATATCTTGAGGTTGAAGCAAAAGCAGGCAAAAAAGTTGTTATCACAACCGAAAACACTCATATCGGTTCAATTCACACCACATATGTAACCAAAGGCGGTGTTCAGTCCTTTGAATCTCCCGCATGGTTTAACGGCGAATATATAACTTATGAAATTCCGTCAGACACCAGGATTATAAGCCTTAGATACAGAGAAAGCGGATATAACACGGAATTCTGCGGCAGCTTTAATTGCGATAATACCGGCATGAATACGCTTTGGCAAAAATCTCTGCGGACTCTCTATGTCACAATGAGAGATAATTTCATGGATTGCCCCGACAGAGAAAGGGCTCAATGGTGGGGCGATGTTACCAACGAAATGATGCTGACCATGTATAGCCTTGCGCCGTCGTCATATTGCCTTTACCGCAAGGGCGTGAGCACAATGCTTTCATATATTGACCCGGAAACAAAGGTGCTGCAGACCGTTGTGCCGATAAAAAATGATTATTTTGAGCTCCCTTGTCAGCAGCTTGCAGGTGTAGGCGGATTCTGGACCTATTATATGTATACAGGTGACAAGGATTTCATAAAATCCGTTTATTGCGCATCTGTCGATTATCTTAATCTTTGGAAAACACAGGATAACGGACTTCTTGAACACAGAAGCGGTTCGTGGGATTGGCAGGATTGGGGCGATAAAATAGATGTCGCACCTCTTGAAAATGCGTGGTATTATTACGCTTTGTCGGCAGTTAAGAACATGGCAGAGCTTCTTGGCGATGAAAAATCCGCCGATGAATTTGACAGCAGAATGAAAGCTCTTTTTGCTGCTTATCAGACCTTGTGGGCAGGTGAGGGCTACAGAAGCGCCGAAAACGAAGGCTATGATGACAGAGGAAATGCCGTTGCCGTTTTATCGGGTATTTGCCCCGAAGAAAATTACGGCACAATAAAAAACATCCTTTTCAAAATCCGTAATGCAAGTCCATATATGGAATATTATGTTCTCGAATCGCTTTGCAAAATTGGCGAATATTCCCTTGCAGAGAGAAGAATGTGCGAAAGATACAGCGAAATGATTGATGAGGATTATTCAACTCTCTGGGAAAATTGGATTAAAAAGGACGGCACCTCAAATCACGCTTGGTCGGGCGGTCCGCTTGTTATTATGAGCAAGCATATTGCGGGAATAAAGCCTCTTTCCGCAGGGTATGAAAAAGCAGAAATCAAGCCGCATTATGACCTGCATAAAAGCATTTCATGCACGGTACCTGCGGTTAAAGGATTTATTAAATTCAGCTATGAGTTAAAAAATGAAAGAGCAATAATAAATCTTGAATACCCCGAAAACACGGAAATAATTCTGTATCTTCCCGAAAATGCTGATGTCACCGCAAACGGAAAGATTTATAAAACGGAGAAAGAAATAAAGCAATTGACTTGCAGGTGAGTTTTTCAATGATTAAAAATGTTATTTTTGATTTAGGCAAAGTTTTAATCAACAACGACCCGAGCGAATATTTAAGAAAATACGGCTATGACGAAGAAAAATATCAGGCTTTGCTTGATGCTATATGGACAGATTCTCTTTGGGGAGATATGGACATAGCAAAGTATGAGAGCTTCAAGGATATTATCGAAATCTATGTTAAAAAGCATAAAGAGTTAGAGCCTGAACTCAGAAGGTTTTTTGCCGAGGATTGGATGGAGCTTTATGTTGCATACGATGATACGGTGAAATTCTATAATGAGGTTTATGAGCAGGGTTATGATATTTATTTGCTCACCAATTTCTCAAAGGACGGATATGAATACATCAGCAATAAGTTTGATTTCTTTAAAAAAGCAAAGGGTGCTGTTGTTTCATCACATTTAAAAATTGCAAAACCCGACATGAGAATTTACAAATACCTCTTGGATACATATAATCTCAATCCCGATGAATGTATTTTTATTGATGATTCTGTTGCAAATATCAACGCCGCAAATGAACTCGGCATACACGGAATTGTTTATACGGATGTTGAAAGTTTAAGAAAAGAGTTTAAAAGGATTTTGTGCTGATATGGAATTTATGTGGAACGATTATAACGAAACCCATTTGAAATCAATTGAAAAATTGCTTGACAAATCTGCACGAAGAAGCACCGGTATGGATGACGGATTTAAAGAATATTATGATTATTGGATAAACGAACCTGAAACAAAATACGGTGAGAATTTTTGGGTAAAGGTTATTTCAGCTGATTCAAAAACAATCGGAATTATGGTTATCGGATATGCAGAAGATTCTTTTTTAATCAGTGAATATGTGATTGCTCCAAAAATGAGAGGTAAGGGCATAGGAACTAAAGCACTTAAAGAACTTCTGAATGAAAGCCAAGCTATAATAGGTAAGAAAATTCATAG
The DNA here is from genome assembly GCA_045591425.1 of Acutalibacteraceae bacterium. Classification (GTDB taxonomy): domain Bacteria; phylum Bacillota; class Clostridia; order Oscillospirales; family Acutalibacteraceae; genus CAG-177. Next base: position 2,603 of record JAZNSX010000066.1, on the reverse strand, counting down.
AGCAGAAGCGGTTATATATCCGAGCAATACTGCATCACAAAAAGCTTTTGAAAAAGCAGGTTTTAAATATTATCACACACACGAAGATGGTGATGCTATGGAGTATATTTATGAACAAAGAATTTGATAGTATATTGAAGGAACGTTTCAGCACTGACTCACTTGTTTCAGTCGCAACAGTTGATGAAACGGGAAAACCATGGGTCAGAATTGTTGATGCTATTTATATTGATGGAGCTTTTTATACAATTACTAATGCTGCAACAAATAAGATGAAGCATATTAACGGAAATCCTGTTGTTGGTATTTGCGGTGAATGGTTTTCGGGACACGGCAAGGCTGATAGTTTAGGCTATATCCGAAAAGAAGAAAATAAAGATTTGGCTGACAAGTTGAGGAGTGCATTTGCGTCTTGGTATGATAACGGTCATACCGATGAAAGAGATGTTAATACTTTGATTCTGAAAATTACTGTTTCAGACGGTGTTATTTATAAAGACGGAAAAAGATTTGAGTTTTGATAAGGAGGCGGGAAAATGCCTGCTGTTTACATAAAGCAAAAAGGATTTAACGGACATATAAAAGAAATACTCAATGCTATGCCCGAACTGCCCGAACACAATTGGCTGATAACAGATTTGGAATGTTATGATTATTGCGGTTGGGACGGTTGCGAAAAATGGGCAGAAAGCAGACTTTTCCTTTCTGATGAAGAATTACGTCACGATGTGAATTTAAGGGATATGCAGTTTGTGTGGGGTGCATTTTCCGCCTTGCCGAAAAGCATTACCAAAGATGAAGCATTAACCTATCCCGATATCGGATTTGCCGAAGATTGTGACGGACTTTTTATCAAAAACACTATACTTCCGCAACAACAGAATTCAATTCTTGAAATATGGTCGATAGATTCGACATATGTAATGGTTGTTGCACATGATCCCGATTATCTTAAAACGTTTTATAATCTCGATTGTGAAGTTCGCGACGAGGAACTTAATAATCAGAAAATGAATTCCGAACTTTGCAGAATCAGAAATGCATTAAAAATGATAAATTCAGATATCCCCGAAAACAAAGCAGATGCAATCCAATGGCATTGTTGGAGAAACCTTTTCTTGAATTCCGATAAATATCGCGACGACGAAGCCGTTGCTGAACAGGTTAAGAAATCAATGGAGTATATAGAAGAAAAAGGTTTTTACGATAGCGGATTTTATTGGAATCCGTTTGAAGCTTAAGAGATAAAACGGAGATATATTTATGAACCTCTATAAAGAAAGTGAAATGTTCAACCAAGCCGCAGAATATTACGATAAATACAGACCCGGTTATCCTGAAGAAATTATAGATTCTTTAATATCTGTTACAGGAATATCTAAAGGCTCTGATTTGCTGGAGATAGGTTGCGGAAGCGGTAAAGCCACAGAACAGTTTGCCGGAAACGGTTTTAATATTTTAGGTATTGACCCCGGTGAAGATTTGGTTCGTATTGGTAACGAACGATTCAAAAACGAAAGCATCAGTTTTGTTCAGGGTAGATTTGAAGAACACGATTTTGTTCAGAAAAAGTTTGATGTTATTTATGCGGCTCAATCGTTCCATTGGGTACCTCAGCCGATCGGATATAAAAAGAGTGCTGAGATTCTGAAGGATAACGGTTACATAGCTTTGTTCTGGAATATGTATGTTCTTTTTGACAACGATTTGGACAAAGAACTGCTTGAAATATCAAAACGATATGGAGGCATAGCAGATTTTGTTTCGGAATCTGAATGTGAAAACAGAATTGAGGCTATTGTTTCACAAATAGTTGATTCAGACCTTTTTGAAAAGCCTACCGTAATCAGAAAAATGTGGAAGCAAAACTATACTGCTGATGATTTTTACGGTTTTGCTTTAACGGGCAACAGATTTATGCAAAATTCAGACGAAGATAAGAAAAAAGCATATAACGATATTGTTGCGTTGGCTGAAAAGAACGGCGGCATAATAGAACGCCCGTATTTGTGTGCGCTTTATATAGCAAAGAAAAAAGCAGTTTAAATTTGTCCATATAAATCAAGAAACGAAATTGATTTACTGTTATCATATTTCGAGGGTGCCTTATGAACGATTTAGAAATAGTTGTAGCTACACAAGAATACATAAAAACACACAATAACGATGTTGATTTCTGTATTGATTGTGTTTGCAATGCTGTCGGATATTCACGCCGTCAGCTTGATAGGTTGTTCAGAAAATATATGCAAATAACTCTTTATGAGTATATAAATGCTGTTATTTTGAGCGAGAGTGCCGTAAAACTTATAAACACAGATGATAAAATTCTTGATATAGCTTTGGACAGCCATTACAACACTCATGAGGGGTATTCACGGTCGTTCGCAAAAAGATTTTCCGTAACTCCCGACGAGTATCGAAAAAGCAAAATCGCTATTCCGATGTTCATACAGTACCCTGCAAATCATTATCGGATTATGAAAGAAGGGCAACCAATGGAAAACACATCAATCTGCACCGTTATACCCGTAAACAGACCGAAAAGAAAACTGATTTATCTCCCTTCAAAATGTGCAGACGGTTATTTATCATATTGCGAA
>JAZNSX010000065.1:0-3334 GCA_045591425.1 Acutalibacteraceae bacterium | reverse complement strand
GACACCGGCGACGGAGTTGACGAATTCCCCGGCAATGCACATTATACGTCGGTGCGTTACGGCTATGAAATGGCATATATCCTTCTCGGAATGAATATGACCGAGGAAGAAAGAATAAAGCTTAACGAAGAAACGGGCGACAGACTTGACGTTAAAAAATACAACGGTCAGGACAGATACACAGTATGGTATGAAGGTCTTGAAACCGTTACCGCAAAAGAAGTGAAGCCTGTTCTCAACATTAAACACAAGCAGTTCACCGTGCAGATTGAAAACAATATTATTGTTCTCCTGGCAAAAACGTCCGTTGCCGATAACTTTGTTCTCAAAGATAATTTCGGCAGATACTACACCGTTACCGAAGTGGGTTACCTTGAATTCGGCGATGAAATGAAGGTTTATATGAGCCCCGGTGAAACCTTCGGCGAGCTTGTTTTCGGCGGCAAGGGTGCAGACGGATTTGAGCTTGCTCCCGTAAGAGAATATACGGGTGAAGATATTATCGTTATGGATCTTATGAACGATGCGGCAGGCTACGTTGCAAATCCCGCCAACTTCTGCCTTGCAGGTATCCAGTACAACGAGGCAAACGATGCCTATGACAGCGATACCTGGTGCCTTATTTCCTTCGGTAAGAATTCCGCAACGGCATTTATCTCGAACTTCTATGAAGTTTATGACAGCGTGAGATAAGCTTTTAAGTGACACGGTAAACAATACAACGCAGGAGAAAAATATGGCAAACAAATATGATTCTCAGTCAAATGCAAAAGCGTTTGAAGAACTCCGCCGTATGCAACGGGAACAGGAAGAAAAATCCGTTGCCTCAAAAACTCAGGACCGCAGATATGTAGGCACAAAAGAATCCCTGGGCTTCATAATCTGGACTGCTGCGCAAGGCTTTAATATCAATGCTTTTTCAAACCGATTCATAACAAGCATTGTAGGTGTGGATCTTGGCTTGCAGACTGTTGTCAACACCATCAACAGTGTGTGGGATATAGTCAATGATATTTTCTTCGGCGCGGTTATTGACAAAACAAGAACACGTTGGGGTAAGTTCAGACCCTATCTTATGTTCCTTGCAATTCCCGGATGCATTCTGACCTGCCTTTATTGGCTTATGCCGCATCTTTTTGAGGGCACTACCCAGACGGATATAACAAAGCTTGCTTTTTACCTGATTCTTACCATTGCCAGAGAAGGTATAACAACCTTCCAGACAATTTCAAGAACAGGTCTTATGTCAACCATAACTCCTCATCCGAACGACAGAACAAGGCTGATTACTCTTTCAAACTTTGCCTCGGGATTCTTCGGCACAAAATTGCCTGAGCAGGCAGTAACCATTCTTATTGACGTTCTCAGAAGCATGTATCTCCACGATGCAGGCAAGCTTGCAAAAGCATATACGAATCTTTTCGTCGGCATGGGTTGTTTTACAACAGTTGCTTCAAGCGCGTCTTCATTCTGGTTTTTCTATAACTCGAGCGAAAGAGTTATGCAGTCCATAAAAACACCGAGTGTTATGATGTCAATAAAATCCGTTATCCGCAACAAACCGCTGTTGCTGATAACTCTTTCGGATTTCCTCGGCGGCTTTGCAATAAGCGGCAGCAAGGACGATTATTATACCGACGTACTTCATTTTTCATCAATGACGCTTGTTGCGGGTATACCCGCCGCGCCCTTAAGTCCTGTGAGTTATGCGTGGGTGCCCTGGATGAGAAGACGTTTTTCGAGCAGATTGCTTTACATACTTGCAAAAGAAATCGGCTATATTCTTTATATTCCTGTTTTCTTTTTCGGCTGTATCGGCATGAAGAAGGATTATTCCGGCGGTATGTATCAGAAGGTTGTTCCTATGGGAATTGCCATGGCGCTGTGGGAAATTGTCTGGACTCTTTTCGTCGGCCTTATAGCCGTTATCGGAACAGAAATGTATAACGAGGCGATGGACTACTGCGAATGGAAAAACGGCTACCGCACAGAAGCTATGGCTTCCGTTGCCAAGGGTATAGCCGCCAAGGTTTCATCAAGCACAAGCGCAGTTGTCACAACAGCTATCAAAAAGATGATAGGCTATGAAGCAAACGCATTCAGAACGGGTGCAGAACAGACGGATAAGGTCAAATTCTTCCTTTTTGCAATGTTTACAATTATTCCTGCCGTAACGGGCTCTCTCGGAATAATCCCCATGCTTTTCTATGACCTTAACAATGATAAAAAGGAAAAGATGTATGCAGAGCTTCTTGAACGCCGCAAGCTGATGTCCGATGCCGTTGAAAGCGATAACGAGGATATGCTGAGGCTTGCAACAGAAACACAGATAAACATAGGCAAATAAAGACGATAAACCATTGTAATTCCATTGTTTTTCCCCGTGCGGCTTCACTGCACGGGGATTTTTTGCGTTTGTTTTACAGATAAAAAAAGCAAAAAATCTGTCAGATTTTTTCATTCATAAGCTTGCGAACAGCGGCTAAACTATGAATGCTGAAGCAACGGACAAGCGAAGTCAAAGGCAAACCTCAGCTGTATTTCAAGGCTGAAGGAGCTTTAAAAATGTAAAAGCGGCAATTCGCCATGCGGCATTAAAAAGCGGTTTTGTTGAAGTGTTTGCGAAAAAGAACAGTTAGAGTGACGGGAGCAAAATCCTGACGGTTTTGTGAGTGTTTTAACGAAGAAATCGGAAATCATCCGATAAAAACACGGTTCGGATTACTGTTGTCATTCTTCTTCACAAAAACGCCTTTTTCAAGCGGTTGCCTGTTGTTTCACGCAATTCAAGGCAAAGGAGTGTAACGGATAATGGCAAAGAAGAGTTCTGTTCCCCAGGCTCGTGAGGCTCTTGATAAGTTCAAGATGGAAGCCGCTCGTGAAGTAGGCGTAAACCTCAAGCAGGGCTACAACGGCGATCTCACCTCTAAGGAAGCCGGTTCAGTCGGCGGCCAGATGGTCAAGAAGATGATCGACGCTTATGAAAACGGCATGAAATAAGTCTGCGCAATAGATTGCGGAACCGTTGCGGGCAACTGCAGCGGTTCTTTTTTAGCTTGTTGCAACGAAGAAAGAATTATTACAATGCAGAAATACATATTGCAACGAAAAAAAGGGGTGACAAATCCTGCATATTGCTATATAATCAAAATAGCGGACAATTTGCAGACAAATAAACGGAGCCTGCTCCGGATAACGGGAGGATTTTTATGGATGATTTCTTAAAAGACCAGATTATCAACAGCATAAAGTACATTCCCTCGAACATAATAAAATCATATTTCAAAAAAGATAACGGCGAGTCGGCGGCGATAAGGAAAAAGGTGGGCTTTAT
>JAZNSX010000064.1:0-13409 GCA_045591425.1 Acutalibacteraceae bacterium | reverse complement strand
CATTCTTCTCTCGTATATTCAGCCGTCGGGATACGGTGTTTACAATATGGAAACCAAGTTTGATTCCCCCGAAAGCGATTGGATTCAGGGCGCAACGCTTCTCAGTATCAAAGCAGACGGTACTTACACTGCCGAAAGAATATACAACCACAAATAGGTACAAGGAGAAAACAAAATGGGTAAATTAAAAGAAAAATTTGAATCTTTCAAAAATAATCCTGATGTTGCTTTAAAAGAACAGGTCGGTTACGTTTCGGGCGTTTTCGGCAACTGTATGGGTCAGGACTGCGTTGGTACATATACTGACCAGTTTATGTATGACTATATGGGACTCAAGTCCTCACAGATCGTTGCTATGAAATCGGCTACGACAGGTGTTAATATTCTTATTGCACCTATTGTCGGTGCTCTTCTTGACGGTAACCGTTCGGGCAAGGGTAATGCAAGAACGTTTATGCGAGCCTCTGCAATACCCTTTACCCTTTCTTCTATTCTCCTTTTTGTTGTTCCGTCTTCATCGGTAACATTCAACTTTATATGGAGCTTCATACTCTTCCTTGCATTCAATATTGCCGACACCTTTTTTGATGTGGCACTCTCAACTCTTTCAGTCAGAATGACTGCCAATGCAAAATCAAGAAAGAATTTCTACACCGTTGCGCAGGTTGCATCGACTCTCGGCTCTATGCTTCCGGGCGGTCTTGTTCCCATTATCATTGATATGATGGACGGAGATTACAATTCAGAAAAATGGGCATTCTTCTCTGTTGCAGCTCTTTTTGGCATACTCGGTCTTTTCACAATGCTCGTACCCTGTATGACACTCAAGGAAAGAAACCTTGTGCTTCCTCCGGTAAACGACAAAAAAGTCAAAATCGACTATAAACTCATTTTACTCAACAGGCCGCTCCTTCTACTTTGCCTCAGCCAGTGTATCGACTCGATAAGACAGGTCTGCTACAATTCACTTCCCTTCTTCTATAAGCAGACTCTCGGCAATTACGGTATGAAAACCTATGTTGAAATCGGAAGCTCGGCACTTTCTTACGGCGGTCTTTTCTCTGTTCCGTTTATCGGCAAAAAGCTTTCGTCAAGAGATATTGTTGTTCTCGGTTATTTACATACTGCAATCTGCTATATTCTTCTTTTGTTCTTCGGTTACAAGAACCTTTGGATTGTAGGTATACTCATAGCGCTCGGCGGTCTTCCGAATGCAGGTATGAGTGCCGCAAGACGAATCCTTCTTGCCGACTCGACAGACTACATGGAATGGAAAAGCTACAAGAAATACGGTTTTGCACAGCGTAACGAGGGTATGGTATTTGCTTTCAATACAATGGTTTCAAGAATTTCAGCTCTCTGGAAAGAGCTTCTTGTAAACGGCGGACTTGCGCTTATCGGTTATCAGAGCGCACAGAAGGTCGGCGATCAGCTCGTTGAAGCTGTTCAGACACCCGAAACATTGCACGGCATTTTCCTGCTCGTTGCAATTCCCGGAATCATCGGCAACCTTGTTCCTGCAATCGTTATGATGTTTGATAACTTCACGGGCAAGCGCAAGGAAAAAATTATGGCAGAGCTCGAAGTAATCCGAGCTGAGTCGAAGGCAAGACTTGAAGAAGTCGAGACAGTGTAAGGAGTCAGAATAATGGTACCAAAAAAATGGGGTCAGGGACAGCTTTTTGCTTTCTCCGCCCTTGACGGTGATGCTTTATTTACCGATGATTTTGCAGGCACACTTTCAGGTGATAAAATCGGTATAATATTCGAATCTCTTTGCCGAAGGACTCTTTTTTTCAGCAATCTGAGTAACCTGGCTGAGCCTGACATTCAGTGTGTGACCTCCGATATGATTGAGCTCAAAACATTTACAGGTACATTCAGTATACTGTTTGCTGAGAGGCATCTTGTTGTCGGCACTTACGGAGAAATCGCAGATGTTTTAGTAAGATGTGACGGTGAATGTAAAATCATCAGAAACGGTGACACAGAGATACACGACAGTAATGACGGCGAATATACGGCTCTTCTCAGAAGAGAAGGCAGGTTTGCTTTCGCTTACGGTAAAAGTGAAGCTGAGGTTGTTACCCTTTGTGAAAAAGGCATTAACCTTGACCTTGATGAGCTTAAGACAAAAAAACTAAAGCCCTATGAAAAAATTCTTTCGGGTGATAACATATATGCTCCGCTATATGCCAAATGCATTAGTGTGATGCGAAGTCAGCTTTGTTCACCCGAGGGAAATATAAAAAGAATATGGTCAACTCCCGACCGTCTGCCTCATCGAAACATGTGGCTGTGGGATTCGGTCTTTCATGCCATCGGACACAGACATCTTGACACAAAGATTGCTCAGAATTTGATTCTTGCTCTGTTTGATGTTCAGCGTGAAGACGGGTTTATCCCTCATATGTCAAAGCCTGATTTTATTTCCGATATAACTCAGCCTCCCGTTATAGGTTGGGGTGCTTGGCTTGTTTATGAAAAAAGCGGAGATACAGAATTCCTCCGAATTGTTTTTGAAAATAATAAAAAGTTCATGCTCTGGTGCCGTAATAACAGAAGAAAGACCGAAAAGGAGCTTTATTCCTGGCACACCAACCCTGAGCTCAATAACCGTTGCGATGAATCGGGAATGGACAATTCACCGAGATTTGATACGGAAAGTGACCTTTATGCTGTTGACTTCTCCTGTTATATAGCAAACGAAACCCGTTATATGAAGAAAATTGCCGACGAACTCGGTGATAAAGAAAATTCAGATTTTTTTACTGAATGGAACAAAAAAGCGAACGCTGATATTAACAGTATCCTGTGGTGTGAAGAAAACGGCTTCTACTATGATTTCGATATAACCGCTGACCGCTTCAGTAAGGTAAGCTCTGTTGCTTCCTTTTTGCCGATTTTTGCGGGTGTATGTGATAAGGAACAGTGTGCAAAACTCGTTGAACATCTTAATAATCCCAAAGAATTCGGCACGGAAATTCCCGTTCCAAGCATATCTAAAATAGACAAAAGCTTCGGTACGGACATGTGGCGCGGTCCCGTCTGGATTAATTATAACTATATGATTTCAAAGGGACTTGCAGATTACGGACACCACTGTTTGTCACAGAACATCAAGGATAAAACGCTTGATGTTATCAATGAGTGGTATAACCGTACGGGTACCGTTTATGAGTTTTATGACAGCGAAAACAAGATTCCTCCTTTCTGCTTTAACAGAAAAGGTGAAGTTTACGAGCCTTATGATTTCAGAGTGAAATATCAGGCAATCAGAGATTACGGGTGGAGTGTTACTCTCGCGTTTGATTTAATGAATGAGCAGTAAAAATAAGCACGGCTTACCTGAAAGTCGTGCTTTTGTTCGATGCTGTCGGTTTTTTTATTGAGTTTCGACAATTAATATGATAAACTGAAAAATAATAAAGAGTATGGCTGGTGATTATTGTGCAATTCGGTTTTACATCCACGTCCTTCCGTCAGATAAAAAGTCTTGAAAAAATAGTTGATATAGCCGTAAAGGCTGAAATAGACTGTATCGAGTGGGGCGGAGACGTTCACGTCAGAAGCATTGCGGATGCAAGAAAAGCGAAGGAGCTTTGTGACAAAGCAGGCATACGCATAAATTCATTCGGCAGTTATTACCGTGTGGGCAGTAAAAATGCCGATGAGTGGAAAGAAATTTGCGAAATTGCAAGCACTATGGGTGCACGTAGTGTCCGTGTTTGGCTTGGTAGGGCTGACAGCGAAAAGACTGACGAACTAACGTATAAAATAATAGTTGAAGACACAAAAAGCATCTGTGCGAAAGCCAAAGAATATGGACTCATCGTCTGCCCCGAATGTCACGATAACACATTTAACAATAATACTGATGCTTTTCTGAAAATACACAAGGATGTCGGCTGTGACAATTTCAGAACATATTTCCAGTCACGTTATAAACGGCTTGAATACGACCTTGACCGCATTGAACGTACGCTGCCGTATATTGAAACCGTTCATGTTTCCTATTCCGAGCAGAGCCGTGAGCAGTTTCCGTTATTCAGGCCAGGCTATATAGATACCTTAATCGACAAGCTGAAGCAATCAGGATTTGACGGCAATATGCTTCTTGAATACACATATCCCTGCGGACTATTCGGTTTCCCATTTTCAATGGTAAATGATATGAAAAAGCTTAAAAATAAGGTGGGTGGCAAAAAATGAAAATCGCACTTTTAGGCAGCAATCAGCTCCAGTTTTCCAAGGTTTATACACCTGAGGTGCTTGAAAAATTAAGTGAGTACGGTGAGCTTTCGCCAAGGATAAATAAAAATAATATTGAAGAGTACAGAGATTTTCTCAAGGGTTGTGAGATTGCCTTTTCCACCTGGGGAATGCCGCAGTTCACAAAAGAGGAAATTGCCGAGTATATGCCTGACCTCAAGGCTGTATTTTATTCTGCAGGTACGGTGCAGTATTTTGCACGGCCGTTTCTTGAAAGCGGAATAAAGGTATACTCTGCTTTTGCGGCTAATGCCGTTCCTGTTGCAGAGTATACCGTTGCACAGATTTCACTTGCGGCAAAGGGCTTTTTCCAGGCGGCTAAGTATTACCGCATCCTGCCCTTGCGTTCTCTCGCATTTGCGCAGTCTTCAACGGGTTGCTTCGGTTGTAAGGTCGGACTTATCGGCCTTGGTGCAATCGGCAGAATGGTTGCGGAAAGATTGAAGGATTTCGATGTTGAGGTTTATGCGTGCGACCCGTTTATTCCTGAAGTAACAGCAAAAGAGCTTGGTGTAACTTTGGTTAATATGGAGACAATTTTCAGCGAGTGCGACATAATCAGTAACCACCTTGCCAACAAGCCTGAGCTTAAAAATGTTTTCAACGCTAAGCTTTTCAAGAAAATGAAAAAGCATTCCACTTTCATTAACACTGGTAGAGGTGCACAGGTTGCGGAGTATTCACTTGCACTCTCACTTCTTCTTCATCCGTCACGGACCTTTGTGGCTGATGTGCTGAAAAAAGAATTTTTCCCCTACATAAATCCGCTTTTTTGGGTACCCAATGCAATACTTACACCCCATATTGCAGGCAGTATCGGCAACGAGCCTCAGCGTATGGCTTACTATATGATAGAAGAAATGAAGAGCTTCCTTTCGTCAAGTCCCACACGCTTCGAGGTAACACTCGAGGCTCTTGAGAGGATGGCATAAGCCTATGACATTTTTTTATTTGTTACTTGCCGTGATTGTGCTTGTGGTAATAATTACGGCAGCCCAGCTTGTTTGTCTGCTTCGCATAAAATCTGTACCTGACTTACCCGACAAAGCAAATGCTGACAAATATTCACTCAATATTAACGGTAAAAGCTTTGAGGATTTGTATTTGTTTCTCGTCGGCAAGCAGACAGATCCGTCATTCAGCGAGGACGAAGTGTTTCGGCTTCTTTCCAAACAGACGGAATATATGAACAAACGCTTTGACTGTGCAGACTTCAGAGCACAGATGCTTTTTAAAATTTACAAGGACTGTCCGCTGAGTGACCGATGCTCGGCTCTTACTAAAAGCACCTTTCTCGGCTTTAAATATTTTATGGACGAGCCGGGTGACGACAGTATGTGCTACTGGTCAGAAAACCATCAGATTCTGTTTGCCGTCAGCGAGTATCTTGCAGGTCAGGAGTGGCCAGATGAGATTTTTACAAATGACGGCAAAACTGGTGCAGAGCATATGCAAAAGGCTGCAATCCGCATTGATGCCTGGATGCAACAACGCTTTGACTACGGATTTTCCGAATATTTAAGCAACAACTATATCGCCGAAGATATTGCACCTATGGCGAATTTCATAGCCTATTCAAAGGACGAAAAAGCTGTTAATCGAATGAAAATAATTATGGATATTCTTTGGCTTGATGTTGCACTAAACAGCGTTAATAACCGCTTTGTTGCGGTCAGCTCAAGGATGTACGGCAACAATAAGGCCGCAAACTGTATCGGCAACAGCATACAAAGTGCAATGAATATCCTGTGGGGAAAAGAAGTCACAAAAAAGATTTTTTCCCTTCCCAACATTTCCGAAGAGGAAAGAAAACTTATCGAAACTTCACTGTCCAAAAAGCCGAATTACATCGTTCTGTGTTTTACCGATGCGGTTGAAAAAGGACTTTACACTCTGCCCGAAGTAATAAAAGATATTGCTGTTTCGGATGAAACCTTTGTTTCAAGGATGAGCTGTGGCTTGTCGCCTGATGATATGGCAGACGAAAATCTGATCGGACAAAGCGACGCCTGTATTATGGCGCAAACAGGTGCCGAAACCTTTACAAATCCTCAGGTTATCCGCAACACGCTTGAATATATGAGAAAAAACAAACTGTATTCAAACAAGTTTCTCAGTTATTTTAAATTCCTGAATCTCACGGTTTTACGGTGTGTTCGCTGGCAGAAATTTGCAGAAAAACACAGCATTATGCCGCACGGAATTGCGCTTGGCAGGGGTAATGTTTATACATACCGTAACTCCCGTTATTTGCTTTCCACGGATATTTGCAAGGATGTCGGTTCCTGTGGTGCACAGGATCACGTGTGGACGGCAAACATTGCAGAGGAACTTACGCTTTTTACAACTCACCCTGCAGGTGACGGCAACAGTAAATACGGCGCATCTCCCGGATACTGGGTGGGTAACGGCAGACGGCCGATGAGCGTACAGCACGAAAACGTTAACGTAACGGTTTATAAGTTACCGAAGAAAAAACGTCTTGGTGAAGGTGCCGTGTGCGACATTACCCACGCCTATATGCCTCGTGATTTATACGACGAATTTGAGCTTGACGGCAATAGGGTTTTTGCACGAAAAAACGGCGTTTTTGTTGCCCTGATTTCGGACGGAACTTTAGAATACAAGCCTTACAATTCCGATTCTGCCAAAGGATTGCTCAAGGGCAGAGTTTTACCCGAAGGTCTGACGCTTGAAAACGGATTCGACCTGTACCGCCGGGGCGGAGAATACCACTCGTACATCACCGAGCTTTCTGACTCGGACACGGAAACCTTTGAACAGTTCAGGCAAAGAATAAAGCAAAACAAAACTGTCTTCACCAACAGCTGTGTCAGCTACAAAACAAATTGCGGTGAAATATATGTATCCTTCGACGGCAGCTTCACAGTTGACGAAAAAGCCGTGACTACTGTATTTGAGCGTTATGACAGTGTCTTCTGCCAAGCAGGTAGAAAGGATAAGAAAATCCGTATCAACACCCCTTCACACAGTCTTACACTTGATTTCGGACAGGCTTCTCGAATTTCTCAGTAGAATTTGTAATGACTGTTTAAAATCTCTGTCGGTGAAATAGAACCTCCAATCCCAAATACATTGCTTCTGCCGTGTTTCGCAGAGTGTTTCAAACGATTCAATCCCGCCACTCCGACCATAAAAACAAAGTCAGGAAACACTAGGTGTTCCCTGGCTTTTTTCTTGTATTTGAAAACCCCTGGCTGTGCCATGGGTTCCGAAAAAGCTTTAGCGATGAAAAGAAAACTCCTCTTGCAGAGAGTGCGGCTACCAACAGCACAGCTAAGCAAAAGGAGAACATTCAAAAAGAATGCTATTAGCAGTATATCATAAAAGAAGTAGAATTTGTAAACAGAATAATAAATAAATGAAAGCAAGGGAAAGAAGAAATTAAATGTCAACTCTGTCTTTAAAAAGGCATCCTTTGCAAAAGGAATACGTTGGGTACGCCTTAAGGCGATGCCAGTAACATAGGGCTTTGCCCGCATATGAAGAACCCCCGGCTTAGCCGGGGGGTTACTATTGTTATATTCAGTTTTTAAGGCTTTGCATCGGGGCGGGGATTCTGCCGCCGCGATTGATAAACTTTGCGGGGGAATAGGTTGAAAGCGGCATAACAGGTCCGCTTCCGAGAAGCCCGCCGAAGCTTAGCTCTTCGCCCACGTTTTTGCCGATGGCAGGGATAACTCTGACGGCAGTGGTCTTTGAGTTGACCATACCGATTGCAGCTTCGTCGGCAATGATTGCCGAGATAACCTCTGCGGGTGTATCGCCGGGAATGTTTATCATGTCAAGACCTACGGAGCATACTGCGGTCATTGCTTCAAGTTTGTTAAGAGTCAGCGCGCCGCATCTTGCCGCATCAATCATGCCTGCGTCTTCTGTTACGGGGATGAATGCGCCCGAAAGTCCGCCGACGTGAGATGATGCCATTACGCCGCCCTTTTTAACGGCATCGTTGAGAAGCGCGAGAGCGGCGGTTGTGCCGTGGCAGCCGCAGCATTCAAGACCCATTTCTTCAAGAATATGAGCAACCGAGTCGCCGATTGCGGGAGTGGGAGCGAGCGAAAGGTCAACAATGCCGAAGGGCACGCCAAGCCTGCGCGAAGCCTCGCTTGCAACGAGCTGACCCATGCGAGTGATTTTGAAAGCGGTTTTTTTGATGAGGTCTGCAACGGCTGTGAGGTCGCAATCACCTGCCTTCGCAAGAGCCGCTCTTACAACGCCGGGACCCGAAACGCCGACGTTGATAACACAGTCGGGCTCGCCTGCGCCGTGGAATGCGCCTGCCATGAACGGGTTATCCTCGGGTGCATTGCAGAAAACAACGAGCTTTGCAGGACCGATGCAATCTCTGTCTGCGGTAAGCTCTGCACTCTTTCTGACAACATGTCCCATCATTGCAACGGCATCCATATTTATGCCTGTTTTTGTTGAGCCGATGTTTACTGATGAGCAGATGTGGTCTGTAACGCTGAGCGCTTCGGGAATAGCCTCGATAAGCTCTTTGTCGCCGGGACCGAAGCCCTTCTGAACAAGAGCCGAAAAACCGCCGAGGAAGTTTACTCCGCAGGCAACTGCGGCTCTTTCGAGCGTTTTGGCAAGTTTAACGGCATCCTTATCCTCGCATGAAGCAAGAATCATTGCCGCGGGAGTTACCGAAATTCTTTTGTTGATGATGGGAATGCCGAATTCCTTTTCAATCTGTTCGCCTGTTGCAACAAGATTTTTTGCATAGCGGGTGATTTTGTCATATACTCTTTGGCACATAACTTCAACATCGCTGTGACAGCAGTCGAGAAGAGAAATACCCATCGTGATTGTGCGGACGTCAAGATGTTCGTCCTGAATCATGGTTATTGTTTCAAGAATATCTCTTGCGTTAAGCATAGTGTTTCACCTCAGATTGTGTGCATTGCGTTGAAGATGTCCTCGTGCATAGCATGAATCGAAAGACCCATTTCCGAGCCTGTTTTGCTGAGCATATCCGAAAACTCGGTGAAGGGGATATCCGACTTTGAGATATCAACCATCATAATCATAGCAAACATATCCTGAAGGATGGACTGTGTAACTTCAAGCACGTTGATATTGTGGTTGCAGCATTCGGTTGAAATTTTCGCAAGAATACCGACCATATCTTTACCGATAACTGTAATAACTGCTTTCATTATTATGCCTCCGTTTTATTCAATGTTCAATATATCCGAAATGTCGCGGATAACAAAATCTGCGGCGGTATCAACATTTTCTTTTTTGGTGAACAAACAGCCGTAGGTGCCTGCATTTTTACCCGACAAGACATCAATTTCCCTGTCGCCTATCATGACCGTTTCGTTTTTGTCGAGGTTATATGTTTCGCAAATCCAATTAACCGCATCGGGAGCGGGCTTTGAAGGAAAATTCATGGATGAATCAACAAATGCGGTAAAAAATTTCTTGATTCCGCATTCTTCAAGATAATGCTGTGAGGTTTCAAAACCTCTGTGGGTATATAAAAAGTGCTTTTTGCCGCTGTTAAACAGAGTTTCTATTGTTTTAACCGTGTTTTCAAACGGAACGGCAATGGGTCGAAGAGAATAATCGTGTTCATATTTGCGAAAAACGGCTTTTTCTTCTTCGCTGACGTTGTAATGTTCAAAAGCGTGTGCAAAGGTGATTTCAAGAAGTGCCTTTGCCTCGTCATAGTCGGCTTTTTTTCCGAATTCGCCGAGCGCTTTGAGAAAAGCCGAGGTTATGTGAGGATAGCTGTCAAACAGCATGCCGTCAAAATCCCAGATATAGTTCTGCATATCAGTCACCGTAGCCGTTGGGGTTCTGTGACTGCCAGCGCCACGAGTCTTCGCACATTTCGTCGATTCCTCTTTCCGCAACCCAGCCGAGTTCTTTTTTTGCCTTTGAGGGGTCGGAATAGCAGGTTGCGATATCGCCGGGTCTGCGGGGAGCGATAACATAATTGACGGGCTTGCCGCAGGCTTTTTCAAATGCTTTCACAACATCGAGAACGCTGTAGCCGATACCTGTTCCGAGGTTATATGTGAAGCAGCCGTTTTCGCCGAGAACCTTTTCAACCGCTTTGATATGACCGAGAGCAAGGTCAACAACATGGATATAGTCGCGAACACCCGTGCCGTCGGGGGTGGGATAGTCGTTGCCGTTAACGTTGAGGTGGTCAAGCTTGCCGATTGCAACCTGAGTGATGTAGGGAACAAGATTGTTGGGGATGCCGTTGGGGTCTTCGCCGATTTTACCGCTCTTGTGTGCACCGATAGGGTTGAAATAGCGGAGAAGGCAAACACTCCATTCGCTGTCCGATGCGGAAACATCCTTAAGCACTCTTTCTATATAAAGCTTTGTTGTGCCGTAGGGATTGGTTGTTTTGCCCTCGGGCATATCTTCTTTAAGAGGAGAAACATTTTCGCTGCCGTATACGGTTGCGGATGAGCTGAAAACCATCTTTTTGCAGCCTGCCGCTTTCATTGCTTCGCAAAGGGTAACGGTGCCGCCGATATTGTTATCATAATAATCGAGAGGATTGGAAATGCTTTCGGGAACGCACTTAAGACCCGCAAAGTGAATTACGGCATCAATCTTATTTTCTGCGAAAACCTTGTCGAGTCCTTCGCGGTCACGGATATCGCATTCGTAAAATTTAACATCCTTGCCCGTAATTTCTTTTATGCGTTTTATACTTTCGCTCTTGCTGTTGCAGAGATTATCGAGTATAATAGGTTCATAGCCCGCATTGAGAAGCTCTACGCAGGTGTGCGAACCGATGAAACCTGCACCGCCTGTAACAAGAATTGACATAATAATACCTCCGAATAAAACTATCTATATAGTATTATAAATATATTTTGATAAAAATCAACGGAAGTGTAAACAATATTTTGATAAAAGGAAGTGAGTTTTTTGTTCAGTTATGAAAAATTAAAGGAAGATAAAGAAATTC
Source organism: Acutalibacteraceae bacterium (assembly GCA_045591425.1). Taxonomy (GTDB): domain Bacteria; phylum Bacillota; class Clostridia; order Oscillospirales; family Acutalibacteraceae; genus CAG-177. The sequence goes on along the minus strand of JAZNSX010000064.1, from coordinate 2,170 downwards.
TCAGCTATATAGACGCCGCAAATAAGGTTCTCGGACAGATAGGATATACCGAACACGGGGTTGCCCATGCCGTAAAAACGGGAACGGACGCAAGCATGGTTTTGGAAAAACTCGGCTACGATGAAAGGGAATGCGAGCTTGCAAAAATAGCGGGACTTATGCATGATATCGGCAATACGGTAAACCGCACCGACCATGCACAGAGCGGAGCTTTTCTTGCATTCGAGCTTCTTCGTGCGAGAAATTTTCCCGTTGATGAGGTTATAAAAATCGTGACGGCGATAGGTCATCACGACGAAAAAACCGCCGCGCCCGTCACTCCCATTGCCGCCGCACTTATTCTTGCGGATAAAAGCGATGTGCGCACTTCGAGAGTAAGAAACAAAAAAACCGTTCACGACGATATTCATGACCGTGTCAATTATGCCGTTTTCAGTTCAAAACTCGATATTGACAAGGAAAACAGCATGATTTCACTCACGCTTAAAATAGATACGCTGATTTGTCCCGTCATGGAATACTTTGAAATATTCCTTGACAGAATGGTGCTTTGTAAAAAATCCGCCGAGTTTTTCGGCTGCGATTTCGAGCTAATTATTAACGATACGAGGTTGCTGTGATGTATAATTTAACCGATGTTTCAACAATAAAAGATATTCTTGCCCGCCACGGATTCCATTTTTCCAAGGCGCTCGGTCAGAATTTTATTATAAATCCCGGCATATGTCCCCGCATGGCTGAGGAGAGCGGAATTGACGGAAACTGCGGCGTTATTGAAATCGGCGCCGGCATAGGTGTGTTGACAGCCGAGCTTGCTAAAAGAGCGAAAAAGGTTGTTGTTATCGAAATTGACACAAAGCTTTTGCCTATTCTTGAAGAAACACTCAAAGATTTTGATAATATTGAAATTATCAATCAGGACGTGCTCAAAACCGACCTTGCCGCACTTATCAAAGATAAATTTGACGGTATGTCCGTTTATGTGTGCGCGAACCTGCCGTATTATATCACTTCACCCGTTATTATGGCACTTCTTGAAAGCCGTCTTCCTATTGAAGCGATAACTGTTATGGTGCAGAAGGAAGCGGCGCAAAGACTTTGTGCACCCGTAGGCAGCAGACTTTCAGGTGCGGTTACCGTTGCAGTTGATTACTATGCAAAAGCCCAAAAGCTTTTTGATGTTTCGGCAGGTTCATTTATGCCGGCGCCGAAGGTTGACAGCAGCGTTATCCGCATGGATATAAGGAAAGAACCCGAAATCGAAATTACAAACGAAGAATTGTTCTTTAAAATTGTTCATGCGGCATTCGGTCAGAGAAGAAAAACCGCTTCAAATTCAATCAGCGCAGGTTCGGGAATACCGAAGGATGTTGTTATAAAAGCGATTGAAGAATGCGGATTCCCGCCGTCGGTCAGAGCTGAGGGTCTGACTATGCGGGAATTGGCGAATCTCAGCGAAAAGATAGGGGAATTGTTAACAAACCGTTAATTATTTCTTGACAAAAAGAGTCATATAAGGTAATATCAAAGAGATAGAGGTGCGAAACCTAAGAGTAATTCTCTGCGCAGGGAAATCACAGAGAACGAAAGGAGTTTTCGCCGAGACAGATGTCAGCTTGCCCGAGGCGGCATCTGTCGGGACACTGCAGAATATGCAGTGTACTGTCACGGTTGTGGAGAGCTATCAAATCTTTGATATTATATTGATTTCATTGATTATGCTTCGATACAGCCGTGTATCGGAGCATATTATTTTTTATGGAGGTAACCCCATGACAAACAAGAGAAAGTTTGCGGCGATACTTTTCGTTATCGCAATTCTCGGTTCAATGTTAAGCTTCGGCGCATTCGCAATTGCAACCGAAGACGGCGCAGCTCCTGCTGCTGACGGCGAAGCGGTTGTTCTTATGGCTGCCGATGCAGAAGCACCCGCATCAACTGTGGTAACCGTTGATGTTGACGGTGAAATTTATGAGTATGATCTTGCTGATGCGGATTCGGCTCATGAATATGTTGACAATTATGCTGACAACCTTACAAACGATGCAGGCTTCAAGGCTAACATTGAAACAGCTATCGCAAAGGTTCGTGAAAGCATAAGCAAGTATGCAACCGTTTGGGCACTTATTCCCCCCGTTATCGCTATTGTTCTTGCTCTTATCACCAAGGA
>JAZNSX010000063.1:0-5781 GCA_045591425.1 Acutalibacteraceae bacterium | reverse complement strand
AAGCATAAAATTAACCCCTTGAGGGGTAGCTGAAAAAGGAATGCGGTCGGCAAACCTTTCAGCGCCCCTTAAGGGGTTTCGTCCGTATAATGCCCTTATAGGGCTTAATCAAGCCTCCGGCTTAGCCGGAGGTCCTGACTTTATTGTTTATAATATTGCTGATTGAGTGTGACCAGCTTGCCAAGTCTTTCACCGACCTGCTCGGGTGTCGCTTTAATCTCCTCGTTAAGCCAACTGAGAATTGTTGTTTTAGCTCCTGATGTTATATAGATGAGATAAAGATTTGCTTCTTCTTTGTCTTCAACATTGAAAGTTGAGAGAACTTTTTCAAGAAGTCTTTCATAATATGCGTTTACCAAACGCCAGATAAAATTGTTCAGTATATTTGACTGGGTGAGCATACGGTAATATTCTTTGTCTCGGTTCAGATATTCGCAGATAACTGTCATAAATTCTGAAATTTCGGTTGTTATGTTTTCAAATCCGAATTTATCAACAAAATCCTTGAGATGCTCAAACTCCTCGCATTCAATCTGGCTTATAACTGCATTAACATCGGAATAGTGGGCATAAAAAGTGCCGCGGCTGATGTCTGCCTCGCGAATGATATCCGAAACCGTGATTTTGGAAATATCTTTTTCATGTATGAGCTTTGCAAGAGCTTTTTTGATAAGATTCTTTGAACGAATTGAGCTTCTGTATTCGGCCTTGGGCATATAATATTCTCCATTTCTATTTTCTCTAAATATAAATTTATAATAATTTTTTGAAAAAGTCAATTAAAAAATTGTAAACATAAAACATTTTATATTATACTTGTAGATATTTTATAATGCTGCTATAATATGAATAATTCCTAATTTAAGGAGGCAACCAGAAATGAAACTTGTAAATCAGACAGATACAATTGCAAAACGGCTCGGCAATGAAGCTGCCGTTCGCATGGTTTGCGAAGCGGGTTTTGACGGAATTGATTTTTCCATGTTTTCAATGCAGAACGATGATGATATTTTGAATTCAGCATGTTATAAAAAGCATATATCCGAGCTTTTGAAAATTGCGGATTCTTACGGTGTAACATTTGAGCAGGCTCATGCTCCGTTCCCTTCGCGCAAAGAGAATGATGCGGAATACAGCAAGGTGATAATCGAAAAAATTAAAAGAGCGCTTGAAATAACGGGCTTGCTTGATGCAAAAATATGCGTTGTTCATCCTGTTCAGTTCAGCGAAAGGCAGTTTGAGCAGAACATGGAGCTTTATCATGAACTCGAACCCTATGCTGCGGAATACGGAGTTAAAATTGCCCTTGAAAACATGTGGGGCTGGGATAGAAGCATTAACAGGATAGTGCCCAATGTTTGCAGCGTTGCCGAGGATTTCAACAGATATGTTGATGCTCTTAATCCCGAGCATTTCACCGCTTGCCTTGATCTCGGTCATTGCGGTCTTGTGGGCGATAATGCAGGTGCAATGATTCGTCAGATGGGTTCAAGACTCGGTTGCCTTCATATTCATGATAACGATAATATCAATGACAGCCACACTCTTCCCTATACATCCGAAATGGATTGGGATGACATTCTGCACGCTCTCGGTGAAATTGACTACCGCGGTCATTTTACATATGAGGCAGATTATTTTATGAATGGTTTCCCTGATGATTTGCTGCCGGCCTGCGAAAGATTTATGCACGATGTCGGCAGATCAATGATGAAAAAGATTGAAAAATACAGGGTTAAGAAATGATAAGTTTTATTTGTCCCGTTTGTTCGAAAAAGCTTTCAGAGCACGAAAAGCTTTATAAATGCGAAAACGGTCATTGCTTTGATAAGTCAAAGTTTGGTTACGTTAATCTTTTACAGTCGCAGAAATCTTCGGCAAAACGCCACGGTGATGACCGCATGATGGTCAGAGCAAGGCGTGATTTCCTCAGCAGCGGTGCTTACGGCTTTTTGCTTGAAGCGCTGTGTGCAACCGCGGAAGAATGCTTGTCGAGTGGCGGCTGTGTGCTTGATGCCGGCTGTGGCGAATGCTATTATTCCTCCGGATTAAAGCAGCATTATGCCGAAAAAGGAAAAGAGCTTTTTGCTGTAGGCGTTGATATATCAAAAGATGCTCTTGAGTTTGCTTCAAAAAGAAAAAGCGGACTTCCTCTTGCTGTTGCAAGTCTTTTTGATTTGCCGTTTGCCGACGAAAGCTTTGATGCGGTGCTGAATATTTTTTCACCCGAAGCAGACAAAGAGTTTTACCGCGTGTTAAAACCTTGTGGCTACCTTATAAAGATAATTCCGCTTGAAGAGCATCTTCTCGGGCTCAAAGCCGCTATCTATGATAAGCCGTATCTCAACGATGTGCCCGATACGGAAACCGAAGGTTTTGTCTGCGTAAAAACAAGTCAGGTCAAGAGGAATCTGTGCCTCGGCTCCAACGAAGCAATACAGAGCCTTTTTAAAATGACACCTTATTATTACAAAACAGGTGTTGAGGACCAGAAAAAAATAAACAGCCTTGATTACCTTGAAACACAGGCTGAGTTTGAAATAAGAGTTTACCGAAAGGAAAATTAACCATGCACAAAAGATTTGCTTTAACTCCTCCCATGGGTTGGAACAGCTGGGATTGCTACGGCGCAGCCGTTAACGAAGAACAGCTTATCGGAAATGCCGATTATATGGCAAAGCACCTCAAAGACTATGGATGGGAATACATCGTTTGCGACATTCAGTGGTCAGAACCTACTGCTGACAGCTATTATTATCATAATTTTGCTCCGCTTTATATGGATGAATATTCGCGTCTTATTCCCGCACCCGAAAGATTTCCTTCTTCGGCAGGCGGAAAGGGCTTTAAGCCCATCGCGGATTATGTTCATTCACTCGGTCTTAAATTCGGTATTCATATTATGCGCGGAATTCCCCGTCAGGCTGTTCATGCGAATGCAAAAACGATAACCGAAGGTGTCACCGCAAAAGATATTGCACAGCAGTTTTCGGTATGTCCTTGGCAGACCGATATGTACGGCATCAATCCCGATGCAAAGGGTGCTCAGGAATACTACAATTCCATTTTTGAACTCTATGCCTCATGGGGTGTTGACTACATAAAGTGTGATGATATTGCGAACACTGAGTTTTTGAAGGACAATCCCTATTCCGCACGTCGTGAAATTGAAATGATCCGAAAAGCAATTGATAACTGCGGCAGGGATATGGTTCTCAGCCTTTCGCCCGGTCCGGCACCTGTATGGGAGCACGAGCATCTGGCGGCAAATGCAAACCTTTGGCGCATGACAGGCGATTTCTGGGATGAATGGAGCAAGCTTTATGCGATGTTCGAACGCTGCTTCGTATGGCAGGACTATGTTCAACCGGGTGCATGGCCCGATTGCGACATGCTTCCTATCGGCAGAATACAGAAAACCGAAAAGCTTGAACAATACAGAAACAGATACACACGATTCACCCATGACGAACAGATTACAATGATGACCCTTTGGGGGATATTCCGTTCACCGCTTATGATAGGTGCCGAAATGCGTGAAAATGATGAATTTACCCTTTCGCTTCTCCAGAACAGAGAGCTTATTGATATGCTTAAGAATTCAAGCGGCGCAAGGCAGTTCAGTAGAAAAGAAACCGACGGCAAGGGCGAAATTATCTGGACTTCCAAAGGGAAAGACTGCAAATATGTTGCTCTGTTTAATACTGATGACAAAGCCAGAAACATAAAATTTGATGTTACCGACGTTGCAATGGGCGGCATGGATTATTCCGTGTGGGATATGTGGAAGCATGAGGAATATGCCGTAACAAACGGCGAATTTTCAGCTGAAGTTAATTCCCACGGCGCAAGATTATTCAGAATAAAGGTGAAGTAATTATGAAAAAAACACCAAACTACAGATTCGCAACCGAAAAACCCGACCATATTATGGTGAGCATTTCGGGAGATGCAAAAACCTCAATGACAGTAACATGGCGTTCATGTATTGATGTTACCGAAGGATATGTTGAATACTACGAAAAGGGCGGCGAAAAGAAAAGGGCGGATGCCATAGTCAAGCCTTTTAAAAGCGACGTTAACACAAGCAACATCTTTTGGGCAACGCCTTCAAATCTTAAACCCGGAACAAGATATTACTACACCTGCGGAAGTACGGAAAACCGAAGCGAAGAATATTGGTTTGACACCGAGGAGGGAAACCTTACCAAATTTAAATTTATAGCTATTTCCGACCATCAGAAAGATGACGACCACTATAACCCCGATTATTCAACCCTCAATATGTTCCTCAAGGAAGTTCTTGCTAAATATCCCGATGTGAAGTTTATTCTCACCGCAGGCGATAACACCAACTGCGGTCAGCATGAAATTCAGTGGAATGCAATGTTTGAGGGTGTGGAAGGAATCGTTGAGCATCTGCCCTATATGATGACTTGCGGAAACCATGATAACCGGGGATTTGCGCAGTATTTCCCGAACGAAGTGGACAGATACTATGCTGAGCCTGCGGAGTTTTTTAATACGCAGCTTGAATACTCCTATCCGAAAAACGGACCCGAAGGCTGGCAGACTGAGATTTATTCTTTTGATTACGGCAATGTTCATTTCAATATTTTCGGTGTCAATGAACCCGAGCTTATGAATGAATGGGCGAAGAAGGATATTGCCGAAAGCAACAAAACGTGGAAACTCGGTGTTCAGCATTTTCCTGTTTATTATTCAGGTCCCAACCTTGCAAATGATGACACATATCCCATGATGCGAGAGTCCATGGAAATGCTTGACATTCTTTTCTCGGGCCATGAGCATAATTTTTCCCGTTCATTCCCGATAAAGAATGAGGAGATTTTTGACAGACCTTCACAGGGTACTGTTCACTACGAACTTGGCAATGCAAATTTCAATCCTCCGGGAACAAAAACCACAGACAAGGTGTGGCACGCATCGTTTTATCCCCATGAGGAAAAAGTGGCTTCCTTTGCGCTTGTTGAGGTTGACGGAGATAGAATATCAATTGTTTCGGAGCTTAACGATGGCAGAATTATCGACGAATTCTCAATCGACAAAACCAAGGATGAAATCATCCCCCACAGACTTGCTCCTGTTTTCGGTGAAGGCAGAACGAGAGTGTATTATAAAGGCGTTGACCTCGGTCTTTGCAACATGTCAACTCCCGCTGTTTGCAAAGATGGCGTATGGTATATCGCTTTCGCAACGATGATAAGATTCGCAGGCGGCGAGGATATCCGCGAAAAGGGAAAGGCAACTCTCAAAATTTACGGAAACGAAGCAACCTTCATTGAGGGAAGCGGCATTGCCGTAACCAACAAGGGCGAGGTTGAGCTTGGCGCAGAGGTTTTCAGAGGAAATGAGGGTCAGCTTTATATGCCTGTTGACGGTGCCTGCAAGGCATTCGGCATGAAATGGGCATATGCTCCGAGAAACAACTTTATAACGATTGAACATATCAGCGAAAACCATCCGATAGTTCCTCAACCGTAAAAAACAAACCCACCGGTTTAGCTGGGTGCTCATAAAACAGTAATTTAAAAAATTGTTATTTAGAGCATCTGTCTGACAGGGTTGGTAAAAAGTAGAACACGAGAAATTGAAGCATAGCTTCATTTCTCGTGTTTTTGTTTTGTTTGTAACAAAGACAACCCCTGGCTATGCCAGGGGAATAGAAAAGCTTTTAGCGAGGGGAGACGTAGACAAGAAAAAAGCTCCTTGATATAGTAGAAGTGGTTTGCCGACCACACAACTAAAACATCAAGGAGG
>JAZNSX010000062.1:0-2696 GCA_045591425.1 Acutalibacteraceae bacterium | reverse complement strand
CCCCGGAGAGTTTGTTCGCTGCGCGAATTCCCTCGCTGTTCGAATCCTTTACTTTTACTATAAACTTAAAGAGCATAGCAACTGACGTTGCTATGCTCTTTAATCTGGTACGAGTGTTCATAACGGATTCAATGGATAAATTGTTAACGGCGGTTAAACACACATTGTTTCAAGCTATCATTAACAACTGAAAGGAATTGCAATTTATGAAAAACAATATTTTATCTTGCGAATTTAACATTGATACCGCTTGTGTTGAAGTAAAGATAACCGACAGCTCAATGGTGTCAGTCGACTGCGATACAGTTGAAAACGAATATGCGAACAATATGTACGAAACATCAGCACTTGATTATCTCATCTATAATGAGCCTTTGAGTTATGTTGAATTATTGCTCAGCGGCAAGATGGAAGAATATCTGCGAAGCAGCACAGATTACACACCACTGTCTGATAACAGATAAAAATCAGCAGGCGACATCCTGAAACGGTTGTTGCCTGCTTTAATTTTATATCATATTTTCAACAAATTGCTTTGCCGTCCTTGCGGAGCGTGAGCCTTTTTCGAGAGCAAACTGTTCAGCTTTTCTTTCAAGCTCATCCGTATCGCATTTAATACCCTTCTTATTTGCAAGGCTTCGAACTATATCGAGATACGTTTCTTTGTTCGGCTTATTGAAAGTGATATGAATTCCGAATCTGTCGGAAAGTGAGATAATTTCCTGAACGGTATCGTTGAAATGCACGTCGTCACCCTCACGGTCGCTGAATTTTTCTTTGACAAGGTGACGGCGGTTGCTCGTTGCATAAATCACAACATTTTTTGACTTAGCAGATACAGAACCTTCCAGAATCGCTTTGAGTGCGCTGAAATTATCGTCATTCTTCCGGAAAGACAAGTCATCAATAAACAAAATAAATTTCAGCGGATTATCCGAAAGCTCGTCGAGAATGACGGGGATTTCACGAAGCTGCTCTTTACGCACCTCGATTATCCTCAAACCTTCTTTATACAGTTCATTAACAACGGCTTTTACCGTTGAGGATTTGCCCGTGCCTGCATCGCCCGTGAGCAGAATATTCGCCGCCGCTTTGCCTTCAAGCAGAGCTTTTGTGTTATCGAGAATAGTTTTCTTTTCACGCTCGTAGCCGATAAGGTCAGAAAGCGTGATTTCATCGGGATGCAAAACAGGAACAATTTTTCCGCTGTCAATTCGGAACATGTGATTTTTAGCATAGATGCCGTAACCGTATTTACCGATATTCCTTGTCCTCTTTGCATAGTCGTTTGCAAGATCAACTTTTTCAGCCTTAAAAACGGGCAGGAATCCGTTCCAATCTATCGTACCTTGAAGCTCAGCAGGAGTTAAATCCGAAACGTCTTGCAGAATTTCAAGTTCAGCGTCAACACATTTTTTCATAGTCGGCGAACCCGATTTTCCACTACCGAGAATCTTGACGTAAACATTTTCATTGTTGCTGACAACTGTGTGAATGTGTCTTGCAAGGCTGACTTTGTTGTTTGCATACAAAGCTGAAACAAAATCGGAATAGCGGCTGATTTTTTCAGATATTTCTGCATTTTCAATGCATTCAAGATATTTCATAAGTCTGCTGATTACCGAATCTGAAAGCAACGCTCTGAAAATGCAAAGCGAATTAAGTTTTAAATATAATTCATTTAATCTTTCGTTCTTCATTTCAGAATTGCACCCTCCGCTCCGCTTGAAACAAGGGATGCGTATCTCTTGAGGTAACGCGAAAGCTCTTTTTTCTTGGGAACAAAGTTTTTCATTCTTTCGGCAAGAATACTCTCATCAACCTTAAGTTCAAGCTTGTTTTCGGGGATATTGATGCTGATGATATCGCCGTCTTCAACAATGCCTATCATGCCGCCGCTTGCCGCTTCGGGTGAAACGTGACCGATGCAGGCGCCTCTCGTTGCGCCGCTGAATCTACCGTCTGTGACAAGTGCAACGCTGCTGCCGAGACCCATTCCCATAATAGCTGACGTGGGGTTGAGCATCTCTCTCATACCCGGTCCGCCTTTTGGACCCTCGTAGCGGATAACAACAACATCACCCGATTTGATTTTGCCTGCATTGATTGCCGCCTGAGCATCTTCTTCGCAGTCAAAAACTCTTGCAGGGCCTTCGTGAACAAGCATTTCAGGGAGCACCGCAGAACGCTTGACAACGCTGCCGTCGGGGGCAAGATTACCTCGAAGAACGGCAATGCCGCCTGTTTCGCTGTGCGGATTATCAACGGGTCTGATTACATCGTGGTCAAGATTTATACATCCTTTTATGTTTTCACCAACTGTTTTGCCCGTTACGGTTATGCAATCGAGGTTAAGAAGATTTTTCTTTGAAAGCTCGTTCATAACGGCATAAACACCGCCTGCTTCGTCAAGCTCTTCGATATAAGTTCTGCCTGCGGGTGCAAGGTGACAGAGATTCGGAGTTTTCTCACTTATCTTGTTTGCAATATCAAGATTGATTTCGATTGAGCATTCGTGGGCAATAGCAGGAAGATGAAGCATACTGTTTGTTGAACAGCCGAGAGCCATATCAACCGTCAGAGCGTTCATAAATGCTTCTTCTGTCATTATGTCACGGGGACGGATATTCTTCTTGACCATATCCATAACCGCCATACCTGCGTGCTTTGCAAGCTCGATTCTTGCGGAATAAACC
>JAZNSX010000061.1:0-20647 GCA_045591425.1 Acutalibacteraceae bacterium | reverse complement strand
GAAAGCTCGGCTTCGTTCTGAAGCTGAGCTTTTTTAAAACAATAAACCCGTGACCAGGGCCGAAACACATGCTGCAAGTGCAACAATGGTCAACGGAAGCCTGAAATAGGCTAGTATGATTGCAATAACGGTACCGACTGCGGCTGTTGCAGGGTTATCTGTCGAATAAAAAACGGCAGGAAAGGTCATTGCACTGAGTACCGCATAAGGGATGTAATACAGAACGCTCTGAAGAAAACGCGATTTAATCTTTTTTCTGAAAACCGTAAACGGAATCATTCTTATAAGATATGTAACTCCTGCCATAACGGCAATGTATATTATCATACTCATTCTGCATTTTCCTCCTTTTCGGCAATTTCGACAGGAAACAGCAGTGCTCCGATTACAGCAGCTGCAACAGAGCTGATAATTATGGCAAAACCGAAAGATACATCGGGAAGAAAATATTTGAAAATCATGCTGAATGCCGCGGCAAAGCAGATTACAATAAGATCTTTTCTGCTGCTTCTGGCTGCGGGGACAATGATCGCAATAAACATTCCGTAAAGCATAATACCCATGGCTGCTGTTATTGCAGAAGGCAGGGCAGTGCCTGCAAGAGCACCGGCAGCTGTTCCGCTGACCCAGCCGAAGCAAGCAACGGATATCATGCCGTACATATATGAAGGAACGAGCTTTTCTTTCTGAGAAGACGCAACCGCAAAAATTTCATCCGTAATTCCGTATGAAGCAATTATGCGATGGAATGAATTGAATGATTTATCAAGCTTCTGAGAAAGAGAAAGACCCATAAGTGAGTATCTCAGGTTGATAACAAATTGCGTAGCGGCCATTTCAAGAAATGACCCGCCTGCCGCGATTATTCCTACTCCTGCTGCCTGTCCTGCAGAGGTCAGATTGGTGAGTGAAATAATTATAGCGTTAATGGCACTGAGTCCTGATTTTACAGCCATTATGCCGAATCCGAAGGAGACGGAAAAATATCCGAGGGCAATAGGAATACCGTGTGTAATTCCTTTTTTAAACGGTGATTTCAATTTCTGTGCTTCCTTTCAATGCAGGAAAATTCCCGACCGTTTCTTAAAGAAACAGTCGGGATAATTTTTATTTATTTGCCGAGAAGGTTGGCAATTTTGTTGAAGCCCTTCATGATTGATGAGCCTGCGTATTTACCGAGAGAAATCATTTCCTGATAGTGGTCGCCGAGAAGTGACATTGAATAGTCGTTATCGGGAACAACGTATCCGATAGCATCGTTCATAAGACCGAAGCAGATTGTATCTTCGCCGAAGAGTTCATAGATTGACTTGTGACCGAAATCTTTGCCTGAGAATGAACCTTCAGCTGTGAGTGATGCACCGCCGCAGATAAGATCCTGAACGATTTCGCCGGGCATAAAAGCAACCTTGACACCGCCGATTTCCATGTAACCGATTTCTGCGAAAATAACGTATTCGAAGAGACCGTTCTTGTAAACTGTATAGTTGACAAGATTGAGCTTGCCTACAAGCTGAATAAGAGGATTGGTAACCTTGATGCCGACTTCATCAATAATTATGTTGAGGTTGGGTTCAAGGACCTTTTCTTCAACGGGAGTCCAGCCTTCATACCAGAGAGTGTAATTCTCGCCGCCGATTTTCTTTTCTTCTTCCATGACAGCTTTTTCTTCAGCAGTCATGTTTGCTTCGATCTGCTCAACGCTGTTTGTGAGGTTGAGTGCCATGTTGGCAACCTCGTGACCGTAGCGAAGAGTTTCTTCGTATCTGCGTTCTGTGGGAACGCCGTCGCTTGCGGGGCCTCTGCCTTCATAGATGCCTGCGATAGCACCGTTGAAGAACATGAAGTTAAAGCCCTTTTCTTCGATTCTTTCGCCGAGATAATAAATATAGTCGCCAGAAAGATCTCTGCCGTTATCAATATCGTCAACAGGAAGACCTGCAACGTCGGGATGAGCAGCGATGTTAACAATCATGGTGGGCTTTGAAGCTGCGTTGTCGGGAGTGAATACAAATCTTGCAAGCTCGTCAATAATAGCTGTTGACTGGCTTCTGTTTTTGTTGTTAAAGTATTCTTCGTTTACTTCTTTAACAGCATATGTAAGAGTGCCGGGTTCCATTGCTTCAACAGCATTCTTCATTGTCTGAGCAGCGGTTGCATAGATGAATTCCATGTATTCCATGTCAACGCCGGGCTCTTTTTCAACGAAGGGGATATAAGAAAGAGCAAGGTTCTTGAAGAGTTTTGCAAAAAGGTTTGTCCAGAGACCCTGAGTATCAATACAACTGTGAGTATGTGTTGATGAAACGTTGATGCTGTTGAAATCAACATCGGGAAGAAGCTCTACAAGAGCTTTACGGATCTCTTTGATATCACCGTTTGAAAAACCGATGCAGTCAATGTTTGCAAAAACAGAAACGCCTCTGCCTGTGCCGTCAGAAAGAGCAATAACTCTAATCTGCATGTCATCAATGATTTCTTCAACCTTGTTTGTCATGCCGTTGTTGGGGTCGATGAAACCGCCGAGATAATAGTCTTTTGTTTCCCAGTCAGAAGGAACAAGAGATGCCTTTGAGTGACCGAGGCTCCATTTACCGTTTTCGGGAGTCTTGGGTTCCCATTTTGTGCCTGAATAGAAATTGTCGGTGTTGCGTTCGGAAACATCAACAAATTCGGGGCTGTCGGGAACAATCATGTTAAGTCCGCCGACAAGAGTTGTGAAAATAACTTCAACAATGGTAAGTCCGGCTTTTTCCAATGTTTTTCCGATATCAGCGGCTGCTGATGCACCCATTGAAGATGCACCGCCGATAAGGAGTGACATGGCAAGCACTACGCTGAGAATTTTCATGCCGATTTTTTTCATGTTTAAAATCTCCTTACGATTTGTTAAACTTTAGTATATAATAGCACCTTTTTCGGAATGTGTAAAGTATTTTTTGATGTTTATTGATTATCAATTTGAATTTTTTGAAAACTTTCAAAAATACTGTTCACGTTTGTAAATAAATAATGTATAATAACTTTAGGCGGTGATTATATGACAATGGTTTTATTAACAGCAATCGGTGTCGGAGCGGCAACGATTATCGGAGCTGTAATCGGATTCATATTCAAAAATATAACGCATAAATTTTCCGATATTGTTCTTTCTTTTGCTGCAGGTGTCATGCTTTCTGCAGCTGTTCTGGGTCTGATTCTTCCGTCTGTTGAATACGGCGGAAAATTCGGAATACTTATTACGGTTGCCGGAATTTTTACCGGAGCTGTTTGTCTGAATCTTATGGATAAGGTTGTTCCTCATCTTCATAAGCTGACAGGTAATGATTCCGAGCATCACAGCAGCACTAATCTCGATAAGGTGCTTTTGTTTGTAACCGCAATTGCAATTCACAATCTTCCCGAGGGAATTGCCGCAGGTGTCGGCTTCGGAGCCGGTGATGATACTCAGGCACTTATAATTGCAGGCGGTATTGCGTTGCAGAATATCCCGGAGGGAATGGTGATAATCGGACCAATGCTTGCTGCGGGTGTAAGTCCTCGAAAAACATTTTTATGTGCGGCTGCAACGGGAATTATTGAGGTTGCAGGAACTCTTATAGGATATTTTGCTGTCAGCGTCGCCTCTGCAATACTTCCTTTTGCTCTTGCTTTTGCAGGCGGAACGATGCTTTACGTTATCAGCGACGAAATGATTCCAGAAACCCATTCACACGGCAGTGAAAGGGGAGCAACATATGCTCTTCTTGCAGGGTTCTGTGTTATGCTTGTAACGGATGTTTTGCTCGGATAAAAATACAAAACGGCTTACAAAGAATTTATTTCCTGTAAGCCGTTGCTTTATATTATTTAGAAAGTTTTATTGTATAGAGCCAGTTGCTGTCAACCGTATCGGGATTGATTGCAGGAAAAATAATTTCCGCTTTTCCGTTATTATTTCTTATTTCGAGCTCTGCATCGCTGCCGAGAAGACTTGCTTTGAGGCTTGCATCGTAATCAACAAGCTCAAGAATCTGAGAACCGAATGGGAAGCGGTTGATTATTGCAAAAACATCATTATCCTTTTTGGTGTAATAAACACCGTCTTGCTTTGATTTGGAATAAACTTTTGTGGCATAAATTGCTTCACCGTTGACTCTGAGCCAGTCGCCCATCTGAAGAAGCCTTTCCTCCATGATAACGGGAATTGTTCCGTCTGCGGCGGGTCCGATGTTAAGAAGGAAGTTGCCGCCCATTGAAACAAGGTCGCAAAGCATTTCTATAAGCTCTTTAGCGGAGAGGTAATCTTCGAGGTTTTCATTTCTGTTGAAACCGAAGGATCTTCCGATTCCTCTGCACTCCTCAAAGGGTCTGTCAAGCTCCACATCTTCAATTTTTTTGTTTGCTTCAATCCAGCCGTATTCGGTTGTAAAGTTTCCACCGAGATGACCTCTTGTTTCTTTACCCCAGCGGTCATTCGGTACTATAAAATCCTTTACGCTTGATTCGTTATAGAGCCACTGAAGGAATTCTGTAGAATGCCATACAGATGAAGGATGATCCCATTCTCCGTCGGTGAAGAGGGTATTGGGCTGATATTTCTCTACAAGCTCCTTGAGCATGGGAATGAGATGCTCGAGGGCATACTGCTCGGGATTTTTGAGATATGTCGGATGAAACCATTCATAAACCGAATGATAAACGCCGAATTTTACATCCGTGCCTTCAAGAGCATCCTTCATTTCCTTAAGAAAATCACGGTGGGGACCAACATCAACGCTGTTCCAGTTCCATGCGTAATCGGATTTGTAAAGACAGTATCCGTCATGGTGTTTAGAAACAAAGTTGATATATTTTGCACCGCTTCTGACAAAAAGATCTGCCCATTTATTTGCATCAAAAAGCTCTGCGGTGAAGTCCTTGACAAAATCCTCGTATTTTGCATTTTCGCCGTAAACTCGTTTGTGGAATGCTGCGGTTTCGGTTGTTTCGTCTTCGATTTGTCTCATATACCATTCGGCATAGTCACCTTTTTTTGTGAATGCAGGAACCGAATACAGTCCCCAATGAATAAAGATGCCGAATTTTGCATCGCCGAACCATTCCGGAACGGGACGGGAATTCAGGGATTCCCAATTATTTTCATACATAATTATATCCTCCGACTCTGTTTTTATAAAGTATATCATCACGGTGCTTTGTTGTCAACGAGAAAGAAGATTAGTTTCCATTTTGCAAAACATACATAGTTCTTGATTTTCCTTTCTGATATTGCTATTATGTATTTATAGCATTTTGTCATAATTAAGGAGGCTGATTTAGTGAAAAATTATGACTGCATTATTAATGGAATCAAACTTGGAGTTTACACAAACACATGCTTTAACACATTTTGCATCGGGGTTATTGTTAGAGCCGGAAGCATGTTTGAAAGTAATAATTTTAACGGAATATCACATCTTTTGGAACACGTCATTTTCAGAAATCTTAAAGAACAATATAAAGAAAATTTTTATGAACTTCTTGCAATGAACGGTATAGATATTGATGCTTGTACTTATAAAGAGTTTTTATATTTATCTATTAGTGGTCCGTCTTACTCTTTCGGATTTGGTTCTGAATTATTAAGCAAGATTTTTGGTAATATTGAAATAAGTTCAGATGCTTTTAATCGAGAAAAGAATCGGATTAAAGCTGAAATTCGCGAAAAAGATGAAAAGCACTCGTTGGATTATTCATATAATAAAGCTGTTTGGAAGGGAACTTGCATAGAAAACAGCATTCTTGGTAACTACAGCACAATAAACAGAATATCTTTAAAGAAACTTGATGAATTCAGAAGTGAAGTTTTTTCTAAAAATAATATTTATGTTGTTCTAACGGGAAATATTGGTGAAGACGATATTGAAAAAATAAAAAACAAATTAAATGATTTCAATATTAATCAAGCTGAAAAAATTTTTGAAAACAAAGCGAAAAATACAGAAGGCTTTTTCAACAGAAGCACAGATATTATAGTCAAACAAGATTACTGGCATTATGTGAAGATAGGTTTTGATGTAGAAACAGCAAAATACAAAGGCGGAGTTCACGATTTGATTTATGCTGTTTTATTTAAAGGGGATAAAGCTTTGTTTTATCGTTTTCTATCCGAAGACAATCCGCTTATTTATTCTTATGATCCTGTATATGAACAGTATAACGATGTTAGTAATATTTCTGTTAAGTTTGAAGTTTCTGATGAATGTTTACTTGAAGCATTTGAAAACATTGTAAAAACTTTAATGAAACTTAAATCAGGTGAATTTAATTTTGAAGCAAACCTTCAAAGTGAGTTAGCCTCATGGCGAAAGACGGCCGACAATATCGATAACCTAAATTGGAACATAGGTTATTACAATTATGTTTTAGAAACAGAACCTCTTGATTTATCTGACGAAAAATTCGGAAGACTTAAATGTATCGATAAAGATCAGATTGTAGAAGCTGCAAATGAAATATTTAAAACATTAAATATGACAGTTGCTATCAAGGGGAATAAAAGAAAAATTAACATTCAACAAATAAATGAAATATTAAGCAAATTAGATAAATAGCGAAACATCAATTGTTTCTAGCAGTAGTGCTGTGGTAATGTGGTAAATTTATTTTTCATATTTCCACAGCTTAATTTTTTTGAACAAACCCTTTTTAACACTTATGCAAAAATGTAGTTGACAACTATATTTATTTGTGCTAAAATGATTACACAATAAAATATGGGAGGTGAAACGATGGAAATCATCAGCAAAAGGCTGAAATCGCTCCGTGAAAGTGTGGGTCTTTCCCAAAATAAACTTGCTCAGATTTCGGGAATGAAGCAGTCGAGCATCAACCGATATGAAAACGGCTCGGCAACACCGTCACCCGAAAATATGGTCAAGCTCGCAGATTACTATGATGTTTCGTTGGATTATATCTACGGCAGAACGGATAATCCGCAAGGCAAACTGTATGAACACAAAACAAAGTACAGCCCCGAAATGGAAAAGTTTGTTGAAATGTGCTTTGACCCCAACTCCAGAGCAAACCATCAACTCAAAGCAACTCTTCTGAAACTTTTGAGTTCTGAGGGGGTGACAGATGATTGAAAGCAGTTATCTACGCATGATACTCCACTGAAGGTCAGAGAGAAGAATCCATTGAGGGTCAGTTGAGAGAATGCACACAGTATTGCGACAAGAACGGAATCACGATTGTACGACATTACATTGACCGTGTGTTTTCCGCAAAGACAGATAACCGACCCGAGTTTTTGCAGATGATTAAGGACAGTGCAAAAGGCTTGTTCGATATGGTTATCGTCTGGAAACTCGACAGATTTTCCCGCAACAGATACGACAGTGCTCACTACAAAGCAACGCTCAAAAGAAACGGCGTAAAAGTTGTATCGGCAACGGAAAATATTGCTGAAGGTCCCGAAGGAATTATTCTCGAATCGTTGCTTGAAGGTATGGCGGAATACTACTCTGCCGAACTTGCGGTAAAGGTAATCCGAGGTCATACGGAGAATGCCCTGAAATGTAAATACAACGGCGGCACTCCGACTTACGGTTACACGATTGACGAAGAAAAGCATTATCAGATTAATCCGTTGACCGCACCTGTTGTGCTTGACATCTTTAAAATGTACGATGACGGAATGATAATGAAAGAAATTCGTGACCGACTCAACGAACTCGGTGCAAAGACAAACAAAGGCGGCGACATTGACCTTAACTTTGTTTCGGGTGTTCTTCACAACCGAAGATATATGGGTGAATACAAGTATCGTGACATTGTGATTCCCGACGGAATCCCCGCAATCGTTCCGAAAGACTTGTTTAACAGAGTTCAGGAACGGATGGAGAAAAACAAAAAAGCTCCGGCTCAACGTAAAGCCGAAGATGATTATCTGCTGACAACAAAATTATTCTGCGGAACCTGCGGTGCTTTTATGGTTGGTGAAATCGGAACAAGCAAATACAAGAGTAGAAAATACAGATATTACCGATGTGCCAACACAAAAAGAAAAAAGACCTGCAATGCAAAGCACAAATCAATCCGCAAGGATAAGATAGAATATGTTGTTATCAAGTATGTCAAGGAAATGATTTCAGACGATGATTTTGTAAAATACTTTACGGAAATGGCGTATGAAGCACAGGGACAGGAATGCGGTGAGTTGCCGATGATGAGGAAACAGCTTGCCGACACCGAAAAGGGCATAGAAAATATGCTGAATGCCATTCAGGCAGGCATTATAAATGACTCTGCAAAACGAAGACTTGATGAGCTTGAAGAAACGAAAAGAAAACTTGAATTGAGCATAATTCAAGAAGAAATCAAAAAGCCGACTTTCTCTTATGAACAGATAATGTTCTACATAATGAGTTTCAGAAATATCGACACAAATACTCTTGAAGGTCGCAGAGCATTAATCGACAGATTTGTAAACAGTGTAGTCGTTTATGACGACGAAATTCTCATAAATCTTAATTACAGAAAAGGCGCAAAGCGTGTTTCTTTCCAAGAGATTGAAACCGCTTGCGCGGGTTTGGATATATCATCTTTACTCCGACCACTTTGAATCATTGTATATCAACGGATTTTCCGTTTTATACAATGATTCTTTTTTATTTGGTGACTAACAAGTGGCTAAAGACAATTCTTTATGAATAATCACAATCTACTGTTTCTACAGGCGGTTTTCTCGTTATACATCCTCTTTTTCAACATTGAACGCTTTACATTAAGCATCTGATTTGTTATAATTTAAACAAATCAAACACAATTTGTGCTTTGGAGGATATAATTATGATTTACAAAAGAGTTTTTGCATTTGCTTTTTCAGTTATAATGGCTTGTTCTTTAACATCTTGCCAAAGCAAAACAATCAGCATAGAAAAAAGCCCATCAGCTTTAACCGAGACAGAATCGAGTGCATTTTTGATTAGCAACTCACAAACAACTTGTATCAATGTATCTGAAGTAGCCTCAAGCTCAAAAGCCGTTGAATCTGAATCCACAACAAATTCAGCTTCCCTTACCACTTCCCCCTTTAATCCGATGGTATGGACAAAATCCGAAATAATTGAAGCATACAAAAAAGCTGCTAAAGAATCACACACTTCGGTTAAATCAAAGCACTCTGTAACACTGACAAAGATTTCTATTAACGGTGAAGAATTGGGCGGCGGATTTGACTTTATCAAAAAGATTATTTCCGCCTTCATTTCAAACAACACCGAAGATACTCAGGGCATTACCGGCGGATACGAAAACCTTGTTGAAGCAGATGTTTCCCGTGCTGAAGCATATAAAGTTGGCAGCAACACAGTCATCGAAATGGTCATGCACGAGCAAACCGACGGCGCAAAAGCAGATATACACGGCGGAAGTGTCGGGCATGCTATTGATGTTGTCGGAGATATCGGTGCTGTAACAAATGAGCTTACAGAACTCGGACTGCCTATTGAAATTTCAAGCGAAACAACAACCATTCATTATATGAATCCCACGATTAAAGTAATCATTGACGGCAACGGAAAAATTATCAGCGGAACATGGCAATATACCGTTGAAATAAAACTTAAAGACTATAAAGCTTTCGGTGCTGACGTCAGTAGTTCAGCAATAGTTATGGACAATGTTATTACTGTAGAATAAAAATATAATATTTCAAATCCCGCAATGTGAACTGCGGGATTTTTTATGTTACTATTGCAACCGTACCATAAGCTTTTTCTTGACAACTGTAAAATAATTAATGTAATATGTTAATATTATAAATATATTTAGGAGGGAAAGATGAAAAAGGAAAAAACGCCAAAGCAAAGGGCGCACATTTTCAGAAACACCGCCTTTATGCTTAAATGTGCGTGGAAAAGTGCTCCGTTGTCGCTGATAATAATATATCTTGCTTATATTATTGAGAATGTTTATTATTCCGTTGTTGTTGGTATTATGTTTTTACAAACTGCTCTTTCAATTATCGAAGGCAACGGCACTTTCAAAGAGTTTGCAATCAAGATGTGCATTATCGTTTTCGGCAAAGTGTTTGTTGACCTGTTCGCATATATTGATATGTATACTGTCAGAATAAAATTTGAAATCAAATGCGAAAGCTATATAAACAGCCTGATTTTCAAAAAAGCTCAGGAGGTTGAGCTCGGCTGCTATGAAAACCCCGAATTTTTCGATAACTACAACAGAGCAACGTGGGTTGTTGAAAAGGGCGGATTTAAAAGAATAATCGAGGGCTCTGCATGGACAATCGGCTCGGCGGTAAGCATTGTTTTTCTTATTTTCTATCTTGTTTCGATTGACCCGTTTCTGCTCTTCTTCATTCTCTGCCCCATTCTCGTTATTGCTCTCAGAGTCAAGAAAAACAACATTGAGCTTGAGGAAGAAAAGGAATGGACTCCTTTTGAAAGACAGAAGGAATACACAAAAAGGACAATTCTCCTTAAGGATTTTGCAAAAGAAATAAAAACAACAGGTATATTCGATGTTATAAAAAACAGATTCAGAAGTGCGGTTGAAGGCAAAATCGGCGTTATCCGAAAATACGGCTGGAGAGTTGCGATTGTTGAATCAATAGCAGATTTTCTCGGTGAAATCATTCCTGTCGGAGGCGGCTTCGGCTACGGCTGCTACAGACTGATGGTGCTCCATAACCTTGAAATTGCCGATTTTTCCGTTCTCATTTCGGCAATCACAACCACGAGAAACAAGCTCAACCAGCTTGCACGCTATTTCACCATGCAGCAAAAGCATTGTTTGTGGGTTCAGAAT
Source organism: Acutalibacteraceae bacterium (assembly GCA_045591425.1). GTDB lineage: Bacteria > Bacillota > Clostridia > Oscillospirales > Acutalibacteraceae > CAG-177. The sequence goes on along the minus strand of JAZNSX010000061.1, from coordinate 9,853 downwards.
ATGAGGGATTTCCTCAATTATGAAACAAAAATCGTTGGCGGTGCTATTGAGCCGGGCGACTTTGAAAGCCTCGAATTCAAGAATGTTTCTTTCAGATATGAAGGCAATGACAAAAACACACTCAACAATGTTTCATTCAAAATCAGCAAGGGCGAAACCTTTGCGGTTGTCGGACACAACGGAGCGGGAAAAACGACCCTTTCAAAGCTTATTATGCGTCTTTATGACGTTACCGAAGGTGAAATCCTCTATAACGGAATTAATATAAAAGAGTATGACCTTCTTAAATACCGGCAAAAATTTGCAAGTGTTTTTCAGGACTACAGAATTTTTGCAATGACGGTTGCAGAAAATGTTCTGATTGAAGAAGTTGATAAAAGTAATATTGACCGCGCAAACAAATCTCTTATGCAGAGCGGTGTTCATGAAAGAATACAGTCGCTGCCTGAAAAAGAAAACACCCTTCTCACAAGAGAATTTGACAATCAGGGAGCTCTCCTTTCAGGCGGCGAATCGCAGAAAGTAACAATTGCAAGAATGTTTGCGAAAAAATTCGATGTTGCGATTCTCGATGAGCCTTCCTCGGCACTCGACCCTGTTGCGGAAAGCAAGATGTATGATGCGCTCGTGGAAGGCACAAAAGGCAAAACCGTTTTCTACATTTCCCACAGACTTTCAAGCGCAACACGTTCAGACAGAATTCTTGTTTTTTCAAATGGAAAACTTATGGAATCAGGCACCCATGATGAACTCATGGCACTCGGCGGAGAATACAACGAGATGTTTACTCTCCAAGCATCGGGCTACAAGGAGGAGGTGTCGGAGAATGAGTAAAAAAAGAAACAAAAGCCGTGATAGCTACGGCACATTCCGTAACAATCTCTATATGCTCGGCTTTATCGCAAGAAACGCTCCTGGACTTCTTTTCTTCTATATTTTCTTCAACGTTCTGTCCGATGTGCCATGGATTCTCTCAAATGTTGTTCTTCTCAAATATATCATTGATGTTGTTACCTCAGGAGTTGATTTTTACAGAGCGGGTATTGCCTGCGGAGTTTTTGCGGCAATTGTTGTCATCGGCACAATCGGAAACACGGTTTTCTACGAAATCTGTCTTCCCAAGCAGCGTGAAAAACTGAACTATAAGCTCTATTCACAGATTTATAACAAAGCCGCAAAAATGGATTTTGAGTCCTACGACAACCCTGCATACTATAACGACCTTGTTCTTGCTATGACATCGATGAATGAAAGAGTTGACAGAGTTCTTTCGGATGCACAGGATATAACAAGACTTATGACCTCAATTATTTCAATAACTGCAGTTATTGCAACAATTGATCCGCTCTGCCTCGTTTTCATCTTCCTTTGCGTTGCAATTATGATTCCCATCGGCAGACTGATTGCAAAGGTAAACGTTAAACGAACGGAGGCAATGACTCCCCTTGACAGAAAAAATCTTTATTTCAGCAGAGTTTTCTATCTGCAGGACTATGCAAAGGAATTAAGGCTCAATCCTGCGGGGGAAATGGTTGAAAGAAGATACAGCCAAAACATTACCGACAGAATAGTTACCATAGCCCCGTTTTTAAGAAAACAGTGGCAGCTTTATTTCTGTCAGGAAGCTCTTCCCATGACCTTGCTCGTTTATCTTGGAATTGCTCTTTATATGGGATACAAAGCAATAGTAACAAAGGAAATAACTCTCGGCGAATTTGCCGCAACATTCAACGGCGCAAACGCGGTCAGCAGATGTGTTTTTGACCTCACAAGCTGGTTTTCAATAAATCTTCGCGAAAACGGACTTTATATTGAAAAATTCCGTAAATTCATGAGTGCAAAGGAAAAAATTATCGGCGGTGATGTTAAAACAGTCTTTGGCAAGCCTGCAACAATCAAGTTTGAAAACGTTTCCTTCACCTATCCCGGCAACGAAAAACCGACGCTCAAAAACATTAACCTTGAAATCAAGCCTTACCAGAAAATCGCTCTCGTCGGCTATAACGGCGCAGGCAAAACAACGCTCACAAACCTACTTCTCAGGCTTTATGACGTTTCCGAAGGCAAAATCACGGTTGACGGCACGGATATAAGAGAATGGGATATACCCTCTTATCACGAAAACTATGCCGCCGTTTTTCAGGATTTTTCCCTTTTCGGCGCAACAATCGGAGAAAATGTTGCGATGAATGACCATCCCGATAAAGAAAGAGTGCTTGCCGCGCTTAAAGAAAGCAATTTCGGCAAAGAACTCAAAAACGGTACAGACACAATTCTTCTGCGTGAATTTGACGACGGCGGACTTTCTCTTTCTGGCGGCGAGGGTCAGAAGGTTGCCGTTGCAAGAGCATTCTATAAAAAATGTCCCTTTGCAATCCTCGATGAGCCGAGCGCAAACCTTGACCCTGTTTCCGAATATGCGCTCAACGAAGCAATGTCAAGAGCGGCACAGGATAAAACCGTTATTTTCATTTCGCACAGGCTTTCAACCACAGTTATGGCAGATGTTATATATATGCTTGAAAACGGTGAAATCGTTGAAAGCGGCACGCATGAGGAGCTGATGGCAATCGGCGGCAAATATGCCTATATGTTCAACCTTCAGGCCGAAAAATATCAGGAACACGCAGATTCATAATATGATACACAGGAGAGATATATTATGCTAAGAAAAAGACAGGTACACCTTGATTTTCACACAAACGGCACATTACCCGTCGGCAAAAGCTTTTCAAAAGAACAGTTTCAACACGCCCTAAAAGCAGGTCATGTTGATTCAATAACAGTCTTTTCAAAATGCCATCACGGCTGGTCATATCATCCAACTCAGGCAAATGAAATGCACCCCGAACTTGACTTTGATTTGCTCGGAGCCCAACTTGAGGCATGCAAAGAGATAAACGTCAATGCTCCCGTTTATATCTCTGCAGGGTTTGACGAGAAGGAATATGAAAAACGCCCCGAATGGCGCTACCGCCACTCCCCTGTCAAAGAGGAACAGCTGAAATACGAAAAGGAAGTACACTTTCATCTCCTTTGCTTTAACACCGGTTATCTCGACTTCCTTTGCGGACAAATTGAAGAGGTTATGGAAAAATATAATCCCTGCGGCATTTTTCTCGACATCATTTCGCCAAAAGTTTGCTACTGCGAAAAATGCGTTGCAGATATGAAGTCTCTCGGACTGGATATCGCCAAAGAAGACGACCGCCAAAAATTTGCAGTTATAACCCTCAATAAATACATTGAGGCAACAAATGCCGCTGTCAGAAAACACAGCGACACTGCAACCATTTTCCACAACAGCGGTCATATTCCTAAGGGCGACTACGGATTTATCAAAGCAAACACACACCTTGAGCTTGAAAGCTTGCCTACGGGCGGCTGGGGCTACGACCATTTTCCGCTTTCGGCAGCCTATGTCCGTTCTCTCAAAAACACGGAGTTCTTGGGAATGACCGGCAAATTCCACCAAAGCTGGGGTGAATTCGGCGGTTACAAGCACCCTAACGCACTTATTTACGAAACATCGCTGAGCATTGCAAACGGTGCCGGCTGTTCAATCGGCGACCAGATGCACCCGCTCGGCGAGATGAACATGGCAACATATAACCTTATCGGCAAAGCCTATTCGCTTGTTGAAGAAAAGGAACCTTGGCTTAACGGCGCGGTTAACATCACAGATATCGCGGTTCTCAGCGAAGAAGCTGTGACAGGCAATCGCGAAGCAAAAGCCGATATCGGAGCAAACAGAATGCTGCTCGAAAACGCTTATCTTTATAATTTCATTGACAGCACAATGGATATTTCGGGATACAAAATGCTCATCCTGCCCGACCTGACGGAGCTTTCCGATGACATGATTGAGAAAATCAGAACTTATGCCGCAAACGGCGGAAAGGTGCTCGCAAGCGGTGAGTCTCTGATTAAAAACGGTGAATTTATTCTTGATGTTGGTGCGAAATATATCGGCAAAAACGAATTCAGCCCCACATATTACATCCCCTGTCACGAAACCGTAAACGGCTCGACAGAATACATCATGCGCTGCAACTCATATCAATTCAAGGCAGACGGATGTGAAATTGAGGCATACATGCAGAATCCCTATTTTAACAGAACAGCCGAGCATTTCTGTTCGCATATGCACGCGCCAAACAACCCGCAAGAGAGTTTTCCTGCCGTTGCAATCAAGGGAAATGTTGCCTATATAGGCTGGGATATTTTCACGGCTTATGCCACTCACGGTCACCTCTGCTTCAAAGAACTGTTTACTTATGTTGCCGAAAAAATGCTCGGAAATGAAACAACCGTTTTCGCCGACGTTCCCGACAGAGCTGTTGTGACCTATACAAGACAGGAAAAAGAAAAAAGAAATGTTCTGCATCTCCTTTTTGCACACACAACCGTTAGGGGTGAAAAAACCGAGGTTATTGAAGACACTGTACCTCTTAATAATATTAAGTGCAGCATAAAATGCAAATCTGCACCTTCAAAAATTTATCTTGCTCCTTCGGGAACAGAGCTGAAATTTGAATTGAACAATGGTAGGGTTGAATTCATCGTTCCCGAAGTCAATATTCACCAGATGGTTGTTATTGAAGATTAAAAACTAAAGACAAAACTCCCCGAATACAAATCACAAATTTGCATTCAGGGAGTTTCTTATTGTTTAAACACTTTGTTTTTCCGTCTCTGCAAGCATTTTCACGAGATTTTCATAAAATCCGTGCAGCTTATCTTTATTCGCCATAAGCCCTGCCGCCTGCCCATGGTCGCCAACAAGCTCGGGCATTATATTCCATACTCCGGGTTCGATATTTCCGTCATATTCCTTAGCGGGCTCATTAATCGGATTTCTTCCCGAAGGCGTATTCACAAGGCCGTCGTTCTCGCGCCAAGAATCATCAAAAGTAATGCCGTATTGTGCCTTAGGCAGCTCGTGCTTTGCTATAAGCCTGCTTAGTGGCTTAAGCAGCGGAAAGCGAATGTTTTTCGGGCTGAAATTCTCGCCTGCGCTTCCGCTCGATGTATAGCAAAAATAATTGATATTTTTGCTTATTTTTATTCTGCTGTTAAGTTCATGGGCGCCTTTAAATGATAAATCGGTCAACACATTGTCATCCGTATCTCTCATTCTGTTCATTGCGGTTATAATTTTATCTGCCTTCTTTTCGCCTCTGAGGGGCGTTAAGCCGTATTGCTCAAGCTGATAGTCAACAAGTCTTCCGTGAATAAAGGTTCTTCCGAAAACCGCCATAACAAAATCAGCAGCTCGTCCGAGCGGCTGAATAATATTTGCTTTGTCAGCCATTGAGTATAGAGTTGTTCCGTTGTTCGGAGCACATATTGAAGTTATGCTTGAAATCAAGTGCTCATTGCCGCCTGTAAAAAGCTCGGATATATCGTTCGCATCCGTCACATTTTTTTCGCATTCATCACCAAAAGTTAAAAGATGAGCAAGCAGTCTGATAACCTGACCGCCGTGACTGTGACCGATAAGATGCACCTTTGTTTTCCCAAATCCGTTAAAAAGCGGCTTATCATATGCTCTTCCGAAACGCTCATGGGAATGGAGCTTTGAATGAGCAACACCATAGTCCACCCTTGTTCCCGTAAGCTGAGCATAAAGCTCACAGGCGCAGTCCCACGCGCTTGAAACGGGACCGACAGAAGCGGCATAGCACTCATAACCGCGCTCAGTAAGATAATTAATAAGATTACCTGTTGTTGAACCCCAATACGGAGAAATCTTATCTATGCCAACCGCACTGCCCCACCCGAACATTCCGTGGACAAAAACAAATGGATATCGATTTTCGGAATTCATAGTTTCACTCCTCGCAGCCATTTCAACTATATATTATTTTATCATATGCAAATTACAATTACAATATATTCCTCATCTAAAAAAATCCTTCAAACATAAGTCTGAAGGATTTTGTGTTTACAACTTGTTTTTGTCAATAATTCAATAGAATTTGAAAAACATATACAGACAAAACAGCTCGACAAATGGAATCTGTTGGGTTGATTATAACAGACTAATGTTAATTCTCATAGCGAATGAATATCATTCCGTAAATAACACAACAGGGCCGTACAACCCGCCTGATACAGAGTCTTTTGAGTATTCAAGCTCCGGTTCAAAATACGGAGATAATTCTTCTGTGTTCCATTTATTAAAGTGATCGGTGTGCAAGTACCAATTCGCTGATGTGTTGGTTACAACAATTTTCAGCCTATTCACTTTATCAAGCAATCTGTCAGGTATTTTCAGATTATACGGAAGCATCAGAGATGTTCCCAAAAATCGTTCATTCAGATACACGGAAGCTGCGAAACGAACATCACCAAGGTTGATTTCGCCTTCTTTGCCAACTTTTTCATCGGGAAGAGTAAATGTTGTTTCATAAACACCGCTGCCCGAGTAAGCACTGCCGATTTGATACGACCAATCACCGAGCTTTAGCGGAACTGTTTTGTCGGAATGGTTAACATTATCAAATCCGTTTTCATTGCAAACAAGTTCAGTCTCTTTTCGGAACAGAAACTCGCTTGTGATTTTGAATGCAAATTTGAAATCTTTTTTATTTTTTGAATCATATTTTTCATCTGTCAGCAATATTACAGCCGTTTCACCTGTGGCAAGAGTAAGCTTTAAAATGCCGTTTTCGGTTTGTAAATTTTGTAATGTACCATTCATCAAATCGAGCAAATAACCGTTTGATGAAGGCAAATAAACACGGTAATCACTGTTTTCTCCCGATTCATTGAAAAAAATGAAAATTTCAGCATTATCTGCTTTCCTGTGCATTGCACGCAAACCGTCGCCGTCAACATGAACCACAGGCTTGAGATTTGACAACTCATGTGTAACTGTTCCTCCGCACCTGATAAAACGATTTAACGCTTTTTGTGTGGCATCGGGAATATGAGCACCATAGGGAATGATAATGTGTTTGTATTCTGCTCTGCCGATGTGAATACAGCCGTTGTCGGTAATTTCCGCAGTCTGTATAACATCATCGTCAGCGATATCAAAATCAACCGCTATATCTTCGAGTTTTCTTCCGAGAGCATCGAATTCTTTTGCAATGGGTTCAGCATTGAGCCTGCCTTGAAAATCAGAAACAGGATAATAAAGTGCGGTTTCGCATACCCGTTCACCGATAGAAGATATATAAGACAAGCGTTCCGTATAACGGTTGAACTGACCGAGATAGCGGTAATAGGGCTGATTCTCCGTAAAAATCGGCAACTCCTGTGCAAGAAGCTGACCTTTTCTGCCGAGCGGGAAGTTGAACATGTTGAAAATGTTTATTCCGCGCACAGCCTGATATCCTACGGTATATCTCATCATATCATATGTAAGCCCCGGACCCGCAACACCGAAAACCTCGCTCATTGCAAGCTTTGTGCCGTTCTGTGCGGCAGCAGATGAAGCATATCTCGGGTAAAAACCGTTGTAAGCATTCATATCATCTTTGATTTTCACTTTAGTGTCAGGATATATCTGACGCCATATAACGTCTATGCCGGGAATGTCAAAGCATCGCAATGCGCGCATCAGATTAAAGTTCCCTCCGCCGTTCATGCAGCCATGAGGACTGTGGTCTTTGTCGAGATGCCCCGTAAAAGCAAAACCGTTGTCATTTGCCCATTTTTTACAGGGAAGCAAATAATTTTCGCAGAACGTATGACTACACAAATCATACCAACGGTAAAGAACATAAACGTTCTTTTCCGTCGGTTTTTCTTTGCTTTCAATAAGCGGAAGATACGGCAATATTGATTCGCCGTAGATTGATTCATATTTATCAGCTAAATCTTTGTCGAACGGATTTAACGGAGCTTTCGGCTCATCGGTAAATACAGCGGTAAAGCTTCTGGTTGCCGATGCATATTTTTTGTGAGTGGTTTCAATAAAATATTCTGTTGCTTCTCTGTTAAGCAGGTCAGGATAATTGCCGCCTGAAGCATATTCGGGATAGTCTTTAACTACTTTTCCGCAGGCACTGCCTGACGGCCAACCGCCCTCATCATAAATCCAGCAATTCATTCCTAGAGAAGTTCCTTTGTCAATTGCATAAGCACAAAGTTCAAAGTATTCCGAAGTGAGATATTCGGGCAAGAGGTTTGTGGGCATACTGTCAGGTCTGAATTCTTTAGGTTCGGGAAGAATATAAAACGCACGTATTCCGAGTCTTCGCATTTCCGCAAGCTGCTCATCTATAATTTTACGGGTGCAGATATCGTTCCATACCCAGATATATACAGGAGCATATGAAACATCGGGAGCAATGAAACTGCTCAGATTAAACTTTTCATTATTATTCATTGTTAACACCTTTGCTGTTTCAGACATTTTCATTGTATTTGCCCTGATTTTTTAAACGTTTGATAAAACACTTCAGAGCAATAACCATTGTCAAGTAAAGTACAGCAAGCAGTACGGGATATATTTTTATTCCTAAAAGTCCGCTGACAAGACTTACTGCGGGAGGGGCTAACATAACGCCTATGTAAGCAAAGGCAATCTGTGAGCCCATAATTGATTGCGACACTTCTTTTCCGAAATTATAAGGTGTCAGATGTATCATATTAGGATAAATCGAGCCGTTACCTAAGCCTATAAAGAATAAACCGATAACAGAAAACGCACCGTGCAAAGGAAGAAGCATAATTAGAATTGCAGGAGCGAGAATTGCGCTACCAATTCTGATGCGTTTCCAAGTGTTGATTTTATCAGAAAGTAAACCTGAAACGAAACGTCCGACAGACATTCCGACGTAATATATCGTCAAAGCAAGTGCACCGTTTTTTGCTTCAAACTCTTTTTCATTTACAAGATATGTGCTCCCCCATACTCCGCAGGCATATTCAATTGCATTGGTTGCAAGCATAATAACCCATACCAAACGAACTTCTGTCTTTTTTGCCATTTGTAGAAGAGTAAATCTTACACCTTTTTCTTCTTCCGATTCTTCTGCCAAGGAGCTCTTTTTCCACAAAGGAATAGAAGCAATCAACAAGATTGTAATAGCAATTTGAACATAAAAAGCATAGCGATAGCCGCCACGCCAGCCTATATTGCTTAATGCCTGCGACATAAGATACGGGCTGAGAGATACTCCCACGCCGTAAAAGCAATGCAGAAAATTCATATGGCTTGCTTTAAAATGAAGAGCAACATAATTGTTAAGTCCCGAATCAATCGCACCTGCGCCGAGGCCAAGGATAGCAGCTAACGGTATCATAATCCAAAATGACGGAGCAAAAGAGAATCCAAGCAAAGCCGCAGCAGTCATTGCCGTGCTGAAAGCGGTAACTTTAGCTGTGCCCAGTTTATTGAGAATTCCAGCGCTGAACATGCTTGATAAAACGGTGCAGCCTGAAATGATAAATGTGAGAATGCTGACCGCTTCAACAGGCATGTTAATTTCCGAATGAATTGCAGGCCAGGCAGAACCGATAAGAGAATCCGGAACTCCAAGACCTACAAATGCAATATAAATAACAACCAACAGAAAAGCCATAAAACCTCCGAAAAATTTATTCTACATTTTCAAACAATTAATTGAGTATTTTAAAATTCTTATTTGGTTTATCTAACTGTTTTACAAATTTGAATTTGTCAATTAAAAAATACCGTTATTATATTTCTTCTGCACTAAAAAAATGCAGACAAATCCAATTATCAATCCAATGATCAATACTATAACCGCAATCAAGGTAATCTTTTCCGAATCTCCTAACAGACTTACTATGCCGCTGAGCAAAAGTGCCGTTGAGATAACAAACATAGCTTTTCCAAAAGATTTTCCGTATGCGGATTTATCGGTAATGTTTG
>JAZNSX010000060.1:0-11332 GCA_045591425.1 Acutalibacteraceae bacterium | reverse complement strand
GTTATCATCTTCAACGCCGACGGTGAGTTCGTGATAACCGTTGCTGGTTAATTCATCAATAACCATTTCGAGAAGATATGAGCCTAAGCCTTTACCTTGATAATCTTTATGAATTCTGAATGCAAACAGATATGCTCGTTTCCCTTTTTCGGCAAAGTCTTTATCTTTGTTATCATATTTTACATGAAGCTCACCAACCAACTTGTCATCATCAAACAGAACAAAAATATCAACGATACCGTTTTCAATATTGCGGGTGTTTTCGGCAATCATATCATCAATATCTTTGTAGTTGAAAAGCTGGGTAAGTATTGGGAGTTCGGTTGTTTTTAGTTTTCTGACGATGTGCATATTCATATCCTCAAATTGATTTTGAAAATTATAATATCTTTGTTTTAAGTGTAAGATTCTTTGCATCTTTATAACCGAGTTTACCGTAAAAGTGATTGTGGTGGTCATCGTTGACGGCTTGCAACTGTATCAGCATAGCACCTTTTTCTTTTACCCGTTTCTCGAGTTCGTTCATAAACTTTGTGCCAACACCTTGATTTTGAAGTTTGGTTGATACAACAATCTCAACCAAATCATAAGCAAAGCAATCATCATACTGCTCAAAATAACCCATTGCAAAGCCTATAACTGATTTGTCCTCTTCCAAAATCAAACAATATGAATCTTCACGGCTCCACACCTGATGAATACGTTTGCATGTGGTTTCAGTTGTCCACTCACCATCTTCTTTGTTGTTGTAATATTCAATATACACGGGGACGACCTTTTCAATATCGCACTCTGCCATTTCTCTGTATTGCGTTTTCATTTTTCTAAACATAATTTATATATCCTTTGTTTCTCCATATCCTCACGATATGCAAAATAGTCTTTGGGTGGTTTTACGATCTCAATGAGATCAGCACCAAGTTTTTCGATTGTTTTATACGAAGCAATATTACTTTCATCACAAGTCAATATCAATTCAATCATACCGTGTGCTTTTGCGACTTGCAATACAAGTTTACAGGCTTTATATGCGTAATTGTTGCCACGATATTCCTTGTCAATTTCATAACCGATATGTCCGTTGTAATATGAATGATAATTACTTCCGATACGGATACTGATTTTTCCAACAGCAGTATCGTGGACAAAAATATCGTAGTAATAGAATGGCAACAACTCGTCATCGCCTTGATGTTTTTGAGAAATTTTTAATGTAATCTCGCCGTCAGATATAGTGTCAAAGTTTGTGAAGAATTCAAATCCACTCATATATGGTTATCTCCTTTTATAGCCAACCGAATCAATTACTTTTAACATAGCATAATTATCAGGCATTGTAGAGCAAGTTGCTGTTCTTCCTTGTTTCAATATTTTTCGTGTAACAAAAGAAACAATTTCTTTAGATAAGCCTTTGTTACGGTAATTCAAAGCCGTTTTTACATCAGCAGCTTCCCATGCGGCATCACTGTATCTTTCAATTGCACAGCGGGCAACAGGTTTATCATCAATGAATAAAAGATAATACTCTGTACCTTCATTAAGCCAGCTTTCCCAATCTTTTTTGGATGCACCTTTAAAGAACAACCTTTTATGTATCGGTTTGCATAGTCTGAGATGTTTGTTGAATGAATATCTGTTTGCAAGTTCTATTTTATGGTTTGTCTTGTATTCTTTAAGTTCTGAAATGTTATTAATTTCAAATATAAATTCTTCCGGATTACGCATGGTTTCACCTTATTTCATCGCAAGCGTCGCAACATACTGCGGATAATATTTGCCGATTATGTTTCCGCCTTCTCCGTCACGGTCTTCGTATAATGCTTTGAGTGTAAATCCTGCTTTGAGCTGACCGCCGATTTGTTCATCCAATGTGTGGCTGAACTGTACGCCATCACCGTTTGCAATCATTGCGTCAAGTCGTTCCTTTGGCATTTTGAGTGGATTGAACGGCAAGTGATTAACAACTTTCAACGGATCATCTTCTTCAAACAAATAGTCAATGCCGTTATCAAGACCCGAAAGCAATCTGCCGCCCTTTTTGAGTACACGGTAACACTCGTTCCAGACGTGATAAACATCTTCAACATAGTTGTTTGAAACGGGATGGAAAATCAAATCAAAGCTTTCATCTTCAAAAGGAAGCGTTTTTGACATATCACCTTTGATGATCGTAATGCTGTATCCTTCTCTTTCGGACACCATTTTCTCAGCTTCAAGCTGTCTGTCGGAATAATCAAACACCGTACACTCCGCACCGAGCTTTGAAAGCACGGGCATCTGCTGACCGCCGCCGCTTGCAAGTCCCAACACCTTTTTACCTTTCAAATCACCAAACCATTCGTGAGGAACGGCAATGCAGGGAGTAAGAATAACCGAAAAATCATCAGAGGTAATTTTCTCATATTCTTCGTGGCTTATGGGCAAGGTGTATCCGCAACCGTCTTCCGCCCACAAATCCCAAGTTTCTGAATTTATTTTAGTGTAGTCGATCATTTTAATTCCTCATTTTCTTGCTAACTGCAAATCTATAGTATCGTAAATTGTAATCTCTCCGCCGTGTCGGTTAATTGCATCATCTATCTTTGAAAAGAACTTATTTCGGATTTTTTCTTCAATAGCGATATGATCTGAATATGTACCGAGAAGCATTATGTATTCTTTTGCAGAGAATGTGCGTGTGCGGTAAAACAGCTTGTATTTAATATCAGCAAATCCATATTTTTGGGCAATCAACGCTCTGTCATATGCCTGTTGCTCTTTGTATTCAATAGGAGTTTCAGGTTTTTTATTGTAGTATTTATAGTAATATTCCGTATAGATTTGGTCTATTTCTTCTGACAAAGCAGGGTTACATTTATCACGGTACGGATGATTTGCAAATCGGGCAAAAACACCGCCGTCTTTCAGCATATCAAAGACTTTTTTATATCCTATTTCTTCAGGTATCCAATGAAATGCCGAAGCAGAATAAATCAAATCGTACTCGCCGTTCAACTCAATATCTTCAAACTTTCCTGAAACCGCTGAAAAGTTCAGATAACTTTTAAATTTCTCACGGCAAAATTCGCAGAAGTTTTCACCATAATCAATTGCAATAAGTTCACAACCTGTTTTCAGAAAAGGCAATGTTGCCTGACCGCCGCCTATGCCGATTTCAACAACACGGCTTATATTATTGATTGGTGCATAATCAAAGATAGTCCGATACAACTCATCAACATATCCTGGTCGCAGTTTTTCATAGGTATCTGCAACCGTATCAAAAGTCCAATTCAAGCTATTATTTTTCATTCTTATTCCTCAACAAAATCTATCAACTGTTTTAGATTATGAATAGTCCATTCATCGTTGTTTTCTCCACTTCGGTCAAGATAATAAGCTGTAAAGCCTTGTTCTCTTGCGCCATCGGCTTCTTCCTTGCAATCGTCAACAAATATACTTTCAGATGCTGTTACCCCTTGTGCTTCAAGTGCAGCATTGAAGATAATCGGACTTGGTTTTCCTGCACCGACTAAGGAGCTTGCAGTAAATGATGAGAAATATTTTGCAATACCCAACTGCTGCAAGGTAAATTCAAGAGATGGTGAGGTATCACTGATAACTCCCATTTTGTAGCCACGGTTTTTAAAATATTCAAGTACCTCTATTGTTTCAGGGAACAAAGCTCTGTCGCCGTTGCACCATAGCTCATTGAGAAGGCAATCCGCTTTTTCTTCAATGTTTTCTGTCACGCCCTCACCGACAAGCAAATGATAATAATATCTTCTGAAAAACTCACGTTCATCATCCAGCGTTTTGTACCAAGGCTTTCTGCCTTCACTTGCAAGGTGAAACAAACCCATCATTTTATCGTAATCCAGCTCAAACGGCTTACCGCTCCAACTGCTGATTTGCGTATCTCTCCATGCTTCTTTTTCTGCGGTGAAATATGTTAGTGTTCCGTCACGGTCAAAGAATATAGTTTTGTGTTTCATAACAAACCCCTTGCACTATTTGTTTTTATGTTCGAACCACTTTCCGTTAACATCTTCAAAATATAAGACCGTTAAATCTTCGTTTGCACCAAACAGAAAAAGAGATTCTTGCTTTCTTGCTAATATCTCTCTTTCAGCTTCGGTTGTTTGTGATAAGAGGTTATAACTTTTATCACATCGCTCAATCCAAAGCTTTTTATATTGTCCGTCAGACACAATTCTGTTTTCAAAATCAGCAACAGTAAATATCTTGTGCCTTTTGCACCACTCAATATCGTTACGATATTGAAGTAAACCTAGATTTGACACAACAATTTCATCGGTATCGTAAATAACAGAAACAAGTGCAACACCTGCTTTGTATGCAACATAAGCTCTGCTGTGTCCGTCTGTTAAAGTGTATCTGCCGTCACCGAAATCATAAACCGGTAAAGGCGGATACTTTTCAGAATCTTCGGGACAAAACCATTTGCAAATATTATCAAGTTTCTTTTTATTCAGATAAAGCTGACTGATACCTAAATCTGATATCGGCATCAGCTTTATGCCTTGAAATTCTAAGCTCATATACTTACTCCTAAATAAAAAAGCACCTCCGAAACGGAGATGCCTGCAATTCACAGAAAGATATAAATTACATCAATCGCAAACGGACAAAACGGCTCTCCGATTCATTGTGTTAATCATCATTGTCATCTTGTCCACCTGCCTTTCAGTAATTTTCTTTATTGTAACAATATAAGAATAATTTGTCAACAGTTTTCAACTGCGGTGCAAAAGTGTAGGTTTTAAATTCAATAGTGTTTAGCAACACAGTTACAAGCAGAGATAACATCAATAGATTTTTTATACCGAACAACCACTTTGTAAAAGTGCGCAATTATACACCGTTGACGGTGTCATTGCGATTTTTTGCAAAAATACTCGGAACACAGTTCCGCTGATTACATCAGACAAAGTGAAATTGTGTTGATAAACCGTTAAACTAATATTTTGAACTTTCAATTGACTTTATTAGACAAATATACTATGATTTATTTGCAATATGAAGTGAAAATTATGGTAAACAAAAAGAGGGTATACCGTGGCTATAAATACAAAGAGAATTGAAGAGTCAGCAACAACGGCATTAAAATCAACTTTCCTTCGTTGTAGATATATTGATGCATATATTGATAGCAATGATAAAACTCCGTCTTGGGATGGTACAATATTTGTATATAGTAATGGCGAACAAAAGAAAGAGCATCTGCTTGGAACGGTCCCTATACAAGTTAAAGGGACAGCAAGAAAAATAGTGTCCGAAGAAGCATCGTTTTCGTGTAGTGTTGTTGATCTGAAGAATTATTATCGTGATGGAGGTTGTATATTTTTTCTTGTGAGTGTAGATCCGTTAACTCAATGGTATAAAATTTATTATGCTAGTTTATTAACTTTTGATTTAGACGGTATTTTGAAGAAAGCAAAAAAGCAAACAACTTTCACGATAAAGCTCAAATCTTTTCCTGTAGAAAGCGAAGCCGAAATGGCAAATGTTTTCATGGATTTTGTAAAAGACAAGCCCAAACAAATGAGTTTTATAGGGAAAGAAATTCCTTCAATCGAATCCCTTGCGCAGAACGGAACCATCATAGAAAGTCTTTCTTTTGGTACATCTGGAGTCGGAATAAAAAACAGCGAAATAGAACGTTATATTACTAACCACGATTTTTATCTGTATGCAAAACCAAAAGGGTTAGATATAGATATTCCTGTTGAAAAAGTCTTTAATCCGATAATTTCTAAAGAAATAAATGGTTCTGTGAAGGTGAATGATATTGAATATTATTCATCATATACTGTTGTATATGAAAAAGGTCAAGCGACTTTCCAAATTAGCAAGGGTTTAAGTTTTGTTCCGCCATATGAAGGAACAAACTCGAAACTTCAAATAAGACCTGCAGGCACACTATCTGAATTTATTAAAGACACCTCATTTATAGTTGATGTTATTGATCACAAAGAGTTGTCGATAAACGGCGCAAAATTGCCATTTGATGATTTGCCAGCAAAAGAAATCAAGAAAATAAAATCTAATTTTGAATATTATAAAAATGTAAAGAAAACACTTGATTTCCTTGGTGTTAGAGAAGAATTGAATTGTGATAACCTTTCAGAACAAGATCAAAGAAATATAAGGAATCTTGTGGGTGCTGTCCTCTATGGTAAGAAAATGACTCTTTCTCATACTGATGCTCCTGTTACATATTGTTTAATTAAAATTGCAAACTTATCAGTATTAATATGGGCAGAAAAGCAGTCGGATGAGAAATATGTTATTAAAAATTTTTTTGAAAAGCACTCTGTTTGTGCTTTTGATGTGAAAGATGTAAACCATGAAAAGCCGATGCAAAGTTCACAATATCTTCTTTTAAACAATAGAGCTTTTGAATGTGCTTCTAATATTGATTGCGAAATAATATTTGAAGATTTGATTTCAACGGAGCTTTCTCAATATTTAATGTCACAGTCTGTATTGTTTCTTCTTGAAATACTGAAAGGATATGACAAGAATCCAAAAGTAGAATTCTTAAATTTAGCAACAAAAATTTTGGATTGGATCGAAGAAAACAACATAGATATAAGCAAAGACATTATCTTACTTAATAGGATGCAAATTTTAAAAAGACAACGAAACCTATCTTTTGATGAGTTGAGTTCCCTTGAGAAGTTAACAAAAGATAATAAGCCATTAGAGATTCGCTGTGGTGCATATTTACTTTTGGATGATAACACAAAAGCACAAAAGTGTTTTGATGAGATGAGGGTTGAAATGAAAAAAATGTTTATTGACTATCCTATTTGCTTTTTTGGAAAGTTGACATTGGAATAGAGCGAGATGCAGAAAGGTTGGTTTCTGTGAAAGTTCATAAAACACAAAAATTTTGCAGATTGTTTTTATTTATATTTTATACATTTTTTAAGCCTTTAGGCGCAGCTCGGAGAGAAGCTTTTTGAATTTTCTCTCCGATTTTTGTTAGGGGTTTGGGGAAGAAATTCACCAACAAGCGATAAAAAACCGACGAGAAAAATTATGAACGAATTGTAAATCGGCATAATTTGAAAATGAGGTTTTTGCAAAAGTGGGTATCCACTCGCCCTGCTTGCAAAGATAGTGAACGGTTGAAAATCGGAACAACTTGCAAGCTGATTTTGGCAAGGTTGTATCCACATTTGCCTTGCTTGCCAAGTTACAAATAGGGCAAATTAGCAAGCAAAAAAGCAAATCCTACGTAGGTTTGCACTGCTTGCCAAAGAGTGAGTAAGCAGTAAAACAAGGTGTTTATCAATAAAAATTCATATAAAAACCAGCCTGCAGAATTGTAAAAATCCGCAGGCTGAAGTTCTATTTAGATTAAATTATGTCGTATCTTCTGTTTGTAATTTCATATCCGTAATCAACAGAAGTAAAGTTGCCGTGAGTTCGTGCATAATCGCCGTGCTGAATATCATCGAATGGCAATGCACCTTTGTTCAATATATCATTGGTTACGAAAGAAAATATTGTGCGATATAAGTTTTCATTTTCTTTGCCGTCGGCAAAACGGATTGCACAACAGTTGTTGAGTTTCATTCCGTGAATTTCATCAATGCCGCATCCGGCAATCGCAATCAACTCTCCGTTTTCAAAAACTCCGTATTCAAGATTGTTTTCATCAAGATAATCATTCTCATTGAGCAGATGATTTATATAACCGTCTTTCTTACCGTTCGCCCATTTGAGAATTGATTTTTTATCGGAAGGATTAAGCAAACGTATAACAATTCCATCGGGCAGTTCAACTTCAATCGGTTCACCAAAATACAATGCTTGCTGTGTAACTTTCAGCTTTTCTTCAACTCCATAAGACTTCAGAATTTCATAAATTTCAGTTTCATCTATTGTTGAATAAAATGTTTTTCTTTGCGGAAATCGTTTTATCCATTCCGATAAAAGTTTAAAATCATCCGTCATAATTTCAAGATAACTTTTGCCGTTTCCGTTGTCACCGATTCCGACAAATCCGTTTTCAAAATTTCCGTTCGGTGCGGCGATTTCAAGACCGCAATATTTTATTGTTGTGCAAAAGTAACCGTAACGCTTTGCATCTTTTTCAAGAAGATAATCAATAACGATGTCGGAATCAACAAGTTGAAAATCGGGGTTGCTGTGAATGAAACGGGCAACAACAGTTTTGTCTGTTATCTCCCCGAGATACATTATCTGATTTTTTGTTTTGGAACGGTAATCGCTCGGAGTAACTCCGTATTTTTTCTTGAATGCTTTTGTAAAACCTTCGTGAGAATCATAACCGATTTCAAGAGCAATTTCCAAAACGGATTTGTCTGTGGTACGAAGCAATTTTGTTGCATTTTTTAAACGGACATAATTCATATATGCCGTTACGGTAAATCCCGTGTGAGTGAGAAATATGCGATTGAAATAATCAATGGAAAAGCCTGCGTTTGCGGCAACATCTTCAACGGATATTTCATTGTCTGCTGCATTTTGTTTTGCAAATTCAACGGCTTTGAATATGAGTTCTGTGTTCTCCATAATACATTCTCCTGTGTTCAGATTGATTGTAAAAATCGATTCCTACAACACAATTATATTTGCAAATGAAAATGTTTTCTTGAACAGATCCGCCTTATTACTCTAACATTGATATAATTGATTTGAATTCTTCCATACTCTTTAATTCGTCGGATAAAGGATATTTTTCAGTCAAACGTTTTTTTACGGTTTGTTTCGCACAATAGGTGCTTCCAAGAGTATGTTTGTCAAATTGTTTACCATTAAAAAGTTTTGAGTGCATTGTGGTGATTCTGTCCATGCTATCAAATTCAACGGCAAGCTCTGCTGATTTTTTCAGATTTACAAGCGCTGACTTAACATCACCTTTTTGTGAAAATCTGATTGCAATATGACCGTAATTATGTATCATTACTTGCCACAGTTTTCCGTAATTGCCGTCATCATAAATGAAATTCAGAAAATCAATTTCTTTTTTACACATTTCCATTTTGAAATCGGTATCAAAACTATCATTGAAAAAGTAATAGCTTTCCAAGTGAGTGTGCAGTAAAAGAATTTCTTCCTCAATGGTTTTTCTGATATTTTCTTCACGCTCAGGATGAGTTTGCGGATAAAAGAAAGAAAAGGTTTCTTTGCTGTCACGCATACGGGGCATTTGCAAAATAATTTTCTCACAGTCATCAAATGATATTTCGTTATCCTCTTTCTTTGAAAGTGAGTGATACAACTCAATCAACGCTCTTTTTGACATGATTCGTATTTGGTCATCGGTGCAATTCTTCTGAATGTTTTCATATATTGGCAAAACCTCGGATAATCTTT
Source organism: Acutalibacteraceae bacterium (assembly GCA_045591425.1). Taxonomy (GTDB): domain Bacteria; phylum Bacillota; class Clostridia; order Oscillospirales; family Acutalibacteraceae; genus CAG-177. The sequence continues at coordinate 1,978 of JAZNSX010000060.1, read as the reverse complement.
TGCTTTTATCGTCAGAATAGCGTGAAAGATATGCGATGTATCTGATTAAAACACGGAAATCATTGGGGAATTTTTCTTTCAGAGTGCTGATTAAATCCCACATCAACTTTTTATCGGTCAAATTATCGTATGCTTTGATTTGTTCAGCAATTTCGGCTTCGTTTTCCGCTTGATTTACACCGAGCAATTCATCAACACTTACATTAAAAAACTTTGCTATCGCAGGTAAAGTGGTTATATCGGGGTATGTATCGCTATTCTCCCACTTACTGATTGTCTGATAAGAAACACCGATGAAATTTGCGAGTTTCTCCTGCGTTAATCTTTTTTGAGTTCTCAGTCTTTTCAGGTTTTCGCTAAAATAAATTTTCATAAGTTCACCTCAAATTTAATTCAGAAGCGCTTCTTTAATTGAATTTTACATTATGCACAGTTATAAATCAATAACGCCTTTTGAGAGAAAAAGTCTCGCAACAAGAGAAAGGCTTGTGTTGTTTGTTTAGGCAAAAAATTTCGCCTAACCCTTTTTGGCACTTATGCAAAATTGTAGTTGACAACTATATTTATTTGTGCTACAATGATTACACAATATAATATTAGGAGGTGAAACGATGGAAATCATCAGCAAAAGGCTGAAAGCGCTCCGTGAAAGTGTGGGTCTTTCCCAAAACAAACTTGCTCAGATTTCGGGAATGAAGCAGTCGAGCATCAACCGATATGAAAACGGTTCGGCAACACCTTCGCCTGAAAACATGGTTAAGCTTGCAGATTATTATGATGTTTCTTTGGATTACATCTACGGCAGAACGGATAATCCGCAGGGCAGACTGTATGAGCACAAAACAAAGTACAGTCCCGAAATGGAAAAGTTTGTTGAAATGTGCTTCGACCCCAATTCCAGAGCAAACCATCAACTCAAGGCAACTCTTCTGAAACTTTTGAGTTCTGAGGGGGTGACAGATGATTGAAAGCAGTTATCTATGCACGATATTCTTCCGACAGTCAGCGTGAAGAATCGATTGAGGGTCAGATTCGTGAATGTACGGAGTATGCCGAGCGAAACGGAATCACGATTCTCGGCAGCTATGTTGACAGAGCACTCTCTGCCCGTACCGATGACAGACCCGATTTTCAGAGAATGATTGCCGACAGCGAAAAGAGGTTGTTTGATATTGTGCTTGTGTGGGAACTCGACAGATTTTCAAGAGACCGTTATGACAGTGCTCATTACAAACACATTCTCAAAAAGAACGGTGTCAAAGTTTTGTCAGTAAAAGAAAACATATCCGACGGACCAGAAGGTATCATTCTCGAATCAATTCTTGAAGGCTATGCGGAATATTATTCGGCAGAGCTTTCGGAGAAAATACAGAGAGGGCAGACAGAAAACGCTCTCAAATGCAAAACCAATGGCGGAACACTTCCTCTCGGATATTATTCCGACAGCGAGCAGAACATCTTGATTGACCCGATAACAGCGGCGATACCGACTGAGATTTTTACAAGGTATGACAACGGTGAAACAATCAAAGAAATCTGCGATGAACTTAATTCAAGAGGTCTTAAAACCCGTAACGGCAAAAAGTTCAAAGTCAACGGAGTAAGTATCATTCTTTCTAACAGAAAATATATCGGCGAGTACAGATACCGTGATGTAGTTACTCCCGACGGAATACCCGCAATCATTGACAAAGATATGTTTGAGAGAGTTCAGGAAAGAATGGTAAAAAACAAAAGAGCTCCTGCCCGAAAGAAAGCAGAAGACGAATACTTACTCACAACGAAACTGTTCTGTGGAACCTGCGGCAGAATTATGGCAGGTGAATCGGGAAGAAGCGGAACGAGAAAAGTTAAGCATTATTATTACAAGTGCGGCGGTGCAAAAAGACATTTAGGTTGCACGAGAAAAGCAATCAAAAAAGATTGGATTGAAAAGGTTGTGGTTCTCCAGACCGTAGCCAGAGTTTTAAAAGATGAG
>JAZNSX010000059.1:0-10082 GCA_045591425.1 Acutalibacteraceae bacterium | reverse complement strand
CTGTCCCAATAGGAGCTACCGTAGATAAGGGCTACGGCGAAGTGCATTATATTATAACTGTCGGATAATAAAACGGAGTGAAATTATGAAAAAACAGCATAAAAATCTTGGCAATCCAAACATACCCGATTACAGCACGCTGAAAGAAATAATTGTTTCAGGCACAAAGCGCGGCGGTGACAAGCGAATGGTTATGTACCTTGACAGAGAAAAGAATATGTGCGAGATGAGCTATAATCAGATGTGGCGCAAAATCTGCGGACTGGGAACATATTTCAAATCGCTTGACCTTGTTGAACACAAGAAAATTGCAATCATCGGCGAGAATGTTATCGAATGGGTAATCGCTTATTATGCAGTCCTTTGCGGCGGAAACATCAACGTTCCGATGGATTACAAGCTTCCCGCCGAAGACCTTGCCGACCAGCTTATCCGCTGTGGCTGCGATGCTCTTGTTTATACTGCAAAATTTTCTTCAATGGTTGAGGAATTCAAAAAAGATGAAAAAATGCCTGTCAAACACTGGTTTTGCATTGATGACTTTGATTCTTTCATTGAAAACGGATTGAAAATTTATGACAGCGGCGACAAATCGTTTGAGAATATCGAAGTTAAACCCGATGACCTTGCCTGCATTTCTTATACATCGGGTACAACTGCAAAAAGCAAGGGTGTTATGCTTTCCCATAAAAACATTGCAAGCAACTGCGTAGCTGCCTGCCGTGCACATTCGGGCAGACATGTTATAGGCTTCATTCCTCTTAACCATACCTATGCGTGGGTAAGTGCACTTTTCGCAACCTACATAGTTATTGAATGGGGCTATATGTGCGACAGCATAAAGGATATTCAGAAGGACCTTGTGAAAATCAAACCCTATAATTTCTCAGCTGTTCCGCTTGTTGTTGAAACAATCTATGATAAAATCTGGAAAACCGCAAGAAAAACGGGCAGAGAAGAAGTTCTCAAAAAAGGTCTTAAAATCAGCAATTTCCTTATGAAGCTCGGCATTGACAAAAGACGCAAAATCTTCAAAACCATTCTCGACAATCTCGGCGGTAACCTTGATATGATTATCTGCGGAAGTGCTAATCTTGACCCCAAATATGAAAAAGGAATGCACGATTTCGGCATTGATGTTTTCAACGGCTACGGTCTGACGGAATGTTCACCCGGCGTTACCTGCAACAAAGCAGATAAATTCAAATTCGGTTCTGTCGGCACACCCCTTGACTGCTGTGAAATCAAGATTGTAAATCCCGATGACGAAGGTGTCGGTGAAATTTACGTTAAGGGTACAAATGTTATGGTCGGTTATTACGGCGACCCCGAAGCAACCGCCGCCGCATTTGACGGAGAATGGCTGAAGACGGGCGACTTCGGAAGAATAGATAAAGACGGATTTCTCTTTATGGTTGGCAGAAAGAAAAATCTTATCTGCCTTTCAAACGGCAAGAATGTTTCACCCGAAGAGCTTGAAGATAAGCTCAGGAGAATCGACTATGTTGCTGAAGTTCTTGTTTATGCAGATGATAAGAAAATTATCGGTGAATTTTTCCTCAACGAAGAAGATTATCCCGATGCAAGAGAAAGACTCAAGGGCGATGTTGATGCATTCAACAGAAAGATGCCCTCTTTCAAAAACATAAATAAAATCATAATCCGTGACGAGGAATTCCCCAAAACAACAACTCTTAAAATTGCAAGAAAATATAACTGATACAAAAAAGACCCGGCTCGAGTGAGCCGGGTCCTTTTATTTTATCAGATCATCTGTAAGTTTAAGAATAAGCGGTGCAATTTCTTTGCGTTTTTTGGATGCTTTTATTTTATAAGGGGGATATGCAAAAGCACAAACAGTAATTCCGATTATGGGCAAAATTATACCCGGCACAAACATTTTATCTGTCCATACCATAACACAGCTCATTCCGAAGCCGAGAATCAGAGCACCGAGTATTCCGACGGTAAGAGCAACTGCCATTGCGGATTTGTTAACACTTTCATCAAGTCTGCGAAGCTGTTCAAGCTTCGTTTCTCTTTCATCGGGTTCTGTGTATTTTTCTCTTATCTTTTTGATTTCTTTGTTTTCAGCAGCAGAATAAGAGTAGGAATATTTCTTTTTTTCATTCATTTTCGTCACCTATAAGGATTTTAAGTTTTCTTCAATTCTGTTAAAAAAATTTGCGAGCATTTTTCTGTCGCCCTCGTTGCCGCTTATGCAGGTCGTAAGCATTAAATTTCCGTTATACGAAAGCACATTGAGTGCGGCACACGGTTTTTCTTTTGCTCCGCCGCCGACCCATACAGTTGTCGGAACAATACCGTCAAAAGCGAGCGATTCGGGTTTCATTGCACCAACGTTGCTGACCGAAAGATTTGCATTTGTATATCCGAGGCTTGTTATAAGCTCTGCCTGGGCATAAATCATTGTTGAAAATCCGAGATTCAGCAAAGGCTGACCGTGAAGCCCCATAAATTTATCCTTTTTAACTTCGCTTGTGCTTTTTGCGACGGCTTTCAGAGTGTCTGCCATTGTTTCGCCTTTGGATTCAACAATGCAGGGTGTGAATGCCGTGTGATTTGTGTAGCCGATATTTTCGGGGTGTTTTATGTATCTTCTCAAATCAACCGCAGAGGATATACCGACTCTTTCCGTTTCGTCACAACCCGAAACATCATAAAAAGCTCTGATATATGCAGCGGAAATGAGGTCATTTGCCGTTGCACCGTATTCTTTCGCTTTTAATCTTGCAGACTCAAAAACATCTGCTCCGATTTTCTTGCGGACAAGCATTTTTTTGTCAGTACCTTTTGCTTCTGTGAAAGGCAGAGTGTGTTTGTCTTTTGAAGAAACAGCGGCAAAAAGCTTTTTTGCTGTCTTTCTGTCTGCTTCGCTCATATCGTCATAAACACACTCGTATGCACGGGATTTGCCTGAATAAAAAACAGAAACCGTTTCGTTTTTCATATAACTGTCATAGCCTTTGAACATATCATTCAGAAAGCTTTTCAGACCGCCGCCGTCCATACACATATGATTGAAAATAAAACAAAGTCTGCATTTGCCTTCGCAGAAGAACAGACCGATTTTAATCTGAACATTGCTTGTGACGGGAATTCCCTGAAGCAGAAAATCGTCTGCAGAACGCTCCAAATTCATTGTTTCTCTTACTGAAAAAATATCGTCAATATGATAATCCGAAACTTTCCAGTAAGGATTTATATGATTGTCAATGAACTTTGAATGGAAAACGGGCGCAGATTCAATAAGACAGAGAAGAACCGTTTTCAGCACTCTTGTATTCGGAATAAAATCGTATTCTATTTCAAAACGAGCAATTCTGTCCATCCACCTGCGGCACATATAATTGACCTTGTCATATAACTCCGCAGGAAGTCTTTTTGGAATCGGTTTTTCGTTTTTGATTATATCATTGATAATCTTTTCGTCGGAAAGCCCTCTTGAAACAAGCTCGTTTGCTCTGTTAAGGGATTTTGTTTTCTCTGAAATCATAATTAATCCTCAATAATATGTGAAAAGAAGAAATTTTTTCTTTCCTCATTATCAATAAGTTTTACGGGTTTTACCTGATTGAGATTTGCACCCCTGTCTTTAAGCATCTGACGGTAATCGTCATAAGTGCCGTGACGCAGGAACTTAACTTCGCAATGTCCGAGACTTCCGTTCTGGAATGCAGGTTTTGCGGACGGATTGTTTTCGCAAAGCAAATCTTCAAAAAGCTTTGCATATTCTTTTTCAAGGCTCTTTTCGTGCTGTTTTGCCGTTTCGATAAGCAGAACATAATGGCCGGGAGAAGTGTTGTGGTCAACGTAAATGCTGTAACCCACAAACAGTTCATTGAGTTTCTCAGACATACCGTTGACAATATAGTCAAATGCCATCTGTGTCATTTTTTCACCGCTGATATTGGCAACCTGATTGAGTCTGTAGCAGAAAGTTATCTTCGGCGATTCGTGATAAAACCCCGTAACGCGGATAACATCCTCTATTCTGTATCTGTAAAAACCGCTTGTGTTTGTGAGGATAATTTCATATTCTTTGCCAACTTCAAGGTCTTTGATGGTGAGCAGGTTATCGTAATCATCAGAATCAACGGGGCGGAATTCGTAGAATCCGTTGTGAGGGAGCATAACATACTCAAAAGAATCAAGTTCAAGAGGAACAGCCATCAATGCTTCGGAAGCGGCATAGCCGAGATAATGAGCAGGAATATCTCCGAGATATCGCTGAAGCTTTTTCTGATAAATCGCAACCGCACCCGTACCCATACCGAACATCCAGCTGATATTCGGCCAGATTCGGGGAACTATTGGAGAGCAGTCAAAGCCCTTACGGAACTCGTTGCGGAGTTCTTCCGCACGCCCGGGATCGGGCTTCAGTCTTTTTTCAAGCTTCGCACGCATTTCGGGAGGACATTCAATGCCCGGATTGATTATGCCTTTTTCAATGTCATCGCAAAGCATCTCCCAGTTTTCTTCCATATAGAAGAACATTGATTCAAGGGTTGTAATGAAAATTGTGGTGAAGTAGCTTATATCCTTTTTTATCAATGCGAAACGCAGTTTAAGATAATGCGAGTCCATTTTTGTGTCATCATCAACAAACTGCAATTACATAGGCGAGCTTGCAAAAATCGGCACAAGCGGCTTGAGATTTAAAAGAGGAACAGAAGAAATACAACTTACACTTTTGCCGTTTTTTAGTTTTTCGCAACCGATTTCGGCTGTGTTGAGTCCTTTCTGCGGAGGCATCAATCTGCCTTGCTTTCTGAAATAATTAAATGCACTTCCGACAGGTGCACTGAATCCGAAGCACTGGCATACCCACTCCGACTTTGCGGACAGAGGAATGATTTTTGCCTTGCCCGTGCTGCCCGAAGAAGCGGCAAAGCGGCGGTAATATTCGTTTGTGATAAGTCCCTTTTCTCCATTCATCATCCGCTGAACATAATCGGCATAGTCTTCGTAGGTTGTTAAAGGAACAATTTTCTGGTAATCTTCAACCGAACGGACTTCTTTAAAATTGTTTGCTTTGCCGTAAACGGTTGACTTATTCTTCTTCATAAGAGAAAGCAACAGCTTTTCCTGCGTTTTATTTGCTCTTTTGCTGTAAATTTTAAGCTTTGCAAGTTCGGCAAGTCCGAGCGATGCCGAAAAAAGAGTCGGTATCTGCTTTACTGTAAACTTAGCCATTTTTATGCTCCTCAAGGTAATCGGCAAGTTTACCGATTGTATCGCAATCTCTGAAAACTTCGGCATTAAGCTTTACACCGAACTCATCAAAAATTTCTTCCGAAAGGCATACGAGGTCAAAAGATGACATTCCGAGACCGCTTTTGATGTCTGTATCAGCAGTTATTTCATCATCGGGTTCAACATAGTTTAGAATAAGCTCGATTAATTTTTCCATTTTATTTCACCTTATCTTTTTCTATTTTTTTGAGAATTTCCGATACCTTAACATCGGGGTTTTCAATGCCCATAAGCAAAGTATCGTGGATTTTATCGTAGAAATGATGAAGCTCGTCCACGGGATTGTTTACAACTCTGTATTCAAAATTGAAATCAAGACCGTTATCGTTTGCTCTGTGCATAACGGTCAGATAAAGAGGCTGAACGGATGAATCGTTGTTATACCAGAAGCCTCTGCTTGTCTTCTTCATCTCTTCGCCGTAATAGGGCATCGGAAAATGCGGATGATACGAAAAGGTTATGCATTCATAAGTATATCTTGTGCCCGTTTTCATTGCGAGATGACGGAGAATAACAGCCTCCATCGGACTTATATTTGAATGAGCGAAAATATCGTTCTGTGCTTTTTCGATAACTCTTACCGCTTGAGTGAAAGTCATTTCGGGTTCAACAATGTTTCTCATCGAGTAGAAATGCATCCTTACGCCGCCCGCTTTTTTATCAAGCAGGGTTGCACGGCGATTGACCATTATTTTATATGAAATATCTTTTTCGTTATTATTGAATGATGAAAGTGCACTTCTCATACCCATCATCAGCACGCAGGGTACGGAAAGACCTCTTTCAGCACACATTTTTATCAGTTTTTCAGATGTTTCCGCATCGAGGCTGAATTTGAGTGTTCTTGACTCGGGATTTGCGTCAAGCACCTCCGCTTTTCGCAGGTTGGGTTTGTTTTTCTCAATTCTCTGCTGAAGAAGCCTGCTTGGACGAACATAGTCGGTATAAATCGGCTCGGGATAGTTTTTGATTGTACCCTTCCAGAATTCCTTATCCTTTTTGTGCTGCTCTGATTTTGCATATTCAAGCTCTTTTTCAACCATATCCCTGTATCTTCTCATCGGCTTGGGATAAGCCATTCCGTATTTTTTATGAAGATAGATTGAAAGTGCATCTGCAAGGAAAAGCTTTGATGAATAGCCGTCAAAAGCAAGGTGATGAAGCTTCATATAAATGCCGTTGTAATTATTTTCAAGATGAATTATCCTGATTTCGTTAACGGGTTTATCCCACATATCAATGATCGAATGGGAACGGTTTTTGAGGAATTCGTGAGCATAATCCCATTTCATCTCAGTCAAATCTTCCTCAATGATTTCAATTTCGTGCTCGTGTGCAAGGTACTGATAAACTTTATTGAAAGGCTTTTTGGTGAAACGCAGACGGATTGCATCGCATCTGTCCATAGCTTCGTAAAGAGCTTCCTTCATAAGCCCGGTATCAAATTCACCCTGCCAGTAGTACCCCGTTACAATGTTGAGCACGGGGGCATCCGTGCTGTGATGCTCCGAAAGATAGAGCATAAGATGCTGTGCGGGAATCAGCGGATATGCACTGACTTTTTTTCCGTCTTTAAGCTTGATTTTCATAGTCTGCCCTCCGTGTTTCAGAAGCTGACATTGCTTCTCTTGATTTTATTTGATGATGTTTTGGGGAAGGGTGTTTCTCTGATACGAAGAGAAGCGATTTCTCTTTCGGGCTTTTCACCGGCATTTGCTTCTTTTATCTTTTCGTTAAGATACGCTTCGATATCTTCAATTCCCATCATTGCCGCAAATTCCGTATCGGGGAAAACTTCGGAAACAATTCTGTCATTTTCGCCGCTTACAACGATTTCCTTGATAACTTTTTCATCGGCAAATTTTGCTTCAAGCTCTTCAGGTGAAACGTTTTCTCCGTTTGAAAGAATAATAAGGTTTTTAATTCTTCCTATAACATAAAGATGCTCGCCGTCATCGCTGAATCTGCCGAGGTCGCCCGTCCTGAGGTAGCCGTCTTCGGTGAATGCTGCTGCGGTTTCCTCGGGCATTTTGTAATAACCCATCATAACCGACTTGCCCTTAACCTGAATTTCACCGTCAACAATTCTTGTGTCGAATATGCTTTTCATAAGTTTACCGCAGGAGTATTTATGATTATTTCCGTTATCGCCCGTTGTGATTTTGGGGCTTGTTTCTGTCATTCCGTAACCCTGACGCAGAAGGATACCGTATTTTTCGTATTCATCAATAAGTGCGGGTGAAACATGAGCACCGCCTACCGCAACCCATTTCAGATTTTTTCCGAAAACCTTTTCAGCGGCTTCTCTCGGAGTGAGGTCGGGGAATCTCTTATGGAGAATACCGACCTTTCTGATAAGTGTTTCGCAAATCATCGGTACCATTCTCATTGTTGTGGGCTGGAAAATCTGAAAGCTTTTGCCGATGTTGCTGATTTCGCCGTTAAGACAAACCGTAAAGCCTTCAAGAAGAGATTTGAAATAGTCGCTTGTGAAGCAGAAAATATGATGCATGGGAAGAACAGAAAGAAGAACTTCATCTTTTTCGTGTTCAAATTCTGTATAAGTTATGTTTGCGATAAGGTTTGCCGAAGAAAGCATAACGCCTTTTCTTTTGCCCGTTGTGCCTGAGGTGTAAATAATTGTTGCACAGTCTTCGGGGTTAAGTTCAACTTCGGAAAGCGAAGCATATTCCGACTTGTCACCGTATTTTTCATAAATATCAGCAAACCAATCAGCATTGCCCATATTCACAAGAACTTTCAGCCTGCCGTATTTTTCAGCAATTGCCTTTGCGGTTTCCAAAAATTCATCTTCGTAAAACAGAGCTTCAATATCGCCTGCTTCAAAAAGTTCAACACCTTCTTCAACCGTGGTGTTCGGTGCAAACGGAACAAAAACATTTCCGCTTACAAGAGCACCCGTCATAGCGGTGATATATTCGTAAGACGTTTTTCCGATAATTGCAACGTGCATTCTTTCAGGGCACACGGAACGGATATATCTGCATATTGCAAGGCTGTTTTCTTTAAGGTCAATAAAGCTCTTTTCAATTATTTCGTCATCAACGAGATATTTTATGAAAGGCTTTTTGCCGTATGTTTCTGCACTGTTGTCAATTAGATCTCTGACTGTATGGAATTTTGAATAATCGCTGACTTTACTCATAATCTTCTCCTTTCAGATACATTTCCGAGTATCATAACGGAGATAATATATATTTTTACGGTTAGAAAAATGTATGCGGAATGTTAAAGTTTTGTTTATACTTCTCCGAACAGCAGTCACACTGTTGAAACACATAAAACAAACTGATAAAATGAGGTGAAACATAATGATGGCAATCGGGAGAATATGCTCGGTGGTATTGATAACAAATATGTATGTGGTCTTTCTGCATGCTTGTATTCACACAATCGCCTCAATATTGTTACTGTATCTTTTCTTAATTTCCCATTTATCAATGTCCTTCCGTACTCCGGCACAAGAATCATGCGATATCGACACTTCCGGCTTGTGTGTGATAAACTGCTTTCATCCGCAATTATTCGACCTCCTTTGATTTTCAGGGTTGCAGTTGGTGCTGCATTTCCTGTTATATCAAAGGAGGTCTTTTCTTCTATAATCAACGATTTCGCTTTGGCGTTTCCCATAAGTATATCTTGTGTTTGAATGATTAATGATTACTTAATCTGTCTGTTATTTTATTCTGTTTTTTAGTGAAATCTTTCTTTTTTGCATCTGCTTTATTATTGCGGTTTTTACTGCAACAACATCTTAATTCCTTGCTTTAGCTTCCTCATATCTTTCCTCAAGTTCTTCAAGATGCTTGTAATTTTCTCTTGCTGCTATAAGTTTTTTTGCTTCGATATAGGGCTTGGCAGCACGAGAAAATTGAATGTGTTTATCAGTTTCCGCTTTCAATGCCGCTGAAAGTTCTTTTTTTCTCTTTTCAAAAGATTTGATTTCGTCGGATATTTCTTTCAAAAGAACATAGTCTTTTGATTTTTTTGCTTTGGATTGAGCGACATAGAGTTCTTTAAGCTTTATATCACAAAGTTCTTCCTCATCATAAATCTTATCAATAACAGAATAATCCAGCTCGCAAAAATCATCTATGTTTTTATAATACTTATCAATTGCTTTGCGTGAAGATAATCAAATCTCACTTTAATTTCTGTTAATTTTTATATGTATTTTAAATTATACATATCAACTAACAAGTTGTCAAATTATAAAATAAGCAAAGACCTTGCCGAGTCCAAAGTGACACGAGTATTGCATACTGCTGTTGTATAAAGCTCCGGATATTGTGAAGGCATTTTGTACATAATTATTGAAGCTGCATAATGAGCCTGACCATATTCATGTTCCTCAGACAGTTTCTGTTCCTGCTTTATGTACAGTTGACGGTATGGAATATACAGTGTGTGTTGACTGCGGAGAAACTATAGGTGATACAGTTGTTATTCCTGCAATCGGACATAATCCCCAAAAAATACTATGTTTGTACTTCGTACAGACAATACGGATTAAAAGGTAAACTTTGTACTTCTCACTACCTGCGATACGATGTTCTCTGTTCGTATGTTCTTTTAAGACTTCGATTTTTGGCAGAATATGCACAACGATATTCTGCCGCCTTTGTTGCATTTATAAAAAAGATTTTCGTAAGTTCTAATTGGCAGAGCCGGTAAAAAGGCTTATGAAGACCCATATAAATGGTTACCGTCAACCGTGTCGGGCATACTGCACCAACAAGAATACTGCGGTGATGTAATCAATTTCAAGACCTATTCAAAGTCAT
>JAZNSX010000058.1:0-73518 GCA_045591425.1 Acutalibacteraceae bacterium | reverse complement strand
AACGGTGCCTTCGCCCTCATAGGGATAGGCAGAGCCGATTTTGATTTTGATATCCTCAGCGGTTCTTTCGCCGATAAGAAGATTATATTTTTTCTTGATATAAGAAATGATGGCTTCGTCAAAATTATCGCCCGCAACCTTTGCCGAGTTTGCGGTAACAACCTCGCCGAGCGAGATAACGGCAACCTCCGAAGTGCCGCCGCCGATGTCAACAACCATGCTGCCGGTTGCTTCGCTGACGGGCAGACCCGCGCCGATAGCTGCTGCCATGGGCTCTTCTATGAGGCTGACATATTTTGCGCCCGCGCTCTTTGCTGCGTCATAAACAGCTTTTCTTTCAACCTCGGTAACGCCCGAGGGGATGCAGATAAGAACTCTTATTCTTGAAAACGGAGTTTTCTTTGTTGTGCGCTTGATGAAAGAGGCTATCATCTCTGCGGTTATTTCGAAATCCGCAATAACGCCGTCTTTAAGGGGACGGACAGCGGTTATCGAGCCGGGAGTTCTGCCAATCATTTCCTTCGCTTCCGTGCCGACGGCAACAACTCTGGGAGGGTTGCTCTTTTGGTCAACGGCAACAACCGAAGGCTCGCGGATAACAATGCCCTTGCCCTTAACGAAAACCAGGGTGTTGGCAGTGCCTAAATCTATACCGATATCCTGTGTAAAAAGCATATTATTATCTCCTTAAGGTGAATGGAATAATCCGAACCTGCCCGAAAGCGAGTCTTTTCGCCGCTTTTCGGAGTTTCGGTATTGAAAGATTTAAAATCAGTTGATGAATTCGATGGATTCAATAATTCCGATGATTTCGCCGAGGTCGTCATTCATGTTGCGGTCTGAGGTGATGCGGCAGGAATATGAGTAACCGCCCTGCTCAAAGAAAATATAAGCAACATATGAGGATGAGGGGTTGCCGCTTTCGGGTGTCATGCCGTTGTCGGGAACAAACACAGAAACAAAATGGGCTTCAATTTCGCCGATTGTCATTGCCTTGTTTTCATAAACGGTGTTGTCATACATGGATTTCATTGCCGAGAGAAGCTTGCTTGAATTGCCCATGAGCTCGTCAAGCGGAGTATTTTTTGCTTCAATGAAAAGTCCGTCAAGAGTGCCGTCCTTGAGAATATTCATGCCGTTAAGGCTGTTTCCGTCTGACCAGCCGTCGGGGATAACAACCGAATATTCGTTGCATTCAACTCTGTTGCCGACAACGAGTGCATGATCAAGAGCAACAGGGTTTGTGAGGTATTCGCCGTTGTCACCCTTAACGTTTCTGCCGTTTTCGTCGGTAACAAGAACAATGAGGTTGCCGGCTTCGTCTCTCTGAATGCCGCCGTCAGCCTTTGTGACAGCCGCAAAGTTTTCGCCTGCAGCGTTTGTGACAAGCGCGCCGTTTTTGATTTTAGCCTTGCAGCCTGCAAAGCATGTGAGAATAACTATAACAGAAATTGTAAGAGCAAATATTTTTTTCATCTGAAAAATCCTTTCTTGCCGAAGCTCAGCCGTTGAGAGCCTTGAATGCTTCTTTGTTGTTTTTATAAAGAGTTTTATAAACTGCATAGTTGCGGTCATAAACCTCTTTGTTTGCGGGATTGGGGGTGAAGGTTTTCTTTGCGGGGATAAGGGATTTTGCGTTAGAAACATCGTCAAGCACGCCGAGACCGACAGCCATGATAACCGCCGCGCCGACTGCGCCGACATTCTGCGGGCTGTCAACGGTTTCAATCGTTTTGCCCGTGATGTCTGCAAGAATCTGGCTTGTCACGTCGCTGAGTGCGCCGCCGCCGACAAAGCGAACGGTATCCGATGTTTTGATTTTCTTATCCTGAGTTTCGAGGAACCAGCGCATGTGCATGCAAACGCCCTCGATAACCGACCTGATGAGCTCGGTTTTGCCGACCTCAAGGCTTATGTTGAAGAACATACCTCTTGAATTCGGGTCCTCAAACGGGCAGCGGTTGCCGTGAAGCCACGGGGTGAAGATAACACCCTGGCTGCCTGCGGGGATTTCGTTGATGACCTTTGAAAGATAATCATAGAGGTTGGTATAAACCGTTTCGGCAGACTCCGCAACATCGGTTTTGTTGAGGAAAATTCCGATTTCGTCAAGAGCGAGATGGTCTTTAACCCATTCGAGGCACTTGCCTGCGGTTTCAAGCTCTGCGAAATAGTTGAAGCGGTCTTTCTGAGCGCCGACTATCGCCGCAATCATTGCCGATGCATCAACAATGCTCTTGTCAACAACGGTTGAAACCCAGCCCGATGTGCCGTTATAAATATGCGTTTCGCCAAGACCGACGCTGCCTGCGCCCACGCCGATGAGAGAAGCATCGCCGCCGCCGCCGAAAACTGCCGTGCCTTCCTTAAGACCGAGCTCCGAAGCCGCCTTCGCCGTCAGAGAGCCTGCCTTGTCGGTGCACTTGATGATTTCGGGCATATGGTCGGGGTTAACGCCGAGAAGCTTGCATATGGTTTTGCTGAAGCCCTCTTTTCCCTTGCGGATGTCATAAAGCAAAGTGCCGAAGGCTGAGTCGGGAGTCATGACGAATTTATCGGTCATTCTGCAAATGAGATATTCTTTAACGTCAAGCCATTTATAAACCTTCTTGAAGTTTTCGGGCTCGTTTTCCTTGAGCCAGTTGTATTTCCAGACGGGGTCTTTAACGCTTGCGGAAACAGCGCCCGTGATGATAAGCGAGGGAATGAGCTTGAAGATGTTTGCGCCCGCAATCTGAATTCCGTTTGCAATGCCCTCTTTAATCTGCTTTCTTGCGCGCTGATCCATATAGCTGAAGGCTCTGTGAACGGGCTTGCCGTTTTTGTCAACAAGAACAAGACCCTGCATCTGAGAGCAGAAGGAAATGCCCTCAACCTGCTCAGGCTTGATGTCACATTTTTCAAAAACTGTTTTTGTTGTTGAGCAAAGAGCCTGCCACCATTCGTCGGGGTCCTGCTCTGCGCCGCCGTCGGGCATGATATAGAGCTTATAGCCCTGCATCGCCGCGCTGATAAGCTTGATTTCTTTATCGATTTCAAAAAGACAGGTTTTAACGCCGGTGGTTCCAATGTCGTAGGAAATAACATGTTTTTTGCCCATAATGTCCTCCTGAATATAATATATTACATGTAAATGCGGATTTAATTAAGAAACTGTTACCAAACGGTAACAAAATTAAATTTCCGGGATTTTGCAGCAGTCAATCCATTTCTCCGCGCGTGAGCATTCAAAAAGCTCGTCGCAGCTGAGCTCAACCGCGCTGCTTGCGCTGCCTGCCGCAGGGAAAACGCTTGAAAATCGTTTCATGGATTCGTCAAGATAAACTTTAACGTTATCTTTCAGTGCAAACGGACAAACGCCGCCGACTGCGTGCCCCACAAGCTCGATTGCTTCCTCTGCGGTCAGCATTTTTGCCTTGAAGCCGAAGAAATCCTTGAATTTTCGGTTGTCAACCTTGGCATCCCCTGCCGCAACAATGAGAAAGGCTTCTCCGGCGGGATTTTTGAACGAAAGAGTTTTCGCAATTCTTGCGGGGATAACGCCCACAACCGCCGCCGCAAGCTCAACCGTTGCAGAGGATTCGGTGAATTCCCGCACCCTGCCCTCAAGCCCGAAGCCTGCAAGATAATTGCGAACGGATTCAACTGACATTTATATCATTCCTTTAAAACGGGCAAAGTTACACACTATTACCCTATTATAAAATCATTATAATGTTTTTGCGCGCGAAATACAAGAGAAAAATATAAAAAAATAGCCCCGAACTGTGTGTTCGGGGCGGTAAATCAGATTTTTGAAGGAGCAATGCGATTCTTTCTGTGTTTGTGGTGCGGTTTCGGCTCGATATTGCCTGCTTTTGTGAGGGCAATTTTGGTGAGCACGGGGCCGAACAGCTCATAGATGAGAACGGAGAAAAGAACGATGTTTCTTATCATCGAGCCAACCTCGCCAAGCTCCATTGCGGTAACCGACATGCCGAGAGCAACGCCCGCCTGCGGCAGAAGGGTGATGCCGAGATATCTGGTTGTTTTTTCGTCGCATTTCATGAGCTTTGCGCTGCCGTAGGTGCCGAGATATTTGCCGAGTGAGCGGGAAATGATATATGCAGCGCCGATGCCGACAATGGCAAGGTCGGAGAACACGCCGAGCTCAAGCTCCGCACCGCTGAGAACAAAGAAAAGAGCGAAGAGAGGAACGGTCCATTTGTCGGTTTTTTCCATGATTTCTGCCGAGAAATCGCATACGTTGCAGAACATTGTGCCGAGCATCATGCAGACGAGAAGCGCGGAAAATCCGACATGGATGCCGCCTATTTCAAACTTAATCATTGAAAGGGCAACGGTAAAAATTACGCATGTGATGGAAAGGGTGAGGCGCTTGCTGTTGGAGCTGAAAAATCTCTCGAAAAGCGAGAAAAGCAGACCCATAATAACGCCGAGAAGAAGGGATGCAACGATTTCGATAATCGGCTCAAGAATAATTGCGGTGAGGTTGAATTCGCCGTGTTCAACCGCTTTTGCAACGCCGAATGAAATTGCGAAAATAATCAGACCGACGGCGTCATCGATAGCAACAATCGGAAGAAGCAAATCTGTCAGCTTACCTTTTGCTTTGTACTGGCGGACAACCATCAGCGTTGCTGCGGGGGCGGTTGCGGCGGCAACTGCGCCCAGAGTGATTGCCATTGAAAGAGGCAGCTTCTCTTCGCCGAGAACAAAGTGAAGACCAATCAGAGCGATATCAACGAAAACGGTTGCAACAACAGCCTGAACGATACCGATGAAGGTTGCGGTTTTGCCGAGCTGCTTGAGCTGAGAAAGCCTGAATTCATTGCCGATGGCGAAGGCGATAAAGCCCAGCGCAACGTCGGAAATAATCTCAAATTCTTTAACGTTTTCAACGGAGGTGAAGCCCATTCCGTCAATTCCGAGCCTGCCGAGGAAATATGGACCGATAAGAATGCCGGCAATGAGATAGGATGTTACCGAGGGCAGACCGAGCGGCTTTGTGATTCGGGACATGAGAAGACCCGCGCCGAGGGCAATTGAAATACAAAATAAAGTTTCCATGTGTTTTTCGCCTTTTTTCTTTAAAAATTTTCCTCAATAGGTATATCACAACCAAGGAGCAAAGTCAAGAAAAAATTATTATAAAACGATAGAATTAACATTTCTTGACTAAAATATATTGCCGTGTTAGTATAATAAAAAACAGTATGTGAGGATTTGCATATGAAAAAAGAATCGGGCGCAAGGCTCGAAAAATGGGATATACTCAAATTTATCCTGATGTTTCTTGTTGTTGCGGGTCACATTGCCGACCTTTATGTGAAAGAGTCTTCGGCAATGAGAACTCTTTATCTGGCGGTTTATACCTTCCACATGCCGCTGTTTATCTTTGTTTCGGGTCTGTTTGCAAAAACAACCGTCAACGAAAAAAGAAAGGACAGAATCTTCGGCTATTTTGTGCTTTATATTGCTATTAAGCTGATATTCTGGCTTTATTACGGCATTGCGCGCGGCGATTGGTCGTTCAGCCTTTTCACCGAGGCAAATCTGCCCTGGTTCATGCTGGCTCTGTTTGTTTTTGCGCTTGTAACGGTTTTGCTGAAGGATTTTTCGCCGAAATATGTGCTGATTTTCAGCGTTCTGCTTGCCTGCGTTGCGGGCTATGACACCGAAATCAAGAGCTTTCTTTCGCTTTCGAGAATAATAGTTTATTATCCGTTCTATTATCTCGGCTATCTTGCCGATGCGAAAAAGATTGAGGAGCATTGCAGAAAAAAGACGGCAAAAACCGCTGCCGTAATTATAATCGCGGCGATGATAACCGTTGCGGTTCTGTTTGGCGAAAGGCTTTATTGGCTGCGCCCGCTGTTCACGGGGCTGAATCCCTTTGCTGCGCTTGGCGGCTATAAAAATTTCGGATTTCTTCTCAGATTGGCTCACTATGCCGTTGCCGCGCTGATGTGTTATGCGGTTATTGTTCTGACCCCTAAAAAAACGCCCTTCGCATTTGTGACAAAGCTCGGCAGAAGCACTCTTTCAATTTATGCTTTTCATTATATATTAATTTACATTTTATATCATCATCTCGGCATCGGCAGATTTTTTGCAGAAATCTTGCCCGCAAACGCTGCGTGGCTCGGCATGCTGCTCGTGAATCCGATTATGCTGATTTGCTCTCTTTTTGAAAAACCGCTCGCGACAATCGCTTCGCCGAAAAAATAAAGCAGGCGAAGCTGTTGCATATTTATGCTCAATAAATTAAAAATAACACAGGGATGCCCGAAAAATCCGGGTCACCTTGTGTTATTTTTTGTTGTATTATTTTGATAAATTCCAATGCATCAACGTCTGCGGTTTCTCATTCTTTGTCGGGAGAAAGCTTGGACAACTGGACAACCGTCTCGACGTGCCCGGTTCGCGGGAACATATCCACGGGCGTGGCTTTGGCGGCGGTATAGCCGAGGTCGGCAAAGAGGGCGCAGTCGCGCGCGAGGGTTGCGGGGTCGCAGGAAACATAGACAATTCTGTCGGGGTTCATTTCGGCTGCAGTTTTAACCATATCTGGGCTGCAGCCCTTTCTCGGCGGGTCAAGAATGATAACATCGGGGTGTATGCCTTCATTTTTAAGGGTTTCAGCTGCCTGCGCCGCATCGCCGCAGATGAAGCGTGCATTATTTATATTGTTTATTTCTGCATTTATTTTTGCATCCTCTATTGCTTCGGGCACGATTTCAACGCCGATGATTTCCTTTGCGCTTTTTGCCATCGAAAGACCGATTGTTCCCGCGCCGCAGTAAAGGTCAAGAACTGTTTCTCTGCCCGTCAGACCCGCATATTCCGCCGCTTTATTATAAAGCTTTTCCGCTTGATTGCGGTTGACTTGATAAAACGAAAGCGGGGAAATGCGGAATTTCAGTCCGCAGAGGATATCGGTTATATAATCGCTGCCCCAAAGGGTGATGCATTCGCTGCCGAGGATAACGTTTGTGTCTTTTTTGTTGATATTCAGAACAACGCTTCTGATTGACGGTTCTTTTTCAAGCAGAGCGGCAATAAGATTATCTTGCGCGGGCATATTTTTGCCGTTGATAACGGCGCAAACCATGATTTCGCCGCTTGCGCTGCCTTTCCTTATATATATATGTCGAAGAAGACCCGAGTGGGTTGTTTCATCATAAACAGAAATGTTATATTTTTTTATATAGTCCGAAAAGACACCGAGAATCCCTTCAAATTCTTCGGGCTGCAAAAGGCAGTCGGGGCAGTGAATAACTCTGTGGCTGTGGGGCGAATAAAAGCCGGTTTTGATTTCGCCGTTTTCTGCTGCAATTGGATACTGCGCTTTGTTGCGGTAGCGCATGTCGGATTCCGCGCCGATAATCGGTTCACATTCGGGCGAAACGCCGCCGATTCTTTTGAAGCATTCGGCAACATGGTCTGCCTTTATCTTTTTTTCGGCTTCATAGCTCATATGCGAAAAAACACAGCCGCCGCACTTAAGATAAACAGGGCATTCGGGCGGGATTCTGTCCGCAGACGGAAAAATAACGCTCTCAACCTTTGCAAAAGCATAGCTCTTTTTTACCTTCAGAATATGCGCGGTTATTTCATCGCCAACTGCTGTTGCGGGCACGAAAATTGCCATTCCGTTATGTCTGCCGACACCGCTTCCGTTAACGGAGCAGGATTCTATTTTGAGATTTATTCTGTCATTCTTTTTAAGCTCCACAAAAAAACCTCCGGGAAGTGATAATTTATTATATCACAGAATGCACCGCGAAGTAAATATGCAGTTTTATTGTGAATTTCCAAAATATTCTTGATTTTTTACCATATACTATGATATGATTAACTGAATATTGTTTTGAGGATGGAGGATTTTGCATGAAAAGAATTGCACTTGTAATCACTGCGCTGTTTTTTGTTTTTACTTTTGCGGGCACATCGGTTTGTGCAGTTGCCGCGCAGGTAATTGAAGAAACAACAACGGTTACTCAGCCGGAGGATGGCGGGGAATCCGTCACAAATCCCGACGAGGGTGATGAGTCTGTTACCAATCCCGACGGTGATGAGGGAATGATAACAAATCCCGATGAAGATAAAAAACCCGTAACCCACGCGCTCATTCTTGAAAGTGACAGTCTGACGGTGAAAAAGTGGGATACTGTTCAAATGACTGCCCGCGTTTCTGACGTTGAATCTCAGCCTCAGATTTTCTGGGAATCATCAGATAAAAACATTGCAACCGTTGATAAAAACGGTCTTGTCAAAGGTGTTAATATCGGCAAAGCTACCATAACGGCAACGGCATATGCCGGCGGCGAAAAGCTTACGGGCGAATTTGTTATCAGCGTTATTACGGATAACAATTTCCTCAAGGATTATCTCAAAGATAATCAGGTGCTCAGCTATCAGTACAGCTACATTGACGATTATTATTACACAAACGACAAGGAAGCATGGCAGTATAACTTCGGCTTCGGCAAGGTTTATGATATAGTTTCTCCTTATATTCTGCTTGAATACGATTATATCCGCGTTTTCTTCACCTATGAAGACAAGGACTGGATGCTTCAGATGTGGAAGGGTCAGTACGGCATGATTTTCTATGGCGGCGAAATCGGAATTTATAACCGAGCCCATTCCGATGACGGCGTTAACGACTGGACAATGTATGAATGCCCCTCGGATGATGATTGGCTCAAAATGGAGCTGACCATGTGGCACGAAGAGCTTGACGGCAGATGGACCCGCGAATTTACCAGAGAATATGACGAATATTGGTGGTGCACCGGCTTTAAAAACGGCCATCTCAGAGTGCAGGAGCCCGCAGACGAGCTTCGCCTGACAGGCAGAATCACCTTCAAGGATGCCGAAATGACCCAAATTGTTGTTAAAGGTCTTGAAGAATGCGGCTTCAAACACAGCAAATCAAAAGAAAATATCGGTCTTGACCAGATTTATGTTGACGGCAACGATGTTCACTTCTGCTGGCAGAACATTTCCGAGGCAGAGAGCACAATGGCAATCAAGGTTGTCGGCGGTATGATATATGCATGGCAGCTTCTTCCGGTTTTGCCGATGATAATTCCGTTTGTAAGTATGTTCGGATTAGCAGCCCTTTTGGTTTCGTTTATTCTTTAATTTATTAAGAATTTCTTAAAAATTTGTAAAAAACTGTTGACGGATTTGATTTTATCCTTTATACTGTTGAAGTATGATAGTTTTATCATATTCTGCATTTGTGAGCAACAATGTCAGAGCCATCCGATAAAAGACGGAGAACGGTTTGTCTGTTCTCCGTCTTTTATCATCCTGAAGCAAAAGGAGAGATAAAAATGAGAATTCTTAAAAGAATGATAATTGCGATTGTGTGCATCGGCATTGTCTGCGCTGCAGCGGTATTGGGTATAAATTATTATATAAAAGGCAGCACGGAGCAGTATGTTCTTGACATGGAAAGCGCGGGCAGCGGCTATGACTGCGTGCTTGTTCTCGGCTGCGGAGTTTGGGGCGATACGCCGAGCCATATGCTGGAAGACAGGCTGCTTGTCGGCATTGAGCTGTGCAAAAACGGCGCAAGCGAAAAGCTTCTTATGAGCGGCGACCACGGCAGCAGCGAATATGACGAGGTTAACGTTATGAAAAGATTTGCAACCGACAGAGGGCTTGCCTCTGAGGATGTTTTCATGGATCACGCAGGCTTTTCAACCTATGAAAGCATGTATCGCGCAAGAGATATTTTTCAGGCAAAAAAGGTTTTGATTGTTACCCAGGGCTATCATCTTCCCCGCGCAATTTATGACGCACGCAAGCTCGGGCTTGAAGCATACGGCGTTGAATCGGATTTGCGCGAATACGGCGGCCAGCTTTACAGAGATGTGAGAGAAATTCTTGCAAGAAACAAGGATTTCATATATACAATAATTCAGCCCGAGCCGACATATCTCGGCGAAGCAATTCCCGTTCAGGGCAACGGCAACGCAACGAATGATAAATAAAAATTAACCGCAGGAAATAAATCCTGCGGTTTTTTGCTGTCTGATGGTCTGTACCGACCCGTGCTTAAATTAAAATGTTTTAACAAGCTCCTTAAGATATTCCTTGAAGCCTTCGCCGATTTCGGGGTGGTCAAGAGCAACCTCGCAGTTTGCCTTCATAATGCCGAGCTTGTTGCCCATGTCATATCTCTTGCCGTCAAAATCATAGGCAAGCAGCTTGTCGTTCATGCCAAGCTCCGTGAAAACATCGGTCAGATAGAATTCCTTGCCCTCGGGAGTTGCTGCAAGACCCTTTTCAATCAGCTCAAATGCTTCGGGCGGCAGAACAACTCTGCCCAGAATCGCAAAGAGTGAAAGAATCTGATCATCTGTCGGCTTTTCAATAATCTGGCGGCAGGTCATTGCTCTGTCTTCGCCTTCAATGGGAGAAACATCAAGTGTGCAGTAAAGCTTGATAAGCTCTTTTGAAACTTCCTTAACGCCGACAACGCCTTTGCCGTATTTTTCATAGCAGCGGGTAAGCTGAGCTGTTACGGGGTCCTCGGAAACGATAACGTCGTCGCCGTAAAGCACGGCAAACGGCTCATCGCCGACAAAGCTTTTGCCGCAAAGAAGCGCGTGGGCAAGGCCCTTTGTTTCTTTCTGGCGGATGAAATATATGTTGGCAAGGTTTGCGCATGCTTTGACATCCTCATAAAGCTTTGCCTTTGAGGGGTTGCCTGCAAGACCTGCTTCAAGCTCAAACGAATGGTCGAAATGATCTTCGATAGCGCCCTTTCCTCTGTTTGTGATAATCAGGATATCTTCGATACCCGCCGCAACGGCTTCTTCAACGATATACTGAATTGCCGGCTTGTCAACAATGTTGAGCATTTCCTTGGGAACGGCTTTTGATGCGGGCAAAACTCTTGTGCCGAGACCTGCCGCGGGAATAATCGCTTTTCTGACTTTCATGGTGTTTTCCTCCAAAACTCAAATTAAAAACTGTTCATTATCATATCAGCCGCATAAATCAGAATGTTTATGAGAGAGTTATAGCCCAGAAGGCTTGCCGCAAAAGCAAGGGGGGAAAGACCGCCGCGGCGTGTAATCATCATTTTTCTCATGTTTTCTTCTTTTACGGAATCGTTTATGATTTTCATATCCGCAAGGATTTTTTTATAATAAAGATAGTCGGCGCAAAGAGCGCAGACAAGATTCATTGCAAAGGTAACACCTGCAACGATAAGAACGGGTTTTTTGATTTTTGCATAGAATTCATCGCCCGCCTTAACAAATTCTTCCTCAAAAGCGCGGATTTCTTCTTCGGTTGCGGTTTCATAATTGAATGTTCCGTATTTTTCGGTGAATTCAAATGCCGTGTTTGATATCTCGGTTGTGAACCCCGAAAGCATGAGCGAAACCGCCGCAAACATAAGAATGAAGAAGGCGCCCGCTTTATAAAGCTTCCTGTAAAAGAACCAGTAGGGAGCAAAGAAAAAAGCTGCAAAATTGAACGAAAGCTTTTTGCCTTTGGCAAATCTTTTGAACTTGGGCAGATATCTGCGGGTGCTTGCCTGAACAAATAACGCAATGTCGCCCGCCTTGTTTTCGCCAATCATTTCATCGGCGGCAATTCCCGTATCTCTCAGATAAGGATTTTCCGAAAAGAAGCCGCCATTGATGAGCAACGGAGCTCCGCAGTTTTTGCAGTGGCGCGCATCGTCGTCATTGACCGTGCCGCAATAACCGCATTTCTTGGGTCCCGAGGCTTCCTGCTTGGGCTCTTCGCCGAAAAGAGCTCCGCAGTTGCCGCAATGCAGGCTGTCGGCAGGATTTTCACTGCCGCAGATGTGGCAGATTCTGCTGTCGCCTGCGGGCTCGCTTGTTTGTGCTGCTGCTTGATTAACTCTTTCATTTTTTTTCCACACAAAGCCTGAGGAATGAAGCCCGTCATTCGCGCAGTGACCCGCCTGCATCCAGCAATCTCTGTGCTGCGGGGTTGCGCACACGGGGCAAACAACAACATCCTCACCCTCCCTGAGCGGCTTGCCGCAGTGGGAGCAGGCTTGATTTTCATAATTCAACGGAGTCAACTCCTTTTTGTTTTTACGTCTGCATAATACTATACCATATATTTTACCTAATTATTAACAAAATTTCAATTGCAAATTAAAAAATATATAAACTTCTTTACATTCTCCCATTTTTTAGATATAATATAAAATGAAAAATTATGCATCAGGAGATTTTTTATGGTTCAGTTTGAAGAATTAAGACTTTCGCTGCTCGATTACGAAGAAAAGCTGAAGCAGCTTCGCGAGGCTCTCGGCCTTGACGATATGATTAAAGAAATTGAAACACTTGAGGCTCAGACCGCCGAAGAGGGCTTCTGGAATGACCTTGCAAATTCTCAGAAGGTTCAGCAAAGAATCAGCCAGCTTAAAAACAAGGTCGGTGCTTATAATTCGCTTGAAAGCGAATTCAATGATACTCTTGTGCTTATTGAGCTTTCAAACGAAGAAGAAGACCTTGATATGTTTGACGAATGCAAGGCAGGCGTTGATGCCTTCGTTTCAAAGCTTGATGCGATGACTCTCAGCACCCTGCTTTCGGGCGAATATGATGCTAAAAACTGCATTCTCACCTTCCACGCCGGCGCAGGCGGAACAGAAGCGCAGGACTGGAACCAGATGCTTGTCAGAATGTATCAGCACTGGGGCGAAAAGCACGGCTTCAAGGTCAGCATGCTTGACTTCCTTGACGGCGACGAAGCGGGTCTCAAATCTGCCGTTCTTCTCGTTGAGGGCGAAAATGCATACGGCTATCTTAAGGGCGAAATGGGCGTTCACCGTCTTGTCCGCGTTTCTCCGTTCGATTCCTCGGGCAGAAGACACACTTCTTTCGCTTCCCTTGAGGTTATGCCCGAAATCGACGACACCGTTGAGGTTGAAATCAACCCCGACGACCTCAGAATAGACTATTACCGCTCCAGCGGCGCGGGCGGTCAGAAGGTTAACAAAACCTCCTCTGCCGTTCGTATTACCCATATCCCCACAGGCATCGTCTGCGCCTGCCAGGTTGAAAGAAGCCAGCATCAGAACAGAGACGTTGCAATGAAAATGCTCAAATCCAAGCTTATCGAAATCAAGGAAAGAGAGCATCTCGACAAGATTGACGACATCAAGGGCGAGCAGAGAGAAATCGCATGGGGCAGCCAGATCCGCTCCTATGTTTTCATGCCCTATACCCTTGCCAAAGACCACAGAACAGGCTTTGAAGCGGGCAACATCAACGCTGTTATGGACGGCGACATTGACGGCTTCATCAACGCTTATCTGAAGATGGAGTCGCTGAAGGAAAACGCGAAATAATGTATAACGTAGGGGTCGATGCCCACATCGACCCTTGCAGACCATAGGGCTGCCAACTGTTCATGTTAACCGGATTAAAAATAACGGCGGTTTTTGTTTGCCAATGTTTTTTACATGAAACTTTGTCGCGGCGAAAAGATGAGCCTTAGGTACATAAGGGACGATGTGGTCATCGTCCCCTACAAGCAAAGAATCAATCGGAGGTGCAAGCATGAAACTGATTGACATTTCAAGAAAATTCTTTTCAAGCGATGTTTATCCGGGCGACCCCGAGCCCGAATACGAGCAGATTTGCGAAATCGGCGAAAGCTCGGAGTGCAATCTGACGGTTGTACATGCCTGCTCACACACGGCGACCCATGCCGATGCCCCGCTGCATTTTATCAGCGGCGGCAAAACGATTGACGAAATGCCTCTTGAGGCTTACATAGGTCCCTGCACCGTTTTGCAGGTTCCGCCGGGGGTTATCACGGGCGATTATGTTGACCGCTGCTTCCCCAAAAGCTGCAAAAGGCTGCTCATAAAGGGCGGCGGCAGGGCATTTTTCATGGACTCCTCTGCGCAGGAGCTTGCCGAGCGCGGTCTGGAGCTTATCGGCACGGATTCTCTTTCCGTCGGCTGCAAGGGCAACCAGACAGGCCCGCACAAAGCCTTTTTGCAAAATGACATTGCAGTTCTTGAGGGGCTTGACCTTTCAAAGGTTGAGCCGGGTAATTATTTCCTTTTCGCTCCGCCGGTTCTTTATGACGGGCTTGAAGGCGCTCCCGTGAGAGCGGTTCTTATAGAAGACTATGTTTTTTGGGCAAAACGTTCATAAGATAAACGGAATAATCCGAGGTGTGAAATGAAACGAGCTTTTGACTTTACGGTGAGCCTGCTGCTCATCATTATTCTGTTTCCCGTTTTTGTGCTGCTGAGCCTGATTGTGCTCATCGATGCGGGAACTCCCGTTATTTTCAGGCAGTACAGAGTCGGCAAAGACAACAAGCTTTTCTATATCTATAAGTTCCGCACAATGAGAAGGAACACAAGAAACGCCGCAACCGCCGACCTTAAGGATGCAGATAAATATATAACAAAAAGCGGAAAATTTCTTCGCAAGACAAGCCTTGACGAGCTGCCCCAGCTTGTCAACGTGCTTTTGGGCGACATGAGCTTTGTCGGCCCCAGACCTCTTATCCCGGAAGAAAAAGAAATCCGCGAGCTCAGAAAAAAATATAACGTCTACTCTGTGCGCCCCGGCATAACGGGACTGGCTCAGGTTAACGGAAGGGATAACCTTTCAATAGATGAAAAAGCCCTGTTTGACAAGGAATACATTGACAAACAGAGCATTTTGCTTGATATTAAAATTTTGTTTAAAACCGTTCTGGTTGTTCTCAAAAGAGAAAATATTTCCGAAGGCGGCGAGCCGGAGAATAAGAGAAAAGTTTAATTCTTATTCTTTGTTTCAATGAAGAATGAAAAATGAATAATTAAGGATAGGCTTCGCCTATAACTGTTTATAATCGGGTGTGGGCAACGCCCACCCGAAATTCTTCATTCTTCATTATTAATTTTTAATTATTCACTACCCCAAGATATTCCTCAAAGCACTGACCGCTTGCTTTCAGTTCCTTGGCAACCTCAACGCCGACATATCTCCAGTGCCACGGCTCATAGATGATTTTTGTAACATCCTGCTTATCCTCGGGATAACGCATGATGAAGCCGTAGTCCGCGGCGTTTTCGCTCAGCCATCTGAATTCTTCGGTTTCTTCAAAGTTCTGCTCAAGGCTGCATATATCCATTGCAAGCCCTGCGTTATGCTCGCTTGTGCCGGGGGGAAGAATTATTGTTGCCGCCATCTGAGTGGCCTCAACCTTTCCGTAGCCCTGGTCAAGATATTTCTGAATTTTGTTTTCAAAATTCCTCTGCTGGCGCTCAACCGAGCGATAGCCCGAAATCGGGGTCAGCTCAATTCCGTCGGCAAGGGCGGCAAGATACATTTCATTATAATGCGGTGCAACGCGGTAATCGAGCTTCAGGCTGTCGGGGTCCGAGGTTATGCAGGGAGCAAGCTCAACCTCAAAGTCATCGGGAAGAATGTAATCCCTGTTGACCAGAAGCATTTTCCAATCCTCGATTTCAACGTTTGCAAAGGCGGGCTCAAAACCTGCGTAAGCATATTTATAGTCATCGATTTTTACCACAGGCAAAGTAGTTGCTTCTGTCTGAATGGCGGAATTCAAGGTTGTTTCTTCTGCCTGAGGAACAGCGTTTGCCTGAGTATACACGGTGTTTTCAAAGTCAATAACCGTGCCGTCAGCGATTGAAGGGTTGTCTTTTGTAATTAAGGAAGAAACCGCATAGCCGACAAGCACAACGGCGAGGATGCCGAAAAGCACCAGGGTCAGAATTTTTTTCATTGATATAACCTCTTTTTGAAGAATTAAACACTATCATTTTAATAGGAATATAAGCGGTTGTCAAATAAAAACCGCATTATTAATAAAAAAATCACAAACGGGAAAGCGTTTTGATAAAAAATGAAAGGAGTGTTTCGTTTTGAAAGCAAACGAAAGCGTTAAAAATTATCCGTCCGAAAGAAGAATGTATGCCAATTATGCTGCAAGAGCAATTAAAAAGGTGTGCAAAGAAATCGGTCCCAGATTTTCAGGCACCGAAGCTGAAAAGCAGAGCATCGAATATATGTCAGAGGAGCTTAAAACCTGCTGCGACGATGTTAAAATTGATTCATTCTCCGTTCATCCGAAGGCATTCCTTGGCTGGATTCCCATGTCGGGCACACTCATGATTATAGCAAGCGTGCTTTTCTTTGTTGCGCAGTTTTTTGAGATTGCCGCCCTTTTTATTGCAACCGTTGCAATTTCGGCTGTCTGTCTTTTCTTCGGTATAACAGAATTTGCCTTTTATCTTGAAACGCTTGATAAATTCACGCCGAAAAAGACATCATATAACACCTACGGCATCAGAAAAGCCTCGGGTGAAACAAAGCGCCGCATAATCTTTGCGGGCCATGCAGACTCCTCCATGGAATGGAGATTCAGTTATCTCGGCGGCCCTGTACTTCTTATTGCAACCCTCGGCGGCGCATTGCTCGGTCTTGTTTATTCACTTGTTGCAGGTGTTGTTGTTCTTATCAAATCTTATACCGATCCTGCGTTTATCTCATCCCTTGCCGTTGATATTCTCAGCTACATCATGCTTTTCTTTATCATTTTCTTTATTTCCGCAGTTTTCATGTATGATAAAAACCGTGTTGTTGAGGGTGCAAACGATAATCTTACCGGCTGCTTTGCCTCAATTGCCGTTCTTAAGTTTATGCAGGATAACGATATCCGCCTTGAAAACACCGAGGTTGTTGCTCTTTGCACAGGCTCCGAAGAAACGGGTCTCAGGGGCGCAAAGGATTTTTGCAAGAAGCACGCGGATGAGTTTTCCGATGTTGAAACCATATTCATCGCTCTTGATACGCTTCGTGACTATGACTACATGGGTATATACAACAAAGATATGAGCGGAATCGTCAGAAATGACCCTGAAGTCTGCAGACTCATGCGTGAAGCGGGCAACATCGCCGGTCTTGAAAATCTTCCCTACAGAACAATCACCATCGGCGCATCTGATGCCGCCGCAGTTTCAAGAAGCAAAAACGCAATAAAAGCTGCCGCATTTGCTGCAATGGATCCTGCCCCCGCGCGTTATTACCACACAAGACTTGATACCCACGAAAATCTTGACCTCAAAACAATTGAAGCCGGTGTCGGTCTTTGCCTTGAAACAGCTTTCCTCTATGACGAAAAGGGATTGAATGTATAATTTAGTTATGCAAATTCACCAAACCCGAAACCCTATTTTTTCCACTTTCAACAAAAATTTTTATTTCTCAAATTTTGGATGTAATTTAGCTTTTAATATGCTATAATATTTCTATTATAATCCGCAAAAGGGCACATGCCTTGCGAAAGGAGATTATCTAAATGAACAAAAAAATTCTCGCAATAATCAGCGTTGTTCTTGTTTTTGCAATGCTCTTCGGCTTTGCAGGCTGCTCCTCAACCACAGAGGAAGAAACCACAACCACAACCATCAACGTTAAAACACCTCTTCCTACCGACATCACAACATCGGTTGACGAAGAAAGCAATGTTGTTACCGACACAACCTATTCACCCGAAGCGCTCGCAGCAAACACTGCAACCATTTTTGAATATTTCAACCTTCATGTTAATGAAGTCAAGGGCGTAAAAGCAGCCGTTGAAATGAGCCAGAGCAAGAGCATTGAAAAGGCTCGTGATGCCGAGGGCAACGAGCTTCCCATGAGCGAGAATGACTATCTTAATGCAGCTATCACCTCGCTTGACAGCTATATGCTCCACGAAGACGGTGCAAGCATTGAATACGGCGAAGACCTTGCTGCTTTCGTCCCCGTTAAGGGCGCTGCTTATGTAAGCCAGCTTACACTTGACGATATCGACAGCGCAACCTGCGTTGACAACGAGCGTATCAGAACAATCACCGTTAACCTCAAGAGCCCTGCTCTCCCCGCAACATTGGAGAAGGCATATGAATTGGGCAATGTTGACGAAGTTCTTGAAGAGTTCAAGAAGGCTGAAAAATACATGACCGTTGCTCAGCCCACACTCACATATAAGGACTGCCAGATTATCATAACAGCAAACGTTGAGACCGACGAGGTTCTTTCAATCGAATATGTTAAGAACATAGATGTTGCAACAGAAGTTACAGGCACAGGCACTCTTGCAGACATGGGCACAGTTCCCGTAACCTTCCGCTACAGAAACTCTGTTACATATTCAATCGACAGAACAAATCCTGCCGAAGAAATCGCGGCTGCATAATTGAAATGGAAATAAAAAGAAGCATTGCATTTGCAATGCTTCTTTTTTTATGCTGTTGTTTGTGTTGACATTTCTGATGTTGAGGCGGTGCTGTCTGCATCTGAGGTCATTGCGCCGCCGTCGAACATATCGGAAATATCCGTTGCCATTTCGGTAATTACTCCGCCAAGATCCTCATTGGTGTCGGAGACTTTGCCTGTATCTGCGCCGTTGCAGCCGACAAAAATGCCTGCAATTAAAACGAGCGCGGCGGCAAGGGCAGCTGTTGCCTTTTTCATAGCTATTGCTCCTTTTTTTGCGTTTTGGCGGGCAGTAAATCCCGCTTGCGACTATTTTAACCGCATCGGAGCAAATTATTCATTTGGTTTTTTCAGCTGACCTTTTTAACAGTATATCCTTTGCTTTCAAGCATCCGGCAATCTGCGCTGTAGCTTCCCTCGTGAATTTCGGCGCTGAGCATGGAAATGTGGCGTTTTTCGCTGTCTATTATGACTGAGCTGTCGAGAGTATAAAGCTTCTTTGCTTCTTCAAAATCGGTATCGTTATTGTAAAAATAATGAGTAACCTCGCTTATCTTACTGCCGTTTTCATATTTTATAAGGATATATTTTACATAATTGTTTTCGCCGATGTAGGAAACAATCTTTTTGTCATCTCTGCTTATTCCGAAAGTGGCGATAACGTCATTCTGAAGAAGCGTGACAGGGTCCTGTTTAAATTCAAAGCTGTCTTTGCATGCGCTGAGGCTGAGAACTGTCAGAAGAACAAAAAGGACCGAGATAATTTTTTTCATAACAATCTATCCTCAATTATGTTTCTTTTTTGCAGGCTTGTCTTCTTTGGGTTCGCCGATTTCAACAAGATAAAATGCACCTGTCCAAACAAGAAGACAAACAAATACGATAATCATGCCGTTCTGGAAGCCCGCAAAAGCAAGAGCATCCACAAGAACAAGCTCACCGACAAGCGATATAAGCCAGCTTGATGTGAAAAGGTCAACAACATTGATGATTCCTTCGGTGAGAAGAGAGGCTGCCGAGTGAAAGCAGGTTGTCATTATGATAACCGAAGCAATCCCGACAACGCTTGCAATAACAACGGGGATACGTTTGTTGCTGCAAATTGACCACACGATGATAAACAGGGCTGCGACAAAAGCAAGAACAAAGCAGACAGCGGTTACAATGAGCCTGCCCTTTGCGGGGTCAAGAGCCTCGGGCCAGACAAACTCCGTGCTGCCGAGTTCGAGGGAAATGCCGAAAGGCGTTTCTTTTCCCATCAGAATATCAATGATTCTTTTAAGGGTAAAGGTTTCCATGATGCCGGCATCGAGAAAGGTGGTTGAAACCTTAATGATAACAAAATCAAGAAAAAGAGCTACGGGGAAAATCGCTGCGGCAAGCAGCGCATTAACAATTCTGTAAAGAGCCTTCATTGCTGTTATTCCTTTCAATTTTATTTCCACGAGGAGTTGAGAGCAACCGTGCGGTTAAACACGAGCTTGCCGTTTTCTGAGGTTTTGTCCACGCAGAAATAGCCCTGTCTCATGAACTGGAAGGCATCGCCGCATTTTGCATCCTTAAGTCCGCCTTCAACAAGACATCCTTCGAGAACTTCAAGGGAATTGGGGTTAAGATGGTCAAGATATGAGCCGCCGTCTCTGGGGTTTTCAACATTGAAAAGGCGGTCGTAAAGGCGGATTTCGCAGGGCACGCTGTCAGAAGCGCTGACCCAGTGAATTGTTCCCTTAACCTTTCTGCCGTCGGGAGCGTCGCCGCCCTTTGTTGCGGGGTCATAGGTGCAGTGCAGGCAGGTAACGTTGCCTTCATCGTCAGTTTCCCAGCTGTTGCAGGTTACGAGATATGCGCTCTTGAGGCGAACCTCATTGCCCGGGAAGAGTCTGAAATACTTCTTGGGGGGCTCAATCATAAAGTCGTCGCGTTCAACAAAGATTTCTCTTGAAAAATGAACGGTTCTTGTGCCGAGCTCGGGCTTGAGGGGATTGATTTCAACCTCGATTGCCTCGCTCTGACCCTCGGGATAGTTGTCGATAACCACCTTGAGGGGGCGGAGAACAGCCATTGCTCTGGGGGCGTTTTCGTTAAGATCATCTCTTACGCAGGCTTCAAGCAGGCCGTAGTCAACAACGCTGTCAGCCTTTGAAACGCCGATGCGGTTGATGAATTCGCGAACAGCCGCTGCGGGGTAGCCTCTTCTTCTCATGCCGCAAAGGGTAATCATTCTGGGGTCATCCCAGCCGTCAACAATGCCCTTCTGAACCATTTCAAGATTATATCTCTTGCTGGTTACGCAGTAGTTGAGGTTAAGGCGCGCAAATTCAATCTGTCTGGGAGGCTCTTCAAAGCCGATTTCGTTGATGAACCAGTCGTAAAGAGGTCTGTGATTTTCGAATTCAAGCGAGCAGAGCGAATAGGTAACGTTTTCTCTTGCATCCGAAAGGGGATGAGCAAAGTCATACATGGGGTATACGCACCATTTATCGCCTGTCTGATGGTGAGTTACATGAGCGATGCGATAGATAACAGGGTCGCGCATGTTGATGTTGGGTGACGCCATATCAATCTTTGCGCGCAGAGTTCTCTCGCCGTCTGCAAATTCGCCCGCGGTCATTCTTGCAAAAAGGTCAAGGTTTTCTTCAATTGAACGGTCACGGTAGGGGCTGTTTTTGCCCGGCTCGGTGAGAGTTCCTCTGTATTCTCTGATTTCATCGGCAGAAAGGTCGCAGACATAAGCCTTTCCCTTCTTGATGAGCTTTATTGCGCATTCATAGATGAAATCGAAATAGCTTGAAGCGTAATAAACATCGTTCCACTTAAAGCCGAGCCATTCAATATCCGCCTTGATTGCATCAACGTATTCAACATCCTCTTTTGAGGGGTTGGTGTCGTCAAGGCGCAGGTTGCATATGCCGCCGTATTTTTCGGCTGTTGCAAAGTCAATGGTGATGGCCTTGGCATGTCCGATATGAAGATAGCCGTTGGGCTCGGGCGGGAAACGGGTCTGCACACGGGTGTTGACTCCGTTTGCAAGGTCTTCGTCAATAAAATCATATATAAAGTTTGAAGAGGTGTTTATTTCGTCCATGGTAATACATCCTTTCTGTACGGTGCTGAAATTAAATTTTAATGAAGAATGAAAAGTGAAAAATGAATAATTAAGGATAGGTGTGGGCAACGCCCACCCGGAAATTTTCATTATTCATTGTTAATTATTTATTTATTTTGCAAGGCATTCAAGCGCCTTTGCAAGCCTTGTCTTTATCTCATCCTCGCCGAGAAGCTGCATGATGGAATAAAGGTCGGGTGTGTTTTTGCGTGAGGTCAGAGCGATTCTGATAACGGTTGAAATGTCGCCCACATGGCCCTTGAATGCTTCGGGATTCTTTTTGAATTCCTTGACATTCGGGGTAAAGCCGAGAGGCTCGCACATTTCTTTGATTTTTGCAAACCATGTGTCCTTATCGTCTGCAAGAGAGAAGGTTTCGGCATATTTTTCAAGGATTGCCGCCGCATCCTCTTTTGCAATGTTTTCGGGCATGGTGTAATCGGGCTGATAAAGCGAATTATAAAGATATGATATATAATCCTTAACCTCGCTCCACTTTGCGATGTCCTTGCGGGGCTTGGGATTCTCTCTGTCGATGTTAACAACCGCCGTTGAGAATTCGGGGTCGGCTGTGAATATCTCATGGAATTCGGGGTCATAAACCTTTGACCATTCGGCAACGTTCTGATAAACCTGCTGTGCGGTCATAACCGAAATAACGTTTTTGCTCACGTCATTGAGCTTAACAAGGTCGAAAAGGCAGCCGCTGGAGCTCATCTTTTTAAGGTTGAAGGGGAACTTTGAAATATCTTCCTTCGGGTTTGCCCTGCGCCAGTCCTCAAAGTTGGAGTTGAGCAGGGTGAGAAGATATTCAAGCACGCTCTCCTTGGGGAAGCCCTCCTCAAAGAAATAGCTGACCGCCGCTTCGGGGTCTTTTCTCTTTGAAAGCTTGCGCTTGTCGCCTGTTTCCTCGTCGATTTTCATAACCTGAGGAGTATGAGCGAATTTCGGGAGCTTATAGCCGCATGCCCTGAAAAGCTCGATATGCTTGGGAACGGATGAAATCCATTCCTCGCCGCGGATTACATGAGTTGTTCTCATAAAATGGTCGTCGCAGGCGTGAGCAAAATGATAGGTGGGAATTCCGTCGGATTTAAGAAGAACTTCATCAATGATATTTTCGGGCATCTCGATTTTGCCGCGGATAACATCCTCAAAAACGATTTTCTTTTCGCCCGTGCCGCCTGAACGCAGGCGGAGCACCCAGGGCTTGCCGTCGGCAATGTTTTTCTCGATTTCTTCATATGTTAAATCGCGGCATTTTGCCCATTTGCCGAAATAGCCCCAGATAAGAGCGTCGCCCGCCTCCTGCTCCTTGCGAAGCTCGGCAAGCTCGTCCGCCGTGCAGAAGCAGGGGTATGCAAGACCCTTTTCAACAAGGCTTTTTGCGATTGTCTGATAAATTTCGGCTCTTTTGCTCTGAGTATAGGGACCGTATGCGCCTTTTTCCGTGCCGTAGCCGGTTACGCCCTCGGTGAATTCAACGCCAAAGTAGTTGAAGCCCTCAACAATTGCCGAAACGCCGTCGTCAACCTCTCTCTTTTTGTCGGTGTCTTCAATTCTGAGAAAAGAAACGCCGTTTGTTGTCTGAGCGGTCAGCACGTCAACAAGCGCGCTGAAAAGTCCGCCGATATGCAGATATCCCGTGGGCGAGGGAGCAAATCTCGCAACCCTTGCGCCTTCGGGCAGATTTCTTTCGGGATAGAGCTCCTCATAATAATCGGGAGTTTTGTCGATATGCGGAAAAAGAAGCTCCGCTAACTTTTTATTGTCCAAATGCTATACACCTCTATAAAAATAATTATACTCTATTATTATTACAGAAAACCTCGCAAGTATCAAGAGAAATTTTCAAAAAAATGGCTTTTCGTGCCTCTTTTTTTCGTTTTGGCTGTGCATCGGAATAAAACTGCTTGCAATTGCCGAAAATATGACAGAAATAACAACTGAAAAAGAGGTCTTGTCAATGAAAAAGAAATTTAAAAAATCCCCCAACACTTATCTTGCGCTTTTTGCCTGCCTTATTGCTGTCGGCATCGGCTCCGTTGCGGCAATCCGCGAAAATTCCGCGGGCACAATCGAAGAAGAAAGCTTTTCCCGCGTAACAATCGAATGGAGCGTTGAGGAAATTCCCGAGCCGCTGACAGATGAGGTTAACATCGGAGTCAGCGGAATTGCCGACGAACGAATTTTTTCGGCTCCGTCAACCACGGAAATCCCGAAAAACAAGCCGTATTCGGGCAATTTTGCTCTGCCGATGGGCACGGATATCATAAAGGATTTCAGCAACGGAGAAATGGTTGAATCCAAAACCATGGGCGACTGGAGAGTGCATAACGGTGTTGATTTTGCGGGCAGCGCGGGCAATGAGGTTGTTGCCTGTGCCGACGGCACGGTGACAAAGGTTTATGACGACAGCTTCTGGGGCACCGTCGTTGAAATTGACCACGGCAACGGAATGACGGCGAGATACTGCGGGCTGAAAAGCGGCAGCTGCATTTCTCAGGGCAGCGAAGTTAAAATGTATGACAAAATCGGCTCGCTGGGTCATATCCCCGTTGAAATCAGCGACGAGGACCATCTTCACCTCGAAATTCTCATCGACGGCGAAAACGTTGACCCCTTGAAGGCATTGAATAAAGTCGGAACGGCGGAATAAAACAAGTGACCGTAGGGGTCAATGCCCACATCGACCCCTACTCTCCGCGTGAATATTACATTCCGCAGGAATATATTATGGCGGCTGCCATGTGTCATCCGGCTCCCCAAGGGCACAGCACGGCTTTTGCCGCAATATGCCACCGCCTGACGGCAGCCGCCTTGTTTTCGAGAACGAATGCTCTCAATTCAGTTTATGCCGCAGAGTTTAATTCGGGCATAAAATAAATTTTAAAAAAGTCTTTACATTTCGAAAACGTTGTGATATAATCCCATTTGCACATGCCCGCTTCTCGGGTTGCGGAGTAAACCTCAACGAGGTATTCACCTGCCGCATTCTGGGGGCTGAGGCAAATATTTAAATGAGGTGAAAGAAAATGACACAGGCAGAAAAGACCGCAATCATGCAGGAATATGCTCTTCACGAGGGCGACACAGGATCACCCGAAGTTCAGATCGCTGTTCTCACAAAGAGAATCAACGACCTTACCGAGCATCTTAAGGTTCACAAGAAGGACCACCACTCAAGAAGAGGCCTTCTTATGATGGTTGGTCACAGAAGAAACCTTCTTGCTTATCTTCAGAAGGTTGACATTGAGCGTTACCGTTCAATCATCGCAAGACTCGGCATCCGTAAATAATTTGTCTATAAAGCGGGCAGGAACATATAATTCTTGCCTGCTTTGTTGCGTTTTTACAGTGAATTAACCTATTAAAACGCTAACTCGGTACAGCTTTAAAGTGCATCTTTCAGGCGGCTGTTTTCCCCGGTTTTAGCGGTAAATCGAAAACTTAAATGTTTTGAATGAAAAATTAAAAATGAATAGTGAATAATTTCGGACGGGCGCTGCCCGTACCCGAATATATTAAGCGTCGCAGACCCTTAATTCTTCATTTTTCATTCTTCATTCTTCATTTAAACTTTGGATTTATTGCTAAACCCAAGCCGCCGCCTGTAGAAATAAAAAATTACAGAGAGGTAAAAATTATGTTTTTCGAAGCTTTCAAAAAGTACGAAACAGAAATCGCAGGCAGACCTTTTGTTGTTGAAGTCGGCAAAATGGCTCAGCTTGCAGGCGGCTCATGCCTTGTCCGCTACGGCGAGACCAACGTTCTCTGCACAGCAACAATGGCAGCAAAACCCAGAGAGGGCGTTGATTTCTTCCCCCTTTCGGTTGACTATGAAGAGAAGCTCTATTCAGTCGGCAGAATCCCCGGCTCATTCCAGAGACGTGAAGGCAAGGCAAGCGAAAAGGCAACTCTTGCATCACGCGTTATCGACAGACCCATCAGACCTCTTTTCCCCAAGGATATGAGAAACGATGTAGGCGTTGTTGCAACAGTTATGTCGGTTGACCCCGACTGCCAGCCCGAAATTGCTGCTATGCTCGGCGTTTCAATCGCTATTTCAATTTCCGAAATTCCCTGGGACGGCCCCATTTCAGGCGTTGTTGTCGGTCTTGTTGACGGCAAGTACGTTATCAACCCCACTCTTGAAGAAAGAGCAAAGAGCGAAATGTATGTTACCGTTGCTTCAACAAGCGACCTTGTTGCAATGATTGAAGCAGGCGCAAACGAAGTTTCAAACGACGATATGTATGACGGCATCATGTTCGCTCATAAGGAAAACCAGAGAATCGTTGAATTCATCAATCAGATCAAGGCAGAATGCGGCAAAGAGAAGGTTGACTTCCCCTCAAACGATCCCGACCCCGAAATGTATGAAGCAATCAAGGATTTCGCAATCGAAGATATCCGCTTTGCTCTTGATACAGACGACAAGAGAATCCGTGACGAGCGCCTCAAGCCCGTTTATGACAAGGTTCACGAGAAGTTTGACGAAATTTACCCCGAAATGGAAGTTAAGATTGAAGAATGCCTTTACAAGGTTCAGAAGTATGTTGTTCGCCGCTGGCTTCTTGACGACGGCAAGCGCGTTGACGGCAGAGGCATCGACGAAATCCGTCCCCTCAACGCTCAGGTAGACCTCCTTGACAGAGTTCACGGTTCAGGTATGTTCACAAGAGGACAGACTCAGGTTCTTTCAATCACAACCCTCGGACCCATGAGCGATGCTCAGCTTCTTGACGGCCTTGACGAAGAAGAATCCAAGAGATATATGCATCACTATAACTTCCCCTCATATTCGGTTGGCGAAACAAAGCCCTCCAGAGGCCCCGGCAGAAGAGAAATCGGTCACGGTGCACTCGCAGAGCGTTCGCTCGTTCCCGTTCTTCCTTCAGTTGAAGAATTCCCCTATACAATCCGTGTTGTTTCCGAAGTTCTTTCATCAAACGGCTCAACCTCACAGGGCTCAGTTTGCGGTTCAACACTTTCACTTATGGCAGCAGGCGTTCCCATCAAGGCACCCGTTGCAGGTATTTCCTGCGGCCTTATCACAGAAGGCGACCGCTTCATGACAATGGTTGATATCCAGGGTCTTGAAGACTTCTTCGGCGATATGGACTTCAAGGTTGCAGGCACAAAGAAGGGTATCACATCAATTCAGATGGACCTCAAGGTTCACGGTCTTACCCCCGCTATCATCAGAGAAGCTCTTGATAAGACCTACAAGGCAAGATGCTACATTCTTGATGAAATCATGCTTCCCGTTATCCCCGAACCCAGAGCAGAGCTTTCAAAGTGGGCTCCCAAGATGCTCACAACAAAGATTGACCCCGAAAAGATCGGCGACGTTATCGGCAAGCAGGGCAAGGTTATCCAGAAGATCTGCGCAGAATGCAACTGTAAGATTGACGTTCAGGAAGACGGCAACATCTTTGTTTCTTCAACAGATATCAACGATGCAAAGAGAGCTATCTTCATTGTTGAAACAATTGCAAATGACCCCGAGGTCGGCGCAATTTACAAGGGCATCGTAACCCGCCTTATGAGCTTCGGCGCATTCGTTGAAATCGCTCCCGGCAAGGAAGGCATGGTTCACATCAGCCAGCTCGACGTTAAGAGAACCGAAAAGGTTGAAGACGCCGTTAACGTTGGCGACGAGGTTATCGTTAAGGTTCTTCCCAAGGATGACCAGGGCAGACTCAACTTCTCACGCAGAGAAGCTCTTATCGAAGTTGAAGGACTTGTTCCCGAAAACACCGTTTCCGACGCTCCCAGAAAGCCCCGCAAAGATTTCAAGGGCGACAGAGGCGGCAGAGCTCCCAGAAGAGATAACAACAACTGATAAATAATTAACAGCTGCTCTTTTGAGCAGCTGTTTTTTTGCAGGGCGGCTTGACTCAAGCCGCCATTAATTTTATCAAAATACAGTAGGCGGGCTGACTCCAGCCCGCCCTACAAAAAACTACTGTTCTGTTGTTGCTTCGGTTGTCGGCTCAACCACAATTGCCGATTGCGGGGGCGCGGTGGTTGCGGGCGCGGTGTTTTCGGGGAAGTCAAATCCCGCGATAAATCCGCCCTGCTCAAGCGAGCAAATATCGCCGCCGATTACCCTGCCGTCATAAATGAGCAGGTTCGCCTGAACGCTGCCGCTGTTTTCAAGCCCGGGATAGTTCAGGATGCTGTAAGTCCAGCGTTTTGCGCGAACACCCTTAAACGGCTCAAGGTCAAGCCCCTGCGCCTTGTTCATTGCCACATATTCCGTATATCCATCGTCAAAATTCTCGGGGATGATAACCTCGCTGACCTCAACGGGGTCTTCGGATATCTTCCAGCCGAACTGAGAAAGAAACGCCGCTCTTTCTGCCGCGCTTTCCGCCTTGTAATTGACTGCCGAGTCATCTGTGACAACGGGCTTGTTTCCCTTGCCGATAATCATAACCATTGCAATGATTCCCGCCGCAACGGCAAGAACCAGAGCCGCAATTTTTGCCTTTGAAGTTTTAACCGAATAAACAAACATTTAACTCACCGCCTGATACTTTTACTTACAAAAGTATATATGTTCAGGCGGTGATTATTATTACACCTTCATTTTGAGAAGCATTATTCCCGAGGGGGTTATGTCTATAACTCCGTATTCGCCGTTTCGCGCGCAGCCGGGGTTCATAATGTGAAGCCCGTCGTCATAGACAGTCACACTTTGGTGCGTATGACCGTATAATGCAATGCGGGCGCCGAGCGACTTTGCTTTTTCGATAAAGGTTTGTGTGCCGTGCTTGACAAGCTCGGTGTGACCGTGGGAGCAGAAAATCCTGACCCCCTCAACGTCGATAATTTCGTTATTCGGCAAAAGCGAATAAAAATCGCAGTTGCCGCAGACCTGAACAATCTGCCTGCCCGCAACGGCATAGCCGATTGAGTCAAAATCCTTTTCACCGTCGCCGAGATGAATAATAAGTTTTGCATCTTTGTGCTGCATCATGGCATCTTCAAGCGTTCTGTCGGAGCCGTGAGAGTCGGAAAAAACAAGAATTCTCAAAAGTATACCCCCGTTCTATCGGTTATTTTTCAAACATATTATAAATGTAAAAGGCGGTGAGTGCAATGAGTAAAGAAAATTTTTCCGTGGAAGAAATGCTTCGCCTTGCAAAGGCGGCAAAGGGCGAAAGACCCGAGGATATGCTCAATGCGGTGCAAAACAAAATCCCTCAGAACAAAATGAACGAAATAAAAAAAGTCCTCGGCGATAAAAAAGCTCTTGAAGAGCTTTTGAGAAGCGAGCAGGCGCAAAAACTGATGAAGCAGTTTGGGAAGAAATAGATATGGATAACATAAATGATATTTTGTCAAGCCTTACAGATGAAGATATAGAAAACCTGAAAGCTGCGGCAGCAACCTTTTTTTCTTCTGATGAAAAAGAAGAGAAGGAAGAAAGCCGCGGCTTTGGCGGAATGCCCGATTTTTCGGGTATTCTCGGCAATGCTCAGATGATGGCGAAGCTCAGCTCAATTATGGGCGCAATGGGCAAAACAGATGACAGAACAAGGCTGATTGAGGCACTCAAGCCTCTTTTGAGCGAAAAACGCAGACGAAAGGCAGACGAAGCGATGCAGATGATGAAGCTTTTTGAGCTTTTGCCCATGATAACTCAGCTGATGGGCGGTGAAAATCAAAAATGAATCCCAACCTTTTGCGCATAATTCTGCCGCCAAAAAATCCGAGCGGCTATATGCCGCAGCAAAGCGGCGACAGCGACAGAGCGATAATTCTTCCCATAGTTATTCTTTTGCTTGCCGAAAAAGCAGATTTTTTTCTGATTTTTGCTTTGTTATATATTTTGTTATAGCTTGAAAAACGAGAAAAAATATTGTAGAATAAACCAAAGGAGTGATACACATGGTTTATAAATACAGAACAAGCGGCACATGCGCGCGCTCAATCGAATTTGAGCTTGACGGAGATACGGTCCGAAACGTTCGCTTTGAGGG
The DNA here is from genome assembly GCA_045591425.1 of Acutalibacteraceae bacterium. GTDB lineage: Bacteria > Bacillota > Clostridia > Oscillospirales > Acutalibacteraceae > CAG-177. The sequence continues at coordinate 44,170 of JAZNSX010000058.1, read as the reverse complement.
CGGCTGCAACGGCAATCTCAAGGGAATCGGCTCAATCGTTGACGGCATGAAGGCAGAGGAAATTATCAGCAAGCTTGAGGGCATCCGCTGCGGCTTCAAAACCACTTCCTGCCCTGACCAGCTTGCAAAAGCAATAAGAAAGGCTGTTGAAAATGGATAACAATAACAAAAACATCAAACTTACATTCTATGTTGTGTGCGGGCTTCTTCTCGGCGCGCCTTACATATGGAAGCTCATAAAGCTCGTTCCCGAAATTCTCGAAAAGCTGCCCAACGCTGTTGAAATTCTCTCCGCTGCGGGCTATGCCGTTCTCGTTATTGCATCAATCGCGGTTGCCTTCAAGCTCGGCGAGGCGCTCTGGATAAGAATTGTCAATATCTATTCGGCTGTCGGTCTTGCCGTCAGCATTCTGACGATGATGATGAAGGCAATCAACGTTTCGGATGTTTTTGAGGTTTTGTTTGAGCTTGTGTGCGCTCCGTTTTACGGCATCGAATCGCCGCTTGCCGTAACGGTTCTCATGCTTGTTCTTTCAATAACTTCATATGCATTTCTTAATAAAATGCCCGCAGTAAAAAAGGAAAACTAAACAGGAAAAGAGTGGCTTAAATGAGCAACGGAATGACACGCAGAGAGCGTGAAATAACGGATATAAACGAAATTTTAAAAATTCTGGACAAGGCAAAGGTGCTGCACCTCGGTCTTGTTGACGGCGACGAAGCATATGTTGTCCCTATGAATTACGGCTACACCATGTCAGACGGCAGGCTCACTCTGTATCTTCACGGCGCAAAAAGAGGCCGCAAAATCGATTTAATCAGGACAAACCCCAAGGTTTTCTTTGAAATGGACTGCGACATTGAGCCGTTTGAGGGCGATATCGCATGCAGATACGGCATAACCTATTCTTCAATCATGGGCAGGGGCATTGCCGAAATTGTTGAGGATGTTGAAGAGAAAAAAGAGGCTCTTTCCGTTCTGATGAAAACTCAGACGGAAAAGGATTTTGTGTTTGAGGATAAAATGGTCAGCTTTGTCAGCGTTATACGCATTGATGTTGCCGAATTCACGGCAAAGCGCCGCCCTTCCCCGACAAAAAGCAATAACTGAGTTTTTTCAAAATAAAGGTTTTTGTGCTTGCTTTTTTCGACACATTCATATATAATCTTAGCGTAATATAAAACGCTATAATGGCGGAGAATGTGTCAAAAGAAAGGAAGGATTTTCAAAATGGATATTTTGACAGACATTTTTGGAAATTTAGCTAACCTTGACCCAAAGCAGGTTGCAATGTGGGTAATCGGCGGCATACTGATTTTCCTTGCAATCAAAAAAGAAATGGAGCCCACTCTTCTTCTTCCCATGGGCTTCGGCGCAATCCTCGTTAACCTGCCTATTCCCGACCCCGCAGTAACGGGCGAAGTGTCAGGCGTAAGAGCTGTTATCGACTTCCTGTTTGAAATCGGTATTGACAGTCACGAGCTTTTCCCGCTCATTCTGTTCATTGGTATCGGCGCGATGATTGACTTTGAGCCTGTTCTGACCAACCCGAAGCTTATGATTTTCGGCGCGGCGGCTCAGTTCGGTATTTTCTTTACCCTCTGTCTTTCATCCGTATTCGGCTTCGAGCTTAAGGACGCCGCTTCAATCGCCATCATCGGCGCAGCAGATGGCCCCACCTCAATCTTCGTTGCCAACATGCTCAATTCAAACTATACGGCGGCTATCATGGTTGCGGCTTATTCATACATGGCTCTCGTGCCCATCGTTCAGCCCCCCATCATCAAGCTTTGCACAACAAAGAAGGAACGCCTTATCCGCATGAATTACACGGGCAAAAAGGTTTCAAAGCTCACAAAGATTCTCTTCCCCATCGTTGTTACAATCATTGTTGGTATGGTCGCTCCAGACGCAACAGCTCTTATCGGCTTCCTTATGTTCGGCAACCTTATCAGAGAATGCGGCGTTCTCAATTCACTTTCGGAAACAGCTCAGAACGTTCTCGCAAACCTTATCACAATCTTCCTCGGCTTCACCATCGCTTCAAAGATGGTTGCAGAGGATTTCCTCAGATTCGAAACAATCCTTATCATGGGTCTCGGCCTTGTTGCATTCGTTGTTGACACCTTCGGCGGCATCATGATTGCAAAGATTATGAATCTCTTCAGCAAGAAAAACAAGATTAACCCCATGATCGGCGCAGCAGGCATTTCCGCATTCCCCATGTCTGCAAGAGTTGTTCACAAGATGGGTCTTGCAGAAGACAATCAGAACTTCCTTCTTATGCATTCAATCGGCGTTAACGTTTCAGGTCAGGTTGCATCGGTTATCGCAGGCGGTCTTATTCTTACGCTTGTCGGCGGCGCACTCGGTCAGTAATAGGAGGGAATAATAATGGAAACAACAGCAGTAATGGCAGAAGTTACAACAGCAGTTGCAGAAGCTGCAACCGAAATGCAGTATGTGTTCTCAATAACTCCCGAAAATCTTATGGAAACCGCTCCCATTATGGGCAAGGGCATGCTCGGCATTTTCATCGTTATGGGAATTATCATTCTTTGTGTTTCTGCGCTCAACAGTCTCGGCTCTCCCGACAGACAGAAGAAGAGAGACGAAAAGAAGGCAGCAAAGGCTGCGGCAAAGGCTGCAAACTCAACAAATCAAAGCAATTAACAAAATGGAAGGGGTTGTCGTCGGACAGCCCCTTTTTTGAAAAAGGTGAGAACAATGTCCCACACTTCAAATATAAAAACCAATCCCGATGCCTGCCCGCTTGCCAAAAAATGCGGCGGCTGCCAGCTTCAGAACATGACTTATGACCGTCAGCTGAAATGGAAGCAGGCAAGGTGCGAAATTCTGCTGAAAAAATTCGGCAAGGTCGAAAAAATAATCGGCATGGAAAACCCTTATCACTACCGCAACAAGGTTCAGGCGGCATTCGGCAGAACAAAAAGCGGCAAAATAATTTCCGGCGTTTATCAGTCGGGCAGCCACAGAATCGTTTCGGTTGACAGCTGCATGACCGAGGACAAAACAGCCGATGAAATCATCGTTGATATCCGCAACATGCTGCCGAAGTTCAAAATATGGACTTATGACGAGGATAAGGGCACGGGGTTTTTGCGCCATGTGCTTGTTAAGCGCGGCTTTTCAAGCGGCGAGGTGATGGTTGTGCTTGTCGGCTCAAGCGGATATTTCCCCATGAAGAAAAAATTCACTGCCGCTTTGCTTGAAAAACACCCCGAAATAACAACGGTTGTTCTTAACATCAACCCCAAAAACACAAATCTTGTGCTTGGCGACAAGGAAGAGGTGCTTTACGGCAGCGGATATATTGAGGACACCCTCTGCGGCAGAGTTTTCCGCATTTCGCCAAAATCCTTTTATCAGATTAATCCCGTTCAGACCGAAAAGCTCTATAACAAGGCGATGGAGCTTGCGGAGCTTAATGAAAATACAAGCGTTCTCGATGCATATTGCGGAATCGGAACAATCGGTCTGGTTGCCGCCAAAACGGCGGGAAAGGTTATCGGCGTTGAGCTGAACCCCGATGCCGTTAAGGACGCAATTTCAAACGCAAAGCGCAACAATGCGGAAAATGCGAAGTTTTTCTGCGGCGATGCGGGCGATTTCATGCAGGAGCTTGCGCTTGCAGGTGAAAAATTCGATGTTATTTTCATGGACCCGCCCCGCTCGGGCAGCAGCAAAAAATTCATTGATTCGCTTGCGGTTGCCGACCCGAAAAGGGTGATCTATATTTCCTGCAACCCCGAAACCCTCGCCAGAGACCTGCAAATGCTGATTAAAAAGGGCTATAAGGTCAAAAAAATCTGCCCCGTGGATATGTTCCCCCAAACAAACCATATAGAATGCGTGGTGCTTCTGACAGCATAAAACAAAAAGGCTTGCACAGGTTAATGCCTGTGCAAGCCATAATTTTTATCCGATTCTTTTAAAACGAATCATCAAGCGTCTTTGATTGCTTTGATAAGCTCGGAAAAGATGGTGTAAACCTTTGTGCCTCTGATGAAATACATAACGCTTTCAAGAAGGTTTGTTTCCTCTTCAAACTTAAGGGGCTCGGAGCCGTCATCGATAACAAGAGCCTGGCTCACGCAGAGACCGCCTTCGCCGAAAAGCTCAACTCTGACGTAGCTGTAATCTGCCGCGCCGTCAATTGTGTCAAGGTCAAGGGTGTAGTCAAAGGTTGTTTTGCCGTCGGTAACGTCATATTCTTTGATGATTTTGCCGTCTGCAATCCACTGAATTCTGTTGCATTCCTTGACAGAAGCATTAATCTTGTGGCCGTCAACGGTAAGCTCGTTGAACATGGGGATGGGCTTGTCGGTGTTTGCAGCATCGATTTCTTTCTCGGGACCGATTGTGTCGTTGGCTCTGAGAAGTCTTGTGATGCCGAAGAATGCGCCGCTCTGCATGGTTTCTTTGATGTTTTCAACGGTGTTGTCTTCCATCATAAAGATGCTGTAAGAGGTGTCAACCGTGCCTGTGTGGTGAGCGTCGGTGTTGCTGAAGCCGATAACGTTTTTGCCGTAGGGAAGGCAATACATAAGAAGGTTATCCCACAGAATTCTGTCATAGCCCGTTGTGCCGTTTCTTTCATTGAAAACTTCAATTCCGAGGCATGAGTTATATTTGAGAATGAGGTCGCCGAAAAATGCAACGCTTTCGGGGTCGTTGACAATATCGTGGTTTGAGTTTGAGCCAAGCCAGTCGCCGGGATGGTTGATGTGGGAAAGTCCGCCGTTTTCATGGATATATTTTATAGCCTGCTCATATCCGATTTCATTTTCCATGCCGGGGAAGCCGTTGCCCTTATCCGCATCAAGGAAAAAGCCGTTAACGTGGTTTTTGGTGAGTGAAAGGTTGTTGAATTCGTTTGCTCCGAGAACGGGAACCATCTTTTTGCCTCTGTTTTTATGAGTACCGTTTTTGATAGCTTCGTATTCTTCTGTTGTGAGATGCTCAAAGGGGTTGTCGATAATCAGCTGATAAGTGTAAAGAATCTGCTTTTCGGGCTCTTCGTCCCAGTCAACGCCGGTTATACCGTGGTCGGAAATCGCAAGAAAGTCATAATCCTGATCATATGCTTCATTGACCATTACGGGCAGAGTGTCGTCTGCGTCGCTATAGGTTGTGTGAGAATGAAGTGAGCCTTTGTATGCGCCCCAGGCATTTTCGCCGCCCCAGATAACATCCTCATAGGGAGAAACGATTTTGTAATCTGCGGTTGCAGCCGAAGCAAGGCAAACGGAGCCGAGCTGCATAACAAGAATTGCGCTGAGCAGAATGCTCAAAACTTTTTTTGCTTTTTTCATTTTAAAGACCTCCTGTTTTTATAATAATATTTAACCAAAAATTTACCGCAAAGTCAATATTATTTTTTTATTCCGTAAAAGTGGATGACATTCATATCATCTTCCATGTCAAGGCCGTGGGAGCCGCAGCCGCCGTCGATTTCGTGGCAGCCGTGGTCGGGACAGAAGCCGTATAAAACGCTGTGATTCTTCCATTGACGGTTGATTTTTTCGACAAGCTCGGCATAAAAATCTATGTTCATGTCAAGCGCTCTGAGCGATTCCTCAGCCTCGGGTCCGTGCTTATGCATTGTGCCGTCATAGTTACCGTTATAAATAACAATCAGGTCAAAAGCATCCTCATCAATAAGCTCAAGCGCCTTTTTGTTGACTCCCTCTGGGGTGTCATAGATAAAATATTCCATTTTGCGCTCAAGGAAAATCATTGATATGCTATCCCTTGCGGTTGAAACGATAGCTGCCTTTTTGCCGTTTTTTATGAATTCGTCAAACAGAGTGGGTACTGTTAAAACGGGCTTTTCGTATTTTTTGATGCCGTGCACATCGGGCATAACTCCGCTGTACATTGAAGCAAAGCAAACGGGGGTAACGCTCGGCATGACGGAAAGCATGGGCAGCGCAAGGTCGGAGCAGAGCGCGGCTTTTGCGAAATTTTCCGTGTATTTCTGATAAACCCACAGGGCAACGGCATCGGGGTTATAGAGCACAACTCTGTCAACGCTCTTTTCGCCGAGCTTTTTCTCCGCGAGAGCGGTTATGAGTGAGTTGGGTTTTTCAATGCCCTCGGAGATTTCGATGCCAGAAACGGCAAGGGCAGATGCCGCAACGGACGAAATGCAGATTGAACTGTTTAAATCGGCCATATTAACCTCCCATAGAAATAAATAACAGTGTTATAGAAAACATAATTGCAAATGCAATTATCATCGGGATATTAAAAACATAGGCAAAAAGTTTTGTTCTTTCACGCAAAACGGTGAAGGACGGCATGAGCTTGCGGCGGTTTTTGAGAACAATAAAAATAACCGAGCCGAGAATCGAAACCGCATAAAGCGTGACCGTCATTATAAGATAAACCTGATTGAGCACCTCTTCGTTGGTTATATCCTCAACCATAAATTCGGTCAAAACCGAATAAAGGTTGTTGCAGAAATGAATCAGCACACCTGTCCATACGCTGTTTGTGATGCAGACAGCATAGCCGATGCCGATGCCCGCAATGAGAGCAAACGGAGCCTGAATCAGATTGCCGTGGAGCACCGCAAAAAGCAGGGCGGAGGCGAGAATCGCGAATTTGTCGCCGTATTTTCTGAGCGGCTGAAGAACTGCTCCCCTGATTGCAAATTCCTCAACCAGTGCAGGCACAACCGCAATCGAAACGGCATAAACTATTCTGCCGGAAAGGTCTGTTGGCAGGGGATAATCCGGCGCGGAAAGATAAATTCCCGCCTCATCCATAAAGGTTACAAAAAGGCTTGTGGCATAGTTGCCGATAAGGCAGATGAAAAAACCGAACGGCACAGCTGAAAGCATCAGCGGAATGCTTACTGGTTTTTCAAAATTGAAAACGTTCGCTCTTGTGCGCCTGCCGATGAAATATCCGCCGATTCCGAAGGGAATGAGCATACCCAAAATTGAAAAGAAAATTGTGACAACGCTTGAAAAAGCCGGGTCGGTTTCATAGTATTTTGCAAGCGGGGTTGCATAAAGGAAGTCGGAAAGCAAATTCTGAATAATTACATAACCGATAACGCAAAGACCCGCAACCGTGCCGAGAAAACGTATCTCTTTTTTCTCTTTTTTTTCCTGCAAATAAATGTCCGCAGAGGACTGATAAAAATCGTTCAAACTAATCACCGTTTTTCGTTTTTATGAAATTTTTCCAAATTTTTTGATAATTATAACTCAAATTTCTATATGTTACAAGTATAATAAATTAATTAACTGTTAAAATTTTGTTGTAAATATTTGATTTTTAGTGTAAAATTAAAAAGTATATTTTTAAACCTTGTTTTTTATATACCTTAGGAGGATAGTATGGATAAAAAAATCACAAAAAAACAGCTTGAAGAAATGCTTTCTTCAAAGCTCTCGCATTTTTTCGGCGTTTCGCCCGAGGATGCAACCGACGAGCAGTTCTACAGAGCTCTCTCAATTATCGTCAGAGATATGGTGCGAGATTCGCGCAGAGAGTTTGACAAGCTCACCAATGAAAAGGGTCAGAAGAGAATTTATTATCTCTGCATGGAATTCCTTATGGGCAGAACTCTTAAAAACACTCTTTATAATCTCAACCTCACCGAAACCGCAAGAGGCGCTCTTGCTTCCTTCGGCGTGAAGCTTGACAAGCTCTACGACTGCGAGCCCGATGCGGGTCTGGGCAACGGCGGTCTTGGCAGACTTGCTGCCTGCTACCTTGACGCTTTGGCAAATCAGGGCTATAACGGCATGGGCTATTCGATTCTTTATGAATACGGCATTTTCAAGCAGAAAATCATTGACGGCTGGCAGACCGAAATGCCCGATTTCTGGCTCCCCGGCGGCGACGTTTGGCTTGTTCCCAGAGAGGATAAGACCGTCGAGGTCAAGTTTGAAGGTCAGGTTGTTGACAGTTGGGAGAATAACTATCACCATGTTGAGCTTGTTGACTGCAAAACAGTCAAGGCCGTTCCCTATGATATGATGGTTGCCGCAAAAGACGGCAAGGGCGCGGCGGTGCTCCGCCTCTGGTCGGCAAAGGTTGACGGCATTAACATGGCAATGTTCAATCAGGGTGACTATATGAGAGCCATGGAAGAAAAGGCTATGGCAGAGGTTATCAGCAAGGTGCTTTATCCCGCAGATAACCATCAGGAGGGCAAGAGTCTTCGCCTTCGTCAGCAGTATTTCCTTGTTTCGGCATCCGTTCAGGATATCGTTCAGCGCCACCTGAGAGACTACGGCTCGCTCGAAAACTTTGCGGAAAAGAACGCAATCCATATCAACGACACTCATCCCACAATGGCTATTCCCGAGCTTATGAGAATTATGCTTGACGAATGCGGCTACGGCTGGGACGATGCATACAGAATCGTTGAAGAATGCTGCGCATACACCAACCACACCGTTATGGCAGAGGCTCTTGAATGCTGGGGCGAAGACCTCTTCAAGCGCCTTCTTCCCAGAATCTATCAGATTGTCAAGGAAATTGACAACCGCTACAGAAAGAAAATCTGGGATCTCACCGGCGATGCGGGCAGAGTAGAAAGAATGGCGGTTATCGCCAACGGTGCTGTCAGAATGGCTAACCTCTGCGTTGCCGTCTGCCACAAGGTTAACGGCGTTTCCGCTCTTCACAGCCAGATTCTTAAGGACACAATTTTCAACGAAGCCTATACTCTTGAACCCGAAAAATTCACAAACGTTACTAACGGCATTGCTCACCGCCGCTGGCTTTGCCAGGCAAACCCCCGTCTGACAAAGAGCCTGACCGGTCTTATTGGCAACGGCTTTGTTTATGACGCAGGCGAGCTTATTAAGCTGCGCGATTTTGCAAACGATACCGCCGTTCTCGATGAACTTCGCAAAATCAAAACCGCAAACAAGCAGGATTTTGCAAAGCTTGTCAAGAGCAAAACGGGCATCAGCCTTGACCCCTCATCAATCTTTGATGTTCAGGTTAAGCGCCTTCATGAATATAAGCGCCAGCATCTCAACGCTTTCAATATTCTTGCAAAATATCTTGAAATCAAGGCAAATCCCAACGGAAACTACGTTCCCCACACCTATATTTTCGGCGCAAAGGCAGCTTCGGGCTACTTCATGGCAAAGAAAATCATCGAATTCATCTTTGCTCTTGCGGACCTTATCAACAATGACCCCGATGTGAAAGACCTTCTCAAGGTTGTTTATATGGAGGATTATAACGTAACCATGGCTGAGGCTCTTATGCCCGCGGCGGATATCAGCGAGCAGATTTCTCTCGCAGGCACCGAAGCAAGCGGCACGGGCAACATGAAGCTCATGATTAACGGAGCAATAACTCTCGGCACAATGGACGGCGCAAATGTTGAAATCTATGACGCTGTCGGTGCCGAAAACATCATGATTTTCGGTATGAGCACTCCCGAGGTCAACGAGCTTAAGAGAAGCGGCTACAACCCGCAGAATTATTATAATAACAACGCCGAAATCCACAATCTCATCGATTTTGCAAACAAGGGCATCGGCGGCAAGATGTTTGGCGAAATCAGCGGCACAATCGTTCATCATGACCCCTATATGGTGCTTGCCGACTTTGCAGATTACAGAAATATTCAGAAGCAGGCAGAGGAAATCTGGAAGGATACCGAAAGATGGAACAGAATGTCGCTCATGAATATTTCGGGCGCAGGCATTTTCGCTGCTGACCGCTCAATTAACGACTATGCAAGAGATATCTGGCATTGCGGAAAAGTTGAGCTGAAATAAAACAAATAATATAAAGGCGGCTTGACCCCAAGCCGCCGAAAAATTTATAATAAGGATTTTTTATGACCGACCGTGATTTTATGAACCTTGCAATTGAACAGGCAAAAATTGCCGCTGACGGGCTTGAGGTGCCTGTCGGTGCGGTTATTGTTCGCAACGGCGAGGTTGTTTCCGTTGGGCGCAACCGCCGCGAATACGGCAAAAATGCTCTTGCCCACGCTGAAATCGAGGCGATTGACCTTGCCTGCAAAAAGCTCGGCGGCTGGCGGCTGTGGGAATGCGAAATGTATGTCACGCTTGAGCCTTGCCCCATGTGCACGGGAGCAATCATAAATTCACGCATACGCCGCCTTGTTTTCGGCGCATCGGACTTAAAAGCGGGTTCTTGCGGCTCGGTTGTTAACCTGTTTGACCTGCCCTATAACCACAAGCCCGAGGTTGTTTCGGGCTTTATGCAGGAGGAATGTGCCGCCCTGCTTTCAGAATTTTTTGCCGAATTGAGAAGAAGAAAAAATGAAAAAGCTTAGACTCACTTACATAGGAATTTTTTTGGTTCTGGTTTTCTCGGAAGTTTGCATTGCGCTTTTTGTCAAAGACAGCTACGTGCGCCCATATTTCGGAGACGTGCTTGTTGTCGGCGTTATCTGCGCATTTCTGAGGATATTTGTTCCCGACAAAATTCGGCTTTTGCCGATTTTTACCGCAGTTTTCGCTTCTTTTGTTGAAATTCTGCAATATTTCGACTTTGTTAACCTGCTCGGACTTGCCGACAACCGCTTTTTCAGCATCCTTCTGGGCAGAACCTTTGATATAAAAGATATTGTATGCTATATTATAGGCGGTATTCTGTTTTATGCCGCCGAAAAATCAATCCGGAACGGGGAGGCAGCCGATGAAGGTTGAAACTGTGCTTTTTGTTCTTGAAATCGTCGGAACAGTCGCCTTTGCGATAACCGGCGTTATAACTTCAATCGAAAAGAAATTCGATGTTTTTGGTGCGCTTGTTCTCGGAACTGTGACGGCGGTCGGCGGCGGAATCCTGCGCGACCTGATTTTGGGTTATACTCCGCCCATGGCATTCCGCAAATCAGTTTATGCCGTGACGGCGGTTATAACCTCGCTCGCTGTTTTTATTATCGCATATTTTCTTGGAACAAGAATCAAAAAGCATTTTGATGTTTATTCTCAGATAATCAATATTTTTGACTCCATCGGTCTGGCTGTTTTCGTTGTCGGCGGAGTTAACGCGGCGATTGCCTGCGGCTTTGGCGAAAACATGTTTCTTTCTGTTTTTGTCGGCACTCTCACGGGCATCGGCGGCGGAGTCATGCGCGACATAATGGCGGGCAGAGTGCCGAAAATTCTACGCAAAAGGGTTTATGCCCTTGCGGCAATAATCGGCTCGGTCCTTTATTATCTGCTCATATATTATGCGGTTTGTCCGTCAACGCTTGCAATTATTATCGGCGCGGGCTCGGTTCTGATAATCAGAATTCTTGCAACGATTTTTCATTGGAATCTGCCGACAGTTAAAAATTTAGAGGAATAATAAAGCCGCCCGGGTGACCGGGCGGTAATTTTTTGATATTATTCGTCGTCTGCGTTTGCCTTTGCTTCTTCGATAACCTTCTGAGCAACGTTTTCGGGAGCTGCTTCATAGTGGTCAAACTCGAATGAGAAATAGCCTCTGCCGACTGTTACTGAGCGGAGAACGGTTGCGAAATCGCCCATTTCAGCCATGGGAACTTCTGCTATGAGTTCCTGCATCTTGGGATCATCCTCGCAGGGTCCCATGCCGAGAACGCGGCCGCGTCTCTTTGTGATGTCGCCCATGATATCGCCGAGGTTGTCGCCGGGCATGTAAGCCTTGAGTGAGCCGTAGGGCTCAAGGAGCTTCGGATTTGCCTGAGGCATGCCGTTCTTATAAGCAATTTTTGCAGCCATCTTGAATGCCATTTCGTTAGAGTCAACGGGATGTGATGAGCCGTCATAGAGAGTCGCTCTCAGACCAACAACGGGATAGCCTGCAAGAGGACCTTTAAGGATAGCTTCGCGAAGACCCTTTTCAACTGCGGGGAAGAAGTTCTTGGGAACGGAGCCGCCGACAACTCTCTCTGCAAATTCGAAATCTTCGGAATCGATATGTTCAAATTCAATCCAAACGTCACCGAACTGGCCGCTGCCGCCTGACTGCTTCTTGTGTCTGCCCTGAACAGCAACTTTCTTGCTGATTGTTTCTCTGTAAGCAACCTTGGGAACTTCAAGGTCAACTTCAACGCCGAATTTTGTCTTGAGCTTTGTAACAACAGCATCAAGATGCTGCTCGCCGAGACCTGCAATAATCTGTTCCTTGGTTTCGGTGTTGGTGTAATAGTTGATGGTAAGGTCTTCTTCTGCGAGTCTGTTAAGACCTGCTGCAACCTTATCTTCCTCGCCCTTCTTCTTAGCCTTGACAGCCATGGGAAGGCAGGGTGCAGGGAAGGAAACGCCCTTAAGCTTAATATCCGACTTGGGAGCGCACATTGTGTCGCCTGTCTTGAAGCCTGAAAGCTTTGTTACGATACCGATATCGCCGGCAAGGATAGCGGAAGCCTCTTCCTGCTTGCCGCCCTTGGGGAATACGATTTTACCCATTCTTTCGGTTTCGCCGGTGCGCTCGTTATAAGCGGGAGTATCGGAAGTGATTTTACCCGAAATAACCTTGAAATATGACATCTTACCAACGAAGGGGTCAGCAACGGTCTTGAAGCAGATAGCTGCAAGAGGTCCGTTTTCGTCGCAGGTGAGGTCGCCCTCTGATGCAACGGAAGCTGCGTCGGGAGCGGACTGAACGATGCTGTTGTTGATAAGGTCAACAGCTTCAAGCTGATAGCCTGAGCAGGCATAAACGGGGCAGATGTCGCCGGCAAGAATGCCTGTCTTAAGACCTCTGTCGATTTCTTCGTCGGTGAGGGGTTCGCCGTCAAAGAATTTCATCATGAGTTCTTCGTCTGCACTTGCAACTGCTTCGATGAAAGCTTCTCTCATTCTTTCGATTCTGTCGTCGCCTTCGGGCATTGCAGCATCTGAACGCTTGCCGTCTTTATATGAGAAAGCTTCGTTTCTCGAGAAGTCAACATAGGAAACAACCTTGTCGCCCTCAACATAAGGAACAACAACGGGGCAGATCTTGTTGCCGTATTCTTCCTGAAGTGAATCGAATGTCTTATAGAAATGAGCATTTTCGGCGTCGCACTTTGTGATTGCGAACATCTTGTTGATGCCTCTTTCGGTTGCAGCTTTGTAAGCCTTTTCTGCGCCAACGTCAAGAGTGGAGCCCGAAGCGAGAACGATAAGAACTGCGCCTGCTGCGCGCATGCCTTCGCTCATGCCGCCTGCAAAGTCAAAAAGACCCGGGGTGTCGATTATGTTAATTTTTGTGTTTTTCCATTCAAATGAAGCAACTGCAGAAGCGATTGAACACTTTCTTCTCTTTTCCTCTGCATCAAAGTCCTTAACGGTGTTGCCGTCAGGAACTCTGCCGAGTCTGTCGGTTGCATTGGAAATATAGAGCATTGCCTCTGCAAGAGTTGTTTTGCCTCGTCCGCCATGACCGGCAAGAACGATGTTTCTGATGTCTTTTGCGCTGTAAGATTTCAAAGAAATTCCTCCTTGGTATATGTGCCGCCTGCGAAAACGCCGCAAACCGGAAATTTAATTATTTTTTGAAATAATTGCCACATTGTATAGGATTATAACACAAAAGTTTTACCATTTCAATGATTTTTTTGTCGTTTTTTATGAATAGATATAAAAATTTTCAAAAAATATTTGTATTTATTTTACAAAAAAATATGAACCGCCCTGCCAAAAAGAGCGGTTCATTGATGATTTATTTCGACATTTTTTCTCTGGACTGCCCCCAAAGATGGATTATTCCCTCATCGTTAAGAGCCTTGACAAGGATAAATGTTATCGGAAGAATGAAAATTCCGAAAACGCCGAAAAGCTGAATGCCGACATACATGCCGAAAAGAGTAACAACGGGGTGCATGCCCACATTCATTGCAACGAGCCTCGGTTCAAGGAACTGGCGGATAACGGTTATTACGGCATACAGAACAATCAGACCTATGCCCATGCCGATGTTGCCGGTAAACAAACTGATTATCGCCCACGGAATGAGGATTGTGCCCGTGCCGAGAACGGGAAGAATGTCAACAATCGCGGTTACAACCGAAACGGCAATGATATAACCGCCGCCATAAACTCCGATGAGCTTGAGAATATTCAGCCCTATCGAAACCTCGCAGAAGGTAATGAAAATCAGCGTTGCATAGGATTTGAGCATCTTGCCGAGAATTTCGCCGAGCAGCTTTTTGGTTTTTGACAAAGCTTCGGAATGCTCCTGGGAAATATTCTTTTTTATCATGCTCGTGAAGCCGTCATAGTCACAAGTTATGAAGAAACATGCTATTATACCTATGAGGACTGCCGCAAAAACTGCAGGGATCTGCATGGCGGTCGAAAGCAGACCTCCGAGCGGAGTTGTTATAACAGAAAAATCTATGCCGCCGATATCAACAGGCATACTTCCTGCCTGAATTTTTTCGGCTTCGGTGGAAAGAAGAAGATTGTCTGCTATTCCGCTGACAGCATCGGCAATTGTGTTTTCAATTGAATCCGGCAAAAACGCCAGTCTGTTTAAAATCCAGCTTTCCGCGCTCTGAATAAGCTGCGGCAGGTCGCTGAGCCTTGACATCAGATATTCGCCGAGACCCTTGAATTCAACAAACAGCCGATATCCGACCAGTACAACCGCAGAAAGCAAAGCGGAAATTATCAGAAGCACGGAAACCGCGCCGACGATGCCTTTTTTAATTTTTGTTCTGCTTGAAATCGCCTGAATCGGTTTTTGAAGAATCACCGCGATTGCAAGAGCAATGATAAACGGAGAAACAAGCCCGAAAGCATATTTCATAAACAGGTAGAAAAGCGCAATTATGAAGGCATAATAAGTCAGACTTATGAGCGTTGACCTTCGTTTTTCGGTAAGCTCCATTTTTTCCCCTCCCCGTGTCCGGTAATTTTTTAATATTTTACACCAATTTTCACAAAAAGGCAATTATTACATGAAAAAATATACAAAAACTTAATAAAAGTTTAAAATCCCTCTTTATTATTTTGAAAATATGTGTTAAAATCATCTTTATCAATTATCTAAAGGAGCGAATCCGGATGTATGTTGCTATTATGGGCTACGGCGTGGTCGGTTCGGGCGTTGCAAGCCTTCTGAACAAAAATCACGAGCATATCGTCAAAAAAAGCATGCAGAGCGATATGCAGCTTAAGTATATTCTTGACCGCCGCACCTTCCCTGGTGACCCTTATGAACATCTTTTAATTACTGACTTTTCAAAAATTGTTGAAGACGACGAGGTGAAAATCGTTGTTGAAACCATGGGCGGTCTTCATCCCGCTTATGAATATGTTCTCGCAAGCCTCAAAGCAGGCAAACATGTTGTTACATCAAACAAGGAGCTTGTTGCGGCAAAGGGCTGCGAGCTTCTCAAGGTTGCTGACGAAAACAACGTCAACTTCCTTTTTGAAGCAAGCGTCGGCGGCGGCATCCCCATCATCCGCCCGATTAGCCAGTGCCTTGCTGCCAACGATATCGATGAAATCGCAGGCATTCTTAACGGCACAACAAACTTCATTCTCACAAAGATGATAAATGACGGCATGACCTTTGACGAAGCTCTTCTTCTCGCTCAGAAAAACGGCTATGCCGAGCGTGACCCTTCTGCGGACGTTGACGGTCACGACGCATGCAGAAAAATCTGCATTCTTGCCGCTCTTTGCTTCGGCAAGCATGTTTATCCCGAATCGGTTTATACCGAAGGCATCCGCAAGATTGACCTTGCAGATGTTGACTATGCCCGCTCATGGGGCGGAGTTATCAAGCTCATCGCAAGAGCAAAAATTCTCGAAAGCGGCAAGGTTTCCGTTATGGTTTCGCCCGCTTTTGTTCAGAATCACAGCCAGCTCGCTTCGGTTGATGACGTATTCAACGCCATCCTCGTTCGCGGCGATGCTATCGGTGACGTTGTTTTCTATGGCAAGGGCGCAGGCAAAATGCCCACCGCAAGTGCAGTTGTTGCCGACGTTATCGACTGTGCAAGACATATGGAGCGCAAAAAGTTCTTTGGCTGGCAGGACAGCGAGGACGGCTACGTTGCCGACTTCTCTGAAAATGTTACATCTGTTTATATAAGAGCAACCACAGAAAACGCAGCGGCGGCGGTTGCGGGCATCAGCGGCCTTTTCGGCAGCATAAAAATGCTTGCAAGAGAAAACGCTCCCGACGGCGAATTCGCTTTTGTGACCGCCGCTCTTTCAGAAAAAGAGCTTGCGGAAAAGCTTGCTCAGGTTAAAGATGCAAAAATTGAATCTGTTATCAGAATTACAGATTATTAATCGGAGGTTCCCAATATGGCACTGATTGTTCAGAAATTCGGCGGCAGCTCCGTTGCCAACGCCGAAAGAGTTATGAATGTTGCAAGAATTGTTACGGACACATACAAAGAAGGCAACGACGTTGTTGTTGTTGTTTCCGCTCAGGGCGACACAACTGATGACCTTATCGAAAAGGCAAAAGAAATCAATCCCAAGGCTTCCAAGAGAGAAATGGATATGCTCCTCGCTTCGGGCGAGCAGATTTCAATCGCTCTTCTCGCCATGGCTATCGAAAGCCTCGGCTATTCCGCGTGCTCGCTTCTCGGCTGGCAGGCAGGCTTCTCAACCAACTCCGTTCACGGCTCGGCAAGAATCAAAAAGGTCAATGCCGACCGCATCAAGATGGAAATCGCAAAGAAAAACATTGTTATCGTTGCAGGCTTCCAGGGTCTCAACAAATATGACGATATAACAACTCTCGGCCGCGGCGGCTCAGACACAAGTGCCGTTGCAATCGCAGCCGCAATGCATGCGGACCGCTGCCAGATTTACACCGACGTTGAAGGCGTTTACACAGCAGATCCCAGAAAAATCAAGGGCGCGGTTAAGCTCAACGAAATCACTTATGACGAAATGCTTGAGCTCGCAACCCTCGGTGCTCAGGTTCTCAACAACCGCTCTGTAGAAATGGCGAAGAAATATAATGTTAAGCTCGAGGTGCTTTCAAGCCTTGTCCGCGCACCCGGCACAATTGTCAAGGAGGTAGCTAATATGGAAAAAATGCTCGTAAGAGGTGTTACAAAGGACACGGACGTTGCCCGTGTTTCAATAATCGGTGTTCCCAACGTTCCCGGAATCGCTTATAAGATTTTCGGCAAGCTTGCTGCCAAAAACATAAACGTTGACATCATTCTTCAGTCTGTCGGCAGAGGCGACACAAAGGACATCACATTCACCACCGCAAAGTCACATCTCAACGATACTCTTGAGGTTCTCGGCGAGCTTGACCTTGTTTCGGGTCTTGAAGTTCTCACCGACATCAACGTTGCAAAGGTTTCCGTTGTCGGCGCAGGCATGGAATCACACCCCGGCATTGCAGCCAAGATGTTTGAAGCCCTCTTTGAGAGCGACGTTAACATTCAGATGATTGCAACCAGCGAAATCAAGATTTCCGTTCTCATCGATGTTGCCGAGGCTGACAAAGCCGTTGCTGCAATTCATGAGGCATTCATTCCCGAACTCAGCTGATTGATGCGAAGCTATACCGTGAGTCCCGGCTTCATGGAGTTGGCAAATTAAAAAATCAATCCCTGTGATGCACATAAGTTGTGTGTCACAGGGATTTAATTTTATGTTTTTAAATTAAGAAACTGTTTTTATTTTAAAAGATACCTTCAAAGATACCTTTTATCAGATTGCCGAGACCTTCAAACGCAAGCTTGATAGTAAGAACGGGAAGCTCGGAGAATCCGTTTGCGCCGTAGGTGTCAAAGAGCCAGAGACTGAGGTCTGAGAAGAAGGTGGATGGCTCTTCCTCTTCTTCAACGGTCCATGCGCCAACCTTGACCATAATGTTGATGATTCTTTCTTCAACCTTTTTCTGCTGACCGTCATAGCAAACGGTTCCGTTGACGAAAGCTTCCGCTTCCTTTATTGCTGCTGCAAGTTCGGCGGCATCTGCCTCGGAAAGAGTTGATGCATCGATAGCCTTTGCAGTGGGAATATAGTTGTTCTTGAGAGCTCTTGTGTCTCTTCTGCCGTTAAACTGAGGATATTCATCGGGAAGCGAATAAACATCTTTGATATCATCTGTTGCAAGAAGTCTTGTTGCAAGAGAAATAATGATATCGTTTCTTGCGGTCTGCTCGTGATTCTGACCGTCAAAATAGAATGTTGTATCGGGCAGAAGACCTGTTGAAGCATCAACAACACCGTCGGGTGAAAGGTGGTTGTGAGTGTGGTCGGAGCAGTTCTTGCTTGTGTTTGCCTGCTTGTAGCCGTCACCGAGAGTTTCGCCAACGATAGCGGACTTAACGCCCATTGCTGTTGATGAAAGATGGATAACGCCGTCGGCATTGTCGCCGTTCCAGTTGCTGCCTATCTGATAGAGGGGCACATCGTAGTCAACAATATTGAAAACCTGAACGCCCTTGTCAACCATCTTCTGGATGTTTGCAAGTGAATTAACCTGCGACTGATAGTATTTATCTGTTTGTTTTTTGATTTCGGGTTTATCCTTAAGAAGTTTAGCCGCGGCAGAGGGATAATCCTCCTTCGGGCAAAGGCCCCAGAGGCTTGTTATGTTGGCAGCAACATCATTAATGAGGCAGTCCGCAACATTGTTGAGCACGCCGAGAAGAACTTCGTCAGGAAGAATTCTTGCGATAACCTCAATCATTCTTGCATCGGGTTCGTCCATAAGAGATTCAAGGAAGCCGTTATAAAGGAATTCGGCATCAAGGAACGCGAGGTTCTTGTTGTAGAGGTCGCCCACGATGGTTGAGCCGTTGAGAGCGGGAACGATGTAAACAACCTTGTTCAGGTCATCCATAACA
Organism: Acutalibacteraceae bacterium; assembly: GCA_045591425.1. Lineage (GTDB taxonomy): Bacteria > Bacillota > Clostridia > Oscillospirales > Acutalibacteraceae > CAG-177. Next base: position 25,394 of record JAZNSX010000058.1, on the reverse strand, counting down.
TCGGGGTAATAGTCGAAAAGACCGTTTGCAATTGAGCCGCCCATGCTGATGGGAACGATGTTTACCTTATCGTGACCTGTTTCTTCCTTGACCATCTGAATGAATTCATAAAGACCGTCGATGGTTTCATGAAGATTTGTGAATGAGTTGTAAGCGTAGTAATAAAGATGATCTTCGCCTGCCAGTTCGGAATAAGCCTGGAGAGGAATATTGTCGTAAATCTCATGTTTTTCGTAGTCACTGCATTCGGCAACGGAATAGGGATATCTTTCAACCACAAAATTGCCTGTGTTTTTGCCGTTTGTGTCGCACATGTTAACTGCAAAAGCATCGCGCACAACCTGGCAGAGAGCACTTGAAAGACCAACGTCATGTTGAGTGATAAGAGTGAGAAGCGCGGGGAAAAGAACTGTTTTAACGATTGAGCCGACATCAAAAATTGCGGGGAATGCTGTCATTTTTTCGCCGTCTGCATCAAGAAGATAATTGCCGTCTTCGTCAAGAGCCCAAACGTTGGATTGACCGATGCCGGGAACAACGATTGAGGGGCAGGTGTCGCAGTTGCCGCCGCATTCAGTTTTAACCGTTGCAGATGCCGATACGGTAAAAAGTGAGAAAACGAGAGAAAGAGCGAGGACAACGGAAACTAATTTTTTCATCATTTATTTCACCCTTTATTTCAGAATTTGAAAAAGTTTTTTATTTCATTAAATATGCCTTTGACTGCAAGCCCCGGAAGCTCTGAGAAACCGTTTGAGCCGAAATATTCATAGAGGAAATCGCTCAGCTTTGTGAAGAAACCGCCTTCATCTGCGGGAATGGGAGGACAGGTTATGAACTGAGGATAAGCAGGGTCAGAATAAACATCGGTTATTTTGTTTTCGATGATTCTGAGAGCGAGAGTAAGAATGGTTGTGTTGAGTGCGGTCTGCTCATGCTTCTGTCCTTTGAAATAGAATGTTGTGTCGGGAAGAAGACCTGTTGAAGCATCGACCATGTTATCGGGTGAGATGTGCTTATGGTTTTTATCTGAGCAGTTTCTGCTTGAGTTAGCCTGCTTGTAGCCTTCGGGAAGGGTTTCACCGATGTTTGCGGCATATGTGCCCATTGCAGTTGAAGCAAGAGGAATCATGCCGTCAGCCATTTCTTTATCGTAGGAATAGCCGATGCCGTACATCTGAATGTCGTATTCGGCGACGGTGAGCACTTCACAGCCTTTGTCGATAAGCTTCTGAATGTTTTTGCTTGAATTAAGCTGAGCCTTATAATATTTATCGGTCTGCTTCTTGATTTCGGGTCTGTCTTTAAGGTGAAGCTCGGCCGCCTCGGGATAGCTTGCGGAGTCACACATTGCCCACATGCTTGTGCTCATTGTCATGATATCATTAACAAGCACGTCAACGCCCTTTTCAAGACCGCCGATAACAACTTCATCGGGAAGAATTCTCACGAGAGTCTCAATCATTGATGCTGTTTCGATATCAAAGAAGGTTGAAAGAAGACCGTTATAAAGTGCAGCGGGGTCAAGGAGTCTGATTCTGTTTGAGAAAACATCGCCGATAAGGGTTGTGCCGTCAAGGCAGGGAACGATGTAAAGAACTCTTGCAATGCAGTCCATGATATCGGGATGATATTCAAAAAGAGCATTTGAAATGGTTCCTCCCTGGCTGATGGGTGAGATAGCAACCTTATCGTGACCTGTCTTTTCCATAACCATATGGATATAGTCATAAAGCTCATTGGTTATGTCGATGTGGTTACCGAATGAATTGTAGGAGAAATAGAAGAGATGGTCTTCGGGGAAGCAGCTGTCATGAAGATTAAGAGGAACGTGGTGATAGGGAGCTTCTTTTTCTTCTGCAGTGCATTCTGCAAGCGAATAGGGATATTTTTCTGTCGCAACATTTTTTGAGGTCTGACCGTATTCGTCGCATTTGTTGATGCCGAAGATGATGTTTATAATTTCGGCAACAGCATCGGAAAAGCCCATATCGCTCTGAGTTGCAACCGAAAGAAGAAGAGGAACAATCGCTGTTTTGATAATCTCGCCGAGGTTGATAACACCGGGGAAAACAGCGGTTTTCTTGCCTTCGTCATTAAGAACAAATTCGCCGTTGTCATCGAGAAGCCATACATTGGACTGACCGAGACCCGGAATGATGATTGTGGGTAAATATTCGCAGTCGCCGTCAGTGCATTCGCCGCCTGCGCTGAATGCCGATGCGCTCACTGCAAACATTGAGAAAATCATTGCAAGGCAGAGAAAAAGCGATATAAATTTTTTCATGATTTTGTATCCTTTCCGCTGATTTATTTAAAAATTCCGACAACGCCGTCAATCAGTCTGCGGGCGGGAGAAAGTGCCCAGTCAACAAGGCTGCCGCCTCCAAGCCAATCAACAAGGAACTTGCTGGAGCCTTCCATTGCATCTGCAAAGAAAGTGTCGATTACCGTGGGCTCTTCGGGATATGTATAAAGGTCGTGTTTTGCAAGGATTGCGTTGAGTCTGTCCTCTGCAGCCTTTGCCTTTTCGGCATCAACGATTGTTGCCGCAAGAACTGCTTCGCCCTGAGCGATTGCAGCTTCAAGCTCTGCCTTATCCTCTGCGGAGAGAGTTATTTCGCCCTTTGCATCCTTGTCAAGAAGGTCTTTTGCATCGGGGATTCTCCAGCGGCGGATATATTTGGTGTTGTAGCTGTAGTTGAACTGAGGATAGGTTTCGGGGTTATCGTTAACGTTTGAAACTCTGTCCATAAGAATGTGACCGACAAGATTGAGAACGGCATCGTTGTTGCCGACCTCGTGATGCTGGTCGAGGAAAATCCATGTGTTTTCGGGAAGGATTGCTGTTGAAACGTCAATTCTGTTATCCTCGGAAATATGGTTGTGTGATGATTTTTTGCAGTATGTACCCTTTTCGTAGTTGATGCTGCTGAGGGTCTTGCCTGCGGGTGCGCCCGTTGCGCCGAGTGTTGTTGAAGAAAGGTTTATGATGCCGTCGGTGTTGTAGGTGTGAGCGGATTCAACAATGCCGAAGAAGGTGTAGTCCTGCTCGCCGAAGGAAAGGTTTGAGCCGGAAATAAAGTTGACCTTAACGCCGTCTGCAACTGCATCAAGAATATTCTGCTTAAGGTTAAGCCTTGCTTTCTGGAAGCGATCCGTCTTTTCTTTGAGAACGGGCTTGTCGGTGAGATATCTTGCGGCAAGAGCTTCATATCTGTATGAGGGGATCATTGCCCATATCTGCGGGCAGTTAACCATCATCTTGTCAAGAATTGCGCTGATTGCGCCCGTGAGAATGGCATCCACGCCGGAGCGGGGAATGATGTGGAGCACGCAGTTGATGAGGTAGCCGAGAGTTGCATCGTCGCCGAGGATGGGGGGGATGAACTCGTGATAGAAGAATTCATCTGAAAGATTCCACTTTCTGTCGAGCATATCCGCAACGATATCCGTGCCGTCAAGGCAGGCAACAACATTGATGATTTCGTCAATCTTATCGTGACCGTATTTGTCAATGTAAGAGGTGAGAATTGTTCCGCCGAGTGAAACGGGAAGAAGAGTGACCTTGTCGTGACCGGTCTGTTTTTTGACCATTTCGATATATTCGTCAAGCTCGTCGGCTGATTTCATGGGATCGCCGACAAGATTGAAGGTGTAAAGATAAATGTGGTCGCCGCCGTATTCCTTTTCAACCGCCTGAAGAGGAATCATTGTGTAAAGCCAATCCTTGTCGTCTTCGTTCATTTCGGAAATAGGGTGATTCCACCTTTTTGTCTGAAGATTGTTGATATGGTTGCCTTCGTTATCGCATTCCTGAACCCAGAAAGCGGCGCTTGCGGTTTCATATGCAGCTTTCTCAAGACCTATCGCATGCTGAAAACCGATTGTTGCAAGAAGGCTCACGATAAGCTTGGGAAGAGTGCCCCAAAGCTTGCTCAGTTCAAGAATGAGCAATGTGCCGCCAACCTCGTTGCCGTCGGCGTCTTTATAAGGTGTGTTATCTTCGTTGTAAAGATATGTGGGTGAATGGTTGATGCCGGGAAGAATAACAACGGGCGAATGGTCGCAGTCGCCGCCGCAGTCTGTTTTTGTGGCAGCCGATGCACCGATTGCACCGACGGACACGAGCATGCATGCGCACAAAATTAGTGCAAGTGCCCGTTTGAATCCTTTTTTCATTTTGAAACACTCTCCTTTTCAATTATAAAAAGTCACTTTATATTAACATAATATTAATACAATTTCAACAACTTATAATAAAAAAGAATAAGAAAAACTGTTGAAAGCATAAAAAAATAATGATATACTCTATGTGCATATACATAATCGGCGAAAATGTAACATTGAGGAGAGAACAAAATGAAAAACACAAAGATTTTTAAATGTATTTTTGCGTTTGCTCTTTCGGCGTTTATGCTTTTTGCCTCAGCATGCGGCAATGAACCGGAGCAGAAAACAGACGAAACGAAGCCGTCTGAAACCGTTTCTGAAACAAATGAATTAATCGTGTCCGTTCCCGAAAGCGATGCTTCGGAAGAAGAAACAGAAACATCGGCTGTTCAGACAAGCGTTTCTCAGGAAACAACAGCTGCCGAAGAAACAACCGCAAAAAAAGTGCCGGCAACAACAGAGGAAATTGTTGAGCTCTTCAACAAGAGCGCAAACAGAATCAAAACCGAAGCGGTCAAGGTTACAAAGAATTATGAGAGAAGAATAGTCAATGAAGACAAGCTTGATATTCCGGATGCCATAGAATCTGTGGCAAAAGGCCTCATGAAAAGCGTTATGAAGGACGATACCGACCCGATTGTGTATGACACAAAAGAGGAGATCAAGGAGAATTATCTTGTTCCGAGACAGAATTATGTGAGCAAGCTTGAGGAAAAGGATGTTGAAAAAGCCGTTTGTACCGACAACGGAAAGGAATATGAAATTTATATTCTTCTTAAAACGGAAAAAAATCCCGCTGTCGGAAAAGGTGTGGGATCTGTGTGCGATATAATCGAAGCTGCCGAGGTTGCGGAAGGCGCATCCTTTGTTGAGGATTTTTCAACGGAATACTATAACTGCGAAGTCAGAGCAACAATCGACAAGGCAACAGGCAGGGTCACACACGCAGTTTACAGTGCTCCACTGGTTATTAATGTGAAAGTTAATTTGTTCGGTACACACAGCGGCTCCGCCGGTCTGACTTTTGTGAAGGATTATACGGTTACATATTAAATCGCATTTTTTGATGAACAATAATATCGTGCTAAAAAGCAGGGACTCTCTTTTCGGAGAATCCCTGCTTTTTGAATGAAACAAATATCGGCTCTAGAGAAATCGGCGTTTTGACTATTCTTAAATAAAAGGCAAGTTTTCGACAGCATCTTGAATTTGCGGGATAAGCTCTATGATTTTCGGGAAGGCTTCCTGAACAGCATCAATAACTGCTTGAGCACCGGTATAAATTGTTTTGCCGCCTGTTATTATGGCTGATGCCGATTTAATGTAATCTTCTATCCTTTTCAAAAAGTTTTTCTTTTCTTTAAAGTCTTGAGATACTCCGGTAGCAAGTGTTTTTGCATCTTCGTTTTTGGTGGCGTTGAGAGCATTAATCAGGCATTCCATCAGCTTTTTGTTCGTTTCGCAATTATGTTGAACCAGTAATTCAATTATTTTCAAGGCGTCTGGTTGTGGGCACATATTGTAAAGATTGACCGAACCAATGCTTATCTCAACAGATTCAAAAGCTTTCGGTAAGGGTTGCTTTTCTTTTTTTGCTTTTTCTGCAGTTGCAGTCATGATTTCGTTACCGAAAGTCATTCCGAGAAGTTCATCCAATGAATAAGATTCAAATCTTTTGTTATGGTTGTTATAAATGCTATAGGGGTGAATGCCTTGTTCTTTGGCGGCTAAAAGCTCATTTACCGTTTTGTGAATATCTCCGCTGCCTGTATGGATTATTATGAAATCTTCCGCTTTCAAACCAAGGCTGTTGTTAATGGATATAATATCCTTACGTATGTTATGTAACAGCTTCCAAGGCTCAACGGGTCCTTTTGCGTAAATATCAATTCTTAGTGTAGCATCGTCGTCGCCCATTTGTACAACTGCAGAAAGCCCGACACATTCAATATCAAGGCGAAGTCCTTTTCGCCAAACCTTATCGGGATTTAAGCTTTTATAGCTCAGAATCATCAGCTGATGAACAACGCTGTCAGGAAGATAGGAATACTCCATCTGATAAGAAATGTGCTTGGTAAATTCGGTTGGATACAAATCTTCCGGTGTTTCTGAATCACAAAGAGCAGGAATGAACTCTATATCTTTAGATACAGAGTAGGACAGATTGAATTTTCTCATTACATCCAGCACATAGTCTCTTTCGTTTGATGAATAAGTAACATTTTCGAGGACGCCTAAAGCAGGATTTTTTAATAAAAGTTGTATTGTATTTATGTTCATTCGCCCTTTTTCGGCATGCCTTTTTCCTTCGTTTATAATAATGTAGATAGCATTGGTAAGCCAACGGGGGTTCAAAACCTTATATGATGCAAGTTCATTTTTTTCTGTTTCATCTTGGTGATAGCTGAAACATACTCCCAAGTCGTTGAACCATTCCAATAGCCATGTGCGAATCTGCGGAGAGTCTATACCGTGATCGTTGCAAATTTTGTGATATACTTTTTTGTCTATATAATAGTTCGCTTCTGCCATATTAAGAAGCTGTTGTCGTATTCCTGCCCATTGAGCAGGGAAACTCATGGCTGTGCTGTCTAACTTTCCTGCTTCGTTAATAATAGCCTCCACAAGCATATTAAATTCCGAATCGGTTGAGTTTTTGGCAGAATAATATACAGGCTTTCTAACAAGATTCGGAAAATCTTTAACCAGACGGTTCATGTCAAGACCGTCTTCTTGTATATTATCCCATTGATTGACGGCTAAAATTACAGGTGCATTTTTTGCAAAACTATCAATATTTTTGAGCCAGTATCTTGCTCTGCCGTTTAAATCCCAGCGGTTAGAAACAACCACAACATAACAGGTTCGGTCTGTTAAAAAGCATCTGTGCATGGCGTGCATTATTTCCTGCCCGCCGAAATCCCAAAAGTTAATGTCGAAGTTTCTGTTGTATGAATCTGCTTTGTAGCTGGTAATGTCAATGCCGGGGGTGGTTTCCGTTTTATACTCGTCCTTTTTTCCGTGGTTATGTATTCGCTGTATGGTGTGTGTTTTTCCGGCTCCACCGTCTCCCAGAAAGATAACTTTTGCTTCATTAATCGGAACTTGCTCTGCATCATAATATGCTTGAATTAATTCGAGAGGCTGCTCAAAAAGGCTGATGGGCTGGGTGGCTAAGGTGCTGTTTTTTAAATAAATTCCGTTTCCGTTGCGGATATTATCCTTGACAAAAAAAGGTAGATTTAGGTTCAGAAGCTCTTTGGGTATATAGTTTAAATGAAGGCTATCTATATAAAGAGTTTTTAGTTTTTTTAAATTGCCTAGGGATGACGGTAAAGATGTAATTTTGCTTTTTGACAAATATAGCCGTTGAAGATTTTTTAAAGTGGATACAGCACTTATGTCTGTTATTTCGGTACTGGCTAAGCTCAAGTATTCCAAACTGGTCAAATTAGACAGACCATCTATTGATGCAAGAGAAGTTTGCCATAAAGAAAGCATTTTTAATTTTTTTAAGGTAGAAAGAGGAAGTATGTTTGTTATTTTTGTTTTACCCAAAAGTAATGTTTTTAAATTAACTAAGTTTGACAACGAACTGATGTCTGTTATTGGTGAGGCTGTCAAATCAAGATACTTTAGATTTGTTAAGTTATATAATGTTTTGGTATTTGTGATTTTAGTGTGACGTAAATACAACTCACAAAGATGAGTTAATTCTAACAGAAAATCCGTGTTGATGATTGAGGTATCGCTCAAATCTAATTTCTGCAAATTTATAAGTTTTGACAGATAGTCAGCTTTTGTTATCGGAATGCCGCTTAATTTTAATACTTCCAAGTTTGTTAAAGTGGATAAGCGTTCTATATTTGTAATCTGAGTATAGCTCAAATCTAATTCACGAAGATTCGACAATTTTGATAAAAAATCCCAATTTGTTATTCGGGTGTTGCTCAAAGATAATTTTTTCAGATTTGTTAAGTTTGATAACCAGCTTGCATCAGCAATTCTGGAATCATTCAAAACCAAAGTTCGCAGATCTGTTAAGTTTGTCAAATAGTCTACATTTGAGATTTCTGTGTTTAAGAAGTACAGACTTGTCAATCCCGTAAGCAAAGAAATAGACTTTGGAATAATATAGGGTTCTTCCGATCCCCAGCAACTCAACGATTTTACTTTTGACAATTCCAATCGTTCTTTTTTTGTCGGTTTGTAACCATTGTCAATTTTTTCAAGGAAGTCCAGTATTTCTTTTTCTGATGCAAAAAAATTTTTGTTCATATCCTTTTTCCTTTCTGCTTGGTTGCTTTAAAAGTTCATATATATATGACAGAATTTCGAAAACATTTCACAAAAATTTTTACTTCGTCTTCATTTTCTCTGTTTTTACCAAATTTACGACAAGGGAATTGTGCGAAATCACGACAAAAAGCGACAAAAACTGCCTGTAAACATAAACGTAATTTTGTAAAAGTATGCGCTTGCGCTTACAATAACGCGTGCATAGAATTAAAGACTGAAACTTTTCTCGGCAAAGAAAAAACATTTTCAGGTTTTTCGTTTTTATCACATATAAAAATGGTGTTTTACCGCATAAACCGCAATTTCTGACAAACAATAACAGGGCAAAATGTAAGAGAAAAATAAAAACAACACCGCTATGCCGTTTTATCATCACGGTAAGCGGTGTTGTTGTATTTATAAACAGTTGGAAAAGTTACGGTATTATAGTTTCTCGAGCGGCTGTTATTGTCCGTTATATAACCCATAAAAATGGTATCAATTAAAGCCTAAATATATGCTCCGATGGAATACCATTACGCTGTAGCGACATAAAAATTCCGCCCAGCTGCGCAGCTGGGCGGAATCCACTTAATTAAATGTTCTTTTGTTTTTTCATTTGTCTGCTTGATTGGGAGCACTTCAATTTCTCAGTAGGCTTTTTGTTTGGTTTAGCTGATATTGAACAAATTTGAGAATACCCAACCAATTCCGTTGTATGTCCAAGTAAAGAAGTCCCAGATGAGGTAGAAGAAACGGAGTGAAATGTATTCTTTGGGAGTATGGATAATTTCAAGTATTTCTTCTGTCTGCGCCTTGTAGCCTTCAAGCTTTTCAATTTCTGCAGGGCTCATATTGAGATTTTCAAGAAGAGAATTGATTTTGTTAAGGAATTCTTCAATATCATCCTCCCAGAAAACAGTCGCTCTCTCTTTATCAAGCACGGCGGATTCTTCCTCAGCTTCTGCGAGAACCTTCCGGGCTTCTTCAATCTTTGCAAGAAGGCTGTTGCACTTATCAAGAGCTTCCTTAAGCTGCTTCTGTTCCTCTTCGTTCTCAGGAGTGAATTCGTTGAGTTCGGCAATAACTTCGTTTATTGTTGCCTCGTTGTCCGAGGTTACGTTATCTTCGGTAACGCCGTCAAGCGGAGCCATGATTGTTTTAACCGAAACCTTAACAATTGAAAGGTCTGAACCGTTACCGTCCGGATAAACGACTGTAAGTGTATAGTTATCGCTTGTTGCAAGAGAATCTGCGGTTATAACATCCTCATATTCGCCGATAGCAGACTCCTTGGTCACGGAGCTGTCATACTTGAATGTGAGACTGCCTGCAAGAACGCTTGAGTCTTCGCCGTTAACAAAGCCGACATATTCATATTCTGGGTCTTCGTTATCAAAACCGTATTCGCGAACTGCATCCTTAACAGAAAGAGTGAGAGGTGCAGGATTTACTGTAAGCTTGCCGACTTCTTCATCAACATAGAATCTGATGTTATCATTTTCTGCAATCGTTAGAGAAACATTGATGTCATAAACGCCGACAGGTGCAGTTGCGGGCTCGCCGTCACTTGTATAAACAACGATATCCTTGATTTCGCCATATGCATTTACAATATGGTCGCCTTCAGTAATTACGGGAGCATAAACGGGTGTTGCGCCGTAAAGCTTCTCAATATCTGCCGCTTTTACAACAATTTTGCCCTTGTTGATAACCATATCAAAGTAGCCTGTACCTGCAAACTCGGTATCAACTATTTCATAATAGACCTTATATTTACCTGCGTTAATCGGGTCTGCAAAGACAGTATCTGCGCCGCTTTCGCAAACGAACTTAAGCTGAACGTTTTTATCGTTGGGAACAAATTTTGAATCGGCTGAAAGAATTTCAGGAATCTGCACTCTGCCTGTATAAGTTTTGATAAGCTCCTCAGGAGTTGCATAAAGCTGAATGGTCTTCTTGGATGCATTAAGCGGGAACTGAGCGGGATCAATTCCGTAGCCTTCGTCGATTGCTGCATAGATAATTGCCGAGCCTGCACCGACCACCTTAACAACACCTGTCTGAGGATCTACAATTGCAACAGCTTCGTTGCTGCTTGACCATACAACTTCGGTTACCTCATTTGTATAGAAGGCTCTGAGTGTAAATTCTTCAGAAACAACAACATTGCTGTGATGTCCGCTTACATAGAAATCCTTGGGAGATGCTGCTATGATACTCGCCTTGCAGGTTGCGGTTTTTGCTGTATCTGCAAGAACATAGTTTGAACTCAAATCGCCTGAAAGACCTGTTGCAGTGAATGTAACTGTCTTGTTTTCGCCTCTGTCTTTAGTGTCAAACTCTGCCGAGCCGTTGACCTTTACATATTCTGCGTCAGCTTCAAGAACATCATAAATCTTTGTAACTGTAGCATTTGCAGCAGTTGTCTTATCAAAAACTTTATCTTCTGCCGTAATTTCAAAACCTGTGATAACAAGCTTCTCAATGTCAACATTCGCCTGAGTAGATGTTATTGCAGGCTGATATTTGCTGCTGTCTGAAAGTGTGATATCGCTGATGAAAACAGTCTTTGACTTACCGGCATCGGGAGTTGCAAGAGTTCCGTTTGCGGTTGCTGTGATTCCTTCATCACCTGCAAGAAGTCCGTCAAGCTCAACAACAACGTCAACAGCTGTTGTGCCGTCATATGTTCTTGCAACAGGAGTTGCCTTAACCGCAAGCGTTTTCTTGCCAACGGTGAAGGTTCTCATAGCGGATTTATCGTTATAGTTGGCAAGCGATGAAGTTGCCTTAACAGTAACAGTACCCATACCTGTAATTTCAATATAGGTTTTGCCGTCAACGGTTTCAAGCTTTGCAATATCGGCAGGGTTGCCGTCAACTCCCACACCTGAAACGGTATAGGTAATTGTTCCGCCTTCCTGCGCACCCGCAGTCTGTACTTCAAACCTGTCACCATAGGTAACTGTTTCGGGGATTCCTTCAACGGTAAATACATCCTGAGTTGCAGATTTTATAACAAGAGATGCTTCGTATGCGTTTTTGATTGTGAAATTATCGGAGTCTGCAAGCTCAACAACAACGTTATATTTGCCTACGTTTACGGGTTCGGTTGTTTCAACACCGTTTTCGTCAACATATTTAACGGTGAAGTCGTTGTAATAAAGACCGTTTGAATAGGCAAGAACATTAACACTCTTGATTTCACCGTCATAAACAACTGATGTGGTTCTGGGCATTGTTACGGAAATAGGAGCTTTTTCTATTGTTCCTGTTGAATTTCCGCTTACGTTTGCCGCAAGAACGTAGTTACCGCTGTTCGGACCGGTGAGCTTTGTAATTCTGTAACCTACAAGCTTATTTTCGCCTGCTTCAGAAGTGTCAAATTCGCCTTCAACCTCTGCCACAACAACATCGTTGCTTACAAGCACGCCTTCCTTGAAAGTAACCGAAAGCTCAGCTTCGGTTGTGCCGTCATAGTCCTTGGTTTCGACATTTACACGTTCAATATCATCGTTGCCTATTTCTTTCTGAACAACCTCAAAATATCCGCCGATATTCGTTACATCATAAAGAACCGATGAAACTTCATTGATTGTTACCGAATATCTGCCTATACCCGAACCCTGTTTGTATGTGATGCTGTATGTGGGTTCATCGTTTGCTTTGCCGGTTATATCGCTATAGCTGATATTATCAACCACACCGCCGTTTGTTTTAACAACAAGACCGCTTGCAGCAATAATTTCAAGAGCTTCTTCCTGTGTCTGACCGTATGTTACAATTATATCATCGGGAACGGAGAGAGTCAGGGGCTGCTTGTTGATATAGAGAAGATATGTTGCCTCAACATCATCTTTACCTGAAACGCTGGAGGTTGCAACGATGCTTGTAACACCACTCTTATGAATTGTAACAAGGCCTGTTTCATCAACGGTTGCAACGCTTTCATCTGTGCTCTTATATCTTACTGTTGCGCCTGCATTGAAGTTTGAAAGCTCATTTTTAACAGTTTTCTGAGTTGTATATACTGTTATTGATGAATTCTGGAAATAGATGGGCTGCTGTTCACCCGCTGTTGTAACAACATTGATTTTCTTTGTGTAGGTGAAGGTCTGAGCATCAGCACCTTCGCCGTCTGTGTATGTTGCGGTTATGAAATAAGTACCGTTAACGGTAGCCGTGAAAACATTGTTTTCAATAATATAGCTGCCCTCGGGAGCTTCGCTGTATTCCATTCTTACTTCATAAACTATGGTGTTATCAGATTCAAGGCTGTAGGGTGTAGTTACAACATCTTCAAGCTCTGTGTCATTGCTTGTGACAGAAGTAACATTAAGAGCCGGTGCAAGATTGATGGAAGTGTTATTGATAACGGTATCATTGCAATTCATAACAAAGCTCTTTACTTCCTTGGTTCCTGCGCCCGAAACTTCATAAGCGGTATAGGTCAGGCTTTCAGATGAAGATGAAAGGAGCCTGCTGTTGCCGTAATATGTTGCAACGATTGTATAGGTTCCGTCTTCTGAGGGAGTCCACTCTGTAACCGCAGAGCCTTTGGTTTCGCTGTATTCTGCGAGAGGAATTTCATATTTTGTTTCTTTTGATGAATCGCCGTTAAGAGAAATCTTGAAGCATACATTGCCTGTGGGAACCATATTCATGCCAACGCTTGTGCTTTCAACAAGAGCTGCAAGAGTTACGGTATCACCGGCAACAACAGTTGTTGTGTAATATGTTTCTTTTATTTCCTTTTCAAAAGTAACAACCGCAGTTTCTGTTTCCATTGTATAGGTTTTTGAAGAATCTGCTGCCTGTACATAGCCCATTACCTGAACGGTAACTTCAACAGGCTCGGTCATCGTTGTGTCAGCGGAGTCGATATAGTAATACGTATCGAAACTTCTTGAGGTTGTTGTGACGTTTCCTTCACCGTCAACACTCTCAATTTCCTCCGTAACGGGCACAACATAAAGAGTTTTTGTGCCTTCGGCATATGTTTTGGTGTATGTTACTGTATGCTCAATCGTTTCTGTTGTTCCGGCAGTTTCATTTTCCGGATCGGTGGGATCGGGAATATAAACAGTTTCTTTGAGAATAAAAGTGTTTTTGCCCGCTGCAACGTCTTCTTCGCTTACCTGAACAAAAACGGCATTGTCAGATATACCGGTCGAAACTCTGCTTTCGGTTACGTACTCTGAATAGGTAACGATTTCTGCAAGATTTGCTGCATCAAGAGTAACGGTTTCCTGCTTGTTTGTGACTGCAGCTTCAATAGCCGCTTTTGCTGTTTCGTCTGCAATATATTGATAAACAGCAGTATCCGATTGTTCTTTAAGAGTAACGATATAGTTACCGTCTGCGAGCTTTGCAATGCTGTAGCTGTCAGTGCCTACCTTTGCGACAAGTTCTGTAACCGCCGTGTTTACTTTTTCATTCTCAACCTGATATGAGCCGCTTGCAGCACCATAAGGCTCGCTGATTGCAAGAGAGGTTGTTGTGCCGCCCTGACCTACATAGAGGTTTACGGTGTTTGAATAAACATAAGCTACCTTACCGTCAATAAGCTGACCTACCTCGCAACGATACCTTTTACCGTTATAATCATCGGTTACGTCAATTATAGGCATCAAGGCGTTGATTTGATTCTTTATGTTCTGCCATACGTAAACATCATTCTCCTCAACCTGCTCCTGCCACTGATAAGTAAGGGTTCCGCCGTCAACTGCTGTTGCAACAGCCTTAATATTAACATCCGAGCCTGAAAGAGCGTGAATATCGCTTATATGGTCAACATGAGGAACCTCTACACCTTCGGCATATTTCGTTTTGCCCGAAACAGCGGCGGTATAAATACTTGCCTCTGAGCCGACGTTATCTGTTGATCTGAGGGCAAATGTGTATTTTGTGTTAGGGTTAAGTCCTTCAACCGTATATTCGTTTTTATCCGAATCAATGGTATCAATCAGGAAATACGGATTTGTTTCATTATCCGTTATCATATATACCTGAGTCCAGTCTCCGCCAGCCTTTTCCCAGTTAAGGGTAATTGTTGTTGCGGTTGAATCCTTGATTGCAAGGTTCTTGGGAGATTTGAGAGGCATTTTGACGTTCTTGGTTATAAAACCGAGAACAAGGCAATCCTGATTGTTGAGTCTTTCTTTCCAGCTGCCAAAACGCCACTGGAAATCAAAGCCTGCTGTTTCGCCGTTTTCTGTTGACGGCATACCTGCAACGGTACCGGCAATGTAGGTTGACGAACAATTCATAGTGGTATAACTGCCTGTGTACTCTACTCCGGCAGAAGCACCGGCTTTAACTCCGCCTGCATTACCTACCATGGTTGTTGTGATTCCTGCTCCCCATGTAACCGATGAGGCACTTGATGACATTTCTTCAATGCTCTGAGTTACGGTACCGCCGCCCTTGGAAACCCAGATATAATCGGAATCGCTCATATCAAGACCTTCGCTTACAACGTCACTGCCGCCCGAAAAATCTCTGAGGCTGGATTCATTGTGGTTATATGTTGAAGGGTCACCTATGCTGTGATTCAGTACGTTACCTCTGATAGCCTCAAATTCACCGGTTGATTCAGCTACCTTATCAAACTCGGTTACGGTTATCATTGAAAGTCTGGGTGTTTCGGGAACACACATTATATATTTTGACCATCCGGCGGGAACTGTTTGACCCCAGCCGTGTGTATTGGTAGTTCTTAAAACCTCATTCTTGTAATTTTCAAGAGCTGCAGCATCGTCTTTCAATGATGCACAAGTTGCATTATATTCAGCCCTTGTGGGAGTGGTGAACTGAGGTGTCCACATATTATATACATAGCGGATATACGGAGTCATTGTAAGGATAACTCTATCCTCCGTACTCGGTGAAGAGTATTCAACTGAAGTTGTTTTTTCAGTTGCATCTTCCCATTCGCCGCCTACCGAAGCGCTTACTTCAACCTCAAAATCAACACCGCCGAGCTTAACTCCGAAGCAGGTGATATCTTGCTCGTAGCCTGTGATAACTGAAGCTGTAACGTTAAAGCCGTGAGTTTCTGAGGTTCCTGAGCCTGATGATTTACCGAAAACGGTTGAGCCGTCTTCACAGTAATCTTCATTAAGAAGAACAAGGTCTTCAAAATAGGGAGCTGCCTGAAGAACTGCAACAATATTCGGGTCTGAGAAATATGAATCCTTTTCCACAAACTGAAGAATCATTCCGTCATCATCAATATCCATTGCCGTATAGGTCATATTTCTCTTATAGCTTGTGCCTGTCTTGTAATTGATTGCAAATCTTGATGCAATAAGCTTGTCTTTTGCATCCGTTGCAATCTGAACTACATCATGCCTGAAGTTGTGACCTTCGCTTGACTTTCTGCCAACGATGAACACAAGCTGTTCACCCGCATTTTCATCATTGAGGAAGTTGCCCGTTGCAACAGATTCAATCCAGATATTGTGATGCTTTGTTTTTGAGTTGCCGTAGTAATCCTCTGTGCCCTGGGAATAAATTGAATCCCAATCCGATGCTTCATATTCAAGCTTAAAGCCATAGTCAGCCGCAGGGTGGTTATGAGAAAGGTCAACGGGAGTCTGGCTGCCGCCGTCGGTACGTAAAGAATAAACCGAACCGCCGATAAACACATAATCCTTACCGCCTGTGCCTACGGGATTGAAGCAGGCAAGCGCTATGGGTGACTGACAGTTATTTTCATAAAGACCTGCCGCAATATTCGGGTTGATTTTAACATACTGGCAAACTCCGCCGGCACCCTTCTTATATACTCCGTCGGAATACTCAATAACACCTACGTTGGCATAGCTCTTATTGATTCCCGAAGTGTCTGTGTTGTTTCTCTCGTCTGTTGAAAGGTCATATCCGGCATAGACAATTTCATCTCTGCCGTCGCCGTCAATATCGCCTACAGCCGCCGAGCCGTAACAGCTTATCTGGGTTTTTCCGCTTGTGTTACCTGAGTCGAATTCTGAATAATCCCATGCATGCTCAAATGTCGCATTAACCGTATAACTGAAGCTTCCGCTATATGTAACAATGGAAGTTCTGGGCATGGCATAGTCTGTGTTTTTGGTGTTGGTGTATCTTCTGTGGGGGAAAGATGCTGTAACAATAAGATCGTCTTTAAAATCCTTGTCAAGATCGCTTGCAGTAAGCTGAACTATGGGCCAGTTAGTTGTAACTCTTACGGGAAGAGTTCCGCCATAGCAAGCGTTACGTACCTGCATATTGTTTCTCTGTGTAAGCTTTTTGGAGCTGTTGTTATATGAGAATATTTTTACTGCACAACTACTTGTGGTCGGCTCAAGGTCATAAACCGCAATTTCCTCATAACCGTCGCCATTGAAGTCGCCGCTTGTTATGGCAAGAAACGCATTTATCTCATATCCGTCAGGCAAATTATAATCATCCGGGGATAAAGTATCATAAATCTGACCAAGGTCATATTCAGCAAAAACATTACCGAAGCTGTCTTCAACCCGAAGATAATATTGCAGACCTTTGCCGCCGTTGGAAGCATCGCATGCAACATAGCCCACGGTTGCAACATAGTTTTGTTTGCCTACGCCCGTGGGGTCAAACGCCGCGCTCTGCGAAGCCTCAAACTTTCTTGCAGGTGTTTTGGAGAATTCCTCATTATCCCAGATTATAGGTTGCTTTCTCTGGTCATAATCATAAACTCTTCTGTAATATACAGAATTGTTATTATGTACGTTATCGTAGTACATAAGCTCCATTCTCGGAAACATATTAATGCTTCCCGGTCCGTAGGGGTTGTCCTTATCGTTAGGAACATTAACAGCCGTGTCATTAATGTCAAGCATCTGAAGAAGGCTCTCTCCCTCAGCAGCCTGAGCATGATTTCCGAGCTGAATGTCCCATTTGGTTACGCCTATCTGTGCTATTCCGATAAGCATAACCGCAACAAGCACCGCACTGATAATTCGTTTTTTCATAATTTTAAAAATCCTCCTTTATATATATGCAAATTTTATTCAGACTGTCATCCGTTTCCTGCTTTTTTCAGTGCCATTATGCACTCATTTAAGCAACTCATCAAACGCTTGCTCAGTTGTTTGTTCAATGTATTTTTTGAACTCTTTAAATATACGCTTGCTCACATTGCGATAATCCAGCGCAATAACCTTTTCGATTTTCTTCTTGCGGATTTCTTCGGGCACATTGTATATCGTCATAATTATGTTCAGCGCTCCCGCAATGCGTGTTTCAAGGTGAACGGATTCATCAACAGCATTCAGAGTTGAGTATTCAATCCCCGCAACAAGACTTTCTGCTTCTTTAAACTGTTCGTCCGTCCAATCAGGACAGTATTCCGCAAAAACTTCCTTTGCACGGCTGCAATCATTCTTCTGAATAATTGCAAGGCAAATATCACTCCGATATGCCGAAACCAAAAAGTCATTTGCGATTTCGTCTTCTTCGCAGGCTGCTGCCATTGACATAAGCTCAAGACAAACCGCAAGCAGGGCACTCACACCGTCATTAGCTTCTTTTTTCATAAGCTTCCATTGAAAGCTGCAAAGCATTTCAACAAGAACAGCAAGCAAAGCATCCTTTGACGGAAAATAGAAAGCAACATGACCCGAACTTATATCAAGTTCGTCAGCAATCATTTTAAAGGTTGTTGCTGAATAGCCCTTTTCAATGAACATACCTAAGGCAACCTGAATGATTTCCATTCGGGTTGTATTAACCTTTCGCCTTCTTATAGCAATCACTCGCTTTACTGTCGATTTGAATATGTTCAATATTGAACATATTCAAATTATATCTATTGTCACTGAACTTGTCAATAGGTTAGTTCAAAAAAATAATGAATTGCCAACAAAAGGGTTGCGAAAAAAATCATACCCCTTTTTCTTATCAATTCAGCCATATTTAATATTATATAGTTATTAGCCAAGCGAATGGCAGAATTATATCTTTGAACACAATAAGCTTATTTTTCTTCGGCATAATTCTTGATTTGTTCTGTAATAATTGCAATGTTAAAAACTCCTTATCTGTGCGGGAAATCCGGAGAATGTTTTGATGCGGGTCTGAAATTCAGCCGTCCGCCACTGCACTTTATAGTATGATAACGCTTACACTTTCGAGGACCTCCGAGCAGAGAAAGACATCCTTCTTCTGCATCTTATGGACCCGATTTTTTATTATTTCAGGGTTAAACTTAACCATATGTGTATCGTCGTTATCAAATGCAATAATTCGTTTGTACTCACCAATCATATTCGCCGCCATACCTACACAACCGTCTTTGTGTGAAATAAGCGTATCGAGCAAATCCTGTGCTACCTGCAAATCTTCTTTTGTTGCGACTTCCGATTTCTTCGCAAGCAAAATGGGGTCGTGAATTAATTCTTTTATCATAATAAGCTCCTTTATATAAAGGTACATAACGAATTTAACACATTCAAAAAATTTATCAACAATCATTATTTAAATCAAAAACAATAAATAAAATTTCGTATAAACCGCAATTTCTGACAAACAATAACAGGGCAAGCAAAAAAACAAGGAGAAAGATATAAAATGAAAGCCACAGGTATTGTCAGAAGAATCGACGACCTCGGAAGGGTCGTTATCCCCAAGGAAATCCGCCGCACCATGCGTATCCGCGAAGGCGACCCGTTACATATATCATTGACACCGTGTGAAAGATTCTGTTATGCAATGCTTAAATTCTATAAGCGTTGCAAGGAATAATAAATTATACGGAGGTCAAAAACTATGACACAGCAAGAAAAAACAAACATCACTTACCGCAAAGTAGGCGATTACAAAATCCCGAATATCGCATTACCCGCCGAAGCAAGAAAACCTCTTGGCGTATGGGGACTGAAACGCAAAGATTATCTTATGAAACATAAACGAGTTCAGTTTAACATTATGCTTATGACAGGAACACTGTGGACTCACCTTGCAGAAGTTGATGAACAAGCATCAGATATGTTCTCTCGGCTAGTAGAACAGATGAAGGTCAATGAGGGCATCACAGAACAACTCAAAGCAGATGACCAAATGGAGTGGGTTGCTCATATGAATAATATTGATGCTCGAGCAAGAGAGATTGTTAATCATGAGTTGATTTTTACAGCATAATTAGTTCGAAAAAACATAATCAGGTGCAACAGGATAAACACCTGTCCTGTTTGCACCTGATTTTATCATTTAATACTATATTTCCTGTGAGGTGTCAGGGGTATAATTCCACAAATTCACAAAGATTTATTAAAAGTCTTCAAAGACAAGAAAAAGTTTTGATAGAGAGAATCATTGAACAAAAAAATTCCTGCCACACAAAGATGACAAGAATTTTTTCTTTCTAGCCTGGTACAATCATTGATTTCGTGAACTATCACTAGGTTTGTGAACTATCACTAGGTTTGTGAGCTATCACTAGGTTTGTGAGCTATCACTAGGTTTGTGAACTATCACTAGGTTTGTGTGCTATCACTAGGTTTGCGTGCTATCACTAGGTTTGTGTGCTATCACTAGGTTTGCGTGCTATCACTAGGTTTGCGTGCTATCACTAGGTTTGCGTGCTATCACTAGGTTTGTGTGCTATCACTAGGTTTGTATGCTATTATAAAATATTACGTAAACGTAACAATTAGCTTAATAATTATATATTCTTGATAATTGTTTGTCAATAATTATTGTCAAATTCTTTTATGGTATCACTAATTTTTTTTAAAAGCTTTTTATCTATATGGCCAATCCTGTTTTTGAAATCAATTCTCTTTATGCTCAACCATTGAGCTCTATATAAATTTACGTATCTTGGTTTATCTTTAAAACCATATATTCGTGGGATATCCATATGATATTTCACGTTAGGTTTACTATGACCAGAATCGATCGGTAAAACAAACACATCACCACTTTTTATATGTGCATTTAGGATTAGGGCTGGATGAAATCCCGAAAATTCATTGCCGATATTTGATCCAAAGTTCATCCACAAAACATTACCTTTAATTATCAACTCATTGTATTCGGATTTGTTTTTTAAAGAATCCTCGCTTAGCAGAAAATTTAACCAATCAATATTATTATTGTCTTTCAAAAGAATTATTTTTTTGATAATTCTTAATTTTGTTGCAAATCTGCTATTTTTTTGCACGGCGACCTCCTGGTAAAAGATCTTTTATACCTTTTTTGCTCTCTTGTTCTGTAACACTTGTATTTACTTCATTCAGTATTTGTAAGGAATTTTCTATTTTATTAATAAGAAAAACGGAATTTGCTATTGGTATAAACAATTCTGTTATTAAAGATTCCAAAGATTCTCGAGAATCAGAAATCACACTATCCTTATAAGCTACAACTTGGATTAATGCTATTTTTTTGCCTCCAGTACAGCATATGGGAATTCCAATATATTGTGAATAATCGGGTTTATAATTTTCAAAATTTTGTTTAATTTCTTCCTTATTCATACATATTTTATAATTTGTAGAAGTATTCGCAAATAATTCATGAAAACAATAGTTTTCGTACTTATCTTTTGATTCGAAATTCCTATATATTTTAGGAGTATGTTTATCCGAATTATAACGAGAAGGCATAATATATCCTTCTTTTGAGTTTTTGTTCATTTTGAAAATTATACTAACAGAAAATATTTTTCCGTTTTTGGAAATATTTAATATATATTCGAATAATGTTTTACAAATTTTATCACAATATGTTTCAATCATACTCCAATCTATAATTTCAGTATGTTCATCATTTTTTATTCGTTTTATTTCTTGATATAAATTGTCTGCGGTACCGCTAACAATTTCATCAATCAGTGTAAATGCAGTAGCCTTAGAATTATTAGAATTGATAATAAGTTTGTGCTTATACTCTTCATTTTCAAGACTAAGTTCATTTAAAGATTTGTTGAGTTTTTCTATTTTTTTATTCTTTTCTGTAATTGTTTTTTTTAATGCATTTATTTCATTATTACTATTTTTTAATGAAACAGAATTGTTTTTAATAATTGTATCTTTCTGTTTAACCTTTTCTTTTAAAATTTTTATTTGCGATTTATGCTCTTTATCTCTGATTTTAAAATCATAATAACTAAAAAATACAATTGCGGCAACATCAAGCAAAACAAAAATAATAAATAATAATAGTGGTTTTATATTTTCGGAAATATTTTTGTTGACTTTCCAAAGATCATAATAATTTTTAAATATTATTGGAAGAAAAGTCAAAAATAATGGCTTAATAGTATTAATAAAATTCTCTTTTCTTTCTGTATTTTTATTGTTCATAAAAAACACCTTCTTTAATCGCAATACCTACTTGCTAAGCTATGTTTTATCCCAAATGATAACTTATAAATGGGATAGAATCGTTTTATTCTTTTTAACTAAAGTTTAATTAAGTAAAAAGTGGATTTCAATAGATAAAACAAAAACGTTTATTTTTTCGACAAAAACGCTTAAATTTCGCTTTATAAAGTATTGCTTATCAAATTCTAATGACTCTTTTAATTTTTGTAAAACAACGATATAGCAAACATCACCTAGGATTTATACACATGTGGAATTGTTGTTTTATTCAGTCGGTTAATACAAATAGATATATTAAAAGCACAAGAATAAAGTTATTAACAAAAGCTTCTATGGATAAAGAAACCTTGAATAAATGGGAAAAAGAACATTTAAAGTTACTTTCAGAGTATCCGGAAGAGTTTGAAATCAATCACAAAATCTATATAGTAACATACAAGCTATAAAACAAACCACAACGGAGTTTCAACAGATTCTCCACTGCGGTTTTTGTCGCATGTTGTAATTTTGCACAATTTAGGAAGCTTGTATTTGTGTAAAACAGAGAAAGCCTGAAAAAGCAAAAATTTTTCCGTAACATTTTGCGATTTTCGTCATTTATATATAGAAGTTCATTTCTGTATTATAAATGAGGAAGGTATTTTTATGGATTCGTTAGTATACAATGCGGCAGAAAAGGAAGTAGCCAAAGCTAAACTGATTGAATTTATGGAGCAAAATAATATTGAGTATAACCTACTCGAGTGTTGCGTCTGTGACGGATTTTGCATTGGTTTAAGTGGTGAAGAAAACACTAGCAAAAGGTATTGTTGCAATTCAGGAATTATTGTGCAAACAAGCAATAAGGATGTTTGCAGAATTTATCCGCACGAAATACTTTACATAGCAATTGAGGACAGAAAATCAGTTTTGTATCTGACCGGCAGAAAAATTGAAACCAACTACCGACTTGACCATTGGAAGGGGATTCTTGACCTTAAGACATTTGCTCAACCGCATCACAGCTTTATAGTAAATCTTAACTTTGTTGATGAGGTTACAAAAGAGTGGGTAAAGGTAAAATACAGAGGTACAGAATATTCGGTTTACACCTCTTCGCGCAAAATCGGTGCATTCAAAAAGGCGTTCTTAAAATTTGGTGAACGGTAACCGAATTAAAGATAATTTCGCAATGCTTGAAAAGTTTATAAATAGAGAATATAATGATGTTTCCATATGAATTCCGAAAGGAGAATTTTATGAGTTACATCGGCGAAATGAGAAAATTTGTAGGTCACGCACCAATTATGGCAGTTGCAGCGATGGGTATTCTCTACAACGAAGAAAAAGGCTTGCTTCTTGAAAAAAGAACAGATACAGGTGAGTGGTGTACTCCCGGTGGTGCCATTGAGCTTGGCGAATCTTTGGAAGATGCACTTAAAAGAGAAATCAAAGAAGAAACAAACCTCGATATTGCAAATCCGAAGCTATTTGATATAAAAGCAAACGTTCATATGGTTTATCCCAACAAGGATGAAGTTTATTACACGGATGTTGTTTATGAAATCAACGAATTTTATGGTGATTTAAAACCCGATAAAGAAAGCACGGAATTGAAATTCTTTGATTTAGATAATCTTCCAAAAAACATAATGCCGACCCAAATCGGATATATTGAAAGATTTGTTTTGGAAAAGCGCAAATAAATATTAAAAGCCATATAGGTTGACACGAAATCAACTTATATGGCTTTTTCTATGCGATAGTTTATTCTGCTATTTTAATTTTAACTCCGAGTTCTTCAAACTGCATTAAATCATCTTCAGAAGAATCACAGTCAGTAATAATGTAATTCAGCTTGTTTGCAGGACAAATGCTGATTATAGAATCAAATCCGATTTTTTCAACGGGATATAAACCGTAAACTGTTTTTGCATTATTTATGATGGCATTAGTCAACTCAACACTTCTTGATTTCTGAATTGAAAGACCAAACTTTGCCGAAACGCAAGCGGAGGTAACAAAGCATTTATCAAAACGAAGTCTGTTGATTAACGATAATGCAAAGCTGTCGTAGAAACAACCGTTTGCCTGCATTTCGCCGCCTGCAAGAATAACTGTTATATTTTCCTTTTTACGAAGTTCTTCGGCAATTGCAATTGAATTTGTAACAACAGTACAATTCACTGCGCCGATGTTTTGTGCCATAAGATAGCCCACGCTTGCATTTGTGATATAAACAACGTCATTTTCTTCAATTGTTTTTACAGCTTCTTTTGCTATTGCAAGATAGTTTTCCTTGACTTCAACAACACGCTCATCGGGAGAAAGGTTTTTAATTACATTTCCGCCAATCTGTCTTGCAGGAATAGCACCGCCGTGAGTTCTTTTTAAAAGTCCCTGTTCTTCAAGAAGTCTTAAATCTCTTTTTGCCGAGTCATAGCTGATTTGAAATGTTTCCTGAATTTCAGAATTTGATATTCTTCCTTTTTCTGATAAGATTTTGAGAATTTCCTGATGTCTTTCTTCAATAAACATGATTTTTGCCCCTTTCATTAACGGTTATTAACAGTATTGCCGTAGCTACAAATATAAAATAGCACAACCGTTAACATTTGTCAAGCAAAATCGTGAAAATATTTGCAAATTCGTGAATAATAGTGAAAATAGAAAAGAACACCATTTGTTTAAACCGATGTCTATTAGCCAAAAATGGATTTATATTGATTTTGGATAATCTGCGTGTTATAATGCTTTCAGAGGTGAAAATCTATGAAACTGATTGAAAGAAAACAGTATTTAGATAAGATGATTAACGTTATAGGTACGCCCGATATTAAAGTTATTACCGGTGTGCGTCGCTGCGGCAAGTCTAAGTTACTCGATGCTTTTAAAGAATACATTGAAGAAAACATCCCGAGCAACAATATAATTCATATCAATTTCAATCTACCCGAATATGAGCATCTTCTTGAATACCGCCCGTTGTATGACTATATCAATTCGCAGTATGTTAAAGGCAAGGAAAATTTCGTTTTTATTGATGAAGTTCAGATGTGCAACGATTTTGAAAAAGCCATAAACGGTCTGCACGCAACCGAAAAATACGATATTTATATCACAGGCTCAAATGCATTTCTTTTAAGCTCCGACCTTGCAACTCTTTTCACGGGCAGAACTTTTGAAATCAAGGTATATCCGTTTTCGTTCAAAGAGTATCTGCAGTATTTCGGCTACACCGATAAATACACCGCTTTTGATAAATTTATGCTTGAAGGTGGAATGGCAGGCTCATATCTTTACAAAGACCAAGAGGCGAAGTATGACTACATTGCCGAGGTTTTTGATACTTTGATTGTCCGTGATATTCGCAAAAAATATAAAATCCGTAACCCTCAACTAATGGACAGAATAGTCGATTTTCTTATGGACAACATTTCAAATCTGTCCTCTGCAAGAAATATTACAAGCACATTGAGTGTTGCGATGGAAAAGATACACCACACAACTGTCGGCTCATATATGCAGTATCTCTGTAACGCTTTTGCTTTTTACAAAGTACGCCGATACGACATCAAAGGCAAAAAGTATCTTTCTACCAACGATAAATATTATCTGAGCGACCAC
>JAZNSX010000057.1:0-5478 GCA_045591425.1 Acutalibacteraceae bacterium | reverse complement strand
TACTTTACCAAGCTTCAATGTTTCAATAGCCAGCCTGCTTGTAATTGCAGATGCAATACCTTTTCTTCTGTATTCGGGCAGAACATCAACGCCAATCTGATACATTGTTTCACAGTCTGCTGAACAGCCTGCAAGACCTATGAGTTTGCCGTTATCGAATGCACCGACAGCAAGTTTATCAAGATGCTTGCGACTTTTGCACAAAGCGTTGCCCCACTCGTCGGTGTAATACTGTTCAAATTCTTCGGGTTGTAAAACTCTTATTTCGTAATCGCAAGGCTGTTCTTTAAGTTCGTTGACATCGGGCAGAAAATATTCCGCCATAAAACAGACTTTATAACCAAACTGCGCCAATTTCTCGTTGAGTGCAATAACATTGGGTGCTTCAAAGCAATGCTCAACGGCATATTTGCCTATGTACCATTCAACGGTTTCTTTCATTCTCGGACTGACCTGAGCTACAATATTGTTTCCGTATGATACTAAATCACACTCAAGCGGCAAGGGCATATAAACCCTTGCTTTTTCGTTTTTCTTTGATAAAACAACCTTGTTTTCTGTTGAAAGAAAATCCTCTGCGTTGCAGTTGCAGTCATACGCAGATTGCTGTAATGCAATTTGTAATATTTCTTGGTTTGTCATATTTACTCCTGATTATAATTTACAATACATTTCCTGTGCTTTGGGGACAAAACCGAGTTTTTCATATAGCTTGATTGCGTCGAGATTGTTCACAAGAACATCAAGATTTATAAAATAACAATTCCGTTCTTTTGCCCAATCCTTTGCAGCATTCATTAATGCCGTTCCGAAGCCTTTGCCACGATTGTTTTCGGTGACGATTATGTCCATTATGTAGCAATACTTTCCAGGAAGCATAAACTGAAAATCGGGTCTTGTCTTTGCTTGAAGCAGGATAAAACCGACAACTATACCAGCGTTCTCATAAACAAGAATATCTGACTCTTCATTAGCAATTGTATTCTCAATAAACTCTGTGCTCTGATCTCCCTCTTTGATAAAATCGGGAATCAGCTTTGCCATTTCTCTGAATTGCTCACGGTATAATTCAGCTATCGCAGATATATCGTTATTAGTTGCTTTTCTGACCATATTGAATTACCCCAACTCTTTCCTGAAACATATAACACGGTTTGCTTCTTCAAAACCCATTGCAATATGAAAATTAAAACTGTTTATGTTGTTAAGTTCACAATCGCTTGCAAATTCCGAACAACCTTTTTCTTTTGCCCATAATTCGCATTCGTGCAACAGTTCTTTTGCATAGCCTTTATGCTGATATTCGGGAACAACAAATATTCCCTCGAGATAACCGACAGGAGATGAGTGTGTGCCCTCAACATAATCGTGGCGAAGCTGACACTGTGCAAACCCTACGGGAATATCATCAACATATTTTATAAAGCAAGTCGCATTATTGCTAATAACAATCTCGGCAAAGTCTGCATCGAGTTCAGATACGGTGTGATTACTCCACATATGTATTGCTAATTCTGATAATACTCTTGTGTCGTTTGGGGTTGATTTTCTTATCATAGTTGCACCTCTTTTGTGTACCAACTCGGCACGGGATTTTTCATATTGTCATACCATTCAAGTACTTCGTTCGCAAGGTTTCGCATAGTCTGAACTTCGCCTTCACCATACGGAATCGCCCACGGCAGAGAAGTAATTGTACCAAGGCTGATATACAAAGCAAGAAGCTTCCAAAACTCCATAGGCACATCATTATCAAAATATCCGTTAACCATACCCGAAGCGAAAAGCGGAGAAGCCTGTGCACACCAAGTTATGCTCTTGAATTCTTCCCACGGATCGCCGAAATCGTAGCGGTCAAAGTCGATAATAACAACCTTGCCGTTTTCAATCATCATGTTGCCAATGTGATAGTCACCGTGCTGAAACACCTGTGCTCTGCCTTTGAGCAGATAACGGTTTTCGTTGATGAAGTCAATAAAAGCCTGACCGTTATCGTATTTCAGCGGACATTCGTTATATTTTCTGATTTTCAAATCCGCCTTATCATTTATACGAGTTTCCCAATCTGGCTGTTTTTCGGGTGCAGGAATTGAATGAATTTTCTTCAGAATTTTGCCCGCTTCAAGACCGAGAGCATACTGTTCTGAATCTGCAAGATACGGTATAACTTCATTTGCATCCTTGCCGTCAATCCAAGTCTGCAAAATGTAAATACCCTCATCACATTCGCCCATTTCAAGTGACTTGCACATAGGAATACCGAGTTTTGCAACTTCTTGCTGCATACGGTACATATTCTCACGGTTCGCACTCTTTTCAAAAGGTGTAACACGCAAGAGATATTTTGTGCCGTCAGCGGTTGTGACACAGTATTTTTTATCACACGACCAACCTTTATTTATGGGTTCTTTTGATATAAAATCCATCATTGGCTCAATCCCATTTCTTTCATTTTCTTTATCAATCTTTTTGCTCGGAACATCAGATAATCGTGTCCCATTTCGCCCAAGAGAATATACCAATTCAGCTCGTTGCACAGAGCATAAAGTTCGACTTTTAAATCACAGTATTTCGAGGTCGAATTTCTCTTTTTATACTCATCTTAAAGCTTGAGCTTTTCGCCGAAACCGAGTGTCAGGCAGAAAATCTCATATTCGGGTTCTGCCCACAGCATATCAAACGGGTCAACCGCACCTGCAAGCTCGGATTTCCAGAAATCAATTATCAGATTCGGCATCCAGAAATCGCCGTGACAAAGGCAAGCGATGTTGTTGGTAACGCTGAATATTTCATCAAAATTCTTACTGATAAGCTCAACCGCTTCCATTATTTCGGGCTCAATCTCGTTTTTCTTAAACTTCGATTTTGTGAAAGCATAAATATCAACGAAATAATCCTTGTAATATTCTGCCCAAGTGTCATAAATGGGATTATCGTATTTGCCGAACTTGTCGTTATGTACGCTTTGTGCGTTCGTAAGAGCATCAATAATACTGTTTCTGAGTTTCTTTCTTGACGGAACAAACGCAAGATATTTACTCTTACCGCTCATTCCTTTTATGTAATCCATACCGAGATAAACGGTGTCGTTTTCACGTTGCAGAAAATATGTTTTCGGAACTTTATATGAAACTTTGGGTGAGAGAAAATCAAGCATATCCTTTTCTTTACAAATTGCATCATAGAATTTGCTCGTCTTAACAGCAATTTCATAAGGTTCGGTTGTGATTTTTACAAGATAGACGCTTCCGCTTGCACCCTTACCGACAGCGCGGATTTGCCTGACCTTCGTGTTCATTTGCTTTTCAACAACCGATTTAATTGAATCTGTATTCATAGAAAATATCCTTTTATATCAAAATAAATCCCATCAGCAGACCGCCAACAAACCCTGAAATATGCTCCCATGCGGTTGCTTTGCCCATAAACATTCCGCCTACCGTGTAAATTGCCAGAACTATCAACGCAATTGTCGGTACAGGAGAAAAGAAAACAGTTGAGTTTTTAACGGCAAGCATAACAAACACTGCAATCAGACCGTAGATACCCGTTGATGCACCTTCGCCCTCGTGAAGCTTATACACAAATGCCATATACAAGCCTGATACGAACGCAGAACCAATAAAGCAGAGTGCGGTTTTTGCTGTGCCGAGCTGTGATTCAACGGCATAGCCAACAATGAGAGTTGCGGTTATATTTGAAATGATGTGCCACGTTCCGACATGGAGAAGCGATGACGATACCAGTCGCCAAACTTGTCCCTTTTTGATTTTCTTTTCGGACAGATGCAGAGCGTGGTTTATGTAGCCTTTGTTGTGTCCAGACCACAGTTTTTCTTTAAGGGTTACTGTTTCTGTTTTGGGAATAATGATAAAGTTATCAAGTATGAAGATTATAAAAATCAACGCACAAAAAGTTATTGTAAATATCGGCATATCTATTCTCCTTTATAGTTTCATATGTTTTTCTTCAACCATTCCACAGATTGCTTCAATCCGTCAATCGTTTTTGTTTCCAAAACCACACGGCAGTTATGATCGTCAGCGAGACTAATATATTTTTCGATATTCATTTCGCCTGTACCGAGTGCGAGATGATTTTTCTTGTCCTCTGCATCGTGCAGATGAATATGATGCAAGCGGTCTTTGAGTTTCATAATAAATTCTTCGTCTGTTCCGCCAATGCCGTGATTATGTCCCACATCAAAAGTCAAAGCAAAAACATTGCTTTCCAAAAGCAGTTCAACAGCTTCTTTCTGAAAATCTTCGTAGCCGTCGCAATTCTCGATACAGATTTTAATATCTGCATCACCAATAGAGTTTTCACACATATTTCTGAACGCAGTAATACTTTTGAGATACTGCTCTTTGTACTCCGAGAAAAGATAAACCTTTCTGTCGGGCAGGGTGAAATAAACGCCTTTTGCCATATGCATATTAACCACTCTGACACCAAGCTGTTTCGCAATTCCAATAGTATCGACAACGGTTTTTGAGTAAGCCTGAGCAACATAAGGATTGAAATCACTGACATTCAGATTTTCGTCAAGGTGAATGGTGTAGTAAATGCCGTATTTGTCAGCGATACTTTTGAAATAATCCACATCAATTTTATCAAGCTGATATTGCGGCATATTCATATTTAGTTCAATGAAATCAAGACCCAATTCCGCACACAGCTTCGCACATTCTTCAAGTGTGCTTGTTTCAATTAATGTGGGCATACCGTAGTTTGTCAGTTTCATAATTCACCTCTGTCGGGCGTAATCTTTAAATTCCTTGTTAATCTTTCTATACGAAAAGTTTGCAATCTCTTTTAACGAATTTGATTTCATAAGATGCTCTATAAACCGACAACCGAGATAATATCCAACGTCGGAATATCCGTTATACGAACACCAATCACCGAAAAAGTCCTGAACACTTTCTTTGGCGTGAAGACGGCGGAGATATTCCTTTTTGATTTCAGCTTCGTTTTTACGGCACCAATCAAGCCAACCGTCTTTATCCTGATGATAAAAGTCATCATCACCGCAGAGAATATGTTCGCAAACCATAGCAACACCTTCCTGATAAAGCTGCTGTATGGCTTTTCTTCGTTTTGTAAAATCATGAATATACAAATGACCGTTCATCTTATGCCACAGATGGCCGATTTCGTGCAATATCAGAGCACGCATATTTGTTTCGTCGCCCCAATCCAGCTCGATAATTTTCTCAATTCCGAGAAGAACGGTGTTTTTGCCGTCAAGCATAGTTGCCCAACCTGCACCGTTGCAAAGTCCGAGATACAGAATGATATTTATATCGGGTTCTGTATCGAAAAGCTTCGAAAGATTAGCGTTCAGAGTAACAACAACAATCTGAAAATTCTTGCTCACAAAATCAGTCTTATCTGCGTTCAATGCGGATTCGAGAACGGGAAGAACACTTTTGTTGAAATCATATTCTTTTGCATCGTTTTCACATTTTGACGGTA
>JAZNSX010000056.1:0-17394 GCA_045591425.1 Acutalibacteraceae bacterium | reverse complement strand
TCCAAGATAAGATATCCCATGGCGTAAGCCAGTAAGACCCCTCATGGACTATGAGGTTGATAGGTTGCATGTGTAAGCGTGGTGACACGTTCAGCTTGGCAATACTAATAGGTCGAGGGCTTGACCATATTTAATCTAGTTCCTTTTTTCCTTACTCTTCATACCTAACTTTGTTCAGTTTTCAGGGTGTATAACACCGATATTAACCGTCTCTGATGAGGCGGTTTTTTTATTTGCAAATTTTTTCAAATTCTCTTGACAAAGTTACTCTAACGCGTTAGAATGTAGTTGTACTAATGCATTAGAATGAAACGTGAAAGGGGATTTTTATATGAGTGCGCCAAAAATTTTTGAAAGTGAATATCGTTTTTGTCTCATACTTTGGGAAAATGAGCCTATAAGCAGCAGAGAGCTTTCTGATTTATGCAAAGAAAAGCTCGGATGGTCAAAAACCACAACCTATACTGTTATCAAAAGACTTTCCGACAGGGGTGTTCTAAAAAACGAGAATGCTGTTGTTTCATCTCTCGTCTCGAAGGATGAGGCGCAGGTTTCCGAAATTGATGAGTTGATGGAAAAAAAGTTTGAAGGCTCAATTCCCGCCTTTATTGCTGCTTTTGCACGCAGTCGCAAACTTTCCGACAAAGAAATTGAGGAGATAAGCAGGATTATAGAGCAAGGGGGCAAGTGATATGAATAATCTTTTTGTTGATTTTCTTAACACAAGCATCACTGCAAGCTACATAATTATTGCCGTTCTTCTCGTCAGATGCATTTTTAAAAAGATACCAAAAAAATTCATTTGTGTTTTATGGGCAATTGCAGGCTTAAGGCTTGTGCTGCCGTTTTCAATTGAAAGCGCATTCAGTCTGATTCCGAGTGCAAAAACTATTGATCCTGTTTCTGGCAACAGTTACGGTTTGCGTCTTAATTCTGGAATAACCGCTTTTGATATTCCTGTTAACAATTTTCTTATTGAATCCGAAATGGCGGCAACAACTCAGGCTATCACGCCGTCGGATAAAAATGTTATTTCTTCAATTATCTGCATTATCTGGCTTGTCGGCATAGCTGCTATTCTGCTTTACGGTGTGTTGAGCTATCTTAAACTGAAAAAGACAGTGTCAACCGCCGTGCCGCTTAAAGACAACATTCTGCAGAGTGAAAATGTTGTTTCTCCGTTCATTCTCGGCTTTATTAATCCTAAGATTTATATTCCTTTCGGAATGGATAATGCAACAAGCGATTATGTTATTTCTCACGAAAGTGCCCATATTCGCCGCCGTGACCATTGGATAAAACCGATAGGATTTTTGCTTCTTTCTGTTTATTGGTTTAATCCGTTCGTGTGGGTTGCGTATGTTATGCTCTGCCGCGATATTGAAAGAGCATGCGATGAAAAGGTTATCTCTCAGTTGGACGGCGATGAGCGAAAGAAATACGCAAGTGCTCTTCTGGCCTGTGCGGTTAACCGCAGAAGAATTGCTGCGTGTCCTCTTGCATTCGGAGAGGTCGGTATAAAGGAACGTATAAAAGGGGTTATGGATTATAAAAAGCCCGCTTTTTGGGTGATTGTTTTTGCGGTTATCGCCTGCATTGTTGCGGCGGTATGCTTCCTGACAAATCCGAAAAATGATTTGTCTGATGAATATGATTACCCTTACCGAATTGTTGCAGAGATTAATTATGACGATTCGGGCAGGAAATTCACAAAGGTGTTCAGCGCAAAAAAGGGGGATCAACACTCAGTAATCGATAATATTGTGTTTACTGTTGCCGATGTTAATCTGCAAACGGGGGAAATCGATCTCGGATTTGACGGGAAAAATCGACCAATCAGTACATTTTCTGGCAAACAAGTCGGATTAATCGGTCTGAATCTTACACAGCCTCACGGAGTCAAAACCGCAGACGGCGCAGAGATTACCTTCAGCTTTGTGATGACACAGACACTTGACAATGCAGTTTCAAAGGCGATTATGGAATACTGCAAGGGTAAATATATGCAGGGGTCTGTTGCGTTTGAATCGCACGAGATTCTTAAGGTTGAGCGTGACAAAGGCTTTGTCGGCAGCGACGATGCGGAAGATGTGACGGTTTATCTTATTATGTCCTACGGTGAATTTGTCAACAATAACGGTAAGGCTGAGTCGGTCGGCGGCTGTTCAATGCCGGCTGCACTGCATTTCAACTATATTGACGGTATTTATACTCTTACCGAATTCTGGCAACCAAAGGACGGAAGCCTTTATACCGATTCTATTAGAGATAAATTTCCGCTCGTTGAGGCTGAACTTGCCATTCACAGAGCCGTTTCTCTTTCTCAGACACCCGAAGAAAAAGCCAAGGTTTATTTTGAAGGGCTCGATAACGGCTGCGCGGTGAATACGGGCATTGAGGGCTTCAATGCAACGGTGATTTCAATGCCGATATACGGCGATAATCCTTATATGGAAATCGAATGGGCAAACGGTACTTCATATGACATTTCATGCACGGGAACTCACGGAATGCAGATGTATATTGACCATTCATGGGTTGATGTGCAAAGAGGTGAAATTTTTGAGCCGACTTATCTCAAAATAATTGAGCCGGGAGAAGCTTATACGGTAAAATACAGCCTTGATATGTTTGATATTGAAGCCGACGGACTTTATCGCTTCACCGATGTGTTCACGGTTAACGGCGAAAAGGTAATCGCACGCATTGATTTCAATAAAGGGCCCGTAAAGGGTGATGCCGATGAGGAAGTGCTGACAACGATTGCCGTTATTGCTGATGAACCTCAGTTTAACACATCGGAATACAGTTCCGTTAATTCTGTTGCCAAAGGAAGATTTATCGCCCGTAAGCTTGTTGACGGCTCGCCCTATTCTGCTCTTCTCGATGAAAAAGGCAATGAAATTATACCGTTTTTCAGAGGTGAAATCAGAAGGATAAACGGAAATGCCGAGAATGTGACGATACTGTCGGTTGAACCTTTTGGTGGCAAGGATGTTTTAACCGATGCTGACGGCAAAAATATTTCTGATTATGAGTTCAAAGGTACGGGTTTTAATGAAAATTACAGATTCATATACGGATATACCGACGATGAATATGTATTCTTCGGTTATGGGGGCGAACTTTTAGCCGCTGTCAAAGATGGCGAAACCGAGGATCTGATTCCAGAGCAATGGAAGGGATATATCATAACCGTTAAGAATTGCGGAAACACATATAAGTTCGGCATATCAAAAAACGGCGTGCAGATAATTCCTTGCGAATATGACGAAATCGAGGCGGTTTCACCCGACAGAATCGTTGCAAGAATCGGCGAAGCGCAGGGGGTTGCTCCGACAGATATTCTTCGCATATTTGACGGCAGAGGGAATCAGCTCACAAATGACGGTGATTACAGCAACGCAAGCTTTTCGTGGGATGAAGAATACGGAATTGCATCAAAGCTCGAAGTGTTTGAGGATGATTATATGGTTACCAGCTGGGTAATAGATAAAGACGGCAACAAGCTCTGCGAGGGGTACGACAACATATATAAATCCGGCGAAAACTATGTCGGCGAGAAAAACGGTCTAAAGTATAAAATCAGATTATAAGGAGAAAGGCAGGGGATGCACAATCCTCTGCCTTAATTTTCTTTTATTACTTTACATTCTTTTATACCGTAGTATTCAAAGCATTTGACCGCATCGCCGTCAATGCGTTCGCCGCAGACAACAATCGGAACTGCGGGCGGGCACGCAACATTTGCCGTTGCCAGTATTCTGCCAATGCTTTCGGTTATCGGAACAGTTTCACTATCGGAAAAACAAGCTTCTCTTACAGATACTGCCGTTTCTGCGATGCGCGGCATGGGCGGCTTATCGGTGATTTCCTCCTTTTGGGGGATTGAAATCAGAATTCTTTTGATTTTTTTAAGTCCGTCAACTTCGGTTTCCGGTGTAAGCATCATAACGGCAAAATCGGGGTCGCAGAATTCGCAGACAAGCCCTTTTTTGTGAAGTATATCAGCAAATTCAAATCCATAATACCCGTATTTCTTGGTGTTAATTGCTAACTTCAGCGGCTCGTTGCCGATAAAGCTGAATTTGTGTGCCGTTAAAGCTGTTTTTAATTCTTCAATTCTTTCGGTGAACACAGTAAGCTCATCCTTGTAGCCGTCAGAAATATATCTGTTAGCCGCATCAAGCGATTGCATAATTATATATGACGGGCTTGTTGAACCAAAGAGCGCCAAAGCGTCTTTTGCATTCTTGATGAAGATTTCAGGCGCATGCGGTGAAATATGCAGATAAGCTCCGCCTGTTAAAACGGGGAGTGTTTTATGTGCAGAGTCGCAGCAGATATCTGCACCCAAATCAATCGGATGCTTTGACTCGGGAAGAAATTTAAGATAAGCACCGTGTGCATTGTCAACAATGAGAAGAACACTGCTGTTTCGGCAAACTTCAGAGAGCATGCGAATGTCTGCAACATTACCAAGATAATCCGGGCTTGTCAGATAAACCGCGGACGGATTATGTTTTTTGATTGCGTTTTCAAGTTCTTCTGCAGTGATGTTGCACGAAAGATATGATTCGGAGTTTTGCGGATAAAGCCATTCAATATCAAAATCAAGCAAAGCCGCAGCGCTCAAAAAAGTTTTATGAGCATTTCTGCCTGCAAGAATGAGAGGCTTTTTATTTTGTTGCTTTGCATAAAGCACGGCAAGATAGAGCATTGCGCGGATGCAGAGAGACGAGCCCTCGGTTGAATAAAAGGTTTTGCAGCCAAAAACCGAGCTTGCGTTTTCTTCGCTTTCTTTTATAATTCCATTTGCTTCGTAAAGGCTGTCTGCACCGCTGATTTCGGTTATGTCAAGTTCTTCCATGCCGAGGATGCTTTGCCCTTTGTGTCCGGGCATATGTAAGCGCAGAGCATTGCTTTCGGAATATCTGCGCACAAAATCGCAAATGGGAGTATCCATTATTCATCACCTTCAAAAGCTCTTGCGATTGCAACCATGATGGCGCATTCCATTCTCTTTTTGAAAAGCTCACAGCCGTTTTTGTAAACGCCTTTAACTGAGCCTGTTGAGTGGTAGGCGTTGGCCGCGCAGCCGCCGGAGCAATAGAGCTTTGCCCAGCAATCACGGCATTCGGCGCGGGAATACACATTGCATTCTGCAAATTCTCCCTGAATTGCGGTGTTGGTTACGCCGTTCCAAATATCGCCGAGCTTGAATTTTTCTTCGCCGACGAATTGGTGGCAGGGATAGAGTTCGCCTGTGGGAGTAACTGCCATGTATTCCGTGCCTGAGCCGCAGCCCGATATGCGTTTATAAATGCAAGGACCGCCCGTGAGGTCAATCATATAGTGGTAGAAGGTGAAGGGCTTTCCTTCTTTGTCGTGCTTAAGCATAAGCTCGGCAAGCTTTTCGTATTGATCTTTAACGATGTCCATATCCTCTGCGGTGAGCTCTGACGGGTCGCCGGGTGCGCAGACAACGGGTTCCATGCTCAGCTCTGTGAAACCGAGATCAAGCATTTGTTGAATATCGTTCAAAAAATCCGGATTTGCATGAGTAAATGTGCCGCGCATGTAATAATCCTTGCCGCCTCTGGCTTCTACGAGCTTTTGAAATTTTGGTACAATGCGCTCCCAGCTTCCGTTACCCGAATAATCAACGCGGTAACGGTCATGAATTTCTTTTCTGCCGTCAAGGCTGAGAACGACGTTGCTCATTTCGCGGTTTGCAAAGTCGATAACATCGTCATCAATAAGCATTCCGTTTGTTGTCAGCGTGAAGCGAAAGTTTTTGTTGTGTTCTTTTTCAATGCTGCGAGCATAAGCCACAAGCTGTTTAACAACATCAAAATTCATCAGAGGCTCGCCGCCGAAAAAGTCAACCTCAAGGTTGCGGCGTGTGCCTGAATTTTCAACAAGGAAATCAAGAGCCTGCTTGCCGACCTCATAGCTCATGAGTGCACGCTCACCGTGATATTTGCCCTGGCTTGCAAAGCAATAAGAGCAGTTAAGGTTGCAGGTGTGAGCAATGTGCATGCAGAGAGCTTTGACAACTCCTGCTGTTTTTGCTTTCAGATGCCCTGCCATAGGCTCGAATGTTTCGGGAGCAAAAAGCTTGCCGCTGTTTTTCAGCTCGGCAATTTGCTCATAGCATTCTTCTATATCGGAAACGGTAATGTCGGAATATTTCTGCTTTATTTTATTGATAACACTTTCACGGCTGTTGCTTTCAAACAATGAAATCATGTCATATGCAACCTCGTCAACCGCGTGAACGGAGCCTGAGCAGATATCAAGCACAATGTTATAGCCGTTAAGTTGATATTGATGAATCATAAAAGTCTCCTATGTTGAAAATGCCGCCATAAAGGCGGCATTTTGTTTTGCAATTATTTGCTTTCTTTGCTCTGAGCGTTTTCGCACTGCTGGTTAGCGATGCCGCAGCTTGTTTTGCATGCTGACTGGCATGAAGTCTGGCATTCGCCGCAGCCGCCGTTCTTTGCGCTGTCACAAAGGTTGCGTGTTTCAAGAGTCTTAATGTGTTTCATAGTGTTAACCTCCACAAAATTACTATTATAAATAGTATCACAATATCAGACCAAAGTCAATAAATTTATTTTATCAGAAAAGGTCTTCCTGATTTGCTGTTTTGATTCCTGCTCCGGCAAGGGCAGCGGCAGCAATCTGATTGTCATCAACGCGGAAAATCATGTATGCGCCTGACTTTGAGGAATTGAATGCATAGGTGTATTCGACAATAACATTTGCATCCGAAAGAACCTCAAGAATTGAAGCAAGGCTGCCGGGAGTGTCCGATATAGCGGCTGCAAGAACATCTGTTACGGTTGTGATATAACCGCCGTCTTTAAGAGCAGCATCCGCCATTTTCGGATCATCGCAAATGATGCGGAGAATGCCGAAATCCTGAGTGTCCGCAATTGAAAGAGCTCTGAGGTTGATGTTATGGTCTGCGATGAATCTGGTAGCTTCTGCAAGTTTGCCTTTTTTGTTTTCGATGAATACGGAAATCTGTTTTACGCTCATGTTCATTACCTCCCTTAATCATGAAGCTTACGCTTATCGATAACTCTGACTGCTTTGCCTTCGCTTCTGGTGATGGTTTTGGGTGCAACAAGGTGAACCTTGGGGTTAATACCGAGCATGGTTTTTATTGCGTTTGCAAGAGCTTTTTCTTTTGCTGCAAGCTCTTTGACTGTGTCAGAGAATTGGTCGGGATTGAGTTCAACCGAAATGTCGAGAGTGTCAACATTATTTGCTCTGTCAACTTCAATAAGGTAGTTGGGTGAATAACCTTCCTGAAGAAGCACGGTTTCAATCTGTGAGGGGAATACATTGACACCGCGGATAATCATCATATCGTCGCTTCTGCCCATGGGCTTTGCCATCTTGATAAGAGTTCTGCCGCATGAGCATTTTTTTCTTGAAAGAATGCAGATATCTCTTGTGCGGTATCTGAGAAGGGGAAAGCCTTCTTTGTCAAGGCTTGTGAAAACAAGCTCACCCTTTGAACCCTCGGGAAGAACCTCACCTGTTTCGGGGTCGATAATTTCTGCAAGGAAGTGATCTTCGTTGATGTGCATGCCTGTTTGCTCTTCGCATTCAAATGCAACGCCCGGTCCGGTTGATTCTGTCAGACCGTAAATATCATATGCTTTGATGCCGAGAGATTTTTCGATATCTCTTCTCATCTCTTCTGTCCAGGGCTCTGCACCGAAAATGCCCGCCTTAAGGTCGATATCATCGGGAGAAAGTCCCATTTCCTTGAGCGTTTCGCCGATATAGGCAGCATAGGAAGGTGTGCAGCATATGATTGTTGAATGAAGGTCCTGCATGAACTGGATCTGTCGCTCTGTGTTGCCGGAGGACATGGGAAGTGTCAGACAACCGACCTTCTGAGAACCGCCGTTGAGACCGAAGCCTCCGGTGAAAAGACCGTAACCGTAAGCAACCTGACAAACATCTTCGCTTGTGCCGCCAGCGGCAACAATTGCTCTTGCGCAGCAGTTGTCCCAAAGGTCAATATCATTCTGGGTATAGAAAGCAACAACTCTTTTACCGGTTGTGCCGCTTGTTGAGTGAATTCTTACACAGTTTTTGAGGTCTGTTCCGAGAAGACCGTAGGGATATGCGTCGCGAAGATCTGCTTTTGTGAGAAAGGGTAACTTGTGCAAATCATCAATTGATTTGATATCGTCGGGAGTTACCCCTTTTTCGTTCATAAGATTACGATAATATTCCACGTTTTCGTAAACGTGCTTAACCTGTTTTACAAGTTTTTCGTTCTGTATTGCCCTTATTTCTTCAACCGAAGCGGTTTCGATTTCGGGCTGAAAATATTTGCTCATTATGCCACTTCCTTAAATATTGTATCCCATTTCGAATGCTTTGAGGTTGAGTTCAAGGAATTTTGCAGGAACGCTGTCTTTGAGAGCTTTAATCCATTTTTCTTTTTCAACATCAGCCATGTTTTTTGCCATTGCACCGATGAGAATAACGTTAACTGCTTTTGAATTGCCTGCTTCAACTGCCATGGGCAGAGCATCAACCGTTTCAACGTCTGCACCCGAAGCTCTGAGAGCTTCAATGATGCCTTCGGGATATTCGGCGGCACCCATAACAACGGGCATGGGGTCGGTCTGCTGAGTGTTAACGATGATTTTGCCGTCGGGTTTGAGATATTCAAGCCACCTTGCAGCTTCAAGCTTTTCAAAAGCAAGTATGATATCCGCTTCGCCCCTTTCAATAATGGGGGAAGCAACTTTGTCACCAAATCTTACATATGTAACAACAGAACCGCCGCGCTGGCTCATGCCGTGAACCTCTGAAACCTTGACGTCATAGCCGCAATCAAGAAGGGCTGCGCCGAGAATTCGGCTTGCAAGCAATGTTCCCTGACCGCCGACGCCGACTATCATAATTGATTTGTTCATTTTATTCCCTCCTTATTCAATCGCACCGAATTTGCAAAGCTGGCTGCAAACGTTGCATCCGAGGCACTGTGTGAAGTCGATAACAGCCTTACCGTCTTTCATACTGATTGCGGGGCAGCCTATCTTCATGCACATTTTGCAGGATTTGCACTTGTCGGGGTTAACCTTGAGGGGCGGATTATGCTTAACTGTTTTAAGAAGAGCACAGGGACGTCTTGAAATAACAACCGCGGGGCCGTCAGCTTCAAGTGCCTGCTTGATGCCTTCTTTGGTTTCGGCAAGATTATAGGGGTCAACAACCGTAACGTTTTCAATGCCTACAGCCTTTGCAAGTGCTTCAAGGCTGACTGCGTTTGCAGGCTCACCCTTGATGTTTTTGCCGGTTGTGGGATTCTGCTGATGGCCTGTCATGCCTGTGATTGAGTTGTCGAGAATGATAACAACCGAATCGGTTGCATTATATGCAATGTTGATAAGACCCGTAACGCCGGAATGGATAAAGGTTGAGTCGCCGATAACAGCAACGCTCTTTTTAGCGTTTGCGGGGTCTGCAAGGTTTCTGCCGTGAAGACCCGAAACGGATGCGCCCATGCAGAGAACGGTATCCATCATGCCGAGAGGCTGAGAAACGCCGAGAGTGTAGCAGCCGATATCGCCGCTGACGGTTACGTTGAGCTGCTTTAAGGCATAGAAAAGACCTCTGTGGGGGCAGCCTGCGCAGAGAACCGGAGGTCTGGGAACGATGTTAACATCGGACTTAAGGCTCTCTTTTTCTTCTCCGAGAATAACCTTAGCGATAAGGCTTTGTGAATATTCACCCTGAAGAGTGAAAGCATCTTTGCCGATTACGTCAATTCCGTTTTTGCGGCAATGAGTTTCGATATAGTCATCAAGCTCTTCGAGAACATAGACCTTCTCGCATTCTGCAGCAAAATTCTTAATCATATCAACGGGCAGGGGATAGACGCAGCCGAGTTTGAGATATGATGCGTTTTCACCGAGAGCTTCTTTTGCGTACTGATAACAGATGCCCGAGGTGATAATGCCGATTTTTTTGCTGTTATATTCAACGGTGTTGAGTCCGTCTGCACCCGTTTCGCAGTAAGCAATCTGGTCAAGAATTCGCTGCTCGACAATAACATGCTTGCCCTTGGCGTTTGCAGGTACCATAACGTATTTCTGCGGGTTTTTAACATATTCTTTAAGACCGTTGTCAACTCTTTCGCTGAGCTTTGCGGTGCTTCTGGAATGTGCAACTCTGGTTGTGAGTCTGATGATAACGGGAGTGTCAAATTTTTCGGAAAGCTCAAATGCTTTCTTTGTGTATTCAAGGCATTCCGCTGAGTCTGAAGGTTCAAGCATCATGGTTTTGGAGCCCATTGCATAGTGTCTTGAATCCTGCTCGTTCTGCGAAGAGTGCATTCCGGGGTCGTCAGCAACAAGTATAACCATGCCTGCGTTAACGCCTGTGTATGATGCGGTAAAAAGCGGGTCGGCAGCCACGTTAAGACCGACATGCTTCATGGCACAGAATGAACGGGCACCGGCAACGCATGCGCCGAAAGCGACCTCAGCGGCAACCTTTTCATTGGGAGCCCATTCGGAAAATATTTCATCATATGTTGCGGCAAATTCCGTGACCTCGGTGCTCGGTGTGCCGGGATAGCTTGACACAACGCGGCATCCTGCTTCATAGAGACCTCTTGCCACGGCTTCATTACCTAAAAGAAGTTTCAAGTTGTTTCCTCCTAATCCTATGTATAAAGAATACATTATATTATAGAGTTTATATTAATAAAAAACAAGTGTTATTTATAAAATATCCGCAATTTTATGAGTATTTTTACAAAAAAATTAAATGCGAAAACGGTTATATTTGCTTGAAAACAATAAAGCCGCCCTTCAAAAGAGCGGCTTTGTGTTTATGGTTATATTTAATTAACCGAAGTATCTCTCAAGAAGACCCTGGAATGCCTTGCCGTGTCTGGCCTCGTCACGAGCCATTTCGTGAACGGTGTCGTGGATAGCGTCAAGACCCTGTTCCTTAGCCATCTTTGCGAGTTCAAACTTACCTGCGGTTGCGCCGTTTTCAGCATCAACTCTCATTTCAAGATTCTTCTTTGTGCTGTCGGTAATAACTTCGCCGAGAAGTTCAGCAAACTTTGCAGCATGTTCTGCTTCTTCATAAGCAGCCTTTTCCCAGTAAAGACCGATTTCGGGGTAGCCTTCGCGGTGAGCAACTCTTGCCATTGCAAGGTACATGCCTACTTCTGAGCACTGGCCTTCGAAGTTAGCTCTGAGACCGTCAATGATTTCCTGGCTTACACCCTTTGCCACGCCGACAACGTGTTCTGCTGCCCATGACATTTCGCCGCTCTTCTGCTCATTGAACTTCTCTGCAGGAACCTTGCACTGGGGGCAGAACTCGGGTGCTGAATCGCCTTCGTGAACATAACCGCAAACTGAACATACAAACTTTTTCATAACAAATTTCCTCCAAGATATAATTTAAAAATTTTTGATTGATTTATTTACTTATCCGACCTGCTTGTTGCAAGCGGAACAGTAGCCTGTGAACAAAACCGAATGACCGGTTATCTTTCCGTCGAAAATCTCCGATGCTTTTTTGCAAAGACCGCAGTCGTTATCCATGAAAACATCGAAAACGCCGCCGCAGTTTATGCAGGAGAGGTGATAGTGGAGATTGACGTTGCCGTCGTACCGTGCTGTGCCTGCCGATTCAATCCTGATAATCTTTCCGTCGCCTTCAAGCTGTGAAAGATTTCTGTAAACCGTTGCAAGACTCAGCGCCGGTATCTTGGGCTTTAAGGAAAAATAAATATCCTCTGCCGTGGGGTGGTCATAGCGTGAACAGAGGTTGTCAAATATGGCATCACGCTGTTTGCTGTGTCTTACCATTTGGCTCTCCCCTTTCGCTAACGATAATCGTTATCATTATCATATCAACAGAATTGCATTTTGTCAATACTTTTTTGAAAAAATTTTTGCTTTTTTCCGAATAGTTTTTGGAAATCGCCGAACACGTCAAAACTCTTGAAAAAAGAAAAGGTTCATAATATTATTCAGATGTAAGCTTACAAAGGAGAACCGATTATGAAACTGAAAATAATGATTGACCGTAACCGTGAAGAAGAAATTCTTGTGTTTGCTCACGAACGCACAAAACTTATTGATGAGATTGAGTGCCTTGTAGGAAATTGCGAAAAAGAAATCATCGGATATACGGATGGGGGAGTGCATAAGCTCAGCCTTCCGCAGATAAGCTGCTTTGTTGTTGAAAACAATAAAGTATATGCAATTACCGAAAAAGAAAAACTTCAGATAAAAATGAGGCTTTATCAGCTTGAAGAAATGCTCGGTGACGGATTTATAAAAATCAATCAGTCCTGCATAGCAAATATAAATGAAATAAAAAAGTTTGACACTTCAATTTCGGGAACTCTGAAAGTTATCTTCAAAAACGGTTACATCGATTATGTTTCAAGACGGAATATTAAAACGGTCAAAGAAAGGTTAGGTGTTAAATAATGAACAGATACTTAAAGGAATTTCTTCACAGAGGACTTGTTTTTGCGGGCTTCGGTCCGATTATACTCGGAATAATATTTTTTATCCTGTCAAAAACTCTTGATGATTTCACCGTAAGCGGAGGTCAGATTTTACTCGGCATAGTTTCAACCTATATTCTTGCTTTTGTTCAGGCGGGTGCAAGCGTCTTCAATCAGATTGAACGTTGGTCGCTGCCAAAATCGCTGTTTTGCCATTTCGGAATGCTTTATGCAGTATATGTTTTGTGTTATACAGTTAATTCGTGGATTCCGTTTGAATGGGGAGTTATAGGAATATTCACGGCGGCTTTTGTTGCGGGATATTTTGCGATATGGTTTACGGTTTATTTCATCGCAAAAGCAACAGGCAAAAAACTGAATGAAACGCTGAAATAAAGAAAAAACGGACTGTATCAATAAAAGATGCAGTCCGTTAGTTTATTCGGCAAAAATTTTGAGTGTTTCTCCCGCCATACGGTAGATTGTCCAATCCTCCATTGGTTTTGCGCCGAGTGAAAGATAAAAGTCAATACTAGGTTTATTCCAATCAAGACAGCACCATTCAAGCCTTCCGCAGCCGCGTTCAACCGTGATTGCCGCAAGCTTTTTAAGCAATGCCTTTCCGTAACCCTTTCCCCTGTATTCAGGCAAAACGAATAAATCTTCAAGATAAATTCCTGCCCTGCCGAGGAAGGTTGAGAAATTATGGAAGAAGAGTGCGAAGCCGACCTCTCTTCCGTTTTCAACGGCAAAAATAACCTCTGCCTTTTTCTTTTCGAAAATCCATTCTTTAAGAAGCTCCGGGGTTGCGACAACCTCGCCGAGCATATTCTCATAGTCGGCAAGTCTGCAAATAAAATCAAAAATAAGCTCCGAATCTTTTTCTGTTGCATATCTTATTTTAAAATTATTTTCCATAATATTATCACCCGTGAATAATATATCATTTTATCTCTTTTTTGGCAACAATCAATTGACAATTCTATCGGTTTGATGTAGGATATTTTACGGAAAAAGAAAGGGGGATTTTTATGCTTTCATTCAAAAACAAGCTTATTTCAAAGGTAGGGGTGCCGATTTTCAAATGTCCCGCATTGCCTTTTATATATATTTATAAAATGACAAACAAGCCGAAAACAAGAATTTCGCTGAGCGAAAACGGAATAGGTACAAAGGATGATCCCATTTATCTTACGGCGCACAGAGGAGTTTGCTCT
The DNA here is from genome assembly GCA_045591425.1 of Acutalibacteraceae bacterium. Taxonomy (GTDB): domain Bacteria; phylum Bacillota; class Clostridia; order Oscillospirales; family Acutalibacteraceae; genus CAG-177. The sequence continues at coordinate 3,651 of JAZNSX010000056.1, read as the reverse complement.
GAAGCTCCCGAAAATAGTTTGCCTGCTTATAGAAAGGCGGTTGAGCTCGGATATTACACCGCAGAGTGCGACATAAGATTGACAAAAGATAATAAATGGGTGCTTCTCCATAATGACACGGTTGACTCTCTCTATTGTCAAAAGGGCGATATTAAGAATTTCACTTATGATGAAGTCAGACAGTTCACACGCAAGCACGGTGCGAATTTCTGGGCTTACGGCGATTTGAAAATTTGCTCGTTCGAAGAATATCTTGATGTTTTTGTCGGCTCAGACACACGTCCGCAGATTGAGATAAAAGCCGAAACATACGATATGCTTGATACGGTTGTTGATGCTGTTGTTGAAAGAGGTCTTGAAGACAGTGCAATCGTCATTTCTTTTGACCTTGAACAGCTCAAGGCTATCAACAAAATCAACAGCAAAATCGAGCTTTGGTATCTCATCGGCAGAATTACAGAAGAAAGAATAGCCGAAGCGAAGGCTATCGGCTCAAATGTCTGGCTTTCTCCGAATTTCGATGAAAACGATGCCGATTCGATAAAACTCGCCGTTGATGCGGGGATAGGTGTTTCTTTTTGGACGGTCAACACCGTTGAAAGGGCAAAAATGCTTTATGACCTCGGCGTCAGATATGTTGAAAGTGACATACTTTGCAAGTAATAAAAAGCAGCAGGGCAGGTGCAAAAAACTTGCCTTGCTTTTTCATTAGATATTGACTTTTGCTTTAAATATGGTATACTGAATAAAGTATCTAAGGAAAGGGTTTGACCATGAGCTTTACTGTTAAAGGCTGTAAAATAAACGGGCAGGGTGCTGCTCATGATATCGTTGTTTCGGGTGACGTCTTTGGCGGCGCTTCGGGCACCGTTTTTCAATTTGATAATTGTGTTGCTTTTCCCGGCTTTATTGATGTTCATGTTCATCTCAGAGAGCCGGGATTTTCTTATAAAGAAACCATAGAATCGGGTTCGAAGGCATGCGCAAGAGGCGGTTACACAACCGTCTGTTCAATGCCGAATCTGAATCCCGTTCCCGACAGTTTGGAGCATCTCGGCGAGCAGCTTGAGCTGATAAAAAGGGATGCTGTAATCAATGTTGTGCCTTACGGCTCGATAACCGTCGGTCAGAATGGCGAGGCACTTTCCGACATGGACGCAATGGCTCCTTATGTCTGCGCTTTTTCGGATGACGGCAAGGGCGTTCAGAGCGACGAAATGATGAAAGCAGCCATGCTTAAAGCAAAATCGCTCGGCAAGATGATTGTTGCCCATTGTGAAGATAATTCTTTGCTTAACGGCGGATATATTCATCTTGGGAAATATGCCGCAGAGCACGGGCATAGAGGCATTTGCTCCGAAAGTGAATGGAAGCCAATTGAGCGTGATTTAAAGCTTGCTGCCGAAACGGGCTGTGCATATCATGTGTGCCACATTTCAACCAAAGAAAGCGTTGACCTTATCCGCAAAGCAAAGGCGGCGGGTGTTGACGTTACATGCGAAACGGCTCCTCATTATCTCATTCTCAGCGACAAGGATTTGCAGGAGCACGGCAAATTTAAAATGAATCCTCCTCTCCGTGACGAAAGTGACAGACTGGCACTTATCGAAGGCATCTGCGACGGCACGATAGACATGATAGCTACCGACCATGCTCCCCATTCCGCAGAGGAAAAGGGCAGGGGGCTTGAAAAGAGTGCAATGGGAATTGTCGGAATTGAAACGGCGTTCCCTCTGCTTTATACTTATCTTGTCAAAGAAAATATAATCACTCTCGATAAATTAATCGAGCTTATGAGCGTAAATCCCGCAAAGCGTTTCGGATTTAACAGCTCACTTGAAAACGGAATGCCTGCAAACTTTACCGTTTTTGACCTTGACAAGGAATACGAAATCAATCCCGACGATTTCCTTTCAATGGGCAGAGCAACTCCGTTTGAAGGATATAAAGTGTTCGGCGAATGCCTTATGACAGTCTGCAACGGAAAAATCGCATGGAAAAAGGAGAAATCAGATGAACAGAGCATATTATGATATTCTTTATAATAAGCCCTTAACCAAGGATATATATGAAATGAAGCTTGAGGGTGATACTTCTCATATAACCGCACCAGGTCAGTTTATCAACATTCAGCTTGACGGTTTTTATCTTCGCAGACCAATTTCAATCTGTGATTATGATGACGAAACAATTACAATCATATATAAGGTTGTCGGTCAGGGAACGGAAAATATGACTATGCTTGATGCAGGCGATTATCTTGATATTCTCTGCGGTCTCGGTAACGGATTTGATACGGCAAAATGCGGTCAGAAGACCGTACTTATCGGCGGAGGTGTCGGCGTACCTCCGATGTATAATCTCTGCAAAAAGCTCATTGCGGAAGGCAAGGAAGTTTCCGTTATTCTCGGCTTTAACACAAAAGACGAGATTTTCTATGAAGAAGAATTCAAAGTGCTCGGTGCAAAGGTTTATGTTTCAACCGTTGACGGTTCATACGGTACAAAAGGCTTTGTTACCGATGTGCTTAAAGACCTTGAATATGATTATTTCTTCACTTGCGGTCCTATGCCGATGTTCAGGGCAATCGAAAAAATTGCAACAACAAGCGGTCAGTACAGCTTTGAAGAGCGTATGGGATGCGGCTTCGGCGCTTGCATGGGCTGCTCGTGCAAAACCAAATACGGCTATAAGAGAATCTGCAGGGACGGTCCCGTGCTTGAGAGGGAGGAGATAATATGGTAAACACAAAGGTTAATCTTTGCGGAATAGAGCTTGATAATCCCGTTATTCCCGCTTCGGGTACTTTCGGCTTCGTCTATGAATTCGCAGAGCTTTACGATATCAACTGCCTCGGCACATTCTCGTTCAAAGGCACAACCAAAGACCCCAGATTCGGCAATCCCACTCCGAGAATTGCAGAATGCGAAAGAGGAATGATCAATGCCGTCGGACTCCAGAATCCCGGTGTTGAAAAGGTTATCAGTGAAGAACTTCCCAAGCTTGCAAAGTGCTTTTCAAAGCCCGTTATGGCCAATGTCAGCGGATTTTCACTTGATGAATATGCATATACCTGCGAAAAGCTTGACAAAGAGGCGCAGGTAGGCTGGCTTGAAGTAAATATCAGCTGCCCCAATGTTCACGGCGGCGGAATGAGCTTCGGAACTTCTCCCGAAGCGGCAGCGGAGGTTACAAAGGCTGTTAAAGCAGTAACAACAAAGCCTGTTATCATCAAGCTTTCGCCCAATGTTACGGATATTGTTTCAATCGCAAAGGCTTGTGAAGAAGCAGGTGCAGACGGTGTGAGCTTAATCAATACACTTCTCGGAATGAGAATTGATCTTAAAACAGGCAAACCCGTTATCGCTAACAAGATGGGCGGATTTTCGGGGCCTGCAATAAAGCCCGTAGGCATCAGAATGGTTTATCAGGTAAGTCAGGCAGTAAACATTCCCGTTATCGGTATGGGCGGCGTGTCAACCGCAGAGGATGTTATTGAATATATTATGGCAGGTGCAACGGCTGTTGAGGTCGGCGCGGCAAACCTTGTCAATCCCTATGCAAGCTTTGCGATTGTTAATAACCTTCCGGATGTAATGTATAAATACGGTATTAAAAATTTAAATGATATAAAAGGATGTGCACACAATG
>JAZNSX010000055.1:0-76710 GCA_045591425.1 Acutalibacteraceae bacterium | reverse complement strand
AAGGCATCGAGAAAAAGGCTGATGACTTTGCAGCAGAAGTTGCAAGCATGGTTAAATAATTTTTGCTTAATAATTCACGGCTGTTACCGAAAGGTAGCAGCCTTTTTTGTATTTTTTGTATTTGTTTGCCAATAATATAATTACAAAAATAAAAGGAGCGATATTATGGCAAATCTTACTTCAAAAGAGCTTTCTGCAATTGAAGATCAGCTCAATTGTGAGCAGAATCTTATCAAAAAATTCAAAGCCTATGCGCAAGCCGCAAGCGACCCTCAGATCAAAAACACATGTGAGCAGATTGCAAACCAGCATAAGCAGCATTTTGATACCCTTATGGGTCATCTTTATTAAGGGGGAATAAACATGAACACAAACAATTCATTCACCGATAAGGAAATTATGGATGATGTGCTCACATCACAAAAGCATATTACCGATGTCTATAACACTTACTCAAACGAATGCACAAATCAGCAGCTTCAGAGTGATATGCTGAACATTCTGAAAGAAGAGCATAACATTCAGTTTTCTGTTTTCGGTGAAATGCAAAAACGCGGCTGGTATAGCCCCGGTGCCGCTCAGGCTCAGATGATCAACGAAACAAAAACAAAATTTGAAAACATTGCAACACAGCTCTGATTATTTGCGGATACGTTATGTATCCGCTAATTTTTTTAAAAAATTCATAAAAAGGCTTGGCATTTTTACCAATATCTATTATAATAACATTAATATGGGTTTATGTGCTTATGTTTACATAAACTTGCTGTATAAGGAGAACACTTATGAGTAAGTATTCCGTTTCACTTGAGAAGGTTGTAAACGACCTTTCGTTTCAGATTATTTATACCCCCAAGGATATCGCTGATATTTATATTACAGCGCAAGATGTTAACCGCCCCGGTCTGATTCTTACGGGATTTGAGGATTATTTTGACCCCGCACGAATTCAGTTTATCGGCTTGACCGAGCTTGAGTATTTCAGAAGCCTTACCAAAGAAGGATTTCTTGAGTGCCTTGAAAGATTCTTCTCAAAACGCCCTGCAGCAATTGTTGTTACAAGAGGCTTGCAGTGTGGCAAGAGATTCTTGAGCTTTGCGGAAAAATATGAAGTTCCAGTTCTTGCCACAACAGAATCCACATCGGGCTCAATGTCGGCAACTATTTCTTATCTCGGCGTTGAGCTTGCTCAGAGAATCACCCGCCATGGTGTTCTCGTTGAGGTGTACGGCGAAGGCGTTCTCATTCTCGGCGACAGCGGTGTCGGAAAAAGTGAAACAGCTTTGGAACTTATCAAGAGGGGGCACAGACTCATTGCCGACGATGCGGTTGAAATCCGCAGAGTTTCTAATAAAACACTTGTTGGTTCAGCCCCGGATAACATTCGCCACTTTATTGAGCTTCGCGGTGTCGGCGTTTTAAATGCAAGGCGTCTTTTCGGTATGGGTGCCGTTAAGCTGACCGAAAAAGTGGATATGGTTGTTCAGCTTGAGCAGTGGGACAGCGAAAAGGTATATGACAGGCTCGGTCTTGAAAATGAATATACGGAGATTCTTGATATCAAGGTTCCCGTTACAACCGTTCCCGTAAGACCCGGCAGAAATCTTTCAATTATAATTGAAGCTGCCGCAATGAACAACAGACAGAAGAAAATGGGCTATAATGCTGCCAGAGAGCTTCTTCACGGTCTCGGAATGACTGATGATATTATTCCCGCAAAAAAAGAGCTTGAATTTTGGCACAATTTTTAATAAATAAACTTTGGAGGTAATAAAATATGTACAGAATCGGCGTTGATCTCGGAGGAACAAACATAGCAGTTGGTGTTGTTACCGAAGATCTTAAGATTATAGGCAGAGGCAAGGTTAAAACCAAGTGCCCCAGACCAGCTGAAGAAATTTTTGATGATATTGCTGTTGCAGTTAACATGGCAGTAAAAGATGCAGGCATTTCGATGGATGAAGTCATTTCTGTCGGCGTAGGCACTCCCGGCTCGGTTAATAAATCAAACGGATACATTGAATTTGCCAACAATCTCGGTTTCAATCAGGTTCCCGCAAAAGAAATGCTTGAAGAAAGAATCGGCAAAACAGTTTATCTTGATAACGATGCAAACTGTGCCGCACTTGGCGAAGCTCTTGCAGGCGCAGGCAAAGGCGTTGGCAATTTTGTCGCCGTTACTCTCGGCACAGGTGTTGGCAGCGGTATTATTGTTGACGGCAAGATAGTAAGCGGTGTTAACTATGCGGGCGGTGAAATGGGTCATACCGTTATTATGGTTAACGGTAAGCAGTGCAACTGCGGCAGAAAAGGCTGCTGGGAGCAGTATGCATCGGCAACAGCTCTTATCGCTCAGACTAAAGAAGCCATGCTTGAAAATAAGGACAGCAAGATGTGGCAGCTTACAAACGGCAGTGTTGACAACGCAAGCGGAAGAACAGCTTTTGATGCGATGAGACTCGGCGATGAGGCAGCTCAGAAAGTTGTTGATAACTATATCTATTATGTAGCTGTTGGTATTATTAACATTATCAACACTTTCCAGCCTGAATTTGTTTGCGTTGGCGGCGGAATCAGCCATGAGGGCGACACTCTTCTCAATCCCCTCAGAAATCATGTTGAAAATGAAAGATACAGCCTTCACGCAACAAAGCAGTGTAAGGTAGTTGCTGCTGAACTCGGCAATGATGCCGGAATCTTCGGTGCAGCTCTTCTTAATGAATAATCTTATTACTTTTGGAGGAAACCATGAGCTTTTACAATGAATTTTGTTCCTTGTGTAAAAAAATCGGATGTGAATATTCAACCGAAGCAATACTTAAGGACTATACAAGCTTTAAAATCGGCGGCAAAGCTGATATAATGGTTTTCCCAGACTCAACAATTAAGTTCAGCAATATTATTAAATTTGTCAATGATAACTGCATTCCTTTTCTTGTTATCGGCAAAGGCAGCAATCTTTTGGTGTCTGACAGCGGTTTCAGAGGTGTTGTTATCAACACATGTAAATTTGATGAAATTAAGCTTGTTGATGAAAACACAATCTTATGTCAAAGCGGCGTTTCGCTTTCAAGATTATGCCGCTTTGCCCTTGACAATTCGCTGACAGGTCTTGAATTTGCATTCGGAATTCCCGGTACTGCAGGCGGTGCAGCTTATATGAACGCGGGAGCTTACGGCGGAGAAATGAAGGATGTTCTTGTTTCTTGTGAGCATATGCTCGGTGACGGAACCGTTGAAAGCTATTCGGGTGACGAACTCAGACTCGGATACCGACACAGTATTTATTCTGATTCGGATAAGCTTATTATTTCTCTTACCGTCAGACTCAAAAAGGGCGATAAAGCAGAGATTAAAGCTAAAATGGATGAACTGATGGGAAGGCGCAGAGATAAACAACCCCTTGATTATCCGAGCGCAGGCAGCACATTCAAACGTCCCGAAGGGCATTTTGCTGGAGCACTGATTGAACAATGCGGTCTTAAAGGATACACGGTCGGATCAGCTCAGGTCAGCAAAAAACACGCAGGATTTGTTATTAACACAGGCAATGCAACAGCAACTGACGTTTTGGAGGTTATTGACCATTGCCGAAACAAAGTTTTTTCGGAAACAGGAATTACACTTGAACCCGAAGTGAAAATAATCAGACAGGAGGAATAAAATTGTCGTTTTCTTCCAATGTTAAAAGTGAAATTTCAAAAACAGAGAATTTGTCCTCCTGTTGCTTCCATGCACAAGTCTACGGGCTTGTGCTTTTTGCTCATTTTTCAAAATACAATTTTTCTATCACAACCGAAAATGTTGACATTTTTGAGCTTTATTTGTCATATTTACGCGATTACTGCGGTGTAAAACCAACCATAAGCGAAAGCGGCACAAAAAAGTTGACTGCTTATTTGAAAACCGATGCAGAAAAAGAACAGGTGTTTGATAAATTCGGCCATTCATTAAAAGAGGCTTCGCTTCGTATCAACAGAGCAAATATATCGGATGAATGCTGTCAAAGTGCGTTCCTTCGCGGAGTGTTTTTAGCCTGCGGAACGGTTACAGATCCCGAGAGAGGATATCATCTCGAATTTGTTGTTCCTTATAAAAGACTCTGTATGGATTTAATGAAGTTTATGGATGAATTGAGCCTCAGACCTAAATACATAGTCAGAAAAGGTAACCATGTCATCTATTTTAAGGATAGTGAAAGCATCGAGGATATACTTGCTATAATAGGTGCTCAGGATGCTTCTCTTCATGTTATGGGCATTAAAATTGAAAAAGACGTCAAGAATAAGGTCAATCGAAGACTGAATTTTGAAATGTCAAACATTAATAAAACAGTTGATGCTGCAAATTTGCAGGTTGAAGCAATTGAGTATATTGAAAGCAAAACCGGTATTTCTTCTCTTCCGGATAATTTGCAGAAAATAGCTCGTGTCCGTCTTGCATATCCTGAGTCAAGTTTAAGCGAGCTTGAAAAAATTCTGGACGAGCCTATTTCTCGTTCGGGAATCAATCACAGGCTCGGTCGTATAGTTAAAATAGCAGAAAAAATGAAAAACGGAGATTAATAATGTCTTTCACTCATTTGCATGTACACAGTGAATACAGTCTGCTTGATGGTGCCTGCAGGATTTCGCCTATGCTTGATAAAATCAAAAGCATGGGTCAGGACTGCGTTGCCATAACCGACCATGGTGTTATGTATGGTGTGATTGATTTTTACAAAGCGGCAAAATCAAGGGGAATCAAGCCGATTATCGGATGTGAGGTATATGTTGCGCCCCGTTCGAGGTTTGACAAGGTTCACGGTATTGATAATGAACGCTATCACCTGGTGCTTTTGTGCAAAAACAACGAGGGATATAAAAATCTTATAAAACTTGTTTCTGAAGGCTGGGTTAACGGTTTTTACACAAAGCCCAGAGTTGACAAAGATATTCTTGAAAAATATCATGAGGGTCTTATTGCTCTTTCGGGTTGTCTTGCAGGCGAGGTGGCTCAGGCTCTTCAGCGAAATGATTATGATGAAGCAAAGCGCGTAGCCGTGTGGTATTCCGAAACTTTCGGTTCAGATAATTATTATCTTGAAATTCAAAATCACAATCTCGACGAGCAAATGCGAATCAATCCGGATTTAATCAAGCTTTCTGACGAACTAAACATCCCACTTGTGGCAACAAACGATGCTCATTATGTTGACAAGCAGGATTCAAAAATGCAGCAGGTGCTTATCTGTATTCAGACAAACCACACAATCGGTGAGGACACCGGTCTTGAATTCGGAACTGAAGAGTTTTATCTGAAATCTGAAGAAGAGATGCTTGCTGCATTTCCGAATTGTCCTCAGGCGGTTTATAACACCGCAGAAATCGCTGAACGCTGCAATGTTGAATTTGAGTTCGGTAACACTAAGTTACCTCATTTTGAAGTGCCTGAGGGTTATGAGCATTTTGAGTGGTTTTCTCTTATTTGCAAAAGAGGTTTTAAAGAAAGATACGGCGAGAATCCGCCGCAGGAGTATATTGAGAGGCTTAATTATGAGCTTGAGATAATAAATAAAATGGGTTATGTTGACTATTATCTTATAGTCCATGACTTCATTAAGCATGCCAAAGACAAGGGCATTCCCGTCGGACCCGGGCGAGGTTCGGGTGCTGCCAGCATCTGTGCCTACTGCATCGGAATAACGGGAATCGACCCGATGAAATACAGCCTGCTCTTTGAGCGATTCTTAAATCCTGAAAGAGTAAGCATGCCCGATTTTGATGTTGACTTCTGCTTTGAAAGAAGAGGAGAGGTTATTGATTACGTTATTGAAAAATACGGTTCAGACCATGTTGCGCAAATTGTAACATTCGGTACAATGGCGGCAAAGCAGGCAATCAGAGATGTCGGCAGAGCCATGGGCATTTCATATTCCGTTGTTGATAATATTGCTAAGCAAGTGCCCAACGAACTAAATATAACCATCGACAGGGCTTTGAAGCGATCAGTTGATTTTAAGGCACTCTATGACAGCGATGATGAGGCGCGCGAACTCATTGAGATGGCGCGTAAGATAGAGGGAATGCCGCGCCATGCTTCAACTCATGCCGCAGGCGTTGTTATTACGCATGACCCCGTTGAAACCTATGTTCCGCTCGCAAAAAATGATGAAGCGGTTGTAACTCAGTTTCCGATGACAACACTTGAAGAGCTTGGTCTTTTAAAAATGGATTTTCTCGGCTTGAGAACTTTAACGGTTATCAGGTCCGCTGAGAAAATGATTCAGAAAATCAAGCCGTCTTTCAAAATTGATGAGATTGATATTGAAGATAAGGCTGTTTTTGATATGATGTGTTCCGCACAGACCGAGGGCGTTTTTCAGTTTGAATCAGCAGGTATGCGAAGCGTGCTTTCGCAGCTGAAACCCGAAAGCCTTGAGGATTTGATTGCGGTTATTTCTCTTTACAGACCGGGTCCGATGGATTCAATACCTTCTTATATTGAAAACAGGCATAATCCCGATAAAATTAAATATAAGACACCGCAGTTAAAGAATATTCTTGACGTTACCTATGGTTGCATGGTTTATCAGGAACAGGTAATGCAGATTTGCCGCGAGCTTGCAGGTTATTCCTATGGCAGAGCGGACATTGTGCGCCGTGCCATGAGTAAGAAAAAGCATGATGTGATGCTCAAAGAGAGAGATTATTTTGTTAATGGAATGGTTGATGAAAATGGCAATGTTATTTGTGAGGGTGCTGTCAGACGAGGCATTGACAGCAAGGTTGCAAATGAAATTTTCGACGAAATGATTTCATTTGCTTCGTACGCATTTAATAAAGCTCATGCTGCCGCTTACGCTTATGTTGCCTATCAAACCGCATGGCTGAAATGCCACTATCCGTGCGAATTTCTTGCCGCGCTTCTTACAAGCTTTCTTGATAACACCGGCAAGGTTGTTCAGTATATCAATGAGTGTTCAAGGCTCGGAATAAAAATCCTGCCTCCTCATATCAATCAATGCTCGGAAGAATTTACGGTTTCAAACGGCAATATTCATTTCAGCTTGCTCGCCGTTAAAAACCTCGGCAGGGGATTTATCAAAAGAATTATTGCCGAACGTTCTCTTAACGGTAATTTTAATGATTTCTATGATTTTTGTTGCAGAATGCACGGCAAAGATTTTAACCGCAGAGCTTTGGAAAGTCTTATCAAATGCGGTGCTTTTGACGGTCTCGGTGCAAACAGAAAACAAATGTATACGGTTATCGAAAGCGTTCTTGAGGAACTGGAAAACACAAAACGAAGAAATGTTGACGGGCAAATTGGCTTTGGTGACCTTTCATTTGAAGAGGATGTTAATGAAATTCCGGTTGGTTCTTTTTCTTATCCGGATGTTGATGAATTTCCTCAGGAATTGCTCTTGAAATATGAAAAGGATGTTTCGGGCATGTATTTGTCCGGTCATCCGATGGCAAAATATCAGCATATTTCGGACAGGCTCAAATGCGCTAAAATTTCCGATATCGTCAGCGAAGATTCAACCGTATATAAAGATAATGAAAGAGTTGCAATCCTCGGTCTGATTGGTTCGGTCAAGAAAAAAATCACAAAAAATGATTCGACAATGGCTTTTGTTAATCTTGAAGATACCTACGGAAGCATTGAAATGATTGTATTTCCCAAAACGCTTATGGAAAAGCCTGCGATGTTTTATGAAGGCAATATAATATTGGTTCACGGCAGAATAAGCATGCGTGAAGATGAAGACACAAAGCTTGTTTGCGAAGCTGTTGAGTCGTGCCCTACCGAAGCTGCTTTGCCTGAGCCGAAAAGCGAGAAGAAAAAAGCTAAGGGTCTGTTTTTGCGTTTTGACAGCGATGCGTCTCCGCAGGTTGAATGCTGCCGAAAGCTTCTTGCAATTTTTGACGGAAATGTTCCTTTATATTATTACTTCAATGATAAAAAGGAGTATAAACGTAATCCCATCAGACAGGGGATTGACGTTAACAATGTGTTGCTCAGAGAGCTCAGGAAAATACTTGGAGAATCAAACGTAATTTATAATGATTAATGCAAATAATACAGCTGTAAAGCAGTAATTTTTTTAGCAAAAAATGTATATTTCATTGACATTATGTTATAAAAAGTGTATTATATAGCTTGAACATTTTTCAAGGAGAGTAATAATTATGAAGACAATCGGCGTTTTAACAAGCGGCGGTGACGCCCCCGGAATGAATGCTGCCGTTCGTGCAGTTGTCAGAACCGCATGTGAAAACGGAATTAAAGTATATGGAATCAACAGAGGCTATCAGGGTCTTATTGACGGAGACCTTCGTGAGCTCAATATCAGAAGCGTTTCCGATATAATTCACAGAGGCGGCACAATGCTCTATTCTGCAAGATGCAAGGCATTCAGAGAAGAATCCGGCATGCAGCAGGCTATTGATACCTGCAAAAAGTTCGGTATCGAAGGAATTGTTGTTATAGGCGGTGACGGCTCATTTAGAGGCGCACGCGATCTTTCTCTCAGAGGAATTCCCTGCATCGGTGTTCCCGGAACAATTGATAACGATATCGTAAGTTCAGATTATACAATCGGATATGATACCTGCCTTAACACAGTTATGCAGATGGTAGACAGAGTCAGAGATACTGTTGAATCTCACAGCCGCTGCATTGTTGTTGAGGTTATGGGTAACAGATGCGGTGACCTTACTCTCAATGCGGGTATTGCCGTTGGCGCAACAGCGATTGTTATTCCTGAAATCCAGTCTGATATCGAAAAGCATGTTATTGAAAGAATCAGAAGAACTCAGAAGACTGATAAGAAGCACTTTATTGTTATGGTTGCCGAAGGTATCGGCGGCGTTGAAGAGCTTGCAAGAAAGATAGAAAAAGAATGCGGTGTAGAGTCAAGAGCTGTTATTCTCGGTCATGTACAGAGAGGCGGTTCTCCCACGGTTCGTGACAGAGTTGCAGCAAGCCAGATGGGTTATAAAGCTGTTCAGCTTCTCATGCAGGGCATCGGCAACAGGGTTGTTGTTCAGAAGGATGATCATATTATCGATTATGATATTTATGAGGCTCTGAGCATGGAACGCACAGTTAACCACGAGCTTTATAAAATTGCTCATGAGATTTCAATCTGAGGTAACAAATGATTTCCAACGAGTTTTTTACCCTTCGTAAAAGAATAATTGAAAGAGATTTCAAAAATCTTAATGATATGCAGAAGAAAGCGGTTCTCTCAACTGAGGGACCGCTTTTGGTGCTTGCCGGGGCAGGAAGCGGAAAAACAACCGTTCTTGTTAATCGAATTGCCAATATAATGAAATACGGCAAGGCTTATTACAGCGATAAATGTTGTTATGAGCCGACAGACAGTGAAATGGCGCTTATGCGTGCCGTTGCCGATGGTATTGTTGACGATGCATTTGATATTGAGCCTCTTTTGCAGGTTGATGCAGCAAAACCATGGGAGATTCTTGCCATCACATTCACCAATAAAGCTGCAGGTGAGCTGAAAGAGCGCCTTGAAAGGATGCTGGGAGAGTCTGCAAGAGATATTTGGGCAAGCACCTTCCACTCTTCCTGCGTTCGAATTTTAAGAAGAAATGCCGATTATCTCGGATATACTTCAAATTTCACAATATATGATACTGATGACAGCAAGCGTGTGATTAAAGACTGTCTTAAACAGCTTGGAATGAGCGACAATATTCTTAATCCCAAAAGCATTATGTCAGCAATTTCAAGCGCAAAGGATATGCTTATTTCTCCTTCCGAATACATAAAGGAAAATTATATGGATATCCGTAAACGAAACATCGGATCTGTTTATGAAATGTATCAGAAACGTCTCAAAGCGGCTGATGCAATGGATTTTGATGATATAATTGTAAACACGGTCAGATTGCTTCAAAATAATCCCGAAGTTCTCGAATACTATCAGCGTAAATTCAAATATATTATGGTTGATGAATATCAGGACACCAACCACGCACAGTATTTGCTGACAGCACTTCTTGCGGGGGGATATAAGAATATTTGTGTTGTCGGTGATGATGACCAGAGTATTTATAAATTCAGAGGCGCAACCATTGAGAATATACTCAGTTTTGAAAATCAATACAGCAATGCCAAGGTTATCCGTCTTGAACAAAACTACCGTTCAACCCAGAACATTCTTGATGCGGCAAATAAGATTATTTCACACAATCAAAACCGCAAAGGAAAAAGCCTTTGGACTGATAACGGTAAAGGCGAATTGATTAATTATCACACCGCTGATTCTGACCGCGACGAAGGATTTTTTGTTGCCGACAAGGTGCTCGACGGCATCAGAAGCGGACTTAAATACAGCGATTTTGCCGTGCTTTACCGCATGAATTCTCAATCAAACCTTGTGGAGCAGGCGTTTGTCAGAATGGGTATACCTTACCGTCTTATCGGCGGTCACAAATTCTATGACCGAAAAGAAATTAAGGATGCTCTTGCGTATCTGAGTGTTATTGTTAACCCAAATGATAGTGTAAGGCTTCAACGAATTATAAACGTGCCAAAGAGGGGAATAGGCGATGCTTCCGTTGCAGCTGCCTTGGAAATTGCAGACGGACTGGGAATCGGGCTGTTTGATGTAATAAAATCTGCCGACCAGTTCCCGCGTTTAAGCCGCAGCGCGAAAAAAATGACTGAATTTTCCCAAATGATTGAGGAATTTATTGAAGCTGCGGACTGCATGGAACTTTCTGAACTTTTTAAAAAAGTTATTAATGAATCCGGATATACTACTTCGCTTTCTCTTGAACCCGAGACGAAGGAAGACAGACTTGCCAACCTTGAAGAGCTTTCAAACAACCTTTTACGATTTTCCCGGGAAAATGATGAAGCAACCCTCAATGATTTTCTGCAGGAAGTTGCTCTCATGACCGATATTGATAATTATAACGCAGAAGCCGAAACGGTTGTTATGATGACGATTCATGCAGCAAAGGGTCTTGAATTCCCCGTTGTTTATCTTATCGGCATGGAAGAATCCATCTTCCCTTCTGATATGTCCTCAATGGGCGGCGATTCAGAAATTGAGGAAGAACGCAGACTTGCTTATGTTGCGGTCACAAGAGCTAAAAAGCAGCTTTATATTACAAGAGCGAAGCAAAGAATGCTTTTCGGTCAAACGCGTTTTAATCAGCCCTCAAGGTTTATTCGCGAAATTCCCGATTCACTTCTTGAACGAACCGGTGAAACAATGAAAAGCTTTTCTTCCGGTGTCGGCAGTTCTTCTTCCAAACCGCAAGCTCCGTCGAGAGGATTCACAGGCACTCCGACAGTGTCTGTCTCCGCTAAAAATACAACCGTGTTTAATGCCGGAGATACCGTTGTTCACAAGGCTTACGGTGAAGGTGTTGTTCTTAGTGCAAAACCGATGGGCAATGACACCTTGCTTGAAATTGCTTTCACGAATTCCGGTACTAAGAAAATTATGGCAAATTTTGCTAAAGTTGAAAAGATATAGTTATGACGGCTGTCTTCGCAGGCAGCCGTCTTTTTCAGTCATAAAAAAAGGACTTGCTCATATAATTTAACAAAAAGCTTAGGGAGGTTAAAATGAGCAAATCCAAATATAAAGTTTATAACGGCAAGGGTATCAAAAAGTTTCTGAAAAATTCAAGAATATATATGTTGACTGCGTTGTTTGCCGTCGGCATTATTATCGGGGCCGTAAGCATTCACAGCGATTCGGAAATAATTGAAAGCCTGAGAACGGTTATTGATTCATATACCTTACTGAAAGCAGGGCAGGGGATAAAGGAGAATTTTTTTAACTCGCTTGCCGTTAATTCGATATTCTTTGCCGGAAATCTGTTTTTAAGTTTTTCACTTATTGGTTATCCGTTTATTATGTGGCTGCCGTTTATGCGTGGGCTCGGAATCGGAACGGTGTGCGGTTATTTATATTCAGTCTATCGTTTGAGCGGACTTGGTTACAGCTTGCTTGTAATATATCCCGGTGCAATTGTTTCAACATTTGCTTTTTCTTTGGCGTGCAATGAAAGCTGTGAGTATTCAAAAAATGCATATTCAAAAGCGGTTTTGGGGAGGGGGCAGTTTGAGAAAAACGAGACTCAGGTCTTTTTAATAAGACAGGCAATGTTTTTCGGAGTCAGCGCAGTGTCGGCAATAATTGACGCAATGCTGTCTGCCTGTTTTTCAGGTTTTTTTGAAATTTGAAGGATTGTTGAGCGGATTGGAGTCTACAGCCTGCTTAAGCTGTTCATCATGAATGTGAGTGTAAATTTCAGTTGTGGCAAGGTTTTCGTGACCCAAAATTTCTTTAAGCTGAAGCGGATCAACGCTGCCGTATTGATACATCAGTGTTGCAGCGGTATGGCGAAGTTTATGAGTGGAAAATCCCATGCCCGAAAGCCCGCTTTTTTCAAGAGAAGCCTCGACCATTTTCTGGACAGATTGTTTACTGATGCGCGTTTTTCTGCTGCTGACAAACAGCGCATCGCGGTCAATAACACCGTCGACAGGTCGGACTTTCATATATGCTGCAATGGCATTTAAACAGGCATCATTCAGATAAACGGTTCGTTCCTTATTGCCCTTACCCAAAACAATAAGAGTGTTATTATCTTTAATATGAGAAATATTAATACCAACTAATTCGGAAAGGCGCAGACCGCAGTTGAGGAAGAGGGTCAAAATGCAGAAATCGCGCTCTTTGAATTTACCGTCAACGCTGTTCAAAAGTTTAAGGCTTTGCTCAAGAGTAAGATACTTGGGCAGAGCTTTCTTTGTTTGCGGCGACTCAAGAAAAGCAATTCGGTTAACATCAATTTTGCCGTTAACCTCAAGATATCTGTAAAATCTTTTGATTGCAACAGCCTTGCGCGCCCTCGCGTTATTGTCATTCTGACGTTCGGAGCGGCAATAGGTGAGAAAGGAGTATGCCTCATCAAGAGAAACACTGCAAATAACATCATCCGGCATCATGGAAATATTAATTTCATCAAAAGGAACAGTTTTGTCACAAAGATTTCTGCTGCGTGCAATAAACCTGAAGAACAATCTTAAATCTGAAGCGTATTCAAGAACGGTCAGTTGAGATTTGCTTTTAACACCCGAAAGGTAATTTAAATATAATCTAACTAAATTCGGAAGAGCGGCAATTTCTTCTTGTCTCATAAAATTGTCCTCCTTTCATTGGAAGGGTATCGTCAATTTCATTATAACACACCCTTATAAAAAAATCAACCTAATTATACAAAATAAATGTTTTGTATAATTAGGGGGAGTGAGTTTAAAAAAAGATACTTTAATAAATATTAGGTAATCATTCTTCACATAACGGCAGAATTCCGCCAATATCATTAAGCCTTTCGCTGTGAAGCTCAATACATTGTATATTGTTGCGTGCCAAAAAATCTAAAATCTTTTTATAATCTTTATGGCTTTCAATTGCTCCGTTGAACGCCATTTTATTTTTGTCAATCTTACCGCAGCAACCTCCGATGAATCCGTAATTGTATCCTTTCAAGACGATGGAGCCTTTTGAAATGAACAACGTATCATTGAAAAAATTTCCTGCGGCTGCAAAGATGGATTCATCATCGGTTATAATGGCTTCTTGATTAACAACACAAATTGAACACTTTGCATATCCCTGATTAACGTTTATAACTGTTAAGCCGTTCGTTTCGGCGAATTCCAGAACCTCGCCGGCGATTGTTTTTTTGTTGCATATCAATTTATTGCCGATAACAGCGCAATTTAGCGGCACATCTTTCGGATATTCATTTCCGAGCTGTGCCCCGATATGGCGGAAACATAAATTTTTAGACTGACTCCCCTGAAACAAATGTTCGTTTTGAGAAAAAACGACATTATTTCCCATGTGCAGGAGCTGTAAATCCGCATGCGCCGCTACAGGTTCAGGTAGGTTGGGATTATCAGGTATTTTGATTGTCTTGATACCTAAACAATGCAATTTTTCAATTGCGGCAACGGCATTGGCGTTTATCGCTGCTGCTACTACCCTGCTGTTCGGCAAATTGGGTTTTTCAATAAATTTCATATCTTTTTATACAGATGCATTGAAGGCTTCATTAACATTTCGGGCACCGACAATTTCAATGTTACCTTTAAATCCTTCAGAGAGCGTTTTCAGATTATGTTTTGGAATTATACATCTTGAAAAGCCGAGCCTTTCGGCTTCTTTAACGCGCTGTTCACAGAACGAAACTGCTCTCAGTTCGCCGCCAAGGCCGATTTCACCTATTGCAAGCGTATCATCACGAATCGGTGTATCTTTTAGGCTTGATATGAGTGCAAGAGCAACGGAAAGGTCTGTTGCAGGTTCGTCAAGCCTTAAGCCGCCTACAACATTAATATAAGCGTCGCAATTACTGAAAAAGTAGCCAGAGCGCTTCTCCAGGACGGCAAGAAGCATTGACATTCTGTTATAATCAAATCCGGTTGACATTCGTCGGGCATTGCCGTAGTTGGAAGCGGCAACCAGACCCTGAACCTCGGCAAGAATAGGTCTGCTGCCTTCCATTACACAAGCTATACAAGTTCCTGCAGTGTTCTTGGGCTTTCCCGAAATAAGCATGAGCGAAGGATTTATAACCTCAACAAGACCCTTGTCAAGCATCTCGAAAACACCGATTTCATTTGTTGAACCGTATCTGTTTTTGACTGCACGCAGTATTCTGTATGACAAATGGCGTTCACCTTCAAAATAAAGAACGCAGTCAACAATATGTTCAAGAACTTTTGGACCTGCAATATTGCCGTCTTTATTGACATGACCGACAAGAATTGTGGGAATTCCGAGGCCCTTGGCACAGTGCATATAGAGATTTGTGGATTCTCTGACCTGTGTTATGCTGCCCGGTGAAGAGTTGATTTCTGACACACACATGGTCTGAATGGAGTCAACGATAACCAAATCTGGCATGTCGGTTTTAATATATTCAACGATGCTCTCAACATCTGTCTGACACATAATAAACAAATTGTCGGTTGAAACTCCGAGGCGTTTTGCGCGAAGCTTAATCTGCCTTGCGGATTCTTCACCCGAAACATAGAGAATTCTGAGATTTTTGCCGAGAAATTCGCATATCTGAAGCAGAATTGTTGATTTACCGATTCCGGGGTCGCCGCTGAGAAGCACGAGGGAGCCTTTGACTATTCCGCCGCCGAGAACTCGGTCAAGCTCAGCCATACCGGTTTTAAAGCGTATTTCATCATCAGCATCTATTTTATTGATTGTTTGAGCAAAAACAGATTTTGAAAGGCTTTTCTGATTCTTTTGCTGTTGTGCGGTTCTGACCTCTTCTTCCATTGTGTTCCATTCACTGCATCCGGGACAGCAACCAAACCATTTAGCGCTCTCATATCCGCATTGGCTGCATATATATAGTGTTTTTGCTTTGCCTGCCATTTCAGTTTTCCTCCGTATTTTTGAAATAATCAAATATTCCGACTGCTATCAAAAAAGCAAGTTTTTTTTGATACATCTCGTCCTTAAGCTTTTGTGTTTCGTCGGAATTGGATAAAAATCCGCATTCAACCATAACTGACGGCTGTTGAGCATGATATAAAAGATAAATTTCCGAGCCGCTTTCTTTGATTTCACGAGAATTTTCAGGCTGTAAATAAGAGATTACAGACTGTCTGATACAGTTTGCAAGAGACTGAGAAAGCGGATTGTTTTTTGAATAAAAAACCTGTGTTCCGTTATACTTTGAAACAGAAAAATGATTTTGATGAATACTTACAAAAATCGAATTTTCGGTTTTATTCATAATTTCCAAGCGGTTTTTAATATCGGAAATTTTCTTTTCACGGATTGTTTTTGCAGTGTTGTTGTGAATTGAAACATCTTCTGAGCGTGTCATGACAGTTTTCACACCCATGCTGTTCAAAATATCATTCAGTTTTGTGGCAATCTGAAGGTTAATGTCTTTTTCAAGAATGCCGTCGTCTGAACTTGTGCCGCCGTCAGGACCGCCGTGACCCGCATCAATGATAACGGTATTTTGGATAACATTATCATCAAGCGATGCCCTGACAGAATCAAATCGGTTAACGATATATGTGCCTGCGATAAGACCTGAAAAAATTATAAACAGGGTCAAAGTTAAGTATAAGCGAATTTTAATGGTTTTCGGGGCAATTATTTTCATCCGGATTCCTCCAAACATGTTATATATAATAATATAATATGCGAAGAAATCTGCATCAATTTCCTGTTAACTTAAATTAATTATTGTTTTATGTTTTTTCTGAAATCGATATAATCCTGAAGTATCATAACAGCCGCAACCTGGTCAACAACAGCCTTGCGTTTTTTGCCGCGCGTATTTGTCGCATTCAACACATTGTGAGCACTGACGGTCGAGAGCCGTTCGTCACGCATTACCGCTTCAATGCCGGTTGAATCAGAAAGCTGTTGAGCAAACTCTTTGCATTTGAGTGCCCTCTCCCCCACCGAAGAATCCATATTTTTCGGCAGACCGACAACAAACTGCTCAACACTGTGTTTTTCGGCAAGCTTTGAAATTTCTTCAATTAATTTTTCGGGATTTCTCTGTTCGATTATACAAATGGGAGAAGCGAGCATTTCAAATTTGTCACATACGGCTATACCTGTTCTGACATCACCGTAATCAATCGACATAATAATCACAATATCAATCCTTAATTTAGAGTGACGCGGAGCTTGCAAAAGCAAACTCCGCGTTATAATTATCGGTCACCGATAATGTTGTTAAGAGCATTGCCGAGGTTATCAACAACACCGTCAACAATATCACCAACAGCATCGCCGATTGCGTTCTGAATATCATCGCCCGCAGGAGCCGCTGTGCATGAAGTACATACGGAAGGCAGAGCTGTTATCTTATACCAACCTTTTTTAGTGGAGCCGCAGTTGGAGCCTGCAAGCTTACCTGTGTGAGTACAATAGCTTTTCTGAATTGTACCGCTGCTTTTGGGAAATTCCTTTTCTTCCAAGCCTTTGTGAATTTCATCAAACACCCGCATAAAGATTTTTCCGCCGGGGTTTCCGGAAGCATCAAGTGTTTCTTGCTTATCGAACCCAACCCAAACAGCAGCCACATAATAAGGAGTACCGGCACAGAACCAACGGTCTTTTTCGCTGCTGGTCGTACCTGTCTTTGCCATAATCTGGAACTTTCTTACATTGGGGGCATCGCCGAATTTGCTTGTGCTGACTGTCTGAAGAAGCTCGCAAACGATGTCTGAAGTTTCCGCAGACATTGCTCTCTGAGCTTTGGGTGTTTCGTTGCTCAAAAGAATCTGAGTTCCCTGACTGTTGGTAACCTTATAATAAGTATAAGGTTCATAATAAAGACCGCCGTTTCCGAAGGTGGCATAAGCCGCAGCCATTTCAACCGTTGTTGTTCCGTTTGTCAGAGCACCTGTTGCAAGCGGTGCGAGAGACCTGTCGTTAGTTTCATCAAGCTGTGAAAGATGGAAACGGTCTCTGAGGAAATTGAATGAGTTGTCAATTCCCAAATCATAGTTGATAATTCTTGCAGGAACGGTGTTGTGGGATTGCTGAATGGCGTATTCAACGCTGACGTTATTGTTTGAACCCAAAGTGCCGTTAACGTTGTGAGGCCAGAGTTTTCCTTTAACGGGAATGGCATAGTCTTTTATCATGCTTGAATAATTATAAAGGTTCATTTCAATTGCCGGGGCATAGGTTGAAAGCGGTTTGATTGTTGAACCCGGTTGTCTGTAAGAATTTGCAGCTCTGTTAAGACACAAAGGGCCGACCTTTTCATCGGCAGCGCCGACAATAGCAACTATCCTTCCTTCATAATCCATTATTGTCATTGCCGACTGAACTTTTGTGCCGTCTTTACTGACAAGATTGGGGAAAGATTTACGGTTGACATAAACATCTTCAAGTGCTTCCTGAACCTTTAAATCAACAGCTGAATAAATCTTTAAGCCGCCATAAAGCAGCATGTCGGATGCCTGCTGCTTTGTATAGCCATATTCCTCCATAAGGTCCCTCTGGACACATTGTCTTACATAGTCAACATAAAAGCTGTGATTTGTTTCCTCTTCCTCATTTTTTGTCTGTTCCTTTTCATCGGGAACATACTCATCGCTGTTTGTATAAATCAGCTTATAATTGCAGGCTTCGTTATATTCTTCTTCGGTCAGAGCTCCTGTTTCCTTCCACATCATTTCAAGACAATAAAGCTGTCTTGTGCGGTTCTCATCAGGGTGAAGCAAAGGATTGTATTTAGTCGGTGCCTGAGTAATTGAAGCGATAACTGCACACTCAGCGGCATTGAGCTCGCTGATATCTTTGCCGAAATATTTTTCACTCGCTGTTTTAACACCGTAGCAGCCGCTTCCAAGATAAACCGTATTAAGATACGCTTCAATAATCGGATCTTTTTCATAGTTTTTCTCAAGATTGAGTGCAGTAAGAATTTCGTTGTATTTTCTGACAACGGTTACAGATTTTTGATTGGTAAGGTTTTTTATGAGCTGCTGAGTTATTGTAGAACCGCCCTGACCGAGATTTTGAGGAACAACAATAACACCGATTGTTCTTATCCAGTCAACGCCGTGATGCTTTTCAAATCTGGTGTCTTCAAGCGCTATAAAAGCCTGCTTCATGTAGGGCGACATGTCATCAAGGTCAACCCAGACTCGGTCCTCTTCACCGTGAAGGCGCGCCAATTCAACGGTTTTACCGTTTTCATCATATGCATAAATAAATGATGTCTGGTTTTGGTTGGATTTATATTCTTCAAGATTGACAACCAAATCTCCGTTTATAAAAGAAATAGCATTTATTAAAACATATGAAACGACAATAAACACCGTTAAAGCGCAAACGCTCAGAATTCCGTAAAGAACAAGCAGAGGTTTGCCGGGGGTTTTATTCTTTTTATGTTTTGTTTTAACACTTTTTTCGGGATTGGCGGCAGATTTCTTCAAAACGCTCAACCTCCTTGTTTATATTATTGGTAAATTATAAACGAAATAAATTAATATCAGTTAACAAAAATATTAAAAAGTTATAACTGAGGATTATTTAATTTTGTTACCGTATTTTATCTGATTGATGATAAATCCCAAAAGTAAAATTAAAATCCAAACGGGAAACAAAAGAATTAACAGCAAAGCGGCTGTTAAAATTATCGGCAGACCCTTGTGGCTTTCTTTAACGGTTTTGGGTGAATCGGGAAAGCTGAGCTTTTCAAAGCTTTGGCCGCAGCCATCGTTAAACGCATAGATTTTTAAATCTGATTCATATGAATCAATTTTGGGATTATATAATAATGGTTCAACCAAATCGGTTAATGATGAAGAAACCTTAGTTATTTTCTTCAAATCAATATGAAGTATTCTGAGCACGCTGTCCAAAACACTCAAGAAACCGATTGTTATTTTATAAACCGGTGTTTCAGGCGAATATTTGCTTTCTCCCCCAAAGAGGTTAAGCACCAGCTCAGAAATAACATCAACAACTTTCAGGTTCTTAATGCTTTCATAATCTTCGGGTTTGAGACCGGTTTCTTTTTTTGTCCACTTGGCAACCGTTCCGACTTTTAATGAATTCAAAAATTTGAATATCGGCTTGATAATCCAACCAAAACGGTAAACAAGCTTGGGTTTTATACTTATGGCAGTTACCATGTCGGCAAGCTTTTCAATATCCTCGCCTGCCGTTTTTATCATTCTTCTGATAACGCCGATGAGCTGTTCTTCAAGAACGCCGCGAAGTTCTTTGCCTCCGGCTTTGAAGGATTCGGGGGTGTTTACAAATTCGGTAGAAACATAAACATTTCCTGAATCGGGGCTGAAAGTTACTTTTCTGAAAGCTCCGGGATATCCGATGGGAGATGACGTGCAAATGTCATAAAGCACATTGCCCTTTGAACTCTGATAGGCAGAGGTGTTATGAATATGAGTATGACCGGTAAAAATGAATTGAACACCGATGTCTGCAAGCTGTTCAATTCTGGTTTTATAATCCCCCAGCATATCTCCCTTACCAATAATTTCATAAATCGGTGAAGGAGCAATAAGCGGGTGATGCGTCATCGCAATGATAAACTGATTATCTTCTCTCGCTTCTCTCGCTCGTTCGGAAATCCAATTGAAGCATTCATCGGAAAAACCGCTTTTGTTATTTCGATTTGTGTCGTCATTGAGCGCAAAAAGTCTGTATCCGTCGCAAAGCTGAACAACATATGACATGCTTTCGCGGTGAACGGCAATAGCATCGTCGGGACCGAATTCGCGATACATATCAAAAAGAATATCACGCGAAGCGGCAGGTATTTTAACCTTTTCATCGCCGCGGTAAGCATCTGCAACGGCACCGCCGCGATAGTCATGAGTTGCTGTTATAACATAAACTGCTTTTCCTGAATTCTTCAGTTCGCGCAGCATTTGAATAAACTCGCTGTGTGCATTCAGTTCTCCGTTGTTTGTTAAATCGCCGGAAATAAGAACGATGTTGCTGCTTCTGTCGGCCGCAATCTGCTCAAATGCAGCACTCAAAACCTCAGCGCTTTCGGCAAGAAGCTTTTGACTTTTTGCGTTTGCAATATCGTAAGCCCTGCCTTCAATGCCGTTTTCGTTTGAATAATAGTGAGTGTCTGTTAAAACAGTAAGAGTGAGCGGAGAAAAGGTCATTTGTTAATCATTCCTTTTTGCAATATCAACAAGATTTTTGTAGCTTATCGCCATTGACTCTCTGGGGTCAATGGCGCATATATCCTGTTCTATAACGATGTATTTTACACCTGTCTGCTTGCATTTATTATAAATTGCGTCAAGATTCAAATTACCGGTGCCGATTTCAACAAATTTGGGTGTGTGATTGGTTATACCGTAATCCTTAAAATGACAAACCTTCATTCTGCCTGCAATTTTTTCAATGTAATCGCAGGGATTTACGCCGCCGAACTGAAACCAATATGTGTCGCCGATAAAGCTGAATTCCTCGGGCTTTGTGTCTTCAATCAACATATCAAAAATACGTCTGCCGTTTTCAAGCTTTGCAAACTCAAACGCATGATTGTGATAAGCGAACTGCAAACCGTTATCGTGCATTTTCTTTCCGATTTCACTTGTTAGCCTGATGAATTCCTTGAGGCTTTCAGTATTTTCTCTGTATTTATCGGGCATGCCGCCGATGCCGAGAGTATCACATCCCAGCATTTTGTGCTCTTTCATGACCGTGTCAAGATCAGTAAGCATGCGATCAAAAGATGTGTGTGTCACGCACACATCCATATTGTATTTTTCAACAAGATAGGCAACCTTTTCGGCAGGTATTGGTCCGATGCCCGAAATTTGAATAACATTGATTCCGATGCTGTTAAGATATTTAAAAGTTTCTTCGCAGTCCTCATATGTCTTTATGTAATCGCGCAATGTGTAAAGCTGAGCTCCAAGCTTAATTGAACTCATAAAATGCACCTCATTATATTATATTTATTACATTATATAACTTTTTAAGCTGATATGCAAGCAATATCTTTATTTTTCAGAATCGATTTCGTCTTTTTCAGTAAAAAAAAACATAGAATTGGTTTAACGAGGTGATTTTTATGTTTAACTTGGTTTTTGATCTGATTTCAAAAGGATTTTTGTTTTTTGCTCTGCATGTAAAAAACTCAAATTCCTTTCCTCCTGCCCTGTCTGCAAAAGAAGAAAGCGAATATCTGAAGCGTTATAAAAACGGTGACTCTGAAGCGAAGAATATTATTATCGAACACAATCTTCGCCTTGTTGCCCATATAGTAAAGAAATATTGCTCAAACACAAATGAACAGGATGACTTAATTTCAATCGGAACAATCGGACTAATCAAGGCAGTTAATACATTTGATGATAAAAAAGGAATAAAGCTTGCAACATATGCTTCAAAATGTATTGAAAACGAAGTGCTTATGTATTTCAGAAGTCAGAAAAAAACATCACAGGATATTTCGATAAACGAGCCGATAGATTCTGACAGCGAGGGTAATCCTCTGACACTTATGGATATTATAAGTGTCGAAGATACAATTGCAGATGATATAGACAACAGCATAACAATCGGAAAGCTGTACAGATATATTGAGGAGCTTGAAGATGAACGTGAAAAAACAATAATTATTCTGAGATACGGTCTGTACGGATTAAACCCGCTGACACAGATTGAAATTGCAAAGAAGCTTAATATTTCCCGCTCCTATGTTAGCCGCATTGAAAAGAAGGTTATAGAAAAGTTAAGAAAGAGACTGACAGAATAAAAGAAAAAGAGCTGCCCGACTTGAGCAGCTCTTAAAAGCATTTTCTTATTTAATAAAAAGAACAACAAGAGTGGCAACCAAAGAAAGAACAAAGAACACAACAGCAAAAACTTTTGTTAACTTAACAAGTTTCTGTTCAATTGTCTTACCCTTGCTTTTGCCAAGGAATGTTTCAGCACCGCCTGCGATAGCTCCCGAAAGACCTTGCTGACGACCTTCCTGAAGAAGAACTAAAGCAACAAGAGCGAGAGATGTAATAATAAGCACAACGCCTAAAACGATTTCATACCACTGCATAGGTAATAAACCTCCAAAGAATTATTTTACTAAAGGATTTTAACACATATTTATTATAATTGCAAGATGTTTTTTTAATTTATTTGGCAAAATGTGCCGCGAATTAAAAGAAAAAGCGGTGCAATGATATAATTGCAGAGAAAATTTAAAACTAATTGCGTTTGCATTATCTCTGCGAACTGCTGATCTAACAATTATCAGCATGCCGCTCACAGTAGGGAAGCCTGACCGTGAACGGCATTTTTATTGATTATGGGTTAAATGTTATTTGCTCGGCTTCATCGTCGCTGCTCAGCAAAGCACCTGCGGCAGGAAGATTCTTTGCCATATATCTGTGCGGTTTTAAAAACTCACCCTTACGGTATTCCCTGGCGGTCATTACTCTGTGACCTTTTTTCAGGGTCATAACACCAACGCCGATGGTATCCTTGGTGGTTTTCGGAAGAATGACGGCTGTGTTAACAAGTAAATGTCTGCCTGAGCTTGAAACAACAACAAGCTCCTTATCCTCAGGAAGCTGAATAACACAAGCAACGGGCGATTTGTCGGAAAATGCCTTAATAAGCTTTTTTCTCTTTGTAACGGTCTGATAAGCTTTCATATCAATTTTTGCGGCTTTTCCGTTTTCAAAGAAGAAAATCATATATCCTTCATAATCTGTTGTTATTGCCATATAAATCGGCAATTCCCCTTCTTCCATTTCAAGCTTGGCGGGAATGTAATCACCGAGAACGCTTGCTTTTGAGTCTTCAAAAGCGTTGGCGGACGTTTTATAAACCTGACATTTATTTGTAAAGAAAAGCAGTTCTTTTGCATTTGTTGTTTCAAAAGTCTGAATAATTTCATCGCCGTCTTTAAGCTTGTTGGCACCGCTCATACGCAGTGAAAGCGGGGTTATCTTTTTGAAATATCCGTCACGGGTAAAGAAGAGGTGGACGGGATAATCGGGGATTTCTTCTGCAACAGGAGTGTCATCAATTTCAGAAGCGTAAACAATCTGCGTTTTTCTGGGAACGGAATGCTTTTTGACGACCTCTTTAAGTTCGGCAACAATTATTTGTTTTATTCGTCTGGGTGTGTTAAGAATGTCATTTAAATCTTTAATTGCCGACTCGAGCTTTTCAATATCCTGAAGACGCTTTAAAATATATTCCTTATTCAAGTGGCGCAATTTAATTTCAGCAACATATTCCGCCTGGATTTTGTCGATTTTAAATCCAATCATAAGATTGGGGACAACCTCAGCTTCTTCTTCCGTATTTCTGATAATCTTAATTGCCTTGTCAATATCGAGCAATATTTTTTCCAGACCTCTGAGAAGATGCAGCCTGTCAGAAGCTCTTTTCAGGTCAAAAGCCGTTCTTCGTCTGATGCAGTTGCTTCTGAAATCAATCCATTCATTCAGAAGCTCTTTAACTCCAAGAACACGCGGCGAACCGTTGATTAAAACGTTAAAGTTGCATGAGAAAGTGTCTTGAAGCGGCGTTGATTCATAAAGCTTTTTCATAAGCTTTTCGGGGTCGGTGCCCTTCTTAACATCAATTGTGATTTTAAGGCCGCTCTTATCGGTCTCGTCACGGATGTCGCTGATTTCTTTTATTGAACCGCCTTTTATTTTTTCAATAATACGGTCGATAATAGCTTCGGAAGTTGTTGTCGGAGGAATTTCGGTAACGTCAATGCAGCTATTGGACTTATCATAGGTATATTTTGCTCTTACCTTAAAGCCTCCCCTGCCCGTGCGGTAAATTTCTTCCATAATCTCACGGTCATAAACCAAAAATCCGCCGCCTGCAAAATCGGGGCCTTTAAGGGTGTCTGCAACCTCATGTTTCGGGTTTTTAATGAGTTCAATGGTAGTGTTGCATATTTCTTCAAGATTGAATGAGCATATCGAGCTTGCCATACCCGCCGCAATGCCTGTGTTGGCATTGACAAGAACGCTCGGGAATGTTACAGGCAGAAGCACGGGCTCTTTCATTGTGTTGTCATAGTTGTCAACAAAATCAACCGTGTCTTTATCAATATCGGTAAAAAGCTCAGCGCAGAGTTTGTCGAGCTTTGCTTCCGTATATCTGGACGCAGCCCACATCATATCGCGTGAATAAGCTTTACCGAAGTTACCCTTTGAATCAACATAAGGATGCAGAAGGGCTTCATATCCCTTTGACAGTCTGACCATGGTTTCGTAAATGGCAGCGTCGCCATGGGGGTTTAGCTGCATGGTACGGCCGACGATATTGGCCGATTTGGAGCGATTGCCTGTCAGCAGACCCATTTTATACATTGTGTAAAGAATTTTTCTGTGTGATGGCTTAAAGCCGTCGATTTCAGGAATGGCGCGTGACATGATAACACTCATGGCATAGGGCATGAAATTAAGTTCAAGAGTATCAACAATCTGCTGATTAACAACATCACCGGCACCGATAATATGAGTTTTATCGTCAAGCTTTTCGACGGCAATATCACTGCCTTTTTTTGATTTTTTAGCCATAAATATAAACTCCGTTAAAAAATTTATGAAATATCTGCCATATCAATGTAAAGATGGCCGTTTTCAGCAATATGCTCTTTGCGGCCGATAAGATTATCGCCGAGAAGCAAGTCAAACTTATCCGACGTTTCCTGTGCAAACGAAGGTTCAATTTTGATAAGGCGTCTTGTGGCGGGATTCATAGTTGTGAGCCACATCATATCCGGGTCATTTTCGCCGAGACCCTTAGAGCGCTGAATGGTATATTTTTTGTTCCCGATTTCAGCAAGGGCATCCGTTTTCTCTTTTTCGGTATATGCAAACCAAGTTTCATCACCGCAGGTGATTTCATAAAGCGGAGATTCGGCAATGAAAACCTTACCCTCGTCAAAAAGAGTTGGCATCAGTCTGTAAATCATTGTCAGAATAAGAGTTCTGATGTGGAATCCGTCGACATCGGCATCGGTACAAATAATAATTTTGTTCCAACGGAGCAAATCAAGATTAAAGGAAATCATATCCTTGCCCTTTTTCTGCTTTGCACCAACCTCAACACCGCAGCCGATAACTTTGATTAAATCAGTAATAATATCGCTCTTGAAAATGCGGTCATATTCCGATTTAAGGCAATTGAGAATTTTACCCCTGACGGGCATAATTGCCTGATATTCGGAGTTCCTCGACTGCTTACATGCGCCTAAAGCCGAGTCACCCTCAACGATAAACAGCTCACGGATTTCAACATCCTTGCTGCGGCAGTCAACGAATTTCTGTATTCTGTTTGTTAAGTTGCCTACATTCTGAATGAGCGATTCCTTCATACCGAGCCTTGTTTTTTCGGCTCTGACACGGCTTCGCATATTTATGAGAACCTGCTCGGCAATTTTATTGGCTTCGATGGGATTTTCAATAAAATAGATTTCGAGCTGATGCTTGATAAATGAAGTCATCGCATCTTGAATACCCTTATTGTTAATGGATTTTTTGGTCTGATTCTCATAGGAAGCAAAAGTTGAAAAAGAAGAAACAACAATTGCAAGGCAATCCTCGATATCCTGAAATGTGATTTTTCCGTCGCTCTTTTGATATTTGTTATTCTGTTTGATGTATGAATCAATCTGTGAAAGGAAGCCCTGTTTAACAGCTTTGTCCGGCGAACCGCCGTTGGCAAGATAGCTGGAGTTATGATAATATTCCTTAGCCTGAATTTTATTTGAAAAAGTAAGCGCAAAGCTCATCTTGAGTTTATATTCACCAAGGTCTTCACGGTCGCGGCAGGTTGCATCTCCGCTCCAGGAAAGAAAACTTGTCAAAGCGTTTTCGCCGACAATTTCCTTGATATAGTCATCAATACCTTTTTCATAATAGTATTCGTAGGTATCAAAAGACTTGCCGACCTGGTTTTTGAGAATAAACCTAACACCGGCATTAACAACCGACTGATTTTTCATCATTTCCTGAAAGTATTCCAAAGATATATCAATATCCGTAAAAACATCAAGGTCGGGCTTCCACTTGATTCTTGAACCGGTATCACGTTTATTATACGGTTCTTTTATCATTTCGCCGTCGGGATCGCCTTTTTTGAAATTGAGAAGATAGCGGTATCCGCCGGTATGAATTTCAGCCTCCATATATTCTGAAGCATACTGCGTGGCGCAAAGACCCAAACCGTTTGTGCCGAGCGAAAACTCATAGTTGCCGTCTTCACCGTTATTGTATTTACCGCTGGCATAAAGCTCACAGAAAACAAGCTCCCAGTTATATCTGCCTTCTTTGGCATTATAATCAACCGGAATTCCTCTGCCGAAGTCCTGAACCTCAACGGAATTATCCGCAAATCGCGTAACTACAATCTTATCGCCAAAACCTTCTCTTGCTTCGTCAACAGAGTTTGAAACAATTTCAAAAATTGAGTGCTCGCAGCCGTCAATACCGCTTGAACCGAAAATAACCGCAGGCTTTTTTCTGACTCTGTCTTTACCTTTCAGAGCTACAATGCTCTCATCATTATATCCCGGTTTTTTAGCCATTCGGTTTGAACCTCCAAATTCGCAAATTTTACCAATATCATTATACCACATCTTGAAGCAAAGTCAAGCTTTGGCACAAGGCGTTGTGAAAATAACGTTATTGTAAAAGTATAAATCAAAAGCTGTACATAAAAAAGGACATAAAAAAGCATTCGACAATTATTATTTGCCGAATGCACGAAATTAAAAAATAACACTTTTCTTTTTGCCGTTGCTTTTTCTGGGATGCTCCTTAATTCTGATAACATAATCGAGATTAACGGATTCATCGCCGTCTTTTGTTTTGATAACAACCCAGTTTTCATTCACGCTGGCAACTTCGCCGACAAGAGCACTTGAATTGGAAGTGTAAACAAGGCAATCTTTTCCTATATATCTGCTGATAATTTCATTCATTTCAGTTCTTCCCTTTCTCTTATGTTTTCTGATGATTCTTCTGACCATATCTGCATTCTGTTGCCTCAAAATAAAAAACAGAATAATAAACAGAAAAACAACCGGTAAATAAGAACTCATAAGATAACACCGCTCTTTCGCTGCATTCTGAGATATGCCCCTGCAGGAACATCAATCGGGCAGTCGAAGTTGAGATTCATCATAGGATGCGGTGCATTATCAATCAGTTCACCGTTGTTATTTTTTAAGTTTTTAACAGTTACTTTAAAAGGCTCTTTACCCTTAATCATAATCTCAAGCTCGTCGCCTTCAAAAAATCTGTTTCTTTGAGATGCATAAAGCACACCGTTTTCCCATTTCTCCGCAATAGCTGCCACATCCCATTCACGGACATATCCGCCGTCATAAAAAATCTGAGCATCATCCATTGGGGTTGAAAAATAGAAGCCGGTGCAATACTGTCTGTTGCTGACTTTTCTGACTTCATCAATAATCCACTGTTCGGGTTTATAATTATTTGAAAAACCCGAGGCGACATATCCGTCAACCGCACATCTGTAAGCGTTAACGGAAACAGCTGTATAATAAGCGGATTTGGCGCGACCTTCAATTTTAAAGCTGCTGATGCCCGAACTTGCAAGTTCGGGTATATGCTCAATCAGGCACATATCTTTTGAATTCATTATGTATGTACCGGTTTTGTCCTGCTCAACTTCAAAATATTCGCCGGGACGTTTTTCCTCAAGAAGTGAATATCTCCAACGGCAAGGTTGAGCGCAGTCCCCTCTGTTTGAATCCCTGCCGGTCATATAATTTGAAAGAAGGCACCTGCCGGAAAAAGATACGCACATTGCACCGTGGACAAAGCATTCGATTTCAAGGTCCTTCGGTGTGTTTATTCTGATTTCCGCGATTTCATCAAGTGAAAGCTCGCGCGCCGTTACAATGCGCTTTGCACCCATTTCATAAAATGCATTTGCGGCGGCATAATTCGTAATTCCCGCCTGAGTCGAAATATGAATTTCAACATCGGGTGCATATTTTTTTGCAATGCCCATAACACCGATGTCGGTAACGATAAAAGCGTCGACTCCGCTCTGAGCCGCAAACTCAATAAAAGACGGCAAACGCTTCAACTCACAGTTTCTGGGCACAGTATTGCAAGTCAGATACACTTTAACTCCTTTGGAGTGAGCATAATCGCAGGCTTTTTTTAAATCATCGCCGCCGAAGCTTGCAGCTGCAGTGCGCATTCCGAAGCAGTCAGAGCCGAGATATACTGCATCGGCTCCGTATTCAGCAGCGGTATAAAGACGCTCAAAATCGCCCGCAGGCGCAAGTATTTCGGGTTTAAGGAAATCACACATTTAATAAATTCTCCTATCGGCTGTTAACTCTGAGAACTTCAATACCGTTGCGGTCGTGCTCAGCCTGAGTTTTAGCCATATATATATCGCCGTATTTATCGTGGCGGAAATAATAATAATCGGTGTCATCAGGGAAAAGAGCGGCATTTATTGCATCATCACCGGGATTGCATATCGGTCCGGGAGGAAGACCCTGGCTGATATAAGTGTCATAATTCTGCTCAAAAACGATAGCCTGAGACGGGTCGACATGATGTCTTACATAATTTCTGATATAATTCGCGGTCGAGTCGCAACCGAGCAGCGGCCAAGAAACAGAATGGTTGAGTCTGTTGTGAAGAACAGAAGAAACCAAGCCCATTTGCTGCGAGTTTGCGGCCTCGCGCTGAATAATTGAGGCGATTATCAGAACTTCATCGCGTGTTAAACCAAGCTTGTCACACTGTGTCTGATATTCTTCAGTCCATTTGCTTTCGGAAGCATCAAGGAATTTGCGGATAACGCTGTTTGCATTGCTCTCTTCGTAGAATTCATAGGTATCGGGATAAAGATATCCTTCCAGCTTAAATGTTCTGTATGGGTTATCAGATATCAAATCGATAAAATCATAGTCAAAATCAGCACCGCTTACAGAAGATATAAGCTCCTCTTTTGAACAGACGCCAAACTCATCGATTTTATCGAAAATCTGATACATTGTCCATCCTTCGGGGAATACCAAAGAAACTGTGTCGGCAGTTTTTGCTATTTCTTTAAATTCGGTCAGATATCCCTCAAGACCGAGGTTTTTCTGAACATAATAAATATCGCCCAGATAAACAGGATCCGCAGGTTTGTTCTTTTTATTGATATTCTTAACAAAAGTGAAAGCCTTATAGAAAATTTTGCAGAATGTCTTTTGCTTCACAAGGTCATTGTCGCTGAGAATATCAATGATTTCATCGGTTGTTGCATCATTCGGAATGTTAACAATAACCTCTTCATCGCTTCTGTTAAGCCCGAGTATATCGTTGATACATGAGATTGCAAGCGCGGAAGCAGCTGTTGAAAATATCAAAACAACCGCACAGAAAACGGCAACTATCGAATTGAACGCGTGATTGGATTTTTTTGATGCGGGTCTTTCGGAGCCTGTCCTGCGCTGAACGGGTGCAGCGGGCTGAGCCTGCTTTGACGGACGTCTGTTAGAAAAATATATTTCGCCGTTATATCTTGGCTGCTGGTCTTCAAAATCAAGCGAAGAAGCGTCATCATCCTCAATATGAACTTCAAATTTTTTCTTGGTTGCAGACACGGGCGGCGGCACAATATTATCCAAATCCTCGGGATTCAGAAAACCGTCGTCTTCGATATTAACTTTGAAAAGATTATCTTTTCTGTTATTATCTTTATTCATATGTATTTGCCTCCCCTGTTTTAAATTTGCGAAAACCGTTTTCAGTTAAAACGGTTGAGATTTTAACATCAAAGTCTTCGCTCGGTATATGTCGGCAAAGGCAATTGCCGTATGCAAAACCAAGCGTCTGTATTTTATTCTCACTCAGAAATCTGTCATAATAACCGCCGCCGTATCCGAGCCTGTTGCCGTTATAATCAAATGCAAGCGCGGGAACAAGGCAGAGAGCATTTGAGAAATCGGTGACTATATCAGCATCATCAGGTTTTGGAATCAAAATTCCGAAACGCCCCGGCTGTAAATCAGAGAGCGAGCGAATTTCAAAAAAACGCATTTGTTTGTCTTCACAAACCGGAACTGCAACACGCTTTTTGTTGTTTAAAAGAAAACGAATTATTTCATGAGTATCTGCTTCGCTTCTGAAAGAAACATAACATAAAAACATGCCAAAATCCGAAAAATAGCGTGAATTGATAAAATAAGTGAAAATGCTTCTGTCTGCTGATATTTTATCCGAACGGTTTATACCGTTTCTAAACTGAGTGTAAAATTTTCGTAAATCGTTTTTATCCATCATGAACATTGCAATGTTGATTTAAGCTTATCGGCAGTTTGCCTGTCAGTAAGCGCAGCTACAATTTCAAGACCGAAATTAACAGCGCTTCCCATTCCCTTGGAAGTGATAATGTTTTCGTCACGGCACACATAAGCATCCGCAATAACCGCACCCTTAAGTTCATTTTCGAACCCAGGGAAACAAATTGCCTCTTTGCCGTGAAGAAGTCCTTTGCGACCGAGAATCATGGGAGCGGCGCAAATGGCGCACAAAAGCCTGCCGTTTGCATGGCATGAATCAATGAAATCCGAAACAGTTTTGCTGTTCATAAGGTTAGTTGTGCCAGGCATTCCTCCGGGAAGAATAATACCTTCAACATTTTCGTTAAAAGCGATTTCACTTTCGGTTTTATCGCAAACAACGGTTATATTATGGGAACCCGTAACATTATTAAGCGCACCGATTCCAACGCTTTCAATTGGAATGCCTGCGCGTCTGATAACATCGAGAGTTGCAATGGCTTCAACCTCTTCGAATCCCTGTGCAAAAAACATATACAGCATTTTTAAACCTCCGTTCAATCAAGCGTCAGACCGAGATAAGCGTTTTTAACATCGTCGGCAAGAGCATTACCTATATCCGTTATCGGCAAAAGCATGGCGCTTTTAACAATTTGACAATTGCCGATGTCGGTAGGATAATCGGCGGGTAAATTAAATATAAGATTATCAAAACTGTGTTTTTCTTTCAAATAAGCCGCAAGAAGCGGTAAAAACTCAGGTGTAAAGGCGAATTCCTTTACGATGATATCGGAACCGATAAAGCTGTAAAGTGCATAGCCTTTAGTGCTTTTAAAAGCTTGTCCGCCGTAAAGCTTCGTGTGTTCAAGCGCAAAATTGATTGCATCATCGTTCCATTTGAAATAATCGTATTTTGAAAAAGCATTGTTTCTCAAAAATTCAGGCGGTACGCATAAAAAGGAGCTGTTACATGCCGAAAATTCATCCGTATCAATTTCGGAAAAACCGATTTTAAGAATCTTTTTCGAAAAGGCGGTAACATATCCGTGTTTTGAATAGAAATCAAACAAGCTTTTTTCACCAGGCATAAGGCAAATGAAATGAACATTTCTGCTTCTTGCGGTATTTGCCGCAAACTCAAGCAGCTCCGCCATCATTCCCCTGCCGCGGCAGCTTTCAGAAGTGCATGCGGCATAAAGATAGTATGAAGAATAATCTTTGCCGTTAATCTGCATATTTCCTTCAAGCAGAAAAAGCATCGAAACGACGGCTGAGTTTTCTTCTATAACCAAAGTATTGTCCGGACAAAAATTTTTTTCAAGAAAGAATTTAATTTCTTCTTCCGAATCTCCGAACGCTTCATGCCAAAGAGAAATAATGTCTTTTATATCATTATGGGTTGCATATCTTATCATAAATCAAGCCCTAAAGCATCCGAAACCGCTTTGAGCACGGCTTCCGAAATAACCTCTATGGGAAGCGGCTCTCCGTTTTCGCTGCATTCAATGCGTTTCCAGCCGAGCTTTTTGCAAGCATAATCGGCGGCAACACGGCAATTGTTTAAATATTCGGTATCTTTTTCATGTATATCTTTTTTTGTTTCGTCGCCGTTATACCTGCCGGTCATAAGTTTTTGTGAAACTTCAATGGGCATGTCAAGATAAATAACGGCATCGGGTTTGGGAATTCCCATTTTGTTATATTCAAAATCCTCAAGCCATTCGAGATATGCATCCCAATCCTTACGGTCTGTTTTGGTAAGCTGATGATATGCATTGGAGGTTGTGTATCTGTCTGCAAGAAAAATTTCTCCGTTTAAATATGCTTCTTTCCAATAGCAGTGATAGCTTGCATATCTGTCAACGGCAAAAAAAGCGGAGGCGGCATATGCGTTAACATCGCCGGGCTTTTTACCGAATCTGCCTGAAAGATACATTTTAACAAGTTCGCAAGCAGGGTCATCATAATTGGGAAGTTTGATAAAATTAATGTTGTGACCGCACGCAGCAAGCTTTTGTTTCAGCAGCTCCTCCTGCGTGGATTTACCGCTGCCGTCTAATCCTTCGATAACAATAAGCTTTCCTTTCATACTGCCTCCGTATTATTCCATAATTATTTACATTATATCAATCTTTTTTGCATATTGCAAGTATTAACTTTATGACCGCAATTAAGGCATTGCCGAAAGACAATGCCTTGTGCTTTAAATGAATATCGGCTGCAGCTGTTCGCCGTTTATTGCTTTTATAATTGCTTTCTCCGTTAAAGAAAAATCCGCAACAACCGAGCGCGGCTTGTTAACGCTGTCATCCTGCTTCATGGGCACAAAAAACACGTTTTTGTTGTTTAAAAGTCTGCCTATATTTGATGCGGCCGAAGAAAGCGCATCGTTTGTCGAAACTGCAATTAACAGAGGTCTTTCGTTTCTCAGATGGGCTTTGGCGGCAAGTGTAACGGGTGTGTCGGTTATTCCGTTGGCAAGCTTTGCGATTGTGTTGCCGGTGCAGGGCTCTATGACAAGAATGTCCAGCATTTTCTTGGGACCTATCGGTTCGGCGTCGGGAATGGTTGATATTATTCTTCTTTCACAGATGTTTTCAATTGTTTTTATGTGCTGTTTTGCTTCTCCGAATCTTGTATCGGTTGAAAAAGCATTATAAGACATAACGGGAAAAATATCATGTCCGCTTTCTTTTAAAACTCTTATCTGCTCTATTGCTTTTGAAAATGTACAGAATGAACCGCAAAGAGCAAAACCGATTTTAATTCTGTTCATGGTTTTCCTCCTTCAGCGCGTCAATAATTGCATCTGCAATTATTTTTCCTGCTGTTTTCGGTGCAACTTTACCGGGAAGCGAAGGGCATTGCACGGCACTGATGCCAAGTTCAAACGCCGCGGCAAAATCCGTTCCGTAAGGTGCGGATGCAACATCGATAATAAAACAGTCTTTCTTTACTTTTTTTAGAATTTCCCTTGTTATAACGGAAGACGGAACCGTATTGATTATATAATCAAATTCACCCGCAATCAGCCCAAAATCCGAAATTATGCATCCTTTTAATCCGTTAACCTCAGCTGAAGCAATATCACCTTTTTTTCTTGCGCACACGGTTACGTCTGCGCCCAATGCAGACAAAACTTTTGCCGTTGTTTTTGCAACTCTGCCGTATCCGAAAATCGCACATTTACTTGAATCAATTGTATATTCAATATTGTCAATTATTGTTTTTATAATCCCCTGAGCGGTAGGAATCGTGTTTTTTACCGTTACTTCTTCAAGCAGAAAATAGTCAATAACCCTTCCCGTTCTGTGCAAAAGCTTATTTTTGATTGACTTATTTATCATGCCGCCGAAAACAATATGATTTTTGCTGACCTGCGATATAAAATCGTCTGTTCTGATTTTGCAGTCGGTGCACGAAAACAGATGTTTGCCGTCTTTACTCAGCGGAAGCGGCAAAATAAGAATTTCGGCATTTTTAATTGCGTGTTTTATATCAGTAACAGATTTTCTGCCATTTTCCGGCAAACCGTAAATTTCGACAGAAAATCCATGTTCCTCCAAATAATCTGCCATGTAATTCTGGCGGCTGTCACCGCCTAAAATCAAAATATTATTATTCAAATTTTCACCTCCAGGTTGTTTATATTACATTTTATGTTTTCCCGGCAATGCTGTGACATTGTCAGAAGGCGCGTTTAAAATAAAAAATCGGAAAACTTGTCAATTTTTACTTTATTTTTAATGATGAATGTTATATAATAATTTTATCAAACGAAAGGAAGATTATTTATGTTTGAGATAGATAGTCAACTGAAAACAGTTAAACGCATTCATTTCATCGGCATTGGCGGTTCGGGCATGTGCCCGCTGGCTGAGATTCTCCACAAAGAGGGCTATTCTCTCAGCGGCTCAGACAACAACGAAACCGATACTCTTGCAAGAATACGCTCTCTCGGCATTCCCGTCACCTTGGGTCAGCGCGCCGAAAATATCGACGGAGCCGAAATGATTGTTTATACCGCTGCGCTTCTTCCGGATAATCCCGAATTGGTTGCCGCTAAAGCTTCCGGAATTCCGACATATGAGCGAAGCAAGCTGCTTGGTGCTGTTACGAGAATATATCCGAACAGCATATGTATCAGCGGAACTCACGGCAAAACAACCGCCTGCTCAATGCTCACCCAGGTTTTGATTGAAGCGGATTTTGACCCGACAGCAGTTATAGGCGGCAAGCTGCCTTTGACAGGCTCAAACGGTCTTGTCGGTCACAGCGAGCACATGGTTTGCGAGGCCTGCGAGTTTGTTGACACATTTCTAGATTTATCTCCCGATATTGCCGTTATTCTGAATGTTGATGAAGACCACCTTGACTATTTCAAAACATTTGAAAATCTGAAAAATTCTTTTACAAAATTTGCTTCAATGGCAACAAAAATGATTATTTTCAACGGTGATGACCTCAACACGGTCGATACCGTTGTTCCTGCGGCGGAAATCAGCAAAAAGCCCGTTGTTTCATTCGGTCTTGATGACGGCAACATCTACAGAGCTGTAAATATTGAATTGAAAAACGAATTTGCTTCTTTTGATTTGATAAGATACGGCGAAAGTCTCGGCAAGGTTACACTCGGAATCCCCGGCAAGCATCATGTTTATAACGCTCTTGCTGTTATTGCATCGGCTATGGAATCGGGTGTCAGCTTTGAGCAGTGTGTCAGCGGAATAGCCAATTTTCGCGGTGCGGGCAGACGTTTTGAAATTCTCGCACAAATCAATGGTATAACAATTGCCGATGATTACGCCCACCACCCTAAAGAGCTTGAAGTAACGCTTGAAACCGCCATGAAGATGGGCTATAACAGGGTCTGGGCGGTGTTTCAGCCCTTCACATATTCCCGAACCTCGATTCTGTTTGATGAGTTTGTCAGAGTTCTTCAAATTCCCGACCGCTGCATCATGACGGAAATCATGGGCTCCCGCGAAGTTAACACATATAATATTTACACTTCACAGCTGGCGGAAAAAATTCCCGGAAGCGTTTGGTTCAACACCTTCGAGGAGGTTGCTCAATATGCCGTTGAAAACGCAGGTGAAGGCGATTTGGTAATAACGCTCGGCTGCGGGGATATTTATAAAGCTGCAAAGCTTATGATAAACAAATTGAAGGAGATGCAATAAAATGAAATACAGCCTCAACAAAACAAATTTTAATGATTTTTCTGTTTTTGAAATCAACAAGCTTGAGGGCAGAGCCTATGCAATCCCCTATTCATCAAAAGAAGCTTTGAAGAAGACCTCATTCAAAAAGGAACGCTCGTCTTCGGATATCGTTACCTTGCTTTCTGGCAGCTGGCAATTCAAATATTATAAAAGCAACAAGGAATTGCCTGATGTTCTTGATACCGAAAAAGCGGCTTTTGACACAATCAAAGTGCCCTCAACATGGCAGAGAATCGGTTATGAAGCCCCCGCTTACATTAACTGCCCCTATGCTTTTGATGATGTTCCCCCCTATGTTCCCAACGAACAGCCTGTCGGTGTTTACAGAAAAACCTTTAAGATCAGCGATTTAAATAAAGTTTATATCATATCCTTCCTTGGTGTTATTTCCTGCCTTGACCTTTATATCAACGGCGAATTCGTCGGCTACAGTGAAGGTGCTCATAACACAGCTGAATTTGACATAACAAAATATCTCAAGGATGGTGAAAACGAGCTTATCGCCGTTGTTCACAAATGGTCAAACGGAACCTTCCTTGAATGTCAGGATATGTTCCGTGAAAACGGTATTTTCAGAGATGTTTTGCTTTATGAAATGCCCGCAACATATCTCAACGATGTTTATTTTAGACCTAAAGAGACTTCAAAGGGCTGGGATTTAAACGTTTCTGTTGCTCTTAACGGCAGAACCGAGGGTTATACCGTATGCTGCGAGATTTTCGATAAAAACAAGCTTGTTGCAAAAAAATGTGTTTCTGCCGAAAATTTTTGTGACATCAGCTTCAAATCGCTCAATGTTACAAGCTGGAATGCTGAAATTCCGACTCTTTATACCGCCTTTGTGACTTTGTATAACGGTGAAACCGAAGTAATGACAACCAGAAACTATATCGGCTTCAAAACCGTTAAAATCAAAAAGGATATTTTCACGGTTAACGGCAAAAAAATTAAAATTAAGGGCGTTAACCATCATGATACCCATTACAAAAACGGTTATGTTATGAGCTTTGACGACCTTGAAAAAGATATCAGGCTCATGAAATCGCTTAATGTAAATGCTGTCAGAACTTCTCACTATCCTCCCGATGCTCAGTTTATCGTTCTTTGCGATATGTACGGTCTCTATGTTGTTGATGAGGCTGATATCGAAACCCACGGCTGCGGATGCGCGCCTCATAATAACATTGATTTAATCAGCCATGACCTTAAATGGGCTCCCAGATATCTTGACAGAGTTAAAAGAATGTATCTTCGCGACAGAAGCCGTGCAGCTATAATTATGTGGTCTCTCGGCAACGAAGCCGGCGGATATGCATGCCAGGATAAATGCTATGAATTCCTGCACGATGTCTGCCCCGAAATCCCTGTTCACTATGAAGGCGTCGTTCGCAACGAAAGACATTCATTTGATGTTGTTTCGGAAATGTATACCGATCATGCGGATGTTGAAAAGACCGGCAAGCACACAAGAGGAAAGAAATATACTCCCAAGCCCTTCTTCCTTTGCGAATATGCTCATGCAATGGGTGTCGGTCCCGGCGGTCTTGAAGAATACTGGCAGATCTTCTATAAATATGACAATCTGATGGGCGGATGCATCTGGGAATGGGCAGATCATGCTGTTTATCATCCCAACGGCAAGTTGAAATTCACTTACGGCGGCGACCACGGCGAATGGAGACATGACGGCTGCTTCTGTGTCGACGGCCTTGTCTATCCCGACAGAAGGCTTCATACAGGCGCAAAGGAAATGAAAAATGTATATCGTCCCGTCAGAGCCGAATATAATGACGGTGCAATCACCTTCACCAACACAAACAGATTCAAAAACACATCATATCTCACCGCTGTTTGGGAGCTTGTTAAAAACGGAAATATTCTTCTTGCCGCCGATGAATTTGTTCTTGATATTGATGCCGAACAGAGCAAGGAATTTAAAATCGATTTAACACTTCCCAAAGAAGACTGCGACTGCCACCTCAATGTTTATTATTTTGACGGCGACAAGGAAGTTGCTTTTGAGCAGTTCGCTCTCAAAGAAGATCTTGAATATGATTCACTCAAAGCAAAAGGCTCTCTTTCAGTTTCAAGCGATGACAAAAAATGTGTTATCAGCTTTGACAACGGCAGCATCGCCTTCTCCAATGAAAGCGGAATGATTGAAAGCTATGTTGTTGGCGGCAAAGAGCTTGTTAACTCCTCCCCCGCTTTTGCAAAGGGCTTTGTTCCGAATATTTACAGAGCTTTTCTTGATAACGACACAAAATACAGAGATAAGTGGATTAACGCAGGTTATGATGACTATCGCTGTATCTGCACCGATTTTGAAATTGAGCTCAAGAAAGACAAAGCTGAGGTTGAGGTTGAATACAAGCTCAAGAGCAAAAAAACGCTCCTTCCTCTCGGCAAGGTTGATATTGAATACAAAATTTATTCAAACGGTGTCGTTAAGGTTGAAGCAGAATTTAAACCTATCACCCAAAAGCGTCTTTCCGCCCATATGCCGAGATTCGGTCTGACACTTGAAATGCCCGAAGAATTCAACAACATTGAATATTACGGTATGGGTCCCGATGAAAATCTCTGTGACCTTTACGCTCAGTCAATTATCGGTGTTTATGAAACAACGGTTGATGAAATGCTTGAGCCTTATATCAGGCCTCAGGATTCCGGCAACAGAACGCAGGTCAGATATCTTAAAGTGACCGACTGCGACGGTAACGGCATTAAATTTGCTTTTGATGATGAATACTTTAATTTCAACGCAAGAGCTTATTCGCAAAAGCTGCTTCAAAATGCAAAACATCAGGAAGACCTTCACAGCGAAAACACCGTCGTTGTTAATATCGACGGCTTCACAAGAGGCACGGGCACCGCAAGCTGCGGACCCGACATTCTTCCGCAGTTTGAAGTTAACGGAAAAGACGGTCTTGAATTCAGCTTCTATATGATGCCGAGTAAAGAATAATTTAAAAACCAAGGGGCTGTTTTCTACAGCCCCTTGGTTGGCGCTATATATTCTTGACAAACGCAGACTTTCATGTTAATATCAATTGAAAATATAAGCACCTGTGGCGGAATTGGCAGACGCGCCAGATTTAGGATCTGGTATCTTCGATGTGCAGGTTCAACCCCTGTCAGGTGCACCAAAACAGAAAAATCCGAACCTTATGATGCTTGGTCAAAGGCTCGGATTTTGTATTTTATATTCACTCTCATAATAATATAGTATCCATAAAATTTCGTTTTTATAGATTTACGCTATGTTTCCGTTGGCATTGTATTCATTTTTATCTGAACAATTCAGCATTTTTACACTTTTCAAAGCAGCAATTTTGTGCTATTATATCTGTGAGGTGATTAAATTTGATTGCAAAAATTTATGACACTAAGATAAAGATTGATTACAACAATGTTGACGGGCTGAACAACTATCATAACGAGCTAATGAAGGAATATGTGCAGTCGATTGAAGAAGGGCTTGACATTGAAAAGTATAAAAGTCTTTTTGAAGCCGTAACAGCTCTTGAAAATGGTGAATATAAAGCTCGTTTAAGTGATATTATTTTTGAAATGGTTATCAATGCTGATATGCAGCCGGAATACAAATACAGAGAGCCTTCTGAACTCGAAGAAATAAAAAAACTCAGAAGCGAGCATCCGCTTGCCACAAAAATACCTGACGGAGATACACTCCGTAAAAAGCTTCTCGGCGCTTGGACAGGAAGAGCCTGCGGATGTCTGCTCGGAAAACCCATTGAATGTATCAGAAGCGATGAGCTCATTCCTTTGCTTAAAGAAACGGGTAATTATCCGATGCACAGATATATTCTCAGCACCGATATAACCGATGATGTTTGCTCACAATATAAATTCTGGCTGAGAAACAAACCATATGCGGATTCTGTTGACGGCATGCCGGTTGATGATGATACAAATTATGTTGTTCTTGCCCAGAAAATCATTGAGGATTA
Source organism: Acutalibacteraceae bacterium (assembly GCA_045591425.1). Taxonomy (GTDB): domain Bacteria; phylum Bacillota; class Clostridia; order Oscillospirales; family Acutalibacteraceae; genus CAG-177. The sequence goes on along the minus strand of JAZNSX010000055.1, from coordinate 36,669 downwards.
CGGCAAAGACTTTAATTCCGAGGATGTTGCAACCGCATGGATGAAATATCAGTCGATTCATTCTTATTTTACCGCCGAAAGAACTGCTTTTGTCAATTTCACATTTACGGCGAAATGTTCGCAGCGGCAATGATTTCCTGTGCTGCCGTAACAGATAATATTGAAGATATAATTCTCGGAGGTCTTGCGCAGATTCCTTCAACATCGAGGCTTTATGAGTCTGTTATGAAAATATATGACAGCTATAAAAACGGCGTTACTGTTGACGAATGTTTTGATATTATTCATACCGCTTACGATGAACACACCGACCACGGATGGTGCCATGTTATCGCCAACGCAATGATTGTTACCGCTGCATTGCTTTACGGCGAAGGCGATTTCGGCAAGTCAATATGCACAGCGGTCGGAATGGCGTTTGACACCGATTGCAACGGTGCAACGGTCGGCTCAATTCTCGGCATGAGAAATACAATTGACGGCATCGATGAATGCTGGAAAAAGCCCGTAAACGGTAAAATTCACACATCAATTTTTGGGGTCGGCACAATCAGCATTGAAGATGCTGTTAAAAAAACAATCGAGCACATAAATCAATAAAGGAGCATCAATATGAAGGCTTTTTCAAAAATTCTCAGTATTATCCTTATCATCCCTGCTCTTTTTGGCATTTACACAAACGATAACAACGACACCGAAAGCGGTTATCGCGATAAGATTGCACAGGTCGGATATGAAAACACGATTGAAACTGCCGTTCCGCAGACTGAACTTTATCTGACGCTTCTTAACCACTTTACTTCACCGCTTCCCGAAGGTAAAAACAAGAAGAAAGCCATTATAATCGGCTATGACGGGTGCCGTGCCGATGCGCTGACATTTACCGAGAATCATTTCAGCGGAATCAACAAGATGCTTGCTGACGGTGCATCCTGTCGCCTTTCATACTGCGGCGGTGTCAACTATCCTGCAAAGAACACTCAGGCTACTTCCACCGCACCGGGCTGGTGCTCAATTTTAACCGGTGAATGGGCAGATAAGACAGGAGTCACAGGCAACGGCATAACTAAGTCACTTGAATATAAAACGCTTTTAACCTCGCTCACCGAAAACGGTACAATTGATTCCGCAACATTCATAACTTCTTGGGACGGTCACTTTGAAACCGAAAACGGTACATACAACCTTGAAAAGGCTTATTGTGAAGAAAAAGGTCTTGATGTTTCTTTCAAATACTGCCTTGAGGACATCGCTGCAGCATCTGCTGCCATAAAAGATATCAAGCGTGATGATTGTTCCGATTTTATTTTTGCCATTTATGAAGGCACAGACCATGCCGGTCACACCTTTGGTTTTTCAAGCAATAACGCAATTTACCGCGCAGGCTTCAGGCTGAACGATGTTCTTGCCTACAGAACACTCAATGCCATTGAAAACAGAGATACTTTTGAATCGGAAGATTGGCTCATAATTTTAACTTCAGATCACGGCGGCTTCGGCACCGGTCACGGCGATGAAACTATCCAGGAAAGAATTACTTTTATAGTTTCCAACAAATAAACATTATTATTAAATCTAAGAAACAATATTTAATTTTGACTGAATTATGGTTTATCCATATTTTAAACGGAGGCTTCATTTTATGGACGGCGAAACAAAAACAGGTGTTTTTCAAAAAGTTAAAAATGTAATCTCGACGGTGAAGGAATATTGGAATGTGCCGGCTAAAGGTAATTATATTCCTTATAAAGAAGTTGTGTCGATCAGCGGTGCCGGGTTTGGCGTAAACTGGGCAATGCTCCTTGCAGGTCAAATCGGTCTGAGTGCGGGCAATTTCCTTGTCGGTGCAAGCATCGGACTCCGCCCCGTGGATTTACAGATAATGCTGACCGTTGCCAATCTTATCGGTATTCCCATAGGTATTTTCCGAAGCTGGTACTATGATAATCATCATATTCCCGGCGGAAAATTTCTGCCGTTTATCAGAAAAACGGGCTTTCCGATTGTTCTGATTTCAATGATATTTGTATGGCTTCCGTATGAATATTTCAGCTATATAACCAAAGCGGTTGTTGTCTGGTTAATGTATTTTCTGCTTAGTCAGTTCCTTTGTTTCTATAATGAAAGCTACACCTATTTTCAGCAGATAATATCGCCCAATGCTCAGGAAAGAGCCACTGTAATGAGCATCTCGCAGGTTATCTATTCACTCGCACCGACGATTTCAAATCTGTTTATTCCGATGGTTGCAGGCTGGACATGGGGTCTTGACAACATATGGACTTACCGTGTTATTTATCCAGTTTTCACGATAATCGGTTTTGTTATCAGCACAATTTTCTTCCGGAAGGTCAAAGAAAGACTTATTCTTCCAAAAAAGAAGCTTGAACCCGTTAGGATGCTTGATGCAATCCGTGAGGTTGCAAAGAATAAGTATTACTGGATTATTCACGCGGCTGCATGGGTTGTTTTCCTCGAATCGGGCTACGGTATCATTCTCGGCTGGTCTTTCGTTTATGCATATAACGGAGAATATCAGTCCTATCTCGGTCTTGCAAACACTGTTATCGGCAATGCGGCGCTGTGGTCGATGCTTCTTGCACCGCTTGCAATCAAGCTTATGGGAAAAAGAAATCTTCTCATAACCGCAAACTCAATCAACATAGTCGTTCTTGTTATCCTTTATTTTACATATAAAAACCTCATACTTATTTGTGTTCTCTGGTATTTCAACACATTTATAAATACATTCTGGAATATTGTTCAGCACCAGATAAGCGCTGATATGAGGGACTATCACCAGTGGAAAACGGGTGTCAGAGTTGACGGACTTTTCGGACCTCTCGGTATGATTGGCACCGTTATCGGCTTCTTTACGGGCATGGTATATCCCGCAATCTATGAAAAAATGGGTCTGCTTGAGGATTACAGCGTACTTTATGATGACACAATCCGCAATAATCTTTTTGAGGTTCTTATTATTTGCTCCGCTGTCGGTGCATTTCTCAATCTTATTCCGTACTGCTTCTATGACCTTACGGAAAACAAGCACAGAGCTTATGTCGGAGTTCTGAAAATCCGTGCAATGTTCGAAAACCATTCTCTCGGTGTTCTTGAAGACGAAGAGCTTGCAGATGCTATGGAGATTATTCACGAGGCGAAGGATAACTTCGGAAAGGAAAAAGTCAAGGCAGGTAAAACCGCTTCAAAAGCAGAAAAGAAAGCAATAAAAGAAACTAACCTTGCAATCGAAAGAGCCGCCATAATTATGCAGGATCTTAACAAATTCTCCGGTGAAGCCGGAATTGCAAGATTAACGCAGGCAAGAGTTGACTATGCAAACGGAAATCTTTATTTTTACGAAAATGCTCACGAAGAAATGAGATACGCAAGAAGTCTGCCGAAATCAACCGAAACCGAAAAAGAAATCCGTTCTGATGCAATTAAAAACGCACGCACTAAAATAGAATCTGCTAATCTTATTAAAAAATACGGAATTGATAGCATTACTGCACCCGATGAATCTGTTAAAGAAGAGCTCCAAAACAGAGAAACAAACGGTTTTGCCGAAAACTTGAAGATAAGAAAAGAACTAAGGTCTTATCTTAAGGCGGTTTCCATCTACGAAAGGGCTGTGAAACCCTATACCAACGCAAAAAATCTTATCGAACAAGCAGAAAACTATACTCATTATGAAGAACTTGAAGAAAGATTTGCGACAATTTCGGCGCAATAATTCAGAAAATGAAAAACCTCCTGCGGCAAAACTAACTGCCACGGGAGGTTTGGTTTAAGTGATATATGAACGTTTCTTTTCAATCCTTTGATTTATAATACAGCATGCAGTGGCAATAGCCCTCAAAGTCGGGGTCGGCAATCTGCTCTCTGAATTCCTTGCAGATGCATTTATATTCCTCGGCTTTTCCTACCCTGCATGGGCAATAGCCATCCTTCTTTCTTAGACCCTCTTTTATTGCTTTTACAATTTCGGCATCCTCATTGAATCTGACAGCCATAAAATACCTCCGTTTATTTTCTGTAATATTTGCCTGTGCTTTTAAGATAGCTGACAAGCATCATTGCCCAGTCTGTCTGAATAAAATCCGCTCCCCTGTCGGCAAGCCAGCCCCAGCCGTAGTCATGAGAAACGGTCATAGCTGTGTCATCGCTGTGCCCGCCGGAAAGCTGTTCCTGATAGTTATAGATAATCGAATTCATCCAGACAAGCTTATTGTCGCGGTGCATCATTTCAATAAATTCATCGCTTGCAAGATATGAGCTGTCCTTTTTAAAAAGCACTTCTGCGCCGATATAATTGATGTTTCTGCGCTTAAGCATTTCATGCATCGGGTGATTTTCGGAAACAATCGGCATAAAAGGCATTTGGGGACAGAGATTTTCGAGTACTCCGATTACTTTTTCCGAAATCTTACTTTTTACAAGCATTTGATCCGCCATACCGTGGCGCTCGATTGCCTGCAAAATCTTTTCTGGATTGCTCCAGAATTTGTCGATGTTAATAAAGCATCTGCCCTTAAACTGCTCAAGGAAATCATCAAAGCTTGCTATTTTAAACTGAGTCGGATTGTTATCATAATTTATATAATGCAGTTTTTCGATATTTTTATAAGACTTTCTTGAAAGATTAAGCCTTTTTCCGAGATGCTCCTTTTCCATACCGGGATGAAAAAGAAAAAGCTTGCCGTCTCTGCTGCAGCTGACATCAACCTCAATCATGTCCGCCCCCTGCTTGAGAGCGATTTCATAAGCGGTCAGAGTGTTGCATGGAATGTTACCGCCTGCTGCGCCCCTGTGCGCAACAACGATTATATTTTCCTTTGCTTTTTCGTGAAGATTGAAACTCATAATTTCCTCCGGTATAATAAAAACTTATTTAGCAACAGGAACATTAATTCCAAAATCCGTCAGCGGGACTGAGCAGCAGGGATGAATGCATCCGAATTTATAGTTTGCCAAACGCGTTATTCAAAAAAGCGTTGAAAGCCCTGCTCGGATACTGAGTTTATTATAATACTATTGCTTTTCAAAGTCAAAACTATTAAACAAGCATTGCAAACATAAAAACAAATGATAAAAACTGCAATGCATTAATCAGCTTGTCATATTTTTTTACGGATTTATTCCGAGAAATATTCATATTATCAGCTCCAGATGCTTTTTTACACTAAAACATCGGTCATGCATATTTTTATTATAGTTTTCTGTTCGTGTTATGTCAAATAAAATTGAAAAAATATTTATAAACTAAAGTTGCCATTTTTTAAAAATTTTCAAAAAAGTGTTGACATTTTTATTTTTGAGTGCTATATTCAAGTCGACAAATGCGATGAGCAGAAACCAGTAGGTTGGAAAGAATCTGGAGAGAGTTGCCGGTCGGTGCGAGGCAATGAGGGCGTCCTTCTCGAATTCATTCTGTTAGCAGTGCACTGAATAAGAGAAATCTTTAGTAGGATGCAACGGGAGTTGCCGTTACAGAACTGGGGTATGTCAGTACCCGACAAGGTTGCTATCGTGAGATGGCAACGAACTGAGGTGGTACCACGGGATTTGTATTTTTCTCGTCCTCTGTATTCTTTATCGGAATGCGGAGGGCGTTTTTTATTTGCTGTCTTCACAATCCGAAATAAAATAACGGAAAGGTTGATCAAAATGTCGCAGAATTACTATCAGAAAGAAATCGAAACAATGCCGATTGAAGAAATGAGAAAGCTTCAGTCTGAAAAACTTGTCAGGCAGGTAAAGCATGTTTATGAAAACGTTCCCTATTACCGTAATCTAATGGATGAAAAAGGGGTTAAACCCGCTGATATCAAGGGAATTGAAGATTTGCACAAGCTCCCCTTCCTAACAAAAGCTGATTTGCGCGATGCTTATCCCTACGGACTTCTTGCAAAGCCTCTTGACGAGTGTGTACGCATTCAGTCTACATCGGGCACAACAGGCAGACGAGTTGTTGCTTTTTATACGCAGAATGATGTTGATTTGTGGGAAGACTGCTGTGCAAGAGCAATCACAGCGGTCGGCGGAACAAAAAAAGATGTTTGCCAGGTAGCATACGGCTACGGACTTTTTACAGGCGGTCCCGGTCTCAATGGCGGCTCGCATAAGGTAGGCTGTCTCACACTTCCGATGTCATCGGGCAACACAGAAAGACAGATTCAGTTTATGATGGATTTAAGCGCATCAATTATTTGCTGCACTCCCTCTTATGCTGCATACATAGGCGAAACACTTAAAGAGCAAGGCTACAAGCCTGAGGACATTCCTCTCAAAGCAGGTATATTCGGCGCAGAGCCCTGGACTGAAGAAATGCGCAGAGGAATTGAGAAGACTCTCGGCATAAAGGCATATGATATTTACGGCCTTACTGAAACTTCAGGACCGGGTGTTGCATTCGAATGCAGTGAACAGACGGGTATGCATGTTAACGAAGACCATTTCTATGCGGAAATCATCGATCCCGAAACCGGCGAAGTTCTTCCCGAAGGTAGCAAAGGCGAGCTTGTGTTCACTTCTCTTGACAAAGAAGCATTCCCGCTTCTGCGTTACCGCACTCGTGATATCTGCGTTCTTTCACGCAAAAAGTGCTCTTGCGGACGAACCCTTGTCAAAATGGCTAAGCCGATGGGCAGAACAGACGATATGCTTATTATCAGAGGTGTCAATGTTTTCCCGAGCCAGATTGAAACCGTTCTTCTTAACGAAGGCTATGAACCCAATTATCAGATTGTTGTCGACCGAGTAAACAACAATGACACATTTGATGTTAACGTTGAGATGACCGCCGAGAAGTTCACAGATAAGGTCAGCGAGATTATTTCGATGGAAAAATCTCTTGCCGGTGCAATGAAAACAATGCTCGGCATCAATCCCGCCGTTCATCTTGTTGCTCCAAAAAGCATTGCACGAAGCGAAGGCAAAGCAGTCCGTGTTATTGATAAACGCAAATTAATCTGAGAGGAGAAATAAAAATGGCAATCAAACAGTTAACGGTTTTTGTTCAGAACAGAAGAGGTTCAATGGTGTCGCTTACAGATATTCTCGCCCGAAATGATATTAACATCCGTGCGCTTTCAATAGCAGAAACTGAGGATTTCGGTGTTCTCCGTCTTATAGTCAATGACGAAACAGCCGCAACAAAAATTCTTGAAGAAAATGGCTATCTAATTAAAACGATTGATGTTGTCGGCGTTAAAATCGGCGATAAACCCGGCGCTCTTACAGCTGCACTTGATGTTCTTGACAAAGCGGAAATCAATGTTGAATACCTCTATGCCTTTATGGCAAGAACGGAAAAGCATGCTTATGTGGTTCTCAGAGTTGAGGATAACAATGCGGCAGAAGCCGCACTTGAAAACTCGGGATTCCATCTCATAACTAATGCAGATATCTGTAAGCTGTAAATTATTTTCGGGGGCTGTTTTCTACAGCCCCCTTTTTATATACATTAATATTGTCGATTGTATCACAGAATTTAAAAAAAACATAACCTGAACAGGTTAAAAAAACAGGCTTTTCTGACTATGGGTGAGGGGCATTTTTAAAATCACCGCCGAGCCCCTATTATTTCATATCAGAAAGGAAAAAATATGACATCAAGAAATAAAGAAACCGATTATCCTTTTATCAGATATCCGAGGGCACTCATCGACAGTCCGATTTTTAACCGTATATCAATCGAAGCGAGAACATTGCTTGCCCTGATTCTTGACCGCTTCGGTCTGTCAACGGTTAATTCCGATAAGTTTACCGATGAAAACGACGATATTTATGTAATTTACACTCTCGAGCAGGTATGTCAAAAGTTTGGCTGCAGTAACACTCGGACACAGCGAATTTTCAGAGAGCTTGAAAACAACGGTATGATAATCCGAAAACGAAAAAACCGTTTATCACCTTACAGAATTTATCTCACGAGCACGTTTTATGAATTCATAAAATATGAACCCGCGACTTTACAAAACGATAGCTCACGAGTTTACAATTTAAACACCCGCGACTTTACGGAATGTAAAGATAGTAAGAATAATAATAGTAATAATAATATCATTAACAATCATCCATCAATCATCGGATTTGAAAGAACGGAGGATGAGATAAGAGAACAAATCGAATATGATTGTCTTGTTTGTGATACAAATAAAAAACTGCTTGATGAAATTGTTATGATAATATCCGATGTTCTCAACGGAACAAGTCCGACCGTCAGAATCGGCAAAGACAATATGCCCAGAGGAATCGTTGTTGCCCGCTTTTGCAAGCTTGATTCCGAGCATATTTTCAATGTTTTGGTAAATCTGGAAAACAACACAACTAAAATCAAAAACATAAAACCGTATCTGATAACAATGCTGTATAACGCTCCTGCAACAACCGAAAGCGAAGCAACAGCTGAATTTGCTTTTCATAGCACAGAATAAAAATAAGGGGCTGTAAAAATGCCCCTTATTTCTGATTCAGTTTGGTCACCTTAAAACTGACATAGATTTAATCGTTAAATTCTTTGTCAAAAGCAATTACCTTGCCCGTTTCGGCGTTTATTTCGTATTCATATTCATATTTGCCTGAAACAAATTCAACATCATAATGAACAACTATATCATCACGGTCAAGCTCTTCTTTTGAAAATTCTACGTCTGCAGCATTTACGGAAGCATGGTCAAATGCTATTGATTTTGCTTTATCCGCTGAGATATAGTCCTTTGATGCAGATGAAGCTTTGTTTGAATTTTTTTCTTTGTCAACATCTTTCTCAAGAACAGCTCCGTTCGATGCTTTGATTTCATATTCGTATTCATAGCCGTTTGCTTCAAACTTAACATCATAATGAGGAACGATGTCGTCTGAATCATAGTATGCTTTTAAGAAAACGGCATCTTCAGCTTTGACACCTGCATCGTCAAGAGCCTTCTGCTTTGCGGCTTCAACGCTGATATAACCGTTGTTGTTTTTATTGCTGTTTTTGTTTTCTTTGCTTACGGGAACTTCGGGCTTTGCGGGAACGCTTTCCTTTTCGGGAACTTTAACCCTTTCGGCTTCCTTTTCTGCTTTCAGGATTGAACCGTCAGCAACTGCAACTTCATAATCATATTCAAATCCGTTATATCCGAATTCGATATCATAATGGGCTTTCCCGTTTTCTTTATCAAGTGAAGGAGCTCCGAACAATACGGCATTTTCTCTGGATACTCCTGCGTGTTTGAGTGCTGCATCGATTGCTTCATCGGGAGAAACGCTTAGGACTTCGCTGTTTTTAACCGACGGTGCGGATGCCTGCGCCTGATTGAGATTAACGTTTTCTTTTTCAGGTTGATTCTTGGCATATGCTGCAAGCAATACAACCGATAAAACCAGAACCACCGAAACTAAAACTGCAAATACCTTTTTCTTCATTTTAATTCACCTCTCAATATATTTTTAATCTCTGACCGGAGTTTATCCGAAAAGCCTTGACAGAAGATTTCTGAAAAATCCGATAAACCAAAAAGCTTCGAATCTGTCGGGAGCATCGTAATCACGGTCAAATTCAACGATTTTTCCGTTTGCAGCATTGATTGAATAATCATATTCAAGATTACCTTCAGCTCTGAATTCGATTTCGTATTCATATCTGCCGTCATCACGGTCAAGCCTTGCTTTGACGAATCTTACTTCGGATTCTTCATATCCTGCGTGGTCAAGAGCGATTTCCTTTGCCTTCTCTTTTGAAATCAGATTTTCGGAGGGTGCGGCGAATGCCGACACGGAAAGAGAAAATACAACGAGGAGTGCAAGTAAAAGAGCGATAAGTTTTTTCATAATATCAATTCCTTTCAATTTGTTTGTTTTTATTTATTCAGCAGTCCTTGACTGTGACTAAATAATAACGGGCAAACATTAAAGGAACATTAGAAAAACTTAATTTTTCAGAATTTTTTGAAAATTATTTTAATTTCGGTGAATTTATCAATTTCGGATTCTGCAATGCATTCAGCCGAATGGATTTCCGCTATCTTTTTAACAAGTGCAAGTCCGAGGCCGAAGCCCTCAGTTTCTGACCTTGAAGAATCGGCTCTGTAAAACCTGTTCCAGATTTTCGGAAGGTCTGCTTCACTTATACCGATTCCGTTATCTCTTACGGACAAAACCGCTTTATCATCTTCCGAATACAGTTTAACATTGATAACGCCGTTTTCTCTGCCGTATTTATCGGCGTTTGTAAGAAGATTATCACCAAGCTGTGTTATCAGAGAAGAATTCATATTGATTATAATACCATTATCAATATCTTTTATCAGCTTTATATTTTTGGTTGTTTTGAATTTGTCGCATATACCTTCAACAAGCTCGCTGAGATTCGCTTCTTCAAGCGTAAATCTGCTGAGTCCCTGCTCTGCTCTGGTAACGGAAAGCAAAGACGAAACAAGCAAGGTCATTTTGTCCGCTTGTTCTTCAACGGATTCAAGTGCCTGAATCCTTTCTTCGTCATCTGCATTCTCAGAAAGAGCATATTCACATTCCGCCTTTATGACCGCAAGAGGTGTACGAAGCTCGTGGGATGCGTCGGAGGTGAAGCGCTTTTCATTTTCAAATGATGTCTGAAGCCTTTCAAACATCTCATTGAACGTTTCCGAAAGATTGCTGATTTCGCGGGGCGCGTTGCTTGTTTCAAGACGCTTTGAGAGGTCGTTGCCGGTTGAAATTTCGTGTGCAGATTCCGTAATCTTCTCGATTGGAGAAACCGCTTTTTTTGAAATAAGATATGCGCCTACTGCAGCAATGATTATAAAAAACGGCAAAAGATATACGGCACTTTTTGCAACGGTATCAAACACCGTTACCGCATCGTCCGACGGACAGATTGCGCGGATATAAATCTTTCCGTATGCAGAATTTTCGGATGTGAATTCAATCTTAAAAACCTGCCTGTCCTGGTACAAAGGAATTTCGGCACCGATTATTGTCGCTTTATCCCTGCTCACGCCTGCATGAGACAGTGCAATATCAATTGCTTTGCTGGTGCTTATACCGTTTTGAAAATTCGTTTCGGAATAAGGAGTAGGTTTCAGTTCATTTACGGGAGTAACATCCGCTTCGTAAGAGATTATCTGACCGGACATAACATCAATCTCGTATTCGAATTTAGTAAAATTAAGAAGCCTGGAATAAACATAATAATTCTCGCCGCCCAGCTCTTTTTTAACAACATCCGTTTCACCCAACGAATCTGATTCTATGAGAGTGTGAGGCGTTTCGCCGCTGATATAATCACCGTTTTCGGTGAACAAATCACAATAAACACCGCCCGAATAATAAGCGAAATCGTTTTCTACCTCAAAAATGCCGTTGCTGTATTCCATTTCATCCGAATTGCTCTGAACCGCAGAAATCAAATTCTGTTTCAGCTTATCATCCGCAGTTTTACGGCTTATGAGCATAAGCGCGGTTATGCTGACACCGCAGACAACTGCAATGAGAAAAGTTATCCAGAGCGTTGTGATAATTTTAAATGAAATCTTTTTCATTTTTCCTCCCTGAGAACATATCCCATTCCCCTGACGGTGTGAATGAGCTTTTTATCAAATTCGTCATCAATCTTTCTACGAAGATAACGGATATAGACATCAACAACGTTTGTTCCGCCTTCATAATCATAATTCCAGATATGGTCTTCGATTTTTTCTCTGCTGAGAACAATTCCGTTATTGACGGCAAGATACTGTAAAAGCTCATATTCCTTTGCGGAGAGCAAAATGTCCTTTCCGTTTCTTGTAACCTTTCTGCTTGAAACATCAACCGTAAGGTCTGAAACGGTGATTACATTTGATTTTGAAACGCTGTTTTTTCTGATAAGAACCCTTATTCTTGCAAGCAGCTCTTCAAACGCAAAAGGCTTTACAAGATAATCATCGGCACCGATATCGAGCCCCTCAACACGGTCTTCAATGCTGTCACGTGCGGTAAGAAACAGCACGGGAAGGTTGTTACACTCATTTCTAATTTTCTTGAGCAGAGAAAAGCCGTCAATTTTCGGCATCATAACGTCGAAAACCGCCGCATCATAATCAGTCATGCTTATCATGTCATAAGCTTCTTCACCGTTGAAAGCGCAGTCAACGCTGTAGCCTGAAGCTTTAAGCTGTTTTGCAATAATTCTGTTAAGGCTCTTTTCATCTTCAGCAATCAGAATTCTCATAACACATTCTCCTTCCTGATGATTATTTATTAAAATATGCAGAGATTAAATGTATATTAGTAATTGTCTGCCATTCAGAAACACACACATATTTTAATGATGATGGTGGTGATGGCTATGACCTGTGGATATTCTGAGATATGCAGAACAGTTTTCATCGTGACAATGTTCAGCTTCAGCTTCGAGTTCAAGCGTTGCATGGCTTATGCCGTGTTCACGCAATTCCGCACGAACTGTTTCTTTTATTGTATGAGAATCCGAATTTGTGACAATGTGCATGGTTGCATAGTTGCTTTGACCATCCATACTCCATATATGAATATGGTGAACGCCGAGAACTCCGTCAATCTCCGAAATGTGTTCGGCAATTTCTTTAACATTAATTCCGTGAGGCGTTTTTTCAAGAAACAAATCAATCGATTCTTTCAAATTTCTGACGGCATTAATAAGGATAAAAATTGACACACCGACAGACATAAGCGGGTCAATAAAAGACAGGTCAGTTATACGCATTACAATTGCGCCGACAAGAACAACAGCCCAACCAAGTACATCCTCAAGCATATGCAGGTTAACCGCCTTCTGATTCAGCGAATCTCCGTCACGGGTAAAATATGCTGCACAAAAATTAACACAGACACCGACAACCGCAAAAACAATCATCCCGTTATAATTAATTTCGGTTGGATTTATGATTCTGTTAACAGCATTATAAATTACCGTAACCGAACCGAAAAGAAGAATAAACGTTGTGATGACACTTCCGATAACGGAGTATCTTGCATAGCCGTAGGTGTATTTTTCATCGGGCTGTTTTCTGCTTTTCTTTTCAAGAAAATATGATATGCCGATTCCTGCCGCATCGCCGAAATCATGAATTGCATCAGATATTATTGCAACACTGCTTGTAAAAACACCGCCGATTAATTCAAAAACAGAAAAAGCAAAATTCAAAATAAAGGCAGCTAAAATATTTTTCTCAGTTTTCATAAAGGTCACCTGCTGTTAATTTTATGTCAAACAGATTATAGCAATTTAAAGTGAATTCCGCCGAAAATCAACAATAGATATAAAAGTATTCACAGTCATTGTTTTAACCTGTTTTTACTGCTTTCATAAAAAAGCCGGTTCATCAGCTTGGATGACCGGCTTCGTTCTGTAATTTAACGGAAATTCATATAACCGAAAACAAGCAGACCTGCCATTAAGACATAGAAAAACGGAAGAACCGTTATATCTCCGCCGAAAGAGACAAGGAATTCCTTGACGGATTTTGAGTTTCTGTAGTTTTCGATTACTCTCTTGGGACGGAAGAAGTATGCGAAATCAAAAAGAATGTAGCCTACGCAGTAGAAAATCCATGTTTCCCAGAGAGTGTAGCCTCTTATCGCCTGAATTGCAAGAACAACCGCACCTACGAGAATGAGGAAAATGCGGATAAATTTTATGCCCTTGTAGTCCCAATAGCGTTCAAGACCGTCGTGCTGTGCGATAACATAATACATGGTGAAGCAGCAGATGATGGAAGCCATTGTTGTTGAGCCGAGCATAACAAGGCAGAGAGGACCAACCATGTAGCAGGGACGCTCGAGCACCTCAACAATGTTCATATCAACCTCGCCAAAGGCGCGTGTTATTTTGTTGCCGTTTCTGCGGTAAGGAATGATGAAGAGGAAAATTGTGAGAATAATCAGAGCGCAGAACACCCATGAAAGAGTGATGTCAACTTTTTCGGGAAGCATATACCAGAGCTTGCCTGCAGCTTCAGCCTGTTCAAGATTCTTTGCTGCAAGAGGCCAGCCGAGAACAAAAGCGCCTGCAATACCGAGACCATTGAAGCAGCCCTGAGTAAACTCCATGATTTTCCAGCCGTCAACAATCTTGAGCTTTTCCCATCTGCCGAAAAGCATTTTGCCGTTCTTGAGAGGATGCAGCTGCTTGTCATAGAAGGTGATGGCAACAACCCAGCCGACAGAGCCTGCAAGTGCGCCGCCAATCCACATAATGATACCGAAAATATCACGGCGGATTGCCATAAGCAATAACAAACCGGCTACAATTACAAGATTGCGACCCCATTCCTCGCGGCTGTCTTTAGAAAAACAGACCTTGGGCATTTTTCCATGTTCAGGGTCGTAAGGTGTGTTGAAAATGCGGTAACCGATTTCCTGCACCAAAGGAACAAGCGCAAAGAAAATAACAAAATCATACCATTTATAAACAACGCCGCTCATAGCGGAGAAGCTTACACCGAGAAATGCCGAACCCAGACCGCTCCAAATTGAGCCTTTGAAAGCGAGAGCAAGGTAACCGAGAGAGGGATTGTAGCGAGGAGCATCGTGGGTGAGAACAAGACCCATTGTTGAGCCGTAAGGCTCCATTCCGCCGTAAAAATAGCCAAGTGCACAGGCAGCCGCAAACAGAAATACGTTGTCCATAAGGAGCTCCGAGCCGGTATACCAAACGCAAAGAATACCCATGAATGCACCGGGTAACATGGCGCCTTTTTCGCCGCCGATTGCCGAACCACGCATGCCCCAGCCGAAGCACATGGTAATCATGCTGATTGCCAAAAACGCAAATATATTCTGTGTTTCCATATGCAATATCCTTTCTTAAATGATTAGTTTTTTTCTACGCGGACAACCGCATAGCCAATCTTCTTTCGTCCGCAGGTATAAACCATATGGAGAAGATTACCTTCTGCAACAATTGAGGGATAGGAGAATTCAACCCCGGGTTGAGTTTCAAGATCAATGCGAACAGAATACGTCGCACCGTTATCATCAGAAAGAAACAGACAAAGAGGTGTACGGTCACCCCAGTTTTCACTAACGGGGTTGCAAATCAGTCCCAAAACTCCGCAATCGGTCATTGCCGCACCGATACCGCTGTTGTTATTCGGCATATCGGTGGGTCTTGCAACGGACCAGGTGCGGCCGAAATCTGTTGATTCGCTGCGGTAAATCCAATTAAGATTTGTTCGGGCAAGCATATAAACTCTGCCGTCGTGTGACTGATCTTCCCACACCGCAGGCTGAATCAAGCCTTCGCCTTCCTTGGGAAGCTCTTCCTTACGGTTGCAGATTGTGCCGTCGGGCAATTCAAATGCAACGGGTGCGGAAAGCTTCCATGTTTCACCGTTATCTTCGCTGCAATCAGTCCAGGATTCCCATCTGTCACACAAATCCTCAGTTGAACCGGGAGCAAGAAGAGTACCGTTTGAAAGCCTAATCATCTGATTTTTGACAGGTCCTCTTCCGCCGATATCACCGGGAACAAGCTCTTTGGGTTCCGACCATGTTTTACCGCCGTCGACAGAAACGGATTTCATTGAGTACCAATGACCCTCATCAATACCGCTTTTGTAAATCAAAGTGAGAACGCCGTTCTCAGCAAAAAGAGTCGGGTTCCAGTCCGCCTCGCCGTCATCGGGTGTTACGGGAACAGGAGTGCTCCATTCTCCGTCACGGCGTGCAAACCAAATGCGCACGTTAGGATTCTTTTCTTTTGTGCCGCCAAACCAGGCAGCTGTGGGCGTGCCGTTGCAGACAGCAACCGTTGCTGCATGGCATTCACCTGTTTCTTCATTAATACCCTCGGTCGCAAGGTATTCCTTATATAAAAGTTCAGCCTTAATCATTTATTAATGTCTCCCATTCTGAAATTACTGTGTCCGCTACAAAACGGTTTTCTTCTTCACCGAGATTATAATAGTAAAGAATATGTATTTCATTGTTAAAGAACGCTATCCTGGGATAGCCGATGTCTGTGTTGACAGCATCAGTTCGCAGAGGCTGCGGCTCTGACCAGCTTTTGCCGTCACGAGTGGTAGTAATAAAAAGTCCGTGAGGGTCTTGCCGGCGGAAAAAAGCAAGAACAACTGTTCCGTCAGGCAAAGAACAAAGTGCCGGAGGGCTGCCGCCGCTCATATCCTCATTTATGTAATTGAGCTTTGTTTCATAAGCCCATGTTTTCCCCTCGTCATTGCTAAGGTAAACATCGAGCTGTGTGAAGCCCGGCTCGTTTTCGCTGGCGTAACGCGCAATTCCGAGCAGCGAACCGTCAGGCAGCTTTGCAAGAGCAGGCATGATACGGAAATCACCTTTGGGCGGGTCCTCTCCCATCATGCCGAGCTTTTCCCATTTTCCGTCAAAGGTAAGCTTTGCGGCGAAAGCGTTGCCCTCTAAGCCGTCAGCCTTAACACCTGTCATGGCAAGAAGGTAATAGCCGTCGCAAACAAGATAATCTGTTCTGGCACAAACGCCGACAAGACCGAAATCGGGAATATAGAACGGACCCTCCCAGCTTTTACCTGCGTTGTTTGTAACCATAAGCTGTGTGAACACATTGCCGTCCCAGCCCGAGGGCATAAAATACAAACCGCTTTCGGGTGTCAGCAAGTCTGACGGTAAATCCGGAAGGCGCGTTTTGTTTTCATAATCGATCGCCGGAATTTCAGGGAATTCGTGATCCCACCCAGTTTCGGGGCGGAATCTTGCGAACATTCTGATTGTCGGCTTTGTTCTGTCAAGAGCGTGTACATCGGGACCGTTGTAATGATGTATCCCCTTTTCAAAGCCAACAAGCAGTTCGTTGTTGAATTTCCAAATACCATGGTTAGCAGGCCAGCCGAAAAAGTCCGACTTGCCGATAGCCACGGTGTTGTGTGACACTTTCATTTTTCTCACCCTTTGAATAAACATCAAAATAGTAAAAACCCCAAATGAAAATCTTTTTTATTTCATCCGGGGTATAGAGTGAAAAGACTAGAACTCCATACGAGTCTTTCAACTCTAATCAGCAGCCGTGACGCTCCTTATAAATACGGATAACCTCCTGCAGATCTTCCTCAGTATCAACACTAACGGCTTCATACTGTGCGGGTGCGGGAACGATTTTGATTTTATAACCGTGCTCAAGAACCTTTAGCTGCTCAAGCGACTCTGCTTCGGAAAGCGGAGTGGGGGCAAGCTTTGTGTATGTATTGAGGAACTCATGTGTATATGCATAAATTCCCACATGTTCAAAATATTTTGCAGCCTCGGCATGGCGGGGATAAGGAATGGGCGAACGCGAGAAATAAATTGCATTGCCGTTAACATCGGTTACAACCTTAACAACTGTGTTATTAAGAACATAATCGCCTTCAATGGGCACACTGCCAGTCGCCATAACACACTCGGGGCTGTTAATCAATGCAGAACCGATATCATCAATTATTTCGGGGGGAACAAGAGGCTCGTCGCCCTGAATATTAATAACGTAGTCACAATCATAGTTGCTTGCTGCCTCTGCAACTCGGTCTGAACCCGTGGGATGGTTAACACTTGTCATAACAGCCTCGCCGCCGAAAGCGATAACAGCATCATACACACGCTGATCGTCTGTTGCAACAACAACCTTATCAAGAACCTTTGATTTGCTTGCATTTTCATAAACATGCTGAATCATGGGCTTGCCGCATATATCTTTAAGAGGCTTTCCGGGCAGACGGGATGAACCGTAGCGGGCAGGAATAACACCTAAAACTTTAGCACTCATTTTAAAATCTCCTTTTTCTTTAAATTAAAAGCTATATTTATCTTTAAGAGCGTTACGCATCTTATTGAGCGAGAAGGGCTTGATTTCATCGCAGATACGCTCACGCATTGCCTTACCTTCATCAGTATTCTGGGGTGCGGAAGTGAAATCGAGAGTTACGCCGAGCTCGTTGCAAACACGGTCAACAAAAATCGGCCAGAGCTCACCAATGTCACCTATAACGGGAATACTGTTTTCAAGGCGGGTAAATGCCGACATTTCCATACGGAAGGGAATCTTTGTGAGCTTTGTTTTGGGAAGGCCCTCATTGATAGCTTTCTGAATAAGCTCACTCTGCTTATTGAGATCCCAGGAACGCTTGAGATTTTCATCAAGGTCAAAGCGGATAAGAGTTTTATCCTTGAGGCTGTATGTGGGCAGACCATTCATTGCCGCCCAGATGCCGTGACCGGTGTATGTTTCAAAAGGACCGTCGTGAATTTCCTGAGTAAGAGCAACGGCAGATTCAATAATAACATCTGCATCCGAAAGCATTTTTGCAATTTTCTTGCAGCGTTGGCTGACGGGTATGCTGTCTGATATGCAAAGACCGACCTGACCGCCGCCGATAAGCTGCGGAACGCTTACAAGAACGGGAACACCCTTTATTGCACCCGCACCAATCATTGTTCTCGGGTCAGCACCAAGACCTGCAACATATTCAAAGCTCTCACCGAGAGTCTGTGCGGCAACCATAACCTCTGTTGCAACGGTTTCATTGAAATAACCTACGGGATAAGCCATATTGCCTGCCGCTTTAATGATAACCTTACCCTCCGCCTTTTCGCAAACAGAAATGAGTTCTTCATCAAGAGGAAGCTCCGAACGGATTCGTGCCCACTCTTCATCAGAAAGCTGGGTAAGCT
Source organism: Acutalibacteraceae bacterium (assembly GCA_045591425.1). GTDB lineage: Bacteria > Bacillota > Clostridia > Oscillospirales > Acutalibacteraceae > CAG-177. The sequence continues at coordinate 18,024 of JAZNSX010000055.1, read as the reverse complement.
CATAAATGTTACCGCGGCAGCGAATGTTTTCAGGGCATTTATCGCCGAGAATATCAGCATCAAAACGCTTTACACGGTCGAGCGTTCCGCCCATTTCGTGCGAAATAACCGCAGAGCTTGTTGTTACGCCGTCAATAAGACCTGCGTGAATAAGGGCAGCAATAAGAGTTGTAACGCCTTCGTGGAGGTTCGGACCGCTGCCTATAACAGCGGCAACCTTGCCGCCGCGTTTTTTAACTTCTATAACTTTTGCAATAGCAGTATTTAAAAATTCTTTTGTTTCATCGGGAAGAGCCTGATAAAGCTGTTCAACCAAAGCCGGTGATGCCATAATAATTTCTCCTGTTCAATAATGATTTTAAGATTTGCTTTTATGTGATTTTTTTGCCGAAGCAAGCATCGTCGTTGTCGATTGACAAGAGTGTGAAATTATACTTTTTATAAAAATTCATCGCTCTCTCATTTCTCGGTCCGCAGGTAAGACAGACACCCTGAACACCTTTTTTAGATAAATGGTCACACAGAGTATCAACAAGCTTTCCGCCCATACCCAATCTTTGATATTCAGGTAAAATATCAATATGAAAATGAGCAGGATATTCTTCCTTGAATTTTTCCTGAGGATTATAGGCGGTTGATGCCCACTCATATCTGTCGTCGCCGTAGCTGTCTGAACGGGGAAGATATTCCGTGTCAAAGATTTCTTTGAATCTGTCGAAATTCTCGGCACAGATTATGTAACCCACTGCCCTGCCGTTATCATCGAGAACGAAGCAATTCTCGGGCTCGTGCTCAATATAATAATTGCAGAAAGTGTTATGATAAAACAGCCCGGTTAAATAATTCGGCACTTCTTCCGGTCCCTCGCTGTTGTGACACACAAAATGCACATCGGCACGATCCTTTTCCTCATATTTCCTGATGGATACCATTAAAATTCACCACCCTCAATCCGGTTTACAAAATATAGAGTATCATACAGATTAAGAAAAATCAAGAAATTTACTTGAAATTTTTTGAAATTTGTGTATAGTAAAGATATACAGTTTTTCGGAGGGCTGAAGATGAATTTTAAGGACAGTTTAACAAAAAAAACCGTAAAAGCCCTGGTAAATTCCATTCTTTCCACCATGCCTAAAAAGTGTTTCACAACGCAGGAATGCTCAGATGAATTTATGCTCACCGGCAACGATAAGTTTTCATATGTTCCGGGTGAAAAATGGACCTGCGGCTTCAGCAAGGCGTCATATACTCCTGACGATTATGAGAGCAAAACATATTATATTGCTGGTTATGACTCGAACAACCCGGTAAAGGGAGTGCTTGATGACCTGTACGCAAGAGCCGTTTATCTTGATGATAACAGGGGCGACGGCGGAGCGATATTCTGTGCACTTGACTGTGTAGGAATAAGCAGAAAAGATATTAATGATATCAGAAAGCTGGTTATTGAAAGCGGCAGACTCGGTAAAATTAAATCAATTAATATTTGTTCGACACATACGCATGCCGGAATTGATACCCAAGGGCTTTGGGGTGAAAAAATTTATAAATGCGGCAAAGACAAAGATTTTATGGATAACCTGAAGAAAGCGGCGGCAAAGGCGATTATCAAAGCTTTTGAAAGCAAAAAAGACGGCAGGCTTTTTATGAGTTACTCCGAAGTTGATGATATGCAGGCAGATGTCAGAACACCCGTAACTTACGATAAAAATCTGACAAGATTCCGTTTTTCTCCCAATGACAGTTCTGGAGATATTTATATTGTCAATTTCGCTTCTCACGCAGAGCTTTTGGGAACAACTTCGTTAGTCAGCGCTGATTTTCCCGCATATCTTATAAAAGAAATTGAAGAAAACATACCCCAATCCAACGCCGTTTTCTTTAACGGTGCCGTTGGCGGTATGATTTCGGCAAAAGAAATAAAGAAGGTTTACAGAAATTCAATAGACTGCGAAGCATATATGAAAGGCTTCGGCAAGCAGTTGGGTGAAATAGCTCTTTCCGTTAAAAACGAAACGGAGCTGAAACCCATTCTTAATATAAAATCTAACGGAATTGCTGTTCCCGGTGACAACACCGTTCTCATTCTTGCCAGATATCTCAAGGTTCTCAACAATGATATAGGAAGAACAAAAAAGCGAAGCAAGGTCTGCATTTATTCCGAAGTGGGTTATATGGAGTTGGGTGATAAGGATGTTGCTGCGTTTCTTATTCCCGGCGAGCTTTTTCCCGAGCTTTATAACGGAGAATTTCTCACGGAAAAAGACAGCGCAAATCACAGACCGGCAAGCTACAAAAAAGTGCTTGCCGATATGACGGACTGCAGACACAAGTTCGTTATAGGTCTTTGTAACGATGAGCTCGGCTATATTCTTGCCGAAAATGATTTTCTGCTTAATGAAACCCTGCCGTATATCAATAAAGCAACCGATGATATGGACAGAGATCATTATGAAGAAACCAATTCAACAGGCCCCGAAACGGGACGAATAATTCTTGATGAAACCGAAAGTCTTATTAAATCTGCAAAATAACCTTTACCTGAAATAATTATTATGTAAGGAGATGCAAAAATGAAAAAAACTTTTAACTCATTCATCGCACTTTTCCTTGTTTTTACAATGATTTTTACGGTAAACGCTTCTGCGGTATCCGCAGCTGAGAAAAGCTCAAATCCCATATATACCGTCACAAAAATTCTTGGCGGCATTATTGACGGTGCCATCAGTTTTCTGGGGCTGCTTGCACCCACACCCGATTACCCTTCCGTTGAGGAATACTTTGCGGCAGAAAACGAAAACTTCTATGAAGGAACGGATGTTTTTATTGACAGTGCGGCAGACGGAGCAAGATGGTCGCTTGGCTTCGGCAAAGAAAGTCTTGTGCCTGCAAATCTGATTGACGGAACAAAAAAATACTACACCGGCGGTTACTTCACTCAAAAGGTAAGCGGTGTTTATGACGACCAGAAGGCAGTCGCAATAGCTCTTAATGACGGCTCAGGCAGAGGCACAACGGTTTTTGCCTCGATTGACGGTATCGGAGTTAACCGCAGCGATATTCTTGCTATCAGAGGAAAAGCTGAAGAAAAACTCAAATCAAAAGGCATTGCAAGCGACATCAATGCAATCAATATAAATGCTACACATTGCCATACGGTTATTGATACTCAGGGCATCGGACTTGACCTGCTTCCCAAAATCCTTAAAAGCTTTTTCTTCGGTGCAAAAAGATCGGCTGACAGCGAATTCATTGAATTAATGATTGACCGCGCCTCTGATGCGATTGTTGAAGCATATACAAATATGGAAACAGGCTCACTCTACTATTTTGAAACCGTCGGCATGGGAAAAGATGAAGACAACGGTCTGTATCTCGGCGATGAATATCCGTATCTCGTTAACAAGAGATATTATACCGAAGGCTATCAGCATTTATTTGCCTGTTTCAAGTTTGTTCCCGACAACAAAGATTCTGCAGCAACTATTTTTGCAAATATAGGTGCACATCCTACTGTTGTTGATGAATCCACAAAACTTCTTTCCGCAGACTTCCCCGCTTTTATGGAAGAAAAAATCAACGGCGCAGGCATGAATTTCATGTTCATTCAGGGTGCGCAGGCTCCCGTTTCAGTTAACAAGTGGGTTGATATGCCAGAAGTAATTAACAATGAGGTTAACACAAAAATTTCTGAGAATCCGGTGGCAGAAGATTACAAGACAGCCATACTCCTCGGTTATGAGTATGCAAGACTTATTTTGGAAGCTCAGAATAACATAAAAGAAATTGAACCTATACTCAATGTCAAAATGACAGAGTATGCCATCAGGCTTGAAACAGGGCTTTTCGGTTACGGTGCAACTGAAGGCTTTATAGGAACGACAACAGTTAAGGATTCTTCAAGCAAAACCGGCTATTCAATAATTACAGAAGCGGGCTACATAGAAATAGGAAAAGATGTTGTTTTGCTTACCGCTCCCGGTGAGATTGTTCCTCAGCTTATTTACGGTAATGTTGTTTCGGCAGAAGACTCATACCGCGGTACGGAATGGACATATGAAGCAACCGCAAGGCTTATTCCGCAGGGCAAAACCGTTCTTGTCATGGGTCTCTGCAACGATGCAATAGGCTATATTCTGCCAGACAATGACTATGCGCACTTCATGACAGATGTTATTTGGGATATGGACGGTGCCGATAAGTTCTTCGGCCCCTATCACAGACATTATGAAGAGATGCTCTCAGCCGGAAGCTCGGCGGGTTCAACAACCGTTTCTATCCTTAATGAACTTGTAAAAAGTGAAAACCCGTAAATCTTTCTGATTACTCAGCTGCCGGTCCGATACACCAATGAACCGGCAGCTTTTTTATCGATTAATACAGGAGGTTCTTTCATGACAAAAGAAACAGCCAGAAAAAAAGCGAAAGAGCTTGTTGCAAAAATGACGGTTGAAGAAAAGCTTACCCAGCTTTTATATAACGCACCTGCCATTGAAAGACTTGGAATCAAAGAATATAATTGGTGGAACGAAAGCTCACACGGCATTCACGGTGCGGGTACGGCAACGGTTTTCCCTCACGCTATTGCTCTTGCTTCATCTTTTGACACAAAGCTTGTGGGCGAAGTTGCCGATGCCGTTTCAACTGAAGGCAGAGCAAAATACAACAAGCATCTGGAATACGGCGACCACGATATTTTTAAGGGTATCACCTTCTGGGCGCCGAACATAAATATTTTCCGCGATCCGCGTTGGGGCAGAGGTCAGGAAACCTTCGGCGAAGATCCGTTCCTCACCTCGGAACTTGCAGTTTCCTATATCAACGGAATTCAGGGTAGCGGAGAATTTCTTAAAGCAACTGCATGTTCAAAGCATTTTGCCGTCCATTCGGGTCCCGAAAAAAACAGACACGGATTTAATGCCGTTGTTGACAAGCACGACCTTTTTGAAACATATCTCCCCGCCTTTGAAAAAACAGTTAAATCGGGTGTTGCCGGTGTTATGGGCGCATATAACCGCCTGAACGGTGAACCCTGCTGCTCACATTCATATCTCATTTCTGATATTCTTCGCAAACAATGGAATTTTGACGGCTATGTTGTTTCCGATTGCGGAGCACTTAAGGATATATATAAATTCCATAAATTTGTTGAAACCAGAACGGAAGCCGCTGCCGTTGCTCTCAAAAGCACCTGCGACCTTAACTGCGGCGATACATATGATGCTCTTGTTGATGCATATGAGCAGGATTTAATCAGCGAAGAAGATATTACGGCAGCAGCAGAAAACCTTTTTGCAATTCGTTACAGACTCGGTGAATTTGAAGAAAAAAGACCTTATTCCGAAATCGGATATGAAGAACTTGACAGCAATAAGCACAAGGCTCTCAACTTGAAAGCTGCAGAACAGTGTATTGTTCTTCTTGAAAACAAAGATAATTTTCTCCCTCTTAATAAGAATACGAAAAAGAAAATTGCCGTTATCGGCCCGAACGCACTTTCATTTACTGCCCTTGAAGGCAACTACAACGGATATGCATCAGAATATGTGACTGTGGCAGACGGCATCCGCAGAATATTTAAAAATGCCCAAGTCACCGTTGAAAAGGGCTGCAATTACTGCCAGGAACAAACAAATCATTGGAGTGGCTTTCAGAATATGATAAGTGACGGCGTTGCAGCCGCCTCCGAAGCGGACATCACAATTCTTGCACTCGGACTTGACCGCACCGTTGAAGGCGAAGACACGGGCTTTGACGATGACTACACAGCAAGCGGTGATAAGCGTTCGCTCTTTCTTCCCGCAACCCAGCAAAAGCTTGCTCAGGCTGTGTGTGATGTTTGCAAAAATGTTATAGTTGTTCTTCTTTGCGGCAGCTCAATAGATATAGGCGAAAAAGTGAGGAAACACGCAAAAGCGGTTATTCACGCGTGGTATCCGGGTTCGGTGGGCGGACTCGCTCTGGCAAAAATACTTTCAGGCGAATCAAATCCCTCGGCAAAGCTCCCCGTTACAATATACAAGGGAGATCACGATATGCCTGCTTTTGAGGATTATAATATGAAAGGCAGAACCTACAGATATATCGAAGGCAATGCTCTCTATCCGTTCGGCTATGGTCTTTCATACACTAAATACAGCTATGAAAACGCAAAACTTGTTTTCGCAGATGATGACAGAATAACCGTAAATACAGAAGTAACCAATATCGGCAACACAGACGGAAAAGAAACCGTTCAGGTTTATGCTTCATATACAGACAGCAGAGCTGCAACTCCTCATTGGCAGCTCTGTGCCGTAAAGCCCGTTATGCTGAAAAAGGGTGAAAAGGCAGAAATAACTCTTGATATTGACCGATACTGGATTAAAGCTGTTAATATGAACGGCGAAAGAGTTGACCCCGACGGCAAAATCAAGCTTTATATCGGCGGTCATCAGCCTGATTCCGTGAGCATAGGGCTTCTCGGTTATCCGTGCCTTGAAATCAATCTGTAAAGCTAACATATTTTTCTGTATTCAATAAATTATAGGAGCAAAACTATGGCAAAAAAGTTTTTTGATTATATAATTCACGGCGGTGATTACAATCCCGATCAATGGATAAGAACGCCTGAGATATGGGATGAAGATATGCGTCTGATGAAGCTTGCCCATATCAACAGTGCAACGGTCGGCGTATTTTCCTGGGCAACACTTGAACCTGAAGAAGGCGTTTATAATTTTGAATGGCTTGACACAATACTTGATAAAATGCATCAAAACGGAATATCCGCAATTCTTGCCACACCTTCGGGTGCACGGCCCGCATGGCTTGCCGAAAAATATCCTGAGGTATTAAGAACAGACGAAAACGGGATTCGCCGCAAATTCAGCGACAGACACAATCATTGTCTCTCCTCCCCCGTTTACAGAGAAAAAGTCCGTGGCATCAACAGAATCCTTGCGGAAAGATACAAAAACCATCCCGCCCTGAAAATGTGGCATATTTCAAATGAATACAGCGGAGAATGTCGCTGTGAGCTTTGCTGCGAGGCTTTCAGAAAATGGCTCAGAGAATATTATCACAACGATATCGATGAGCTGAATTTCAAATGGTGGAACGCATTCTGGTCGCATTCCTTCAACAATTTTGACCAGATTAATCCCCCTGAAAAAAACGGCGAAGACAGTGCGTCGGCTCTTAATCTTGCATGGCAACGTTTTATAACCGACAGCCACATTTCTTTTTTTGAAAATGAGATTGCACCCCTGCGTGAAATCACGCCCGATATACCCGTTACCACTAATTTTATGAGAAGATATAACGGCATTGATTATCAGAAATTTGCCAATCACGTTGACCTTGTTTCCTGGGATAATTACCCTGCCTGGGATAAGGGCAGAAATCTTGAGGAAGCAACTGAAGCGGCATTTCTGCACGATTTTTTCCGTTCATTAAAGAACGGTCAGCCGTTTTTCCTGATGGAAAGCACACCGTCGCTGGTAAACTGGCAGGATGTCAACAAAGTACCAAAATCAGGCATAAATGAGCTTGCATCAATCCAGGCCGTTGCACACGGTGCAGACAGCATACAGTATTTCCAATGGAGAAAAAGCAGAGGCGGAGATGAAAAATTCCAAGGTGCGGTTGTGGACCATTGCGGGCACGAGAATACAAGAGTTTTCAGAAATGTAAAAAGGCTCGGCGAGACTCTTGAAAAGCTCGGTTCAGCAGCAGGCACGGAAACAGAAAGCAAGGTTGCTGTTATATTTGACTGGGAAAACGGCTGGGCAATCAATGTTTTCCGGGGTTATAACAACATCCGCAGAGATTATGTGAAGGAATGCATAAAATGGTATGCTCCGTTCTATAAACGCGGTATAAGTGTTGACGTTATTTCGATGCAGGATGACTTTTCAAAATACGATGCCGTTATTGCTCCGTTTCTGTATATGCTTAAAGACGGAACGGAGGAACGGATTGAGGAATATGTCAAAAACGGCGGTTGCTTTGTTGCAACATATCTTACGGGCATAGTTGATTCAGATGACCTTTGCAAACTTGGTGGCTTTCCCGCAGGAAATCTGAAGAAGGTTTTCGGCATTTGGTGCGAGGAAACCGATTCTCTTCCCGAGGATATGCCCGGCAAGGCGGAATTCGGCGGCAAGAGCTATGAAGTTAATCATGTCTGCGATATTATTCATGCAAACGGAGCAAAAATTCTTGGCGAATACAAGAGCGATTTCTACAGCGGAATGCCCTGCATTACCGAAAATTATTTCGGAAAAGGCAAGGCATATTATGCCGCTTTCAGAAATGACGGCGATTTTGCCGATGATTTCTGCAAGATGCTTATTGACAAAAACGCCATTGTGCCCGATGCGGATATATTGCACGGTGACAGTGTGTTTATTAGAAAACGCGGTAATAATATATTTGTTATGAACTTCGCCGACAGCGAAAGAGACATAGTTCTTGATAAGGACTACACAAACTTAATAACAAACGAAAACGTTTGCGGAAAAATAACCTTACCTGTTTGCGGATATCTGATTTTAGGGTGAAAATGCATACCCCACAAATTACAGATTTAGAATTTATTGTCGGGGAACATACAATTTATGATAATTGCTCAATTGACAAAACATTAAATATATTATAGAATTAACAACTGAATTTTAACATAAATTTATGTTTTAACTATGTGATTTGAGGTGACAATATGAAAAAGCTTATTGCTGTTTTTCTTTCATTTGTTCTTATTCTGAGCATTACTTCGCCTGCTTTTTCTTGGGTTGATGCCAATGAAAGCCACAGTCAGATTCCCGTTATCCGTATTTCAGGCGACGGCGAACCGCTTTATGATTTGGAAGGAAACAAAATCTTTCATTATAAAGACATCGCCAAAGTTTTAAAGAATGACGGTGAAAACGGTTCGGAAAACAGCGAACTTTACAAGTCAATGGCAGAGAATCTCCTTCCCGCACTTGCCAAAGGTCTTGCAACTGATAACTGGGACGACCTTTATTCAAGCCTTGAAACCGAAATCAGCAAGATTTTTTCCAACTCACTGCTTGATGAAAACGGCAATGTAACCAATGGTTCAGGCATATCGCAAAAACGTAAGGAACAGATGGAAAATAAGAGAAATAACAGCCAGATGGGTTCAAAAGGTTATTTTGCTTGGAACGACTATTGGTTCCATTATGACTGGCGACTTGATCCTATGGAAACCGCTGATGAGTTCAACACATTTGTTCAGGACATCAAAAGAACAACCGGCTGCGAAAAAGTCGGTGTTGCTGCAACTTGTCTCGGAACAAACATTGTTATGGCTTATGTTGCCAAATACGGTGCCAAAGATATTCAAGGCATAGCAATGGACGGCAGTGTTGTCAGCGGAGCAGAAATTCTGAGCGATGTAATCTGCGCAAAATTTGATGTTGACCCCCCTGCCGTTATGAGAATTCTCCGTGATGTTGAAGGTCTCGGCATGTTCAGTATGGATGAATTCTTATCAGCAACCATTGATATGCTTATTCAGACAGGTCTTATGGAAGGCGTTATCAGCACAACGGAAAACATTTTTTACGATAAGCTTGTTGAAGGTGTAACATCGGCATTAGCTCTCTCAACCTTCTACACGTGGCCGAACTACTGGGCTTGCGTAACTCCCGAAGACTATGAATCGGCAAAATTTTATGTTTTCGGTGCAGAAGGCAGCGAAAAAAGAATGAAATATGCCGGTCTCATCGAAAAGCTTGACCGTTACGACAAAGAAGTACGTCAGCAAGTTCCCAAGCTTCTTCAGAAGATAAAAGACGACGGTGCTAATCTCGGCGTAATTTCAAAATACGGATTCCAGATGATACCCATTACATCAACTTCAGATGCAATTTCAGACCAGTTTGCTTCTGTTACTCGTTCTTCATTCGGAGCAACAACATCAAATGTATATGAAACACTTTCAGATGAATACATAGCACAAAGAGTGGCAGAAGGAAAAGGCGAATATATTTCTCCTGACAAACTTATCGATGCATCTACATGTCTTTTCCCCGAATACACCTGGTTTATTAAAGGCTCATCTCATTCTGACTGGACTTGTTACGAACTGAAAATAATGTTCGAGGTAGCCTCAGCAAACAGGCAGCTGACCGTAAACGATTTTCCTTACAGCAGATTTATGGTTTATGATGATGCATCAGACTCCCTCTCACCCATGACCGAAGAAAACTGCAATACTGAAAACTGGGATTCCGCTCCTGAAATTTATAAACCTGAATCATTCATAGACAAACTTAAGGTTGCAGTCAACGCCATGATTGTTTGGACAAAGCTTCTTATAGAGTTTATCATTGAAAGCATAAAAAACGCTTAACAACTTAACAATATATAACTTATTACAAGAAACACAACTTCAAAATTGTGTTTCTTGTTTTTTTATAAACAAAAAGTGCAACAGGTTTTATATCCCGTTGCACTTAATTGCTGTAATTTTAATCTTACCAAACAACATTAACTTTTAAGCCTTCAACATTATAGCTTACATCATGAAGGTAGTGATTATCGATTGATTCACAAAACGCATTAAGCATTTCTTCATTTGGCATCAGAATGGAAAATTTCATCGTCAGACTGTCAGGGATATAGCGTCTTTTGCTCATCTGGAATCCGTTAATCCACCAATGCATCTGTGGATCCTGATTAACAAGCAAATCATCTCCGTGATATACCTGAAGCGACATTTCCATTAACTGATCATCAGTTGCACAATTATAAAAGGTTCCGAAAGATCCGGGTTCTCTGTTATATACACCGACTTCGCCGCCGTTAGTTATAAGATAGTTGCCTTTCCAAATCTGAATCATCCATTCAAGTCCGTCATATTCAAAAGTGAATCTGCGAGTTATATAATGCCAAAGAAGGGGCATTGAGTTGGCGGCAATATCATAAAAAACACAGAACCCAAACTTTCTCATCCAACTGTCAATCGTTGCATAAACCAAGGATTCATGAAGATTAAAGTTAAAGCCCGTTCCGGCAAGACCGCTGCCGTCATTGTTTGTGCACTCGCCTGTTACAACATTAATATAAATATCCGTATCAAGCGAATCTGTTGTTCCGTCTTTAAAATAAATCAACGCTTCAACTTCATAAACATCAGGATCTTCGGTAGGAACACTGTATATTGTACATTTCTCCATAATCGCAAGATAAGCACCGAGGAAATAGTAAACAAAATACATTACATCATCATTGTTTTTTCTGGCTTCATCGCGCTTATTATACATTTCATCCCTGATAGTATCCGTGTCAATGTTAAAAACTTCAACTGCAATTCTGGCAGGGTCATTAAAATCAGGTATGCTTGAAAGAAGAGAAACAATATCCAGCCCGCAATCATTATAAACCGTTTCGCACGCGTTGCCAACCAATTCATCAAAAGACACATCAAAATTTTCCTGCGGCAAGAAAATCCTGCCGGTTATTAACCTGAGAATTGAAGAAAAAAATGATGAAATTTTCAAAAACTGCTCTGTTGTTATAACAGGAAAGCCCTCTTCTCTGAGCTTTGCCTTGTACTCACTGAGAGTCATAATTTCAGGTCTGTCGAAGGCAACATCAGATTTTGTCCTGCTGTATGCAAAAGTAGGCACAAAAGCAGTTACAGCAATAACGATTGACATAATTAATGAAATAATTCTTTTTGAAGACATTAAATAATCCTCCGTTAAAATAATAATTCATAACTTTATTGATTGTGTATACTGAAATTGCGTACGCAGTTTCTTGCCAAAGTCAAAAAAACCCAACTTTAGTAAGTATATCACAATTTAAACAGAATGTCTACGAAATTTTGAGTTTTTGCAAAGGTAAATAATTTAATTATTAAGTTTGACAAATTGAAAATTATTTTATCCGTTACCGCGCTAGTTTTCCACAATTTCAACTTCAACGACTTCGCCACCGTTTACATGCTCACCGTTTTGATAATAAACCTCTGAATTAATTTTTACAACAGCATCAGTCGGCACATATAAAACAGCCTTTATACCTTGCGGGAGAGTAAGGTCGATAATATAATCGCCCTCTGACTTATTGCATTCCAAGGTGATTAACCCTTTAACGCTCGGAACGGTACAGTTAATGCTGTCGGAAAGATTATATTGAGGCTCAATTTTAACCTTTTCATAGCCCGCTTCAAGGGGTGTGATACCCGCAAAATGCTTGCTCATTATAACAAGAGGTCCGCCGCTCCATGCGTGATTCTTAGTGCCTCGCCAGGAATCCCAGAATTCCCAAAGAGTAGAGTAATCTTCACTCATCATACCTTCGTATCTGTCCTTGATTCTGTCTCTTGCCGCTTCATATCTTCCCATTTTACAAAGGGCTTCAAGAACATAATATTCCATATACGGGCTTGAATTTTTAGTGGTTGTGAGTACATTTGTAACAGTATCATACTGCTCTTTTTCCGCAAGTCCCGATAAAACTGCAAGGGCATTGGCTCTGTCATCGGGCTTTCTCACGTCTTTACTTTTGAAGCCTTCTTCTGTCCAAAGAGCCCTATATCCCTTTGATATAGTATCTTTTCTTTCGGTAATAAATGAGATGTCCTTGTCTTTTCCCAAAATCTCCGCCATTTTCTCTGTGGAGGAAAGAGCATGGTAAACCCAGGCATTTTCGATAGCTGTCATATCTGCTTTTTTTCCCCAATCAGCCCAATCCCATGAGCCGCCGCGATGAACAACAAGATTGTTTTCGCCAATTTCCCAAAGTTTCAGGTAGTCAAGGGAAGCATCATAAACCTTCTCAACAAACGCCTTGTCACCGGTATATTCATAGTAAGTCCAGAAGCCAACGATTCCCGCAAGCTGCTGAACGGGAAGTTCAAAATAGTCACCGCTTATAGGTACAACAGTCTGCAGGACTTTTGTATCGTCAATGTGAGAAAGCATCGCCTCCACGCCCTTCTGATACAGAAGATAGGAATTGCTGTCCATTGAGTACATTGTCATAATCATTTCGCTTGTGACATCGCCCCACCATTGGGCCCTTTCTCTGTCGGGGCAGTCCATAAAATTGTCACGCATGGTAACATAGAGAGTGCGCAGAGATTTTTGCCAAAGAGAATTCAGGAACTCATCATCGCACTTGAAGTCACCGCAGAACGAACTGTCATATCCCGTTTCACGGTACTTCAAAGAAACAACCGTCACGCCTTTAGGTATTTTATAAGTAATATGCTCTCCGTTGAACCAGCCTAAAGCTTCAAACTCCTGCTCCCCTTCTGTGGTTATATAAGTTGTCGAAACAGCGCCGATTAACGTGTTTTCTGTTGTTATGCGAATCTTTTTTCCGGCAGGTGCTATGATTTTAAGATATGGAGTAAGCTGTGCATTATAAGGAATATCTACGGTGATTTTTTCGCCGAAAAGCTTGTTTACTGTGTAGTTTTCATAGTCCTTTGAATTCTCATAATCTTTAAGACCGTAATCCTTCAAAAAAGGTATTCCTCGCGGATAAAGCTTACCATAGACACCCTCGCCGCCGATGTCATATTCGGTTGCATTTTCCCACGAAGAAACATCATAATCTTCATTTATCCAATCGCCAATATCCTTCCTTGCATCGAAATAAATACTGAATTCCGGAAGTCTGTAATTAGGCGGATAAAAAGGGCTGTCAACATATGCGTTGTTTCTTTTTACTTTCCAACTTTTATCGGAAATTATGGCGACGTCCTCATTTATGGCTTCAAAAAGGAATCCGCCCTGACCGCTGCTGCTGTAGGAATAGCTTGTTTCATTATCCCAGAACCACACCAAAGCACAAATTGAGTTTTCTCCAACTTTAAGATAGGGTGAAATATCTATGCTGTCATAATATCCGCTGTTCTTATCGGGACCTCGTTTCACGCTTCCCTCAAAAACAACGGTTTCTCCGTTTATGTAAAGCCAATATTTCGAGTCCGCTGAGATATAGGCAATAAGTTCTTCGGGAATCTTTTCAAGGTTTACCTTTTTACAAAAACACATCCAGACATTATTTTCCGTCAAGTTTTCCTTATCCCAAATCCATTTCGCCTTCCAATCGGTTTTCTCTTCGGCAGAAATCACACTGTATTCGGGAATGGTCTCGGGAATTCTATAATCGTTTGCATACGGTATCATTGCAGAATCGCCAAACGAAAAAATTGAACTGATAAAAGCTGCCGCTATTGCAAGATAAGAAATGATCGTCTGAATAATCTGCATAAAAATCTCCCCGATGTTTTTGTTTGAAAAATTCTAATTCATTTTATCATAAACACATCGTAAATTCAACTTATTTGAGTAAATGCAGAAAAGTGAAACAGAAATTTAGTTTTTTATCCTTATATCAATATACATTTATGTAAAGTGCATAAATTATTCTTTCAGAAAACAGCACCATAATTGTTGATAAAGATTTAAAATTGTGATATATTGATTATAAATTATGTCTTGAATGAGGTGTTATCATGTCCCTGTTTAACAAGATAATCAGTATTATAACAGCCTTGATAATTTCAATTTTCCCGTCGCTTGGTGAAACGCCGGAGGTTCCCGAACATTTTGAAGATGACCCTCAATATGTTGTGTTTATGGTAACAAATGTTCATTATATGAATCTTGAACCTTATGTTAAGCAAATGGTTGAGCTTCACGGTGAAATTGACCCTGATTCAAAACGAATGTATGCTTTCGGTGTCATAGGTCCGATGTGCCTTACTCAATCTGTTGAGCAGATGAATGAAGAAGTAAACCACGTTTTTTCACTTGCAGAAAAATATAATGTTCCGGTTTATTTTCAAATGGATGACTGCACGAATTATTCAACCTATTTCGGCGACGGTGCAACAATCGATGAAAAAGGCAATAAATTTTATAATGACCCCGAGATGTGCGAATGGATTGCCTTCCCCAAAGAGGGTGAAAAATGGGGCGGTCAGACATACGGTATGCTGCCGAGATGGCATTGCGACTGGAGCGGTGTTCCGTTTGCAACAGCGGGCGGTTTTCCGTGCTTCAATTCCGAAAAATATCTGAATTGGTACTCAAATCAGATTAAGAAAGGCTTTATTGAGCCGCTTCTCAAAAACTATACAAAGCTTAAATCACAGGGCAAGGCATATCTTTTTGCGGGCATCAATACGGGCTGGGAAACACAGATTCCTGATTATACCGGCTGCGATTACGCCTCCATGGAAGATTTTGAGCGGACACAGTACGGTATGCACGCTCTGCACAATATGGGCTACAATGAAGAAATCCTAAAAAAAGAAGCATATAAAAATCTGATGTCTGTTGAGGATTATACAAAAAAGCTTCTTTACGGCGTTCTCGCTGATTATATTGAGTTTACCTGCAAGTTGTTTTATGATGCAGGAATTGAACGGCATAAAATAATTTCGCATATAGTTTCGCTTTCATCTTACACGGAAGAATACAGCACAATGCGTCCCCCGACCTGGGTATGTATCAATGATTACTGCACGCCCGGCTGGACAATGAGCCCCAAAACCTGCCCGTATGACCTTGACACACTCTATATGCAGTTGGCACAAAACGGCAGAAACGAATACGCAAACGCCGAGGGTTATGCACATTATGATGATGTTGAAACCTGCCGTGCTTATTTTGAAGAAAGTCTGCTCGGCAACGCAAAGCTGATTACTGTTTACGGCTATGACCAGGAAACGGGAACCTACGGCTATGTAAAAAACGAAGATTTCTACTTTGTTAAGGTCGTTAAGGAATGGCTGAATTACGAGCTTGGGCCTGATTACGAATGGACAGAAAGAACCGATTTATCCGATTACTACGGCGGATTTGAGCCGTTAGTAAGATTGAAGATAAAGATTAAAAAGATTTTCAACTGAGTAAGTCGGTAATTCAAAGCAATGCTTTTGGTTTAATAGTAATATATTAGAAAAAACAAGAACTACTTCAATCAATGCTGATTCAGACATTGGTTGAGGTGGTTTATTCTAAAGAGAATTTAAAATTAAGAAGTTCATATTTATGATATTGGGGTATCGGCTGATTCAAGTGTTGATTGTTTCATTTGATTTGCTCCTTTACAAATAGAAAAAGTGCAACAGGATTTTATATCCCATTGCACCTAATTACTTATGGTTCAGTTTACAAGGTTGAATTTATTTGTCTTTCTCAACTAATTTTTTAATATCATAAGTGTTATCAATATAGGTTTCGATATAACCACATTGAGGGCACACAGCACATACGATTTCGCCCAAATTTTTTTTGAATATTCCATTTTCTTTAACGACTACACCGTAACCTCCGTAAGAAACCTTCACTTCCAAATCTTCAATCATTGTTGATTCACATCTTAAACATTTTCTCATAAAAGCATCTCCTTTTAGAAGTTTTATTTATCCAGTTGAATTATATCATACCCATATCAAAAAATCCACTATAAAAACATCAATCGACGACGATGACGGATATTCTTGACGACCATTGGGATATTTATACTCGGTCTGCCGTCGTCTTTTCGTCGTCGAAAGTGGGGTTTTGTGTATACTTTACTGTGCGTGAAAGCATAAGAAAAACCCCACAGAAGTTATTACTTCTATGGGGAAAAGAAAACAATACCTTAGATTGTGGTCCAACCACCGTCAACGGTAAGAAGCTGACCGGTTGTGTAGCTTGAAGCATCTGAAGCAAAATATACGAGTGCTCCATCAAGTTCACCTGCTTTACCGGGTCTGCCCATAGGACAGTATGCCTTAACAGCCATACCAAATTCGGGGGTATTGATAACCATATCCGTCATTTCGCTTTCAAAATAAGCGGGACCGATTGCGTTAACGGTAATATTATATTTTGCCCATTCGTTTGCGAGAGCCTTTGTAAGCATTTCAACGCCACCCTTACTTGCACAATAAGCTGTAATGGGGCTGCCTGCCATTGCTACTGTTGAATGAATGGAACCA
Organism: Acutalibacteraceae bacterium; assembly: GCA_045591425.1. Taxonomy (GTDB): domain Bacteria; phylum Bacillota; class Clostridia; order Oscillospirales; family Acutalibacteraceae; genus CAG-177. Next base: position 1,055 of record JAZNSX010000055.1, on the reverse strand, counting down.
ATGTTGATAATCTTACCGTAATTCTGCTCAATCATTACCTTACCGACTTCACGTGCTACGTAATAGACACCGCTGAGGTTAATTCTGATTGTTGAATCCCAAAGACTGTCTTCCTGCGACTCAGCGGGTGCACCGCTGCCGACACCTGCGTTGTTTACAAGAATGTCTATTCTGCCAAAATCTGCAACAACTTCAGCTACTGCATTTTTGATGCTGTTATTATCAGCAACATCACATTTTACAGCGATGCATTTAACGCCTAAAGCTTCAACTTCAGACTTTACCTGCTCAAGTCTGTCAACTCTTCTTGCAAGAATAGCAACATTAGCCCCTTCTCTTGCAAGTGCAAGAGCAAACTGACGGCCAAGACCTGATGAAGCACCTGTAACAACAGCAAATTTTCCTTCAAGGTTAAATAAATTGCTCATTTTTATTCCTCCTTTATTTTTTATAAAATAACACACTGATTCTATTATTGTCAATATTTTTAAAATATATATACAAAACTTTAAGAATCTGTATTAGATTTTGACAACAGCAAAAAAGACCTTACCAATCATAGAGATGTTTACCGTTGCAGACTTCGGTTATTATTTTAGCACCGAGTTTGAAGCCGGATATAAAATACTCACGTTCTGTTTCGGACAGTATTCGTGTGTAGGCTGATTCAAGTTCGTTCATCTTATTTATGTATTCTTCGGTCAACTGACTGCATACGGACTTTGAAAGCTCGGTTACTTTATCAAAGCATTTACCGTATTCTGAACCCCTCACAAAGCTTATTTCATTAGGGTTTATGTTGCCGTAGTATAAATCTTCAAGTGTTGTTTGTTTCATTGAAAACCTCCTTTACAAATAGAAAAAGTGCAACAGGATTTTATATCCCATTGCACTTTAATGTTTTATTATTTAGTTCGACAAATTGGAATTTGTCTGGCTTTTAATTTTTGGATAAGTTCAAAAATATTTCTATCTTTTCCGCATCTTTATATCCGAGCTGATACAATTTGTTTAATCCGATTTTATTTCTTGTAGCCGTTTTAATCCCAAAACAA